>JAFDXF010000032.1 GCA_018268055.1 Bacteroidota bacterium
AGGACTTATCTACTTCTTTAGGGCAGTAACTCCCGTTAATAAATCCAATAGCTAAAAATCTTCCTGAGTTTCTTTCAAACAGCAATGGTTTTCCGGCAAATATTCCTGTTGCATATTCATAAAATTTCTCAGGTGTTACAGATAGTACATTTGCAGTATTTAATCCTTTAGCCTTCATCCACCTCATTATACTTTGCTCATTTTCTATTTGTAATTTCTTTATGCCTCTTACTTTTCGAGCTACTAAAGAGCAACTTGCAAATGGCAGCAGCAGAATGAGTAGAAAATAATATAATCTCATGATTCATATTTTTTAGACCAAATTCTATAGTATGTAATTTAATCTTTCAAAATTTAATTACACCATTAGTATTATAGATTTTTAAAAGAAATGGCAGTTATTATTTCTTTACATAATCCACATTAAAAACAACACTTCCAAATTCACCATCTGAATAATCAATCAAGTAATTTCCTGGAATCATCTTAACACCAATATACTTTTCCCCATTTATCTTTAATATTTTGGGGAAATTCACAATCTCTTCCGATTCAACTTCGAATACATTTCCATTAGGACTATCTTTTTCTTCTTTTGGTATTGGTTTCTTAAAGATAAATTTTAATGTTTTATTATCATAGATTTTATACTCAGCAGTCATTATGCGTGTGGAGTCAATTGTTCTATTTTGATTTGGGCAATTAGCCCCTCTGATGCAAACAATTATTGAACCATCACCACACATAAGATACCCCTCTCTACCACACCTAAATCCAATCCCTCTTGTACATCCACTACGGCATGTTGCTAAATACCATGTTATTTGCGCATACACTGTCCCACCATGATCGCTACAACTACAAGGGTAACCACCTCCATCATCTCCAATTTCTCCATCACCACCATCATCCATTAGCCCCTGATCTGCAAGTACAATCTCATTCCCCGTTTTTGGATTCTTAACATCATTTCTTTGTGAATAATCATTATTTCTAGTACAAGCTAAAAATAATAAAACAATCATCGAAAAAATTCCGGTTGTAATTAAAAATTTTTTTCTCATAAAAATAGTTTTAGAGTCTAAAACTACCCCCCCCCCAATTTTCCAAATTTATTTTTCTAAGTACTCTAAACAAAAATCCCGCTATGTAATTACAAAGCGGGATTTTGTATAAAATATTTTTATACTCTTAGTTCTTTCCTGCCGGTTTTGCCGGTGCTGCAGGTTTTTCTTGTTGTGGAATTTTGATACCCAACTTCGTTAATACCGGAAAAGAAATATCATCTGTTTCAGGTGCCACCAAAAACACATCTGTATTCATCACATAAGTATAACCTTTTTCTTTGGCTACTTGCTCTATAGCTTTTTTAGCTTTAGCATAGTAAGGGCGAAGATATTCTTGTTGCTTTGAGTGTTGTACTTGTTGTAAATATTCATCTACACCGCTCAATTCTTCTTGCAAGTCCTGAATTTCTTTCAGCATTAATTTTTTAATCTGATCAGAAACTTTCTTTGTACTGTCAGAATAGTCTTTTACTTTTTGATTATACTGCTCTTGCTTGTACTGAATAGAAGGCATTATAGAATCCTGAATAAACTTATGGCCAATAGTGTCCATGTTGATTTTTTCAGGAGCCAATTCAGGCATTACGCTTACGATATCATCAATACGGATGTAAGCAATTTTTGTTTGAGCAGATGCGCCTGTTGTTGCAATAAGACCAAGTGCTAAAATAAATAAGTGTAAT
Organism: Bacteroidota bacterium; assembly: GCA_018268055.1. Lineage (GTDB taxonomy): Bacteria > Bacteroidota > Bacteroidia > Chitinophagales > Chitinophagaceae > JJ008. Next base: position 1,751 of record JAFDXF010000032.1, read on the forward strand.
TTTTTCATGTGCTGTTTTTTTTTCTTTCTATTGAATCCCGTTTGGGTTTTATTGTTGTTATAGATTATGTTTATAAATATTTGGTTGTCTGTTTTATATCTTTTAACAAAAGAAAAAATTATCTAATATTCAATTCTCTTAAAACATCTTCACTCTTATCCAATTTTGGGTCGGCAAAGATAATGGTAATCCCTTCACTTTTGTCCAATACAAAATCATATCCTCTGCTGGTAGCTAATTTTTGAATGGCATTATATACTTTATCCTGAACCGGCTTTACCAATTCCTGTCTTTTTTTGAATAAATCGCCTTCAAATCCAAAACGTTTGCGTTGCAAATCACGAAGATCTTTTTCTTTATTGAACAACTGGTCTTCTCTCTTTTTCTTCAAATCATCACTCAGCATTACCTGCTCTGCATCATAAGTCTTATACATATTGTCCAAATCTGCCTGCTTGCCATCAATGTCTTTTTGCCAACCTGCTGCGATGCTATCCAAACGATGTTGTGCCAACTTATAATCCGGCATTTTATCCAAGATATAACGGGTGTCCACAATGGCATACTTCTGTGAGAAACCAATAGTTGCCCATCCGAGTAATGCTGCTAAAAGAAATATTTTTTTCATGTTGAACAGTTTTAAGTGGTTAGCCAAATTTATTAATCGGGTTCATAGCCTAACATAAATGTAAAGCGAGATGCACCTTTGAGTCCGCTTTGTCCGGGTGTTAAACGATCTAATCCTATACCATAATCAAATCCAAGCAAACCAAACATTGGTAAATAAAAACGCATACCTACACCCACGCTGCGACGTAATCTGAATGGGTTATAATCTTTATAATTATACCAGCCGTTTGCCGCTTCAAAGAAGGTGAGTGCATATATCGTGCTGCCCGGATTGGTCACTACAGGGAATCTGCCTTCCAATGTATATTTATTGAAAATAGTAAAGAACTGACTTGCCTGACTCTGTACATCAGGGTTCAGCGTAGGATCGGATGATTGATAAATCGGATAGCCTCTATGCGCTACTATATCATAACCCAACAAACCAAAGTTGTTGGTAAGGCCTGCATCACCCACTTGAAAACGCTCAAAAGGTGAAAAGTCTAATTTGTTATTGTAGCGACCCATAAACCCATATTTCGCTGCCATCTTAATTACAAACTGTCTATTTTTCTCAGCGCCCAATGCTTTGCCCACCGGCACATACCATTCTGCTTTGAACTTCCATTTATGATATTCAGGATTTTTATAAGGATCGGCAGAGTTTACAAGACTTGGTTTGATTAAAGAATAAGGCGGTGTTAGCTGTACACTTGCTGAAATATTTGAACCACTGGTAGGATAAATAGGATTGAATACAGATGAACGCTGTAATGCAACGCTAAAACTAAAATTATTTGAGTTTCCGGTAGGAGCAGCACCCGGAAAAATATTGTAGTTCTTTCTCTTATACTGTGTATAATTCAACGAATAAACTAAGCTAAAATAGTCATCCGGCCATTTTAATTGCTTGCCCAAAGAAACCCCTGCACCAAATGTGTTCAAGGAAGTACTAGCATCAAATTCATATTTGCCGGTAACAGGATCATAGCGGCCATTTTTATAGCTACTCTTGTTTAATGAAAAAGAAAGTGAGTTTCTTTTCTTGCCACCCAACCAAGGCTCTGTAAATGAAAAGCTATAAGACTGATAAGCTTTACCACTCGATTGTACACGCATACTCAGCTTTTGTCCATCTCCCATAGGAAGTGGATCCCAAGCGGATTTTTTCCAAATATTTTTTATGGAGAAATTATTAAACGTAACGCCCAATGTTCCGGTAAGACCGATGCCTCCACCCCAGCCTGCCGATAGCTCCAGCTGGTCAGACGATTTCTCTTCTAATTTCCAGTTAATATCAACAGTACCATCATCAGCATTCGGCACTACTCCCGGATCTATTTTTTCCTGATTAAAATAATTGAGGTTGGTTAACTCACGAATGGAACGTGTAATTTCTGAACGACTAAACAAATCGCCGGGCACAGTTCTTAACTCACGACGAATAACATGGTCTTTAGTTTTATCATTTCCTGCAATCGTTACATTCTTGATTCTTGCTTGTGGTCCTTCTGTTATTCTTATTTCATAGTCAATCGTATCATTATATACAGCAGTTTCTACAGGTTCTACACGGAAAAATAAATAACCATCATCCATATATTGACTGGTAATGTCACCGCCTTCTTGATTTGCTTCTTTTCCAAGTTTTTTATTAAGAATACTTAGATTGTAAATATCTCCTTTATTGATACTTAACCATGCAGTTAATAATGAATCTGAATATTTTGAATTTCCTTTCCAAGTAATATTGCCAAAATAATATTTTCTGCCTTCTTCTACTTTAATATCAATATCCAAATTACCTTTTTCTGTGGTAGTCATTGCCGTATCTAAAATCTGTGCATCACGATAACCGAGCGAATTGTAATAGCTCAATACCTTTTCTCTATCCTCTTCAAATTTTTTAGGATCTAATTTACTACCACTGAGTTTAAATCGGAACCACGGATCTAAAATTCTTTGTGTCTTATTAAGCGTCAAGAATCCCCAATCATCGACATATTGTTTGAAATCATATTTTTTCTCTGTTCCAAACGGGCTTGGCTTCAAGCGTTTATCTGGATACAATGTAATATGACTGACTTCTTTTGTTCCTTTCAACTGTTTTTTTAATCGCCAGCCATCTACATTATCATTCCCAAAAAATGAAATTTGATTGATTCGAACTTTTTGACCTTTAGTAACGTAGATATTTAAAGCAATCGAGTTAGAAAAGGTGGTATCTTTCTTTTCTTTGATGTTTACATTTACATTCAGATAGCCTTTATCTCTGAAGAATTTTGAAATTCTTTCTGTTGTTTCCCGAAGGGTATTTTCTGTAACAATGGTTTGTTTGGTAAGGTTCACCTTAGCCATAATATCTTCTTGCTCAGACTTAGTGATACCGTAAAATTTAAAATTACCCAATCGTGGTCGTTCTTGTACATTTAGCTCTATCCAAACTTTGTTGTCTTGCACCTTTGTAACAAATACTTCGATGTTTGAAAAAAGTTTTTGCTTCCATAAGGCAGTAATTGCTTTTGCAAAAATATCTTCACCAGGGTGCATAAACTTATCGCCGGGCAATAAACCGGAAATAGAAGAAACAATTGATGTGTCTAAATATTTAATCCCGGTAATGTGTATTCCTGCAATGGAATATTCTTTTGGGATGCGTGCATTACGATATTCTAAAAGTTTGGGATCCAATGAAGTTGGATGTGTTGTATCAGCCTGTTGTGCATAAATGCCGGTTGATGCAACAGACATCAAGAAAACAACAGTGAGCTTTAGTAAGGTTCTTTGCATAGAGCAATATTCTATTTCGACAGTAAAATCTCCTCCGGCAGGAATTGTTTTTAGATGCCTATTACCGGAATTGAGGCGGCAAAATAACGGTAAAAATTTGAAGTGTTTGTTAAAGAAAATACTGATTTTCCCAATCTATAGAAAACTATATGAATTAAGCATTGCAAAATAATGACTTGAAGTCTTGAGTATTAAAATTTAAAACTATAACAAACTGAATATCAATTAGTTATTTGTTCACTGGTTTTCCCAAACCTTCTTTCTCTGTTTTGATAGTCCAAAATAGCCTCGTAAAGATTTTTTTTGCGAAAATCCGGCCAGCGCACTTCAGTGAAGTAAAGTTCGGTATAAGCCAGCTGATAGAGTAAAAAGTTGCTGATTCTAAATTCGCCACTGGTTCGTATCATCAATTCAGGATCCGGAATATTTGCAGTACACAAATGGTTTTGCAATGTTTGTTCATTAATTTCTTCTACAGAAAGTTTGTTTTGTTTTACTTCTGATGCAATTTTTTGTACCGCATTGAGTAATTCCCAACGGCCGCTATAACTCAATGCCATGACCAGATTTAGACCGATATTATTTTTAGTAATATCCAATGCTTCCTGCAATTCACCCCTTGCATACTCGGGCATCATTTCCATATTGCCGATTACGTGCAACCGAATATTGTTTTTATTCAGTCCTTCTACTTCTTTTCGTATTGTACTTACCAGTAATTCCATCAGCCCTTCCACTTCATACTCCGGCCTGTCCCAGTTTTCTGTACTAAAAGCATACAGCGTAAGGTATTCAATACCAAGTTCAGCACAACCTTCCACTATATTACGAACGCTATCCACTCCGTGATAATGTCCATACAAGCGGTCTTCGCCTTTTTCTTTTGCCCAACGGCCATTGCCATCCATAATGACAGCAATATGCTTTGGTAGTTTCTGTTTATCAATTTTTTCCACCAATTCTGACATAGATGCGTAAAGATATTATGATTGCTGAAAATTATCGTTCATTATTTAATAACGATGCTATTTCATTGCAATTAGAAAAATATAGCAAGTATCAACAAAAACTATTTTGTTGGCGGACATTTATAAGATTGTAAGTTAAAAGTAAGATGGAACATCGCTGTTACAAAATGATCTTTTTGCCGACTCATTCCTCTTGCTCTTCCCGGAGTACCAATAGGATCGCCGAGTTCGTAAGAGCGGTCGTGTAATAAAAATGCATCGGAAGGGCTTCCGTCCGGGTTGGGAGGGAAAACTGAAGGATCTACATAGGTTTTACTTACGTCATCTAAATAATCGGTAGTAGTAAAGCGGTATAAAACTTCAAAACCGATATTTACTTTACTATTGAGTGCATATTTAAAACCACCCCCAAAAGGAATTGACATTGCCATTGAACCATATTTTTTACGGTCTTTATACATTGCACTGCCCTGGCCTTCGGTGCCTAATGGACGTAAATAAACTTTTTGTCCCTTCAGATATGCGTAAGGATCATAACTGAATACTCCTAATCCTAACGTCATATAAGGTGTAAAACTATAAGCCGGCTCTCCGGGCATAAACCGAAAGAAATTAAAATCGCCTTGCAATGACACTTCCCATACATTGGTATTGAAGCTCAGGTTGCGCAAATACATATACTGATTTTGTGTATTGTATTTATCAGAATATCCCAAACGGGCATAAGTAGCTCCGATTCTTCCAGCAATGTAATTGCCAAAATTTTTTCTAAAAAATGCAGTTGCCGCAATTTTAGGTCTGTTTAAATGTGCACGAGTATTCAAATCACCAAAATAATGTGCAGCACCTATACCAAAACCAAATTCCCCTTCTTGAACTATAGATTCTTGAGCTGATAGTTTAGAACCAAAAGAAAGAGCCAACACCACGAAAGCCGCTAAAATTTTCTTCATCATAATAAAAATGAGGTTGAGACTATTTGAAACGATAAAAATAAGAATTTCTTGTATTTTCAACCGATTAATTCCGTTTGTCCAGCCCCCAAGTCAATTTATTTCTGAGGGTTTGTAAAAAATTATTTTCGCTCAGCCGTACTAACTGAACATCAAACTCCTCTCGCCTTACTGCAAGCTGCACATCTTTACTCACTAATTGTCTTCTCGAATCCAAAGCACAAATAATCTGATCTGCACGGCTTTCTATTTCAAATGAAATAATGGTACTATCCGGTACTACAATCGGCCGCACATTCAAATTGTGTGGAGCTACCGGCGTAATGATAAAGCTGGAGGAATCGGGAAATACAATAGGCCCATTACAACTCAATGAATAGCCTGTCGACCCTGTTGGTGTTGCCACTATTAATCCATCTGCCCAATAAGTATTTAAAAATTCGCCATTCAGGTAAGTGTGTATTTTTATCATTGAAGCCACATCGCGTTTATGAATACAAAAATCGTTGAGTGCATAAGGTATGTGCCCAAACGTTGGCAAACTAGAATCTAAATGAAGCAATGATCTTTTATCTACGATATATGTTCTTTGTACCATTGCTTTTACAGCTACACGGAGTTCATCTCTTCCGATACTTGCCAGAAAGCCCATTCTTCCAAAATTAATCCCCATGATGGCAATATCTTTATTGCGCACCAAAGTGGTTGTATCCAACAAAGTACCATCTCCGCCGAGGCTAACGATAAACTCTACTTCTTCATTCAGGTCTTCTGCACTTGCAAAAGTTGCAGTATCGGCAGGCAAATGAATAACATGTTTTATAACTTCAAAAAAATCTTTAAAAATTACAGGGGCAATTTTTTGATGACCTAATTCGTCAAAAAAAGTTTGTAGATCTTCACGTTGCTCTTCCACCATTATCCTACTATAAACTGCTGCTTTCATATTTTTGATTATCTGTAAAAAATAAGCATTGCAAAAATAATCTGTTTTGCTAAACCGGACTAAATATTCAACTAAGTAGGGCAAAAATGATATGAATGCTAATATAGATTGAGTAAAAAATAACGCGACATTAAACCTTCAAATAACTCATCAGATTATCGTAGTTACTTTTCAGTTCATTGGTATAAGATTCTTCGCCGAAGAAATATTTTACGTTATACTCATGTCGTTGAAAGCTGGCAATAATATCAGATATCTCGGGTTTGTTTATTTTAATAGTTACCAGCATGATTCCTGTATGTGCATCATTGGTAGTATTTAATTGTGTAATGCGTGCATCGTTATTCTCAACGATTCTATTCAGTTCGTTAAATGAATATTGATTGCTTTCTATTTCTAATACAATCAGTCCACCCGGCTCGCCCAGGTTCATAAAACCGGATGAGTGTTTCAATAATTCATTGTAAGTAACTGTACCTAATAAATCATTTTCATCATTGACGACTGGCACTACCGTTACTCCGGCTTCTGCTGCTATTTGTACTGCTTTTAAAAAATGTGCATTTTCTTTTACAGATATGTTGGCAAATGATTGCTCCATTTCCGAAAGTGTAGTATGATCATTCTCTGCTTGCAAAAGATCTTCTTCACTAATCAGTCCAATGAATTTTTCTCCATTTATAATCGGAAGATGTGTAACATTATTTTCATTCATTAGCTCCAATGCCGAATATACTTTGTCTTCTAATCGAAGAAAAGGAATATTATTTGTAATTAGATCACGGGTTAATATAGATAGTGGCATTGTAAACTTTTATTCTAAAGAAAGGAATGGACATTTGTAAGACAAAAAGCATCAGCTAATTGTTGCAGGCTCACTCATTTTTTTCAAGAACTGATGTAAAATTGCATTAAACTCATTCGGCACTTCCATCATTGGTGCATGACCACAGTGGTCAATAAAATGAAGTTCGCTATTGGTAATAAGTTTATGAAACTCTTGTGCAACAAATGGCGGAGTAATGATATCATTATTACCCCAAATCAATAAAGTAGGTTGTTTGATTTGATTTAATTCTTGGCCTAAATTATTTCGTATTGCGCTTTTGGCCAAAGCAATTATTTTTATTGCTTTCATCCGATTATTGGTAATGGCAAAAACTTCATCTACCAATTCTTTTGTAGCGGTTTTGGGATCGTAAAAGGTTAGTTCCGTCTTTTTCTTGATATATTCATAATCACCACGCTTTGGATAGCTGTCGCCCATTCCGTTTTCAAACAAACCGGAACTTCCGGTAAGTATCAAAGACTTTATACGTTCCGGATGCTTGAGTGTATGCACCAATCCGATATGTCCGCCCAAAGAATTTCCTAAAAGATGAACATCATTATAGTTTCTTGCTTCAATGAATTTGTGTACATATTTGGCTAAGCCGCCTACAGATGTATGCAGTATATCCATTTCGAGTAGTGGCAGCATAGGCACCACTACTTTATAATGTTGTCTGAAATATTCAATCAGGTCTTTGAAATTGCTTAATGCACCAAATAATCCGTGTAGTAACATTAAGGTTGCTCCATTTCCTTCTTCAATATATTTAAACTTATCTTGTTGTTTTATTTCGTAGTTCATGGATTGATATTAGGCTTGTTGGCTAATAAAATCTCGGCTAAAATAATTCATTTATATCAATAAATAGAGCTATCGCTTCAGAAATATGATAATTGGACAAACTATTTATTAAAGTTTTTTTCAAATATTAATTGAAATCAACCATTTACTCTTGTTATAGCTGCTCCAATACTTCTCAATCGGCCATCTATATTTTGATATCCTCTGTCTATCTGTTCTATATTTTGAATAATACTTTTCCCTTCTGCACTCAAAGCGGCAATTAATAGCGCTACACCTGCCCGAATATCGGGCGAGCTCATAGTAATACCGCGCAGCATTTGTGTTTTTTCAAGACCAATCACTACTGCACGATGCGGATCACAGAGTACAATTCTTGCGCCCATATCAATAAGCTTGTCCACAAAAAATAATCTGCTTTCAAACATTTTTTGATGTATCAGCACCGAGCCTTTTGCTTGTATAGCTGTTACCAATACGATGCTTAGCAAGTCAGGCGTGAATCCGGGCCAAGGATGGTCGTAGATCGTCATTACAGAACCATCCAAAAAGGTTTGAATCTCATACGTTTCCTGTGCTGGTATATGAATATCATCTCCGAAGAAATTCATCTGTATGCCCAACTGCTTAAATTTCTCGGGTATGATACCCAGATGTTCTATACCTGCTCCTTTTATGGTGATATCACTTTGCGTCATTGCAGCTAAGCCAATAAATGAACCCACTTCAATCATATCGGGTAGCATTGTATGGGTAGCGCCACCAAGATAATCTACTCCTTCAATGATTAATTTATTACTACCGATTCCGGATATTTTAGCACCCATACTTGTCAACATCTTACACAGCTGTTGGATGTAGGGTTCACAAGCTGCATTATAAATTGTGGTAACGCCTCTGGCCATCACAGCAGCCATTACGATATTGGCAGTGCCGGTTACTGATGGCTCATCTAATAATAGATTGGCTCCTTTGAGCTCCGGCGCATTCAAATGAAAGAAGCCATCATCATGATAAATAAATGAAGCACCTAACTGTTCAAAACCTAAAATATGTGTGTCCAATCTTCTCCGTCCTATTTTATCTCCACCGGGTTTTGGAATAAATGCTTTTTTAAAGCGCCCAAGCATGGGCCCTGCAAGCATTACTGAACCGCGAAGCCGTCCGCTTTTCTTTTTATAAGCTTCGCTGTGCAAATAATCAACATTCACATCATCTGCCTGAAAAGTGTACACACTATTTTGCACGCGTTGCACTTTTACATTCATCTCTCCCAAAAGTTCTATCAAAAGGTTTACGTCAATGATGTCGGGCACATTATACAAGGTCACTTTCTCCGGTGTCAATAACACGGCACTGATGATTTGCAATGCTTCATTTTTTGCTCCTTGCGGAATAATAGTTCCGGATAATTTTTTTCCACCAATAACTTCAAATGAATGCATATTATTTTGAATTTCTTTTTTTGAATACTTTAAAAAATTCAAGAGACCATTTTACAACTGCAAAGTAAGTACAAAGTAAAATCTATTGTAAAAGAAAACAGGCTGACCTGATTGATCGGTCAACCTGTAAACGTATTAATTTTTCGTAAATTAAAATCTCTTCTTCTTAAAATTTCCGCCACCGCGATTATCTCGGCGATCGTTTCGTCCACCATTTCTGTGTTGAAACTTACCCCCTCTTCCATGACCATGACCACCGCCATTGCGTAGCTCATGTTGTGGGCGAAATGCTTTTACAAATGGTGTATTGGTAAAAGTTAATTGACCTTCGGTAATAGATGACAACTCACTCTGAATTGCATCATCGTGTACTATTTCTTTATGCCAATTATTATAGGCCAACTTCATATAATAAGCCACAACATTGGCAAATCCCAATCTTTTATCGGGGTTCTCTTCTTGCAATGCTTTATTAATAACAGATTCAAGATTTTTTCCAAGATGCGAAAACCTTGGATGCCGCTTAGGGTAAGGCAGTTTATTTGGTTTTGCTTTTAAAGTCTCACGGGTAGGTATCGGATAAGGCGATTTTACCTCTAATTTGAAGTCTGAAATTAAAAATAAATGATCCCACAACTTGTGCCTAAAGTCTTCTACATTTTTTAAATGTGGGTTTAGAAATCCCATCAGTTCTATAATCGCCTGCACATTCTTTTGTCTGCGTTCGGGGTCTTCAATAGTAAGGGTGTATTCAACCATTTTTTGCACATGACGACCATATTCAAGCATCGTGAGGTGGTTACGAGTTGTATTGTATTCCATAAAGATTATATACTGCTAAAGTCAGCAGTTTTAAAATAGTAATATATAAATTCGGAAGCAAGTCATTACCGAAGCGAATCAAAATTTGAAAGATTTTATCCGGTCTATTTTAGAAACCGCATCGGTTTAAAGGAACAAATGTAGAAAAATGAGTTTAATTCTGAATATTTTTCAAAAAATAAAGGGGCCCCGAACCAAGGCCCCTTTTACAAGCCACCATCCTCTTCCACCTAAGAGGTCGTTTAAAATAACAATATTGGATATTCTATACTCGTTAAAAACATTTTATTAAAAACTTAATGCTTCATTGATCATCTGCCTTATACTCTCTACTTTTTAGGCAGTATTTATTGGCAAATACTATACCAAAAAAACCTAATCACGCAGCAAATTCCGGAAATGCTAAAAAATTTTTATAGACCTTTTGTTTTCTGGTATAAAATTAATTGGTACAGTAGATGAAAACAATCGTAAATAATAGCAGTAGATATCATAACGTTTATTTCAACATTGCAGCATCCATATTGTATTTTATACAAGGAATTATTACGAGCAGCCAATACCTTTGCTGCAATGATTATCGCAGTCAACACCAGGTTTTTATTAAAAGATTATTTAGAAGGTTACGGATATTTTATACAGGAAACGTTTCGTAGAATTGTGGTCAATCATCCCGAGCACCAGTTTCTTTTTCTATTTGATCGTCCTTTTGATACTTCTTTTGTATTTGCCAAAAATGTAACACCCATCGTTGTTAGTCCAATGGCGAGGCATCCTTTACTTTGGAAAATGTGGTATGATTTTAAAATCCCTTCTATATTAAAAAAGTATAATGCTGATGTGTTTGTAAGTTGTGACGGATTTTGTTCATTGCGAACCAAAGTGCCACAATGCTTAATGGTTCACGATTTAGCTTTTCTGCATTATCCTGATTTTATTCAGCAATCGCATTTAAGATTTTATAAAAAATATACTCCGCTTTTTCTTAAAAAAGCAAACAGTCTTGCTACAGTATCGGCATTTTCTAAAAGAGATATCGCTGAGCAATATAAAATAGATTCATCTCGTATTGATATTGTTTATAGTGCTGCCAAAGACATTTTTCACCCATTAACTGAAATTCAAAAACAAAACATTAAAGATCAATATACGGATGGAAAGGAATATTTTATGTACATAGGGTCTATTCACCCTCGTAAAAATTTGATGAATTTGCTCAAAGCATTTTCTGTTTTCAAAAAAAGATTGAACAGTAAAATGAAATTGGTACTCGCCGGAAGACTTGCATGGAAATATAAATCATTCAGCGAAAGTTTAAAAAGTTATAAATACCGCAATGATGTGATCCTCGCAGGATATACAGACGAAGAAACACTTTCAAAACTAATGGGCGGCGCTTATGCGATGGTTTATCCTTCTTTATTTGAAGGATTCGGTGTGCCGCCTTTGGAAGCCTTGAAATGCGAAGTGCCTGTCATTACTTCGTCCGGAACAGCGATGCAGGAAATTTATAAAGATGCCGCACTATACGCCAATCCAACCGACTACAATGATATTGCCGAGCAAATGATGCTGCTCTATAAAGATGAATCACTACGCAAACAATTAATTGAAAAAGGGAATATTATAAAGAAAGAATACAATTGGGATAAAACAGCAGATCTTCTTTGGACGTCCATATTAAAAAGCATTAAAGCTTGAAATGAAATGATGATTTTATGACCTAATCAATAACAAACGCCTAAATCATTTTATTTATCTTTGTCGTTCAATATTTTTTATGAGCAAATCTACAATTACGATAGAAGTAGGAATGGATGAGGGCAGAGTGCCGAGCACTATTAATTGGACTGCAACTGAATCAACTTCAGAAAATCCGCAAAAGGCAAAAGCGATGATGCTTTCCTTTTGGGATGGTGCAGATAAAGCAGCATTAAGGATTGATCTTTGGACAAAAGATATGATGGTGGATGAAATGGCCGACTTTTTTTATCAGACGTTGATGACTATGGCCGATACCTATGGCCGTGCTACACAATACAGCGAAGATGCAGAAGAGATGAAACAATATGCTGTAGATTTTTATGAAAAATTCAGAGCGAAACAATTAAAAGACAACAAAGCCGACTAAAACTTATTTCACCAATCATTGACTTATAAAATTTTTATCTATGTCACTGGAGCAGAAAATAATGACTGATCTTAAAGTTGCAATGCTTGCAAAGAATGAAGTAGCACTTCGTAGTTTGCGTGCTATTAAAGCGGCTATTTTATTAGCCAAAACATCTGAAGGAAGCACCGGCGAATTAAAAGAAGAGGATGAAATAAAACTACTTCAGAAAATGGCCAAGCAGCGAAAAGATTCTTTGGAGATATTTAAACAACAAAACCGCGAAGACCTAGCGAAGAAAGAAGAAGAAGAATTGGAAGTAATTGAAAAATTTTTACCTAAGCAAATGAGCCCGGATGAGATAAAAGTGGTGTTAGAAAAAATAATTGCGGCAACCGGAGCCTCCTCACCTGCAGATATGGGCAAGGTGATGGGTGCAGCAACTAAAGAACTTGCGGGCAAGGCAGATGGAAAAACCATTTCTAATCTGGTGAAAGAGTTGTTGGCCAAAGGATAAGCGTTTAATAAAATAGTTAAAGAAATAAATCGCTGACATCATCGTTTATCTATAAACCACCTGATGCTGATAGACATTTTTTATGCCATTGCTCTTCTATTTGCCCTCTGGCATGGCTGGCAGCGTGGTTTAATCGTTGGCATTTTCTCCCTTTTGGCAATCATTATTGGCCTTGCTGCAGCGATGAAACTTTCTGTTGTGGTTGCAGGATACATCGGAAAATCCGTTAATGTGTCTCCTGAATGGCTGCCGTTTATTTCCTTTATTTTAGTTTTTATATTAATTGTGTTGTTGGTTCGATTGGGTGCTAAAGCACTTGAAAAAGCCGTAGAAACCGTTTTGATGGGTTGGGCCAATAAGTTAGGCGGAATTTTATTCTATACGATTATTTATACATTAATATTTAGCGTGCTGCTGTTCTACACAGAGCAAATGAAATGGCTTCAACCCAATACAATAAAAGAATCGGCCACATACTCATTCGTTCAACCTTGGGGACCGAAAGTAATTGATAGCCTTGGCGCTATTATCCCAATCTTCAAAGATATGTTTGAGAAACTGCAAGCATTTTTTGGCGGTGTGGCGGAGAAGATGTCTGCTTTATAAAACCTCCATAAAAAAAGCATCCGTCAAATGACGGACGCTCTTGTATTTCACCAAAACCAACTATTGCAACGGTATGTTGCGTATATATGACATCACTATTCTTTGTTTTGCTGCTTTGGCTGTGCTCCCAACCATACTTTTTTTCCTTGCAACTTTTTCACCAAGAACATAATTCCTGTAAAAATAAAAAATAACGGACCCAAAAATCCTAATAAAGCAATAAACTTAGTGCCATAAAAACGTTCCATTGGTCTTTTTATTCGTTCCGCTATCAAATACATACTAGGTACCATTATCAGTGTTAGGAAGAATGAAAAGATTAATCCGAATATGATTGTCCAGCTAAGTGGTCCCCAGAACACAACACTGTCGCCACCGAAGAAAATATTTGGTCGCAGATGTGTAAACAATCCGGCGAAATCAATATTAAAACCAACGGCCAAAGGTAATAGCCCCAAAATCGTTGCTACTGCAGTAAGTAATACAGGGATGATCCTAATTTTTCCTGCTTGTATTGCAGCTTCACGAGTGCGCATTCCTCGTCCACGCAATTCATCAATAAATTCAATAATCAAAATACCATTCTTAATTACAATACCTGCAAGACCAACAATACCTACTAATAACATTATTGTGGCGATAGTCATTCCTGTAAAAGCATAACCTAATAAAACTCCGATGATAGAAAAGAAAATTTCAGTAATTACAATAAAAGGTTTGCTCATTGAGTTAAACTGCAATACCAGAATTAGAAATATCAAACCAATGGCAATAGCAAAAGCAGTTCCTAAAAACCCTTGTGTTTCTTTTTCCTGCTCACTTTGGCCACTTAAGTGAATAGAAACATCGGAAGGAATTTGCACCTTGTTTTTAAACTCATCTATTTTAAACTGCAGGCTCTTATTAATCGGGCCAACCATGGTTGGATCCAACACATTACTTTGCAACTGAATTGTTCTCTTTACATTTTTGCGCTTTACTCCGCCGGTAGTACTTGTATAATCTATCGAAGCAATAGAGCTGAGTGGTATAGATTTCACCTGCATTGAATTCATATCCATAAACGTAATACGCAGGTTCATCAAATCAGTAACATTGTTTTTTATTAAATCATTGTAGCGCAATTGAATTTTATATTCATCTTCACCATCTTTAATCTTACTGATTTCTTTTCCAAAAATAGCTGTACGTATTTCCATTCCTATTTGTCCTGTACTCAATCCTTCAAACATTGCTTTTTCTCGATCAACGTTTACAGTGATTTCAGGGTTATTCAAATCCACATCAGATTGCAGATTTTCAATACCATCAATTCTATTTGTATCTAAAAAATTATACAACTGTCGAGATACGGCTGCAATACTTTCAAAATCATCACCCTGTACTTCAATATTTACCGGAGGGTCGGTGGGCGGGCCACTATCTTCTTTAGCCACTTCCACGCTTGTGCCCGGAATGCCTTGCACCACTTTCCTTATTTCATCCATGTAGGTCTGCGTTCTTTTACCATGTCTTTTTTCAAATTCAACAAACGAAACTTGAATACGACCCAGATTAGATTGTGTGCTTCTGTTTTGATCTCTCGGATTATTGGCACTTACAGCTACATTGGTAATGATACTTTCTACAATACTTCCTGGTGTGCCGGGTTTTTCTTTTTCCAAAACCTTCTCTACTCTTTTCTCCAAAACACTGGTGATGCTATCCGTATATTTTACATCTGTACCAACCGGTAGTTTTAAATATACATAAACGAAGTTTGGATCACCACTCGGAAAGAATGTTGACTTTGTTCTTCCGGCTTTTACACTTGCAAACAATAATCCGGCAGCGATGATAAACAATCCGAATAGCGAAATAAAAGCATACATCGGTCGCTTCCCTACTAATATCCAACGCAGCAGTTGCTCATATTTCTCCATTAATCCCGGCAAAATTCTCTTCTGAAAACTGTGAATCACATCATTCAGCACATAAGCATTGAAGATCATCAGGATCGACATCAATAGAGAGAAATTTGCAACACCACTTAAACCTACAAGATGCAGCAATACTCCGGCAACAATAAATACAATGAACCATTTATTTCTGAATACTGCATTCTTTGGTTTTTCATATTCTTTGCCTTCGGGTTTCATAAAGCTAACCGCAAATACCGGATTGAATATAAAAGCAACAATCAATGATGCCGCTAATGTGAGAATAAGAATGGTCGGTAGATAAATCATAAACTTACCAATCAATCCTTTCCAAAATAATAACGGGAAAAACGGAGCCAGCGTAGTAGCTGTACCGGCCAATACCGGAATAAAAATTTCACCTGCTGCTTCTTTAGCACTTCGTACAATGGGTACACGGCCGTTATTGTAAATTCGGTGTGTATTTTCAATGACCACAATTGCATCATCTACGATAATACCCAAACCAAACAATAATCCAAATAGAACAATAAAATTAAGGGTTATGTCAGAGCCTACGATTGAATTGCCCATTGGCAAAAATAAAAATGCTACAAACACACTTAGTGGCACACTCAATGCAACAAAAAATGCATTAGTAACACCCATAAAAAACATAAGAATGATTAATACCAATGTGAAACCGATGATGATAGTATTGATCAATTCACTAAAAGAAGTTTTTGTTTGTTTGCTTTGATCGCCGGTAAAATCTACTCTCAAGTTTGAAGGCAGCTCTTCCTTCTCTTGCATACTTTTTACAACGGCTTTTACATTGTCGGCACATTGAATAAGGTTTTCGCCCGATCGTTTTATAATATTAAGTGTGACAACATTTTTTCCATTCAGTCGGGCATAGCTGTCTTTTTCTTTGATGGTATCTTTTAATTCAGCAATATCACGCAGATAAACAGCAGCCCCTTGCGCACTGCTACGCACAATAATGTTTTGCATATCTGCAATACTCTTAAACTGTCCTTTTACCTTGAGTGTACGCTTCATATTCCCTACTTCAATCAAGCCGCCGGTAATATCTCTGTTCTCTCTGGATACAGCATTCTCGATATCCATAAAGCTGATTCTTGCAGCAGCCATTTTATAAGGATCTGCATTAATCTGAATTTCTCTTTCGGGCGCACCGACTATTTCTGCTCTGGTTACTTCACTCAGTTCCTCGATTTTATCCTGCATTTTATCGGCATACTCTTTTAGTTTAATGCCGTCAAAATCGCCACTGATATTTACGAACATGATAGGCATTTCACTAAAAGCAAACTCTTTTGAAGTAGGTTGACTCGTAAGATCATTCGGCAAATCTGACTTAGCTTTATCTATTGCATCATCTACTTTTTGTTTAGCCAATTCTGTTTTTACATCTGTATCAAACTCCACAATAATCAAACTATAATCAGCCTGAGAAATACTTTGTATTTTTTTTACTTTAGCTCCGCTGATGCCTTTCAATTGCTTTTCAATAGGGCGTGTTACTAAGTTTTCAATATCTTTTGGCGAGTTACCGGCATAAATAGTTGTAACGGAAATTGTAGGAACCACAATATCCGGGAACTGTTCCTTTGGCATACTGTTGAACTTCAAAAAACCATACAAAGTGATTAGAATAGCCACAATGTATATGGCTGTGCGATTGTCAATAGCCCAGCTCGTTGGTTTAAACTCTTTAAATTTTTTTGATATTCCTTCTATAGCTTTCATCTGAAAAAGTTTTTATTCGTCTTCAATTGTTTCTAAGTATCAGTTTGACGCAGCTGTGGTTATAAGCTGTCCATCATAAACGGTTTGATATCCATCAGTAATAATCATATCGCTGCCGCTTAATCCTGAAGCAATAGCAACCTGCCCTTTATAAGGTTCCCCTTGAACTGTTACGGTCTTTTTACGTGCCACCAGTTTATCTCCTTCTTTTATCATTATATAAACAAACTTTCCGCCTTCATCCGTCTGCACAAGATTTACCGGAACTACTACTACATTCTTTAATAAATTGTCCTGAATACGAATCACTGCTGTAAGGTTTGGCTTTAATTTTTTATTGATACCCAATTTAGCTTCGGCCATAAATGAGCGAGTAGTAGCATCTATAGAAGCGCCTACCATTGTTATGGAAGCTTTAAACGTAGTGTCCAAATCGGGAACATCTATCAACACCTTAGCTCCTTTCACCACATCTTTTGCATAGCGATCCGGTACCGGCACTTCCGCTTTCATACTTGCATTATCATTGACAATTAAAATCTGAGGTTTTCTATCTGCACTTACACCTGTAAAAAATTCACCGGGTCTTACATTTACCTGCTCTACTGTTCCACTGATTCCGGCATACACATTGGACATATTTACTGCTTCTTGTGCAGTACCCACATTGGATAGTGCAGCATTATATTGCGCTGTTGCCGCTTCGAAATCTGCTTTTGCTTTTACCACCTGCATTTCGGCACCTATGTTTTGACTCCACAAATTCTGATAGCGTTCATAAGTAGTTTTAGCAAGATCCATTTGCGCTTTTATCACGCCCACTTGCTGACGAGCAGTAGCCAATTGCTGACGTGGAATTGCATCATCCAACTTAGCTACTAATTGACCTTTGCCCACTTTTTGTCCGGGCTTCACCAACACTGCTTTTACTAAACCACCTTGCCCTTTTGGTGCAACATAAGCCACGCCATCATCTGTATTTATTTTGCCTTGCAATTCTATATAGTGTGCAAATGACGAATCGACTGACACAGGCGCAACAGCTACCAACTTTGCATTTTTTGCTGCATTAGAAGGATCTAACTTGTTTATTTCCTCTTCCGTTTTGCGGATATCTGTTTCAATATTATTCTTCTTTACTTTCAGGTTTTCTAATTTTACATTCAGGTCTTTTAATTGAGCGTTTTTATCTTTTGCACCTCCTCCGCAAGAAGAAAGAATCAAAGAAGAAACAACAATTGTACTTAGCGCTTTAATCTTCTTATTCATAAATATATTTTTACTGTTGATTGTTGATAATTATAATTTTCCGGTTGCTTTCAGATAATCTACTTTGGCAATAATGGCATCATATAATGCAGAAACGTAATTGGTTTGTGCTGATTTCAAATCTGTTTGTGCAGCTACTATTTCTATCTGACTGCCCGTACCTACTTCATATTTCTTTTTGGTTTGTTGATACACTTTTTCAGCCAGTTCCATATTTTTTTTCTGATAGTCCATAGTGGCTACTGCATTTTTATAATTGTTTTTTGCAGCGACTACATCATTATCAATAGAAAGCTTGAGTGCATCCAACTGATTATTTATTTTTTGTACTTCAATTTTTGCTTCCTGAATTTTGGAACGAGTAAACATTCCGTTGAAAATGGGAATATTCAAATTCAAATTAACATTGGAAACGGTAAACCAATCGCCTCTTCCTAAAAAATTCCATTTATCACGTTGTGCATTTTTTGCATATACTGCCGATAGAGAGATGGAAGGTATTTGTGAAAGTTTATACCGGCGCACATTAAATTCTAATAACTGTTTAGAAATTGATGCTTGTTGAAATTCCTTTCGGTCTTCATATTGATAATTGCCGGTTTCCAACATTGCATCCTTCACGCTTTCATCCGTAATTTTATCCGTCAGTATCAATTCATCAGCAATGCGCATTCCCATCAAAAGTTTCAACCCATAATAACCATTTGAAATTTGGTTAAGCAGCTTTTGTTTCTCCGTTTGCAGATTGGCCAATCGCACTGTTTCTTTATCCACATCTAATTTTTCTCTGAATCCATTTTCATAAATAATGCGGGTATCGTGTAGATTTTTTTCGGTTAACGAAATCAAGCTATTCAACATTTCAACCTGCGTTTGACTTACGGATAGTTGATAATAAACTTTATGAACATTGGTTTTGATCATTTCTTGCGTTACTTCAGCACTCTTTTCATACAATTTTATTGCTGCACCACGGGCCTGCAAGCCAACAAATACTTGTCCGTCAAAAAGAATTTGCTGCAAGCTGATGCCGGCATTTGCGCTAAACTTTGTTCCGAACTGTGCAGGTATGTATCCAAAATTTCCGGGCATTTGAATCGGATTACCGTTTCCATCTTTCACGCCTTCTTGTATCAACACTTGGTAAGTAGCCGGAGAAATAAAATTAGGTATCACGGTTGTTGCAATCGCCGGATTATAGGTTGTTCCGATTGAGGCATTGATATGCGGATAAGCTGAAGCTGTAAATTCAGCATTTTGTTGTTCTTGCACTTTCACTTGCAGTAATGCATTTTTTATTGCTACATTATTCTTCAATGCATAATCAACTGCTTGCTGCACAGAAAATTCATATTTCTTTATAATTACACTGTCGGGTTTTTGTGCGTGGACTGCTACTGAAAAAATACATAAGGTACCAAGCAGCCATCCATATTTTACTTTATAGTTCATTGATTCGTTTTTTTTCGTTGTTCATGATATTTTAAAATCAGTTTATACCCTTTAGGTGTTGCAAGGCCATAGAGATAATGATCCGATATTTCTTGTGTAACTTGAATCAGATGATATGTAGTAGGAGGAAAAACTGAAATATTAAAAGCAACCATCATAGATTCTAATCGAAAGCGGGCAATAATATCTGTATTCACTTCGGGGCGATACAAGCCTTCTACTTTACCACGTTCCAGATTTTTGCGAATTGCCTCATAAAGAAATTCATTTTTATGTTTCATGAATTTTCCAAAAGAAGTAGGATGAAATTTTTCCAAATCATACAAAACAACGGGATTCATATTACTGAATTGATGTGCAATATGTTCCATCGTAAAAAATATTTCTTCTATAGCATCTCTTGATTTTTGAAAAGATAAAGCACATTCACATTCCCCTGTTTTTAATTGTGCGTCCACAATGACATCTACTAATTTGTTTTTATCATCAAAATATTGATAGAGTGTTTTTTTGGACATGCCTAATTGTGTGGCTATATCATCCATCGATACTGAACGAATACCATAGCGCATAAACAAGTCTTCCGCCTTGCTTTGTATCCTTGCTTTTATTTCATTATCGACTTCCATTATTTCAAAATCGGAGCGCAAAACTAAGGAAACTATTTTTGTTACACAAGTTTCCTGCATATTTTTTTATTTTATTAACCTCGCTCATTCAATAATAAAAAACATTATTAAGTTAACTTTATGCCCTAAATGATTGAATTTGAAGAAGGAAACACAAAAAGAAAGTGGGCTTCAGCCTTTCAAATGGAGAAAAGTTTTAAGCTATTTTTTACAGGGCTTACTTATTCTGGCACCCATTACCATCACTATATATTCTATCTATTGGATAATTTCTACAGTAGATAGCTGGATACCCATATTCAGAGAGCCGGTTTTAGATGCACAAGGAGTTATTATCCGCTATGAGGTGAAGAATTACGGATTAGGATTTATTATCATCATTGCAGCATTGATTATAATCGGTTATCTCAGTTCCACATTTATCAAATCAAGAATCTACAGTTTATTTGACTCATGGTTAGAAAAGACGCCCGGTGTAAAATATATTTATTCCTCCGTTCGTGATTTATTTGGAGCATTTGCAGGAGGAAAGAAAAAATTCAGCACACCTATATTAGCCAACACATTTGGCGAAAATGTTTGGGTGATGGGTTTTATTACTGATGAAGAATTACAAAAATTTGATTTAGGCGCCGAAATGGTTTCTATCTATATACCACAATCTTATGCATGGGCCGGGCAGCTCTATGTATTGCCGCGCACTCGTGTAAGAAAATTGGATAAAATAAGTAGTGGCGATGCGATGAAATACGCTGTAACCGGCGGTGTAGTGGATACTGAGGATGATGAGGAGAAGGGAAAGAATTAAATTCCAATTGTGCTATCAGGTTGATTTATTAAGTTTCATTTACAATACACTGACACAAAAGTGTTTTTAAGCTAACACAAACGTCACATCAATCATATACTTTTTGTAAGTTTGAGTATGTACAAAAAGTACACTTATATACTCTTCTTCCTATGTTTACCGCTTGCTACTTTCAGTTGGGGTTTTTTTGCGCATAAAAGAATCAATTACTATTCAGTATTTCTTTTGCCACCCGATATGATGGTTTTGTTCAAGCCCCATATTGATTTTATTTCTGAACATGCTACCGACCCCGATAAGAGGCGCTATGCAATACCTGAAGAAGGTCCCAGACATTATATCGATATTGATTATTACGGAAAATATCCGTTTGATTCATTGCCTAGAAAATGGGAAGATGCCGTTGCAAAATATTCTGAAGACACTTTAAGAGCTTACGGAATAGTACCATGGTGGGTACAAATCATGCAGTATAAACTCACTGCAGCTTTCAAAGAAAAACATCAAGCTAAGATTTTAAAATATGCAGCAGAGTTAGGCCATTACATTGCAGATGCACATGTGCCATTGCATGCCAATAGCAATCACAATGGACAGCACAGCGATCAAAAAGGTATTCATGGTTTTTGGGAAAGTCGTGTGCCGGAATTATTGGCCGATAAAGACTGGGATTTCTTCATTGGCAAAGCCGAGTATTTAAAAACACCGGGGGATTTTATTTGGAAACGAGTCTTAGAAAGTGCTGCTGCATCCGACACTGTTTTAAAATATGAAAAAGAGTTAAGCAAAGTTTTTCCCTCAGATCAAAAATATTCTTTTGAAGATAGAAATGGACTCACTATTCGCCAATATTCATCTGCCTATACCCAAAAATATAATGACTTACTCAAGGGAATGGTAGAACGGAGGATGAAACAGGCCATTTATGCCATTGCATGTTTTTGGTACACGGCGTGGGTAAATGCAGGGCAACCCAATCTTCAACAACTCAGCAATAAAGAATTTTCTGAAGAAGACAAAAAAGAGTTTGAAGCACTGAATAACGCTTGGAAGAAAGGAAAGATGGCAGGTAGGGAACATGAATAATATGAAAGGGATAAAGGAGTATTAAGTGATAAGTCTTTAATTAATTTTAAAAAAAATCATAGTTTGCTTTGCTCAAATTTCTGAATTGAATCCACATTGCTTTCAGCAATGAGTTAAATCGAGTTTCGTTAGATGGCAGTTCAGTATCATTTTTTTTACATCCTCAGAGGCTCATGTCTGTTTTTGAAAAATTTAATCGCTATATGCAGCTATTGTATTAACTTAGATTAAAAGCTCTTTAAAATGTATTCAACCCGCTCACCAAAAACTGCACTGCCCAACAACTACAAAAATATTTTGTACTATACAAACAGCACAAACGTCGGCTAATGAAAAAGTAAACCTATTGCAGGACTATAAACAAACCGTAAACCTGTCGTAGGATTTATCAACAAAAACTGTCAATTTTTTTCAGGACGAGGCAGGACAGACAAAACCTATCAACAACCGACACAAACAGGACACCTATCATTTCGGAAAATTGTTCAAAAAGCCCAACTTTAACTAAATTTGTTGGCGTGACACAGAACATGGACATACAACCACTTACAAATGAGTTGCCCAGCCACTTTGCAGACAGGGTTGGACAAGCCTATGCTCAAACTGTTACGACACAACACAAAAAAGACAACGGACAGTTTTTTACACCGACAAAGATTGCCCATTTCATGGCAAACCTGACCAGACAGGCACAAAGCAAATTGAAAATACTTGACCCTGGTTGTGGTACAGCAATACTTTCATGCTCTCTGATTGAAACGATTGTTCAACAAAGCGACACAGTAAAAGAAATTGACCTTGTTGTTTATGAAACTGACAAAAATATTTTGCCATATACACAAGCTACATTGGATTATTTGGGCAAATGGTTAAAGAAACGTAACATCAAATTCAAAGTAACACCTGACACAAACGATTTTGTTCTTGAAAACAAGGAATGTTTTGAACAATCAGCAACACTTTTTTTTGAGCCTAAAAATGCAATTTATGATATTGTAATTGCCAACCCACCCTATTTTAAAATTCCAAAAGAAGATAAAAGGGCAACCGTTGCAAAGTCCATAGTTTGGGGACAACCAAACATTTATTCAATCTTTATGATGGTTGCTGCAAAGCTTTTAAAAAATAATGGTGAACTAATTTTCATCACACCAAGAAGTTTTGCCTCTGGTAATTATTTCAGGGCTTTTCGTGAAGCATTTTTCCAAGAAATTGAAATTGAACAAATACACTTGTTTGGCTCAAGAACTGACACATTTGACAGAGATAACGTTTTACAGGAAACGCTGATATTAAAAGGGAAAAAGCAAAAATTAAACGGACACTTTCCGTCAATACTTGTAACACATTCCAATGGAATAAAAGATATTGAACACTACACAGAAAAAGTTTACAAAGCATCTGAACTCATAGACTTTAATTCAAAAGAAAAAATTGTTCATCTTCCTACAAATGAAACAGAAGATAAGGTTATTAAACTATTCAAGTCATGGACAGGAAGTCTAAATCAATACGACATTCAAATTTCAACGGGGCCTGTTGTTTCATTCAGAGCAACACAGTATTTACATGAACACTACAAAAACGGAACAATCTTTTTAGTGCCCTTGTATCAACTTATCAATACTGCAAAAATGCAGTTTGAATGGCCTGTTGCAAAAAGAAGTAAACCACAATACATTGAACTTTGTGAAGCAACAAGGCCGCTTTTATTGCCAAACAAGAATTATATTTTTTTACGCCGTTTTAGTGCCAAAGATGATAAAAGCAGGTTAGTTGCAACGCCCTATTTTGTTGATATTTCACAGACAGAGTTTATCGGCGTGGAAAATCATTTGAATTATATTTATCGCCCAAAAGGGCATCTTGAAAGAAATGAAATTTTAGGTTTATCAGCTTTATTAAACAGCAATTTATTTGACACATATTTCAGAACATTCAACGGCAACATTAATGTAAGTGCAACAGAGTTGAGAGAAATGCCTTTGCCACCTTTGGAAGATATTAAACAAATTGGCAACCAAATAATTTTACAAAATGATTTTTCACAATCAAAAGTTGATGAAGTTATAAACGACTACTTTGATTTAGAGCATATATTCGCTTATGAGCAAAATTGATGACGCAAAAGAAATACTGAAAGAGTTAGGATTGCCCGTTGCACAACAAAACGAAATTTCAGCTTATACATTATTGGCACTTTGTAGCATAAAGCCCAAAGATAGTTGGAACAAAGCGACAAGAAGCAGCCTAAAAGTTTCAAAAGGCATTATGGCTTTTTGTAAAGATGTTTACAAAAAAGAATATGCACCGAATACAAGGGAAACTTTTCGCAGGCAGGTGTTACATCAGTTTGTTCAGGCAAGAATTGCAGACTATAATCCCGACAATCCAAGTTTGCCTGTAAATAGTCCAAATGCCCATTATGCTGTAACAAATGAAGCATTGGAAGCAATTAGAGCTTTTGGCACAAAAGCATGGAAAGAAGCAGCCAAAAAATTCAAATCAGAAGTTGGCGAACTTTCAAAGAAATATTTGAAAGAACGAAAACAAACTTTAATTCCTGTAAAATTAAGCAATGGAAAAACACTTAAACTTTCAGCAGGAAAGCATAACGAAGTGCAAGCTGCAATAGTTCATGAATTTGCTACACGTTTTGCAAAAGGTAGTGAAGTTCTTTACTTAGGCGACACAGCCAACAAAGATTTGTACGTTGATAAAACTGCATTAAAAACGTTAGGTATTCCAATAACTGAACACAGCAAATTACCAGACGTTGTTTTGTATGACAGAAAAAAGAATTGGCTTTATTTGATTGAAGCTGTTACATCACATGGGCCTGTTTCGCCAAAACGAATTGTTGAATTGGAAGAAATGTTGAAAAACTGTAAAGCAGGCAAGGTTTATGTTTCAGCATTTCCAGATTTTTCGGAGTTCAAAAAACATTCAACCAACATAGCATGGGAAACAGAAGTATGGGTTGTTGATTTCCCCGAACACATGATACATTTTAACGGTGATAAGTTTATGGGGCCGAGATAAATTATGCAATCATAAAATTATTAACAAGTAGAAATAAATGGCGGCTAATCAAGAGAACGAATTATTATTTGAAGTCAATCTTCTATTTCCAGAAGATAAAAATGCTATTGAAGCATTTACTCAGATAATAAAATTCTATGAAATCCTAAACGAATTTGATAAAACTATTGTACGAAACGTTGGACACAACTTTATTTCCGAGTATGGTCTTGAAGACATAGAATTTAGTTCTATTAAAACCAAGCTATTACAAATTTTAAAAATTATTCCAGATGAAGTATTAAAAAATCTTGATTTAAAAAAGACTATTGGTTACTTTCTAGTAAAAGTGAAATATTGGTTAATCAAGGTTTTGGCGGATGAAAAAGAAATAACATCCAAAGAACAAATTCAAAAAATTACAGATAAAGTAAATGATGAAATAAAGGAAATTGGCAATACATATCAAATAATCGTTACTCAAGTAAATAATTATATTATCTTAAATGCAGTAGATGATTTAGCAAAAGAAACGAATAATTTGAAAGAAAAAGAATTGCTTGAATATAAGTCAAAGGCTGGTAATACATTCATCCAAAAGGGTGTGTATATTAACAAACCAAAAATATTATCAGAGTTGGGACAAAGAACAATAGTAAATGAAACAACAGAGATTTTGAAAATAAAAAAAATTGATATGTTGAGTGAAGAACCCAAATGGGATTTTTTGCAAGGGAAAAAGAATTTACATGCAAAAATGCTTGACAAAAAATGGCTTGATGATTTTCATAATAGACAAGTAGTTATTAAACCAGAAGATGCTTTAATGGTTACTTTGAGAACAACGCATACATATAATCCAAATTTTGACGACAAAAAAACAGATTATGAAGTAATAAAAGTGTTATCTGTAATTAGCCCTGATAATGATAATAGTCAACAATTAAAGATAGCAGATGATATTTGACCCAATGAACCAAAACAAAGAGCGAACGCATAACATGAACTGTGCATAAAACCAAATAAATTTTATGGTTTTTGTGATCAGTAATTGGGTTGATAAATGGTTCCGTTTTTTACTGCCGCAAAAACCTGTTTGAGTAGCTTATTCATTACTGTTATTAATGCTTGTTTTCCTGTTTTTCCATTTGCTTTTAAGCGGTCAAAAAGTGCCTTGCAGGCAGGATTGGTTTTGGGGAAGCCTACAGGAGCCTACACTCAACAGAATATGATAAAAGCACAAGCCTACCAATGACAGTAAAACGATTATTCTATTTAATTTTTTTACTTCAGGCAGAGCGCCGGCTGGTATTACAAACTAATAGGTAACCATTTTAACGCCAAAACTTCATCGGTTTTATATTTCGTACATTTGCTGTTTCATTCTTAATACAAAGCGAGTTCTGTGGTACACAATTTCAATGCAGGGCCTTCCATACTTCCCAAAGAAGTTTTCGAACAGGCAAGTCAAGCAATATTAAACTTCAATGATACCGGTTTATCCATTCTGGAAATAGGCCATCGCACACCATTGTTCGAGCCGGTGATGCAAGAAGCAAGAGCATTAGTTAAAGAATTAATGAACTTAGACACAAATCACGAAGTACTTTTTTTACATGGCGGCGCTACCACGCAGTTTATGCAGTTGCCAATGAATCTGTTGAATGAAAACGGGCTGGCATCTTATACAGAAACAGGTACCTGGTCGAATAAAGCAATCAAAGAAGCGAAACTATTTGGCCATGTAGAAATATCCGGCTCATCTAAAGAGGAAAATTTCACTTCAATACCCGATGAGTTGCAAGTTTCGGCTACTGCAGCCTATTTACATATTACAACCAACGAAACAATTGCCGGCACTCAATGGCATGCAATCCCTTATGACTGTGGTGTGCCGCTCGTTGCCGACATGAGCAGTGATATATTAAGTCGTGTCCTTGATTTCAACCGTTTTGATTTAATCTATGCCGGTGCACAAAAGAATATGGGTGCAGCAGGTGTCAATCTCGTTGTAGTCAATAAAAATATATTGGGAAAAGTAAGCAGAAATATCCCTTCCATTTTAGATTATCAAAATCATATCAAAGAAGAGAGTATGTTGAATACTCCGCCGGTATTCGCCGTATATGTAGCTATGCTTACATTACGTTGGCTGAAAAAACAAGGTGGTGTTTCGGTGATAGAACAAAAAAATAATGAAAAGGCAAAACTATTTTACGACACAATAGATAACCTACCTGTTTTTAAATGCCCCATTAGAAAAATAGACAGAAGTAAAATGAATGCTGTGTTTGTAATGGAAAACCCGGAGCTGGAGAAAGAATTTTTGAACTTATGTACCGCTGAAGGAATGATCGGCGTGAAAGGACATAGAAGTGTTGGCGGATTTAGAGTATCAATGTACAATGCACTACCGATTGAAAGCGTAAAAGCATTTACCAATTTAATGAAACACTTTGCAACGAAACACGGATAAACCAAATCTATCAGATATTAATTTTTAATTTGTTATGGCAATCATTAAACCATTTTCTGCATTAAGACCTAACCCTGAATTTGCTGCACAAGTAGCATCCAGACCTTATGATGTATTAAACAGTAGTGAAGCAAAAAAAGAAGCGGAAGGAAATCCAAAATCATTTTTACATGTCACCAAATCAGAAATCGATCTTCCGGAGGGCATAGACATTCACAGCCAGCAGGTGTATGACAAAGCAAAAGAAAATCTAGCGCAATTAATTCAAAACGGCACACTTATACAGGAACAAAAACCTTGTTTGTATATCTATCAATTGGTAATGAATGGAAGAAGTCAGACCGGTTTGGTATGCGCTTCATCTGTTGATGATTATAATAAAGGCATTATCAAGAAGCATGAATTTACCCGTCCGGAAAAAGAAAAAGATCGTATTGACCACATGCGTACTATTAAGGCGCAAACCGGAAATGTATTCCTTGCTTATCGTGATGTAATGGAAATCAACGCCATTATTAATGGCTATAAAGCAAAAAACAAACCCGATTATGAATTTACAGCTTTGGATAACATACAGCACAGTATCTGGATTATCGACAGAGATATAATTATCAACTCTATACTTCAACTGTTTGCTACTAAAGTGCCCTGCACTTATATAGCAGATGGCCATCATCGTGCAGCATCGGCAGCGAAAGTATCGAAGGAATTGCCCGAGAGTGAAGAAGCAAAATATTTCCTTACAACCATTTTTCCTGAAAGCCAATTGGCCATCCTCGATTACAACAGAGTGGTAAAGGATTTGAATGGCTTAAATGCGGAAAAACTTCTTGCATTATTGCAGGAAGATTTTTACATCACACTTAGTCCGGAACCTGTAAAGCCCGCACAACTGCATGAGTTTGGTCTTTATTTAGAAAAACAATGGTACATACTTACTGCAAGACCCGGAACTTATACCGAAGATCCAATTGGGGTGTTGGATATAAGCATTTTATCTAACAACGTTTTGGATAAAATTTTAGACATCAAAGATCAGCGTACCGATAAACGCATTGACTTTGTAGGCGGAATTAGAGGTTTGGGTGAATTGGAAAAAAGAGTAAACAGCGGAGAAATGAAGGCGGCTTTTAGTTTATACCCTGTTACTATTGCTCAATTATTTGATATTGCAGACAGCGGGAATGTAATGCCTCCAAAAAGTACCTGGTTTGAGCCTAAATTGAGAGATGGATTACTCACACATTTATTATAAGCCCTGCAAATATTTGTTATTTTTACAACCGAAGCACTTTTTTCTGCGTCATCATAACTTAATATTGCATTATGAAATGCTCATAAATTATGCATACCAGCCAGAATGATTATTGAAGCATTCCATGTGACAAAAATATTACCGCCAAAGGCGGTGAACTTAAAAACAAACACATGAAAAAAATATTGACGATCATATTATTGCAGTTTTTTTGCATTGCAGTAATTGCTCAGCCTCAAGATACCAAAGCAATCCAAAAAGCAGCCAGAACATATATGCAATCCGGCGATTTTGACAATGCAGTCATCGTACTCAACAGAGGTTTGCAAGCTGATAAAAAGAATCTGGAATTACTGAAAGATCTTGCAATGACTTATTACCTCAAGCAAGACTACACAAAAGCACTCGATGAAGTAAAACTGATGGTGGACAGAGATGATGCAGATGTGCAAGTGTATCAGATAGCAGGCAATGTATATAGGGCTATTGAGATGGTAAAGGATTGTGATAAAATGTACAAGAAGGCTTTGAAAAAATTTCCGAATAGTGGCCCATTGTATAGTGAATATGGCGAATTACTTTGGCAAAAGAAAGACTTTGCAGCAATCAATTATTGGGAAAAAGGCATAGATGTAGATCCAAGCTATGGCGGCAATTATTATAATGCAGCGATGTATTATTTCTACGCAAAAGACAAAGTATGGAGTTTGCTCTATGGCGAAATATTTGCCGTTATGGAAAGCAGAAGCGAAAGAGGCACTGCAATGAGAGAACTGCTTTTAAAATCCTATAAAGAAAAATTATTTGCCGATGCAGATATTTTTAAAGGAGAAGAAAAAAATAAAAATGAATTTGCTCAAGCATTTTTAACGACGATGGGCAAGCAATTTGATCTGGTAAAAAACGGAGTGAATACCGAAATCCTTACTATCGTACGCACAAAGTTTATTTTAGACTGGTTTGATACTTATGCAGGAAAATATCCTTACAAATTATTCGACTATCAGCAGCAATTAATCAAAGACGGATTATTTGATGCTTACAATCAATGGTTATTTGGTTCTGTTGAAAATCTAGGAACGTATGAGGAATGGACAAAAAAGCATCCTGAAGAATATAAAAAGTTTACAGAGTTTCAAAATAGCCGTATTTTCAAAATGCCACCCAATCAACATTATCAAGCATATTGATTGCAAAATATTTTTAGTAAAGCATCGGTTTCCCGGTGCTTTTTTATTTATAATTTATTTTTCAGTAATTTGTCAGGGATATAACCACTCATAAATAACTGCATCATGACTGAACCCAAAAGACTATTTGATTGTATAGAATATCAATTGGAAAAAAATCCAAAAGATGATATGCTTGCCGGAAAAGAAGCCGGACAATGGAAAAAATATAGCACTGCTACTGTGCAAGAAACTGTAAACAACCTGAGTGCCGGATTATTAAGTCTTGGTGTTAGTTGTGGAGATTTAACACCTGAAAGCCGTGATAAAATTGCCATCATCAGTAAGAATAGACCTGAATGGGTAATGCTGGATTTGGCGGTACAGCAAATCGGCGCATTATTAGTACCTCTGTATCCAACAATCAATGTAAATGAATTAGAATTTGTGCTGAATGATTCGCAAGTGAAATATGTCTTTGTAAATGATGAAGATTTATTTCTGAAGGTACTTAGTCTCAAAGACAAGGTTCCCAGCATGAAAGATATTTTTACATTTGAACATGTACCCAATGCAAAACATTGGAAAGAAGTAATCGCTTTAAGCACTTCCGAATTAATTGCAAGCATCAAACCAATTGCTGATAAAATAGGCTACAAAGATTTAGCTACCATTATTTATACATCCGGTACAACCGGTAAGCCAAAAGGCGTTATGCTCTCCCACGAAAACATTATAACGAATGTAATCGCTTCCATGCCTTGTTTTCCGCCCGGAGATAATCTACGTTCTATAAGTTTCTTACCACTCAATCACATTTTTGAAAGAATGGTTTGCTATCTGTATCTTTTTCATGGTACTTCTATTTACTATGCAGAAAGCTTAGACACAATTGCCGCAAATCTGAAAGAAATAAAGCCGCATTTATTTACCACGGTGCCCCGTTTGTTAGAAAAAGTGTATGAAAACATCATGCATAAAGGAAATGAGTTAACCGGTATCAAGAAAAAATTATTCTTCTGGGCACATAGGTTGGCCGAAAAATTTGAAATCAATAAAAATCAGGGACTATGGTATAATGTACAATTGTCCATTGCCAATAAGCTTATTTTCAGCAAATGGAGAGAAGGACTTGGAGGCAATATTCTTTGTATTGTTTCAGGTGGTGCGGCTTGTCAGGTTCGGCTTATTCGCATTTTCACTGCAGGAAAAATTCCGATCATGGAAGGTTATGGACTTACAGAAACCTCACCTGTTATATCGGTAAACAGCTACGCTTTAAAAGGTAGAAGATTTGGAACAGTAGGGCCTTTGATTGATGGTGTACAAGTAAAAATTGCTGAAGATGGCGAGATACTTTGTAAAGGACCCAATATTATGGTAGGCTATTACAAACGCCCCGACCTCACAGCAGAAGTGATGCAAGACGGTTGGTTCTTGACAGGCGATATTGGAGAATTGTCAAGTGATAATTTTTTAAAAATTACTGACCGTAAAAAAGAACTGTTCAAAACAAGTGGTGGTAAATATGTTGCACCGCTTGCTATTGAAAATAAACTAAAAGAATCACCATTCATAGAGCAGGTGATGTTGATAGGTGCTGATAAAAAATTTGTAAGCGCATTAATCGTTCCTTCTTTTCCCAATCTAAAAGATTGGTGTCGTAAAAACGAAATCAATACGGACAATCACGAAGCAATGATTCAAAATCCGAAAGTGGTAGAAATGTTCAAAGAGTTGGTAGAGAGTTTCAACAAGTTCTTCAACCATGTAGAACAAGTGAAAAAATTTGAACTGCTACACAATGAATGGAGCATAGATACTGGCGAACTTACTCCAAAACTCTCACTGAAAAGAAAAGTAGTGATGGAAAAGTATAAGGATGCAATAGAACGTTTGTATCAGTAATTGCGATTACAATAATCCATTTACATTCAAGTATTCTGCTATTTGAACCGCATTCGTGGCAGCACCTTTTCTAAGGTTGTCAGAAACAATCCACATATTCAAAGTATTGGGCTGGCTCTCATCTCTGCGTAGGCGCCCTACAAATACTTCATCTTTTTCATGTGCATCTTTTGGCATCGGATATTGTTGTGTAGAGGTATCATCTACCACTATTACACCGCTTGCGTTTTGCAACAATGATTTTACTTCACCTAAATCAAAATCATTGGCAAACTCTACGTTCACACTTTCGCTGTGCCCGCCCATCACCGGAATGCGTACTGTAGTTGCTGTTACTTTTATCGCATCATCTCGCATTATTTTATTCGTCTCCTTCACCATCTTCATTTCTTCTTTTGTATAGCCATTATCCAAGAACACATCAATCTGTGGAATCACATTTAGATCGATCGGATATTTATAAGCCATCTCACCTTGCACACCATTTCGTTCGTTCATCAATTGCGTTACAGCTTTCACACCTGTTCCGGTTACGCTTTGATAAGTGCTGACTACTACTCTTTTGATGTTATACTTTTTATGCAAAGGATTCAATGCTACTACCATTTGTATCGTAGAGCAATTAGGATTGGCGATTATTTTATCTTTGGCTGTAAGCACATCAGCATTTATTTCAGGAACCACTAATGGTTTAGTTGCATCCATCCTCCATGCCGAAGAATTATCTATTACTGTTATTCCTGCTGCTGCAAATTTTGGCGCCCACTCCAACGAAGTATTGCCTCCGGCAGAAAAAAGAGCAACGGCTGGCTTGGCAGCAATAGCATCGTTCATGCTCACTACCTTATAGTTTTTCCCTTTAAACTCCACTTCCTTTCCTATGGATTTTTCAGAAGCAACGGGAATCAATTCCGTAACCGGAAAATTTCGTTCTGCCAATACTTGTAACATCTTTGTGCCTACCAACCCTGTGGCGCCTACTACTGCAACTTTCATTTTTCTGTTTTTATCTTATTATAAAAAAAGCCTTCCGATTTGGAAGGCTTGACCATCATTTATGTTTTAAACATACATAACGCAGCAAACCTTCCTCAGAAGCGTTTCATATTGCGTTTAGTATGTTTTATTAATATCATTGCGCAGCAAAAGTAATGAGTAGCAGATAAATTGCAAATTTTAAAATGAAATATTATTTTAATGGTAGATTCAACGAACAAGTGCAACTTGTAAATTAAATTAGTTTAAAGCTATTCAAAATATTTTACGCTCCGTTTTCATTTATTTTTCCTATTTTGAAGTACCTTTTTCTTATGCACCACAAACTGCTGTTGTTTATATTCATAATGAGTATTCAGACAAATACATTTTGTCAGTTTACCGATAATTTTAATGATGGTGATTTCACTACTAACCCTGCATGGTCGGGCAACACTCCGGATTGGATGATCAATCCCTCACTCCAGCTGCAAAGCAATAACACTACTGCGAATGCTGCATTTTATCTAAGCACAGCAAATAGTTTGGCTACTACTGCACAATGGGAGTTTTGGTGTCAACTTGCTTTTAATCCTTCTTCGGCAAATTATGTGGATGTTTACCTTACTGCATCGGCCAACGATATTACACAATCATCTGTCACGGGCTACTATGTAAGAATTGGAAATACCAATGATGAAATTTGCTTGTACCGGAAAAATGCAAATGGCACAAGCACACTACTCATAGATGGCATCGATGGCATTTTAAATACTTCCAATAATGTGATGAAGATTAAAATAATCAGAGATGCGGCAAATCAATGGACATTACTTCGTGATCTTTCGGGAACGGGTAATAATTATGTAAGCGAAGGGAGTGCTACCGATGCTACTTTTACTACATCTGTTGCTTTTGGTATTTGGGTGCGACAAAGTACTGCATCCTTTTTTCAAAAACATTTCTTTGACGATTTTGAAGTAAAGACTTACACACCCGACATCACACCACCACAAATTATTTCAGCAACAGCTACTACGCCTAACAAATTAGACATACTTTTTAACGAACCGGTACAATTAGCTTCAGCACAAACTTTAATTAATTATGTTGTCAATAATGGTATCGGCAATCCTGTTACAGCTCAAAGAGATATTACCAACAGTGCATTGGTACATTTAAGTTTTAATAATAATTTTCCAAACGGAACTACTTGCACTATTACGATCAACGGGGTGCAAGATTTATCGGGTAATGCAATCAACAATGGAACGGCCACATTCAGTTATTATACTGCACAGCGATACGACATAGCGATAGATGAAATCATGGCACATCCGCTTGCAAATACAGGACTACCCAATGTAGAATGGATTGAATTAAAAAATGTTTCTTCATTTCCAATAAGCTTACAAGGCTGGCGCATCAGCGATGCAACCGGCACAAGCGGGCCAATGCCTAATTATACTTTACAGCCTGATAGTTTTTTAATTGTATGTGCATCTTCTTCCGCTGCTGCTTTATCAACTTATGGAAACACTATTTCCGTCACTTCATTTCCTTCTTTGAATGATGATGGTGATAATCTTACACTCACAGATGCAACCGGCAAGACCATTCACGCAGTTTTTTATTCCGATGCATGGTATCAAAATGAAACAAAGAAACATGGTGGATGGACATTGGAAATGATTGACACAAAAAGTGCCTGCTCCGGAATGAAAAACTGGAAAGCAAGTACAGACGTAAAAGGCGGCACACCGGGAAAGAAAAATTCAATGGATGGAAGTTTTGCAGATACGAATCTGCCCAAGCTTAAATATGCTTACACATCAGACAATACAACGATTATTCTTGTATTCGACAAAACATTGGACAGCCTCTCTGCTGCAACAACAGCAAACTATTCTATTGACGGAGGCATTTCAGTTATCAATGCCATTTGCCTGTCGCCGTTATTCAACTCAGTGCAACTAAAAACAAATACTACATTAGAAGTTAATAAAGTTTATACAGTTACCGTTTCAAATGTGAAAGACTGCAAAGGCAACACAATAGGTGCAGACAATAAAGCCAAAGTTGGTTTAAGCACAGAAGCTAATGCCGGCGAATGGATTATTAATGAAATACTTTTTAATCCAAGAAGCAACGCTTATGACTATGTTGAGTTTTACAATCTTAGCAATAAAATTCTTGATGCATCAAAACTTTATATTGCCAATCGCAACAGCAGCAATGTAGTCAGTAGTATAAAACCACTTTCGCAAACACCACGATTTATTTTCCCCGGAGATTATATAGTCGTAACAGAAGATGCAGCAAGTTTAGCAAGAGAATATTTGGTTAAGAATCCGGATAATGTATATGTCATTTCATCAATGCCTTCATTCCCCGATGATAAAGGCTTTGTTATTGCATTGAATTTTCAAGGTGCAATAGTGGATGAAGTAAATTACAATCGAAAATGGCATTTTAAATTGATTGACAATGAAGATGGTGTATCATTAGAACGTATCGATCCAAGTGCACCTACTCAAGATGCGAGTAACTGGCATAGTGCCGCTTCTACCGCAGGCTATGGCACACCTACTTATAAAAATTCTCAATATAAACTTGTGCAGCCCATCAATGCAACTATTGAAGTAAATCCAAAAGTATTTTCGCCCGATAATGATGGCTACAATGACATTGCCACCATTCAATATAAAACAACAGAGCCCGGCTATGTTGCCAACATCACCATTTTTGATGCAGCAGGCCGGCCAATCAGAAATTTAGTCAGAAATGGCACACTTGGCTTACAAGGTTATTGGAACTGGGATGGCCTGGATGATATAGGAAATAAATTACCAATCGGAACTTATATTATCTTCACCGAAATATTTAACCTGCAAGGAAAGAAACAACAGTTTAAAAATACAGTTGTACTTGCAAGAAAACTTTAACTATAAAAACAAAAACCAATGAGCAAAAACGTACAATTCATTAAAGGGTTTTCAATAGCTATTATTGTTGCCGGCATACTTTCAGCACTGCTGATTATAAGTGGGGACACTTTTAGTTTTGCAAGTGACGACATCACAGCAAGGCTATTTTTAATTTGCCTATCGTTTATTCTATTTAGCTTAACATTCGTTGCAGGATTGGTGGTAGCCGAAAAACCACCATACAAAACGCTGGGAAATGCAGCTATGATTGTTTCCGGAGTCGCTTTTCTACTAATTGTAATTTTAATATTTACAGGCGTGGATGATAATTTAGGAATTATAAAGCTGGCCATCATTTTATTTATCGTAGCTTTTGCTTTAGCGCATCTATCTGTTCTCTATCATTTTAATCTAAACAATAAGAATGCGATAATGGCCAGAACCCTTGCAATGGTTTTCCTCTCTATTTATACATTCATTTCAATCATCAACGTACTCAATTCCGGTAGTGGTTTTCCTGGCCTTTTTGGTGGCGATCAAACAACGTTAAAGCTTGGACTTGCATCCACTATACTAAGCTATGCTGCTACTGCATTAGTACCATTATTCAATAGATTTCCAAAGGAGGCAACACCCATTTCAAATGTTGAAGAAATCAAACCTGTTACAGAAAACTATGAGACCGAAACAGTACAAACAGCACCTGTTTTCCCGCCAATGGATGATATTACCACTAAAGAATAGAATTAATTTCTAACGATAAATAAAAAATGAGCTATCACCGTAAAAAAGTGATAGCTCATTTTTTCTCATTCAAAATATATTACGTTAATTCAATTTCAAAGTTTACTAAATCTTTAAACTGTTGAATGCGTGCGTCAATTTCTTCTTTCGTTACTTCTTTCAATCTTGAAGGTCCAAATTTTTCAACGCAGAAACTGGCCATTGCAGAACCTACAATAATTCCACGCTTCATATTTTCAAAAGAAATATCTCCGGTCTTTGCTATATGTCCCATAAAACCACCAGCAAAAGTATCTCCGGCTCCGGTAGGATCAAATACATCTTCTAATGGCAATGCAGGGGCGAAGAATACTTCATTGCCATGAAATAACAAGGCGCCGTGTTCTCCTTTTTTAATAATCAAATATTTTGGCCCCATTTGCAAAATTGCTTTTGCAGCTTTCACCAAAGAATACATCCCTGTAAGTTGCTTTGCTTCAGCATCATTAATAATCAGCATATCCACATACTTCAACACAATTTTTAAATCCGCCATTGCCGATTCCATCCAGAAGTTCATGGTATCCATTGCAATCAACTTTGGTCTTTCATTCAATTCCTGAATAACATTTAGCTGAACTTTTGGCGCCAGATTTCCCAGCATTAAAAACTCAGCTCCTTGATAACTATCGGGAATACTTGGATCAAAATCTGCCAATACATTCAAATCAGTAGCCAGTGTATCTCTACTGTTCATATCCTCGTGATAGCGGCCACTCCAGAAAAATGATTTTTTATCTTTCACCACTTCTACTCCATCTAACCACACACCACGCTCTCTCATTTCGGCAAGCTCTTCTTCAGGAAAATCATATCCGATTATCGAAATTTGTTGCACAGGTTTTACAAAATTGCTGGCAGCATACGCTACATAAACACCGGAGCCGCCTACTATTTTATCCGTCTTGCCAAAAGGAGTTTCAATCGCATCAAAAGCCATTGTACCGACAGTAATCAAAGACATGTTTTAAAAATTAAAGTTGATTAAAAGAGGCCGCAAACCTACAAGAATTTTAGCAGTCTCTAAAAACCTTTCTTTTGTTATTTTTGTAATCAAACAAATCCGACCCAATGTTGAAACGCTTCTTGATTTGCAGTTTTTTATCAATCATATACTTTACAGCATTTTCTCAGCTCGATACCGCTTGGGTTAAAAAGAACATTTCATCCTGTGTTGATAGTATGACTGATGCTTTTAAGGTAAGAAATTGGGATAAATACACTCGCTATACCAACCCATCACTTATCGCCACGATGGGCGGTGTTGATAATTTTAAAAATATGGTGTCCTCCGGCTTTGGAGCAATTCCCGACAATGCGTGGGAGAAATATGAGCATGGCAATATTTTACAAATTGTAAAAACACCGGCTGATATACAAACTACTATCGAGCTCAATTCCATACTAAACATTGGCTCAATGCTGATTAAATCCACCGTTTGTCTCGTAGGGCAGTCGTGGGATGGCGGGCAATTCTGGACATTTTTCTCCAGTGACGGCGATAAGGCGGTAGCGCTTCAAATAAAACCTGACCTAAGCGACCGATTGATCATACCCGGAAAAGTGGAAATCAAAGAACCAATTAATCAGATAAAAAATTAAAAAGCCAAGCACAATCCTTATTGGTCTTGACATAGTGTTCAGTATCTTTGAGTATGACTGAATTCAAAAGAAAAAAAGCTTCTAAAAAAGAATTAATCATTCAAAAAGCTTCAGCAATGTTTCGGGAAAAAGGTTTTCCTGCCACTTCTATGCGTGACCTTGCCGACGAAGTAGGTATTGAAGCCGCAAGCCTTTACAATCATATTCAATCAAAATCAGAAATATTACAAGAAATCATATATCGCACAGCCAATGATTGTAATATACATTTAGACAACTTGGATGTTGCACAACTGAATAGTATCGAAAAATTAGAATCACTTATCCGCTTTCACGTGCAGATGATGATCCATCAGTTTGATGATTATACAGTAATGATTAATGAATGGATACATCTTAGCGAACCGTATCAAACCAACTTTATTACACAACGGCGCATCTATGTACAAAGAATGGAAAACATCATTCAACAAGGTATTGATCATCAAGAAATAAAAACCGTTCTTCCTTATATTGCTATGTTGACAATTCTATCATCTGTTCGCGGACTTGAGTTTTGGCATAGAAGCGAGAAACATGTTTCTCCTCAAGTGATAGAAGATAATATGGTTGCATTTCTAATCAATGGTCTTAAGAAATAAATTTATGTCAAAACATTTTTATCCGGTTACAGTTGATGAGATAAGGAAAGAAACTGCTGACTGCATCTCCATCAAATTCAAAATTTCCGAAGAGTATAAAAACTTATTTCAATATAAGCAAGGTCAAAGCCTCAATATTAAAACCATTATCAATGGCGAAGAAGTAAGGAGAACTTATTCTCTTTGTAGCTCACCATTAGATAATGAGTGGAGAATCGCTGTGAAACTATTAGAGAATGGCGTATTTTCTACCTATGCACATCAGCAATTAAAACAAGGAGACCAATTAGAAATAATGGAGCCTGTTGGTAAATTTTATACCGAACTAAATCCAGATAATCAAAAAAGCTATCTCGCATTTGCGGCAGGCAGTGGTATTACACCTGTTATTTCTGTTATCAAAACTTCATTACGCACAGAGCCGAAAAGTACTTTCACATTAGTCTATGGCAATAAAGACAGAAGCTCAATTATTTTCTTTGATGAACTTGAGGCACTGAAAAATACTTTCATTGATCGATTCAATATCATTTATATTCTTAGCAGAGAACGTACTGAAATTGATTTGAACTATGGCCATATAGATGAAAACAAACTGACAGCATTGGAAAAGGCAATCAATTATCAAACCATTGATGACACATTTATATGCGGCCCAAGAGATATGATTTTTTGTGTTAAAGATTTTTTGGAAGCAAGAGGAATTGATAAAAAGAAAATTCATTTTGAAATATTTTTATCTACAAGTCCTGCCAAAACCAATACTACAAAACAAACTTCGTCAGTAGAAACAAGCAAACAAAGCAACATTTCTATAAAAGCAGATGGCAGAAGTTTTGATTTTAAAATGCCGGTCAATAGTGAACAATCCATATTAGATGGAGCATTAGCTCAAGGAGCCGATTTACCTTATGCTTGCAAAGGCGGGATGTGCTGCACTTGCAAAGCAAAATTATTGGAAGGCGAAGTAGCCATGGATGTACATTGGGGCTTGGAAGATGATGAAGTAGCTAAAGGTTATATTCTCACTTGCCAAAGCCATCCCAAAAGCGAAAAAGTAGTGGTGGACTTTGATGATAAGTAAAAATGAAAATTAAAATCTATAACCCTGTTTTATGAAGAAGATCTTATTACTTGGAGTTTTTATATTATCGACTTATAGTATTACTTTGTTCGGACAAAAACTCTCCCCCGAACAGCAAAAAATCAAACAAACATTTTTTGATTTTCTTCACTTTTATCAAAAGAATGCAAAGAAGTTTAATTCCTTTTTGCTCTACAAAGGAACAGGGAAAGAAAATAATCCTCCCTATAAAATACAATGGAAAGAAGCAGAGAAATATTTTCTCTTTTTGCGCAAGCAAGTACCTTTTGTTGGTGAGGAGTATATTAAAAACGAAAGAGCTCATTTCAAATATTATGACAGTTGCTACAAAGCAGATCCCGAAGAAGAAATCGCTGTAGGTTTTGACTTTGACCGCTGGGCAGGCGGTCAAGACAATGTAGCATATTTAGTAAAATGGAATACAAGCACAAAGAATAAATACTCTGTAGAGATAAAAGGGAATAAGGCATTTTTAAAAATCGGTAGTCCTTTATGGGAAAAAACTGCCAATCCGGAATATGCTTGGTCAATCGTACCTTTTATAAAAGAAAAGGGGAAATGGAAAATGGCCGATAATATCTATCCCGAAGATGAAACGGAAAGTAGTGACACAAAGGAGTAGTTTGCTATATGAGAGAAGACAGTTGTAAACAAACAATTGTTTCTTACATTTGTTCATAAAGTATTTTTTATGCCCGTTCAAAATCCAGAACAAATATTTCAACAAAAAATAGAAGATGAATTAAAAATTGAGCCTAAAGACTGGATGCCAGATGCGTATAGAAAAACAAACCTCAGACAAATCAGTCAGCATGCACATAGCGAAGTGGTAGGTATGTTGCCCGAAGGTAATTGGATAACAAGAGCGCCATCTTTAAAACGTAAAGCTATTCTCATTGCTAAAGTTCAAGACGAAGCAGGTCATGGATTGTATTTGTATTCTGCTGCTGAAACACTTGGTCAAAGCAGAGATGAAATGATTGCAGATTTACATACAGGCAAGGCAAAATATTCTTCTATTTTTAATTATCCCTCGCTTACTTGGGCCGATATGGGTGCTATAGGTTGGTTAGTAGATGGTGCAGCCATCATCAATCAAGTGATGCTTACCCGTACCTCTTATGGGCCCTATGCTCGTGCAATGGTGCGTATCTGTAAAGAAGAAAGTTTTCATCAACGGCAAGGTTTTGAAATCTTACTCGTTTTATCTCAAGGTACAGATGAACAAAAAGCAATGTGCCAAGATGCTATCAACAGATGGTGGTGGCCATCGTTGATGATGTTTGGCCCACACGATAGTGAGAGTACTCACAGTGAACAAAGTATGCAATGGAAGATAAAACGAAAAAGCAATGATGAGTTGCGACAACAATTTGTGGATATGATTGCAGAACAAATAAAAGTGTTGGGAATGAAATTGCCGGACAAAGATTTGAAATGGAATGCAGAAAAGAAACATTATGATTTCGGAAAAATTAATTGGGACGAATTTTGGAATGTGGTAAGAGGAAACGGCCCTTGCAATAAACAGAGATTAGACGCCCGAAGAAAAGCACACGAAAACGGGCAATGGGTACGAGAAGCTGCAATAGCATACGCTGAAAAAAGAAATGAAAAAAATAAAAGCAAAGTAGCATGATGAAACTCATATTGCCCTTATTAGTTTTTGCTCTCGTTGTAATCGCATGCAACAGTAATGAGAAAAACAATCCTACGGCACAAAAAGATAAAAAGGTTGTGTTACACACAGATACTTTAAATGTAGTAAAGCTATCGGATACATTAGTGATTTATGAATCCACCTGTAGAGGTTGTGCCTTTGAAGGTAGCACAAGCTTTTCTATTGATGATTCTCTTGGTATCGTTGCATTAGATAAAATAGAAACAATTGACAATAATCCACCGGATATGGCCGGCGGCAGTGTGAGTAAAAATCTGATTATCGTTCCGAAGAAAACAGGAACTACCAAGTTCAAATTGTATAAGTTTTATAAAGAGCAGCATACTGCACAAGATTCAGCAAATGCTGTTTCCTATTCTATTGAAGTAAAAAACTAATCAAACATTATTTTATGAATATTTCATTCCTTAAAAAATTTTATTACGGAGATATTCCGGATGAAAAAGGCGGTGGCAGCAACTATGAAGCAAAAAAAGACTCCAGCAATTGGCCGCTGTGGGAAGTTTTTATCCGAAGTAAAAACGGATTGGATCATAAGCACTGCGGTAGTTTACATGCTGCCGATGCAAAGATGGCAATTGAAAATGCAAGAGATGTTTATACTCGCCGCATGGAAGGCGTAAGCATCTGGGTAGTAGAAAGCAAATACATTACGGCCACCAATCCTGAAGAAGCGGGAGAACTGTTTGAACCTGCTGTTGATAAAATTTATCGTCATCCTACCTTTTATCAACTTCCCGACGAAGTAAACCACATGTGATTTTAAACTTTAAAGAAATATAAAGTGAAATACGCTTTAATAGATTATACGCTACACTTGGCAGACACCACACTCATCCTTGC
Source organism: Bacteroidota bacterium (assembly GCA_018268055.1). Lineage (GTDB taxonomy): Bacteria > Bacteroidota > Bacteroidia > Chitinophagales > Chitinophagaceae > JJ008. The sequence continues at coordinate 44,451 of JAFDXF010000032.1, forward strand.
ACAGCGAAATGCTGAATGGTGTGGACATGGCCCAATATTAGAGCAGGATATTGCCATTACCAATATTACATTAGACTTGTTAGGCCAATCCAGAAATTTTTATCAATATGCCGCTTCACTTATCGGGCACAATGCATCAGAAGACTCCTTGGCATATCTTAGAAAAGAAAGAGAGTTTAAAAATTTATTACTCGTAGAGCAACCTAATAAGGATTGGGGGCAAACAACATTACGCCAATTTCTTTTTAGTCAGTTTCATTTTTTTTTATTGGAACAATTACAAAAAGGAAACGATACTCAACTTGCCGCAATAGCAGAAAAATCAATTAAAGAAACTACCTATCATGTTCGTTGGAGCAGTGAATGGGTTATTCGATTAGGTGATGGCACCGAAGAAAGCCATCAACGGATGGAGAATGCAATTGAAGAACTTTGGAGATATACTGATGAGATGTTTACGCCGGTTGAATATGAAAACGAATCGAGTGTGGACTTCAAAGAGCTAAAAACAAAGTGGCTGAACAATGTAAAAAAAGTTTTTGCAGAAGCTACATTAACTATTCCTGAAAATGAATTTATGCAAACCGGTGGCAAATCAGGTGTACACACAGAGCATTTAGGTTATATCTTATCCGATTTACAATATTTACAAAGAACTTTCCCCGGTGCAACATGGTAAACACAGCCACAATAGAAGAAGCAAAAATCAGAGCTTTATTGGAAACAGTTAAGGATCCGGAGATTCCTGTACTTTCTATTATTGACTTAGGAATGTTGCGTGAAATAAAAATAAAAGACGATAAGATAGAAGTCGTCTTCACACCAACTTATTCAGGTTGTCCTGCTACGGATATGATAAGCGCAACCATCAAAATGGTTTTACAAGAGAATGGATATTCCAATGTAAAAATTACCAGCGTATTATCACCAGCATGGACTACAGACTGGATGACAGAAGAAGGAAAGAAAAAATTAAAATCTTACGGCATTGCACCTCCCAATCCAAAACAACAGGTTTGTCATCAAGAATTATTTTTACCCGATGAGGCAGTGCAATGCCCACGTTGTGATTCATGGAATACACACCGCATCAGCGAGTTTGGGAGTACAGCTTGTAAAGCATTATATCAATGCGATGATTGCAAAGAGCCTTTTGATTATTTTAAATGCCATTAAAATTTCATATACTCAGCTACGAAAATAGAGTTCCGGTATTTCCCGGTTTTACTTTTCCAAGATGTTGATAGGCTTTGGCAGTCACTTCTCTACCTCTCGGTGTTCTTTGTATAAATCCTTCCTGAATTAAAAATGGCTCATACACTTCTTCTAAAGTCCCGGCTTCTTCGCCAACTGCAGTAGCTATTGTGGTTATTCCTACAGGGCCACCTTTAAATTTTTCTATTATGGTAGATAAAATTCTGTTATCCATATCATCCAATCCATGCTCGTCCACATTCAATGCTCGCAAGGCATGTTGTGTAATGCCTAAATCAATCATTCCGTCGTTTAGTACCTGAGCAAAATCTCTTACTCTTCTTAAAAGACCATTGGCAATACGCGGTGTACCACGACTGCGTCTTCCAATTTCGCCAACAGCCTCTTTGGAAATTTTTGTACCTAAAATATTTGAAGAGCGTTGGATTATTTTATTTAATACTTCGGAAGTATAATATTCCAATCTTGATTTGATAGCAAAACGGGAAAGTAATGGAGCTGTAAGCAACCCGCTACGTGTAGTAGCACCAATCAAGGTAAAAGGATTCAGATTGATTTGTACACTCCGTGCATTAGGCCCGCTGTCAATCATGATATCAATGCGGTAGTCTTCCATTGCAGCATAGAGATACTCTTCTACCACAGTACTCAAACGATGTATTTCATCTATAAATAAAACGTCATTGGGCTGTAAGTTAGTAAGCAGCCCCGCTAAATCACCCGGTTTTTCTATCACCGGCCCTGAAGTTTCTTTGATATTGACACCCATTTCATTTGCCACAATTCTTGAAAGAGTTGTCTTACCCAATCCGGGAGGCCCGTGAAATAATACATGGTCTAATGCTTCGCCACGAATTTTTGCAGCTTTAATAAATACACGAAGATTTTCTATTATTTGTGCTTGACCTGAAAATTCATCAATAACAGAAGGGCGAATATTGTTTTCAAATTCTTTATCAGCAGCGCTCAAAGATTCATTCTTATTATTCAAATTCGGATTGGACATAATGTAAAATTAGCAATTGAAATATGGAGTTTCGACAAATATTAATAATTGTTTTTTAAGTATGCTGTATAAAAAAACTGCCTCTGGATGGAGGCAGTTTTAAAATGTATAAAGTAAGTTCGGTTTACTTCGTAATCTGAATCAGGAATCCTTTTTTCTCAGTTCTAATTCCATCGTCATAATACAATTCTACAAGATAAGTTCCTGCAGCCAATCCGGTCAAATTCACCGGTATTACACGGCCATAAACCAGATTAGTCCAAACAGGTGATACTAATTGTCCGTCAATGCCATTCTTGGTAATCTTTCCATTCATCAAACGTCCATTCATATCAAATACCTTCATACCAAGATAATTGTACAGAGAACTGTTGATACGAATATTGAATTGGCCATTGTTTGGATTCGGATAAATAGAAACTGCATTGTCTTTAAGCAATCTCAATCTTTCAGGACAATCTGATACCGCAACCGTTGTAGATGCTTTAGCAGTACAACCTGCCGCATTAGTATAAGTATAAGTAAGCGGATAAGTTCCGATACCTGTAGATGCAGGAACAAAATTAAATCCTGAAACTCCTATACCGCTCCATGAACCACCAACAGGAGTGCCTACTAAATTAACCAATGTATCACTGAGACAAACTCTCGTTGTTGAGAGATCTGTTACAGTTGCTGGTGTTGCTGCGTTTACGGTTAATGTAGCAGCATTAGATGTTATACTTTGACCGCAACTGTTTGTTACAATCAGTCTGAAGCGTGCACCGTTCAATGAAACAGGTGCATTTGCTACGCTTAATGACGAGCTGAATACATTATTATAGAAAGGACTTGATGTACTTGGTGTATTTGCCAAGTTAGTCCATGTAGCACCGCCATCTGTACTGATTTGCCATTGGAAAATATTTGGCGCAGGACTGCCGGCAGCAACTACGTTAAACGTTGCAGACACCAAGTTGGTTGAAGGTGCAGTACAAACTGTTGCATTTGCCGGTTGCGTTGTGATTGTTGGGGCAGCAGCAACTTGCAATACAGCTACTGCAGAAGTAGCAGCTGGAGGACAAGCACCACTTACCACGCAGTCATAATTACCTGCATTGGCCAATGCCACATTGAAGATGGTTAATGTTGGAGATGTTGCTCCAAAAATTTGACCACTATTTGCAAGAGCTACACCATTTCTTCTCCACTGATAAGTAAGAGGGCCTGCACCCGATGCACTTACTGTGTAAGTAACATTGAAGCCAGGGCATATCATTTGAGTAGCAGGAGCAGGATTAGTAACGATTGCAGGTAATTGATTAACCGTAATAGTTACATTTTGAGTTCCTGTACAACCATTCACAACAGCAGTTGCTGTATAAGTAGTGGTAGTTGCAGGTTTTGCATAAACAGTATTTACTGCCGTACCGGTATAAGGTACTGTTGCAGCAGCATCAGTAAATAATCCTGTAACAGGGCTAAACACTACTGTACTCGTAGGAGTAGAAGATGCTGTTATTGCTTGAATAGCACCTGCGCAAATTATCGGAGCAGCAGGTGTAAGCGTTACTACTGGTGTTGGATTTACCGTTACCGATACAGTAGATGATTTAGAGCATGGTGTACCATCTGTAGAAGTAAGCGTGTAAGTTTGAACACCTGCAGGAATATTGGTTACAGTGAAACTTACGTTTGAGTTATTTGGTCCTGATGGAACTGCTGCACCTATCGTGCCTGGTCCAGTAAGTGAGTGTGTATAGTTGCCAAGGCCGCCGGTTGCAGTAGCAGTTATCACTACAGAACCTGGAGAACAAACTGTAGAAGGTGTAGCTACAAGACTGCTATGAGAGATATTACTCACATTCACTACTACTGCAGCAGTAGTACCTGAGCCATTACCATTAGTACAAGTTACTACACAAGTGTAATAAGCGGTTGCTGTTGCATTGAATGTATAAACATTACTTGTTGCTCCTGCAATATTTGTGTAAGGCCCACCTGCTGCAGGTGCTGAACGCCATTGGAATGTAAGGCCTGTTGCAGCAGAATAACCACTTACTGTTAACGTAACCGAAGTACCTGTACACACAGAAGTTGTAGTTGGCGCAATTGCTCCGGGCGAAGGAACACCACTACAAGCAGGAGCGCAATTACGTACAAGTGTAAATGCACCTGAACTACTTCCAAAGCCGGTAACTAATATATAATAAGTGGTTCCGGCAACAGTATTAAATGTAACCTGTGATTGAACTCCACAAAAATCATCATTACTTGCTACACAAGTTAATGCAGTACAAGTACCTGTAAATACGCCAATCTTGGTATCAAAACTTGAACCGCAAAGGCTCATTGTTACAGGACTACCATCTCCCACCATTGAATACCAAACGCCGGGTGCAGTATTAAGTGTAGTTGCACAACCGGTAACAGCATCAGGCGTTGCATTTGTAGTAGAGCCATTAATTGTTTGACCGCAAGCTATTGGAATAGCGCCGGTACAAGCATCGTTTGGTGGCGGAGGAGCTGTGACGTTAATATTATCTAAGAATAAATAAAACTCATTGGCATTTGAATACGCCTGGAAACCTATGTAATAGACTCCTGTTGTAGCCGGTGTAAAATCTACTGTATTCGTTAAAGGTGTACTATTAACAACGTTTGGATGGTCTGCAAGCGTAGTTGTCATTGCAGCTATGGTAGCAGAAGTGCCATAAGCCACTTTCAACTTCTCAGGGAATGTTGTACCTGTGTTACCATAATCATATTTCAAACGATAAGTAGTACCACCTGTCAGGTTCAAACCCTGAATAAAATACCATGTATTAGCAGGGTTTGAAAGATTCCATGAATATCTGAGTGCTTTAGTTGTGAAGCCATACCCCGGACTTGAAACCGTTTGCCATAAATTACCGCTACCGCCCTGAACTACCTGTGTACAAGTAGGTATAGCGGGCGGTGTAATGGATTCAAAATCCTGTGTATAAGGTACATTGGTAGCATTACACAGAGTAGTGAAGTTGATAGTACTGGAATTAGCACTATAGCTGCCACTACCGCAATCCTTACGAATCACATAAGAATAGTTTGTAGCTGATGTTAAACCGGCTAAATTAAGTGTGCCCACATTAGAAGCAGTGGCAACAAAGTTGTTGGCATTGCCGGCAGTGGCTCCTGTACCAACAGGTGTGAAGGTAGCAGATGGGCCATACTCTATTATCCAGTTACCTGAAGTAGGTGTCCAATTTGCAGTTGCCGCTGTAGCTGTTACACCTGTTGCTGCTGCTGCAGTAGGTGCAGTACATGCAGGCGGCGCTAAGATTGTAATTGCGTAATCTTCATATTCACCGCTTCCGGTATTTACACAAGGATTAGTTGGACTACCAGGCGTATAAGAAGCAAGAACACGCATACGTGTTGTACCCAATGTAGCTGTGCCGGGTATAGTTATACTACCGGTTATTGGAGGGTAAGCGTAACCCGGGCTTGTTACTACTTGTTCTCCCGGCTGGAAAGTGCCGTCTTGATTGTAGTCAATCCAAATAGCGTAACCATAATTGCTGCCTCCTGCTATATTAATACTATAATTGAATGCCGTTGTTTGACTAACTGACATAATATTAGTTGCAAAGAAATCTTGATAACCTGTTGCCGAACCACCAGATGTGTTGTTAATATTGGTAGTACCACCAGTGGTAGTAAAGTTTGAAATATAGTAAGTAGCTCCTCCCGCAGTACTCGGTGTACAGTAGCAACTTGCCGGTGTGTTGGTAGTTACATATACAGGATTTGAATAAACTGAAATTCCTGAATTGGTACAAGTTACTAAACAACGATAATATTTATTTGATGTTTGTGATGTTGATTGCGAAGAAGAAGTTCCAAGGTTTGTAAGTCCAACAGTAAATGCAGCATCATTGGCACTTTGCCATTGATAGGTTACACCGGAGCCTGTAGTATTATTTTGAAGAGTCAGATTAAAGTTTACACCCGGACAAACAGGGTTTGCACTGGCTACTGTGTTGCCCGGTGCTGGTGTGCCGGAGCATGGAGAACTTGATGCATAAGTAATCTGAATATTTGTACGATTGGAGTTAAGGCTAGTTGCATTCCCAGCTGGTGGAGTATTGTCACTTGTCCAATATGCCTGATTATTTGTAGAAGTTGAATATTGCAAAGTAGGGTTTGTACCGCCTCCGGTCCCGGTAAAATTCATCTCTACAAGCACCAATAAATTATCTCCACTATAAGGAAATGGAGTAGTTAAAGGCACCGTGTACCATCCATTGGCCGGAGCGGGTGTAGTAGAAGCATCGTAAACCAATGTAGCACCTGAAATAAAATTAGCCCAGGTATTGGTCGTTATAGGTGCTGAAGTTGTGGTTTTTAAATAAATTTTCGTTGGACATACTGTACCCGCACCCACAACATACCATCCCAAAGATGTGATATTATTACCTGCTACTGCTGACATCTCAGCGGTAGTATAAAGGGATGCTGTACGCTCATACCCCCATAAGTGTCCCAAAGGCCAACGTTGAGTTAATGTTCCGGATCCAATAATAATTGTTTGTGCCGAAACGTTTGCCGTAAAGCAAATTGCAAAAAATGTAAATAGAAAAGTGTAAAACTTTCTCATAATCAAAGTTTGGTTTGTGAATATTTTATCCCAATTAAGGGTTTTCAAAGCGGAAGTTAGGAAATTTTAATTGCTCTGCAATTTTTTTTCGCCAATAAAATATCTTCATCAAATAAGAGTACCAAAATACAAAGCCATCCTATTAAGTTAGCCGACTTTTCAGAACATAAAAAGCCTCCCGTTTTTGAAACGGGAGGCTTTAGAATTTGAAACATTTTGATAATTTCTAAATCTTTAATTTATCTGCACTCTGATTTCTTTAGCGCCAATTAAACGACCGGTTGAAGACCGAACTTCCACTACATAAATTCCGTTGGCTACTCTGCCACCCAAATCTACACTCATATCGCTATATGGCA
>JAFDXF010000033.1 GCA_018268055.1 Bacteroidota bacterium
AAATACTTTGTACCATACAAACAGCACAAACGTCGGCCAACGATAAAGTATACCGACAAGCCCGCCAACATCTTTTAACTACGGGCTTTTTTTAGGTGGGCTTGTCGGATACTTTTATAAGAGTTATAAGCCATTTTAGGACAGACCACCTATCAACATTCAGCGGGCTGACAGGAAGGACGAAAAACGCCAACGCACAGCAAGCACATTTGCAAACCGCACAAGCCGACATGCAGACCAAAGTTTGCAAAAGTGCTTTTCCACTCGCAAATAGCATACTGACAAAAAAATCATAAAAATTGATTTTTCGTCAATAAGAAACCGTATCTTTACCAAACGAAACATCAAGACAGAAAACAAATGATAAGCCGAGAAACATATCTTCAAAAACTGCGACAACTCAAAGACCAAAAACTCATTAAAGTTGTTACAGGTATCAGGCGTAGCGGTAAGTCCACGCTGTTGGAAGCGTTCAAAAACGAATTGATTGAAAGCGGTGTTGCCAAGAAAAATATCATCTTCCTGAATTTTGAAGAACGTGAAAACTTGCACTTAACCAAGTGGACAACGCTCTATGACGAAATCATAAAATCCTTAACGACAGACAAAAAACATTATGTGTTTTTAGACGAAGTGCAATTGGTGAACGACTTTGAAAAACTTGTAAATGGTTTGTTCACCAAAAAAAATATTGACCTCTACGTTACGGGGTCAAACGCTTATTTGCTTTCAAGTGAATTGGCAACTTTGCTCACAGGGCGTTACATTGCTATCAACGTGCAACCGTATTCTTTTGCAGAATACGCATTAGCAAACAGCAAAGAAAAAAACACAGACAGACTATTTCGTCAATACATTAACACAAGTAGTTTTCCTGAAGCAGTTACGTTAGCACAAAGCAACGAAACTTTGGTGGACGATTATTTACAATCTATTTACGACACTGTTGTTATCAAAGACATTGCACAACGCTATAAATTACGCAACTTACACAATTTGCATCGTGTTATTAGTTTTGTGTTTGACAGTGTTGGTTCTTACGTTTCGCCAACAAACATTGCACTTGCACTTAACAAAAATTCTAAGAAAACTATTTCGCACAACACGATAAGTAAGTATTTAGATTTTCTGACTAATTCTTACATCATTTATCCTGCACCACGCTACGACATCAAAGGCAAGGAATTACTCACAACAAATCAAAAGTATTATTTAGTGGATTTAGGTTTAAAAAACATAATTACGACAAACAAATACGATGCAGACTTGGGGCGAAAATTAGAGAATGTAGTATATTTTGAACTTTTGAGACGTGGCGGAAAAATTTACGCAGGAAAAAACAACGACAGAGAAATTGACTTTGTAGTGCAAAAGCCAAACAACGAAAGAGAATATTACCAAGTAGCGTTTACTGTTGCTGACGAAAAAACTTTTGAACGTGAAATTTCGGTTTTTAGAAGTATCCGCGACAATTACCCGAAATACTTGCTTACGCTTGACTTTGACAATACCAGCATTGAGGGCATACAAAAAATAAATGTGATTGATTGGTTATTAAAAACGGTTACAAATTAATCGCCAATCCTCCAATTTTGAAAAATGGTTACAATAGACAAAATAGATTTCACGAAACTAAAACCGTATGACGGAAAAGCAACCAAATGCTTTGAACAATTGTGCTATCAATTAGCACAAAAAGAATTTGGGCATCTTGGAACGTTTACACCAATTGACGGCAGTGGTGGTGATGGTGGAGTGGAGTTTTATTTAAAACTTCATACAGGCAAAAAATGGGGTTGGCAATGCAAGTTTTTTGGCGACACAGGACGACTTAATATAGGTTCAAGAGATACGGCAATTGAAAACTCTCTTGAAACCGCTATTAGAAATCACAATGATTTAACGAAGTGGTTTCTTTGCATAAAAACAGATTTAACCACAGATAGTTTATCAAGCAAAGGAAAATTTAGTCAAGGAGAAAGAAATTGGTTTGAAAACGAACTAACAAAGAAAATTCCAACAGGAAAAACTATTGCACTTGAACATTGGGGAGAATCATCATTTATTACTTTCCTCAAAGATTCAAAACATATTGGGATTCGTAGTTTCTTTTTTGGAGAATTGGAATTTAATCAAGACTGGTTCAAGAAAAGATTTGATGAGAACTTTGAAAAAGTAAAAGATAAATACGATTCTAAATTACACACCATTGACAAATATGCTCAATCTAAAATTGATTTTCTCTTATTTGATTCAAACTACACGAAACTAACAGGAGAACTAAAAAAAGAACTTCTTGAAAAATCAAATGAAATTGAAGCGACTTTGCGTGATTTCCGTGATGAAAGAATGCTTACCTCAAAAGAGCATACCCAAAGGGAAAATTACTTTTTAGTTTGTCAAGAGTTCAAAAATCATATTGCTTATGTTTTTGAAAAAATTGAATTTGTTGAATCTTGTTTTGCGAAAAATACACCAGAACTTCTACCCAATTTTGATTTAGAAGAACTGAACAAAAAGTTCTTTGAATATTACGACAAGGTAGATTACAGGGTTTTTGATGAAAAATCAAGAGCGTTTAAAGATGCGTCAAGCATATCATATCTAATTTCAGAGTTTGGAGAAATTTACAATCGTTTTTTCAGAAACTACTTCCATAAAAAACAAAGAGAAATTCATTTTATAGCAGATGCAGCAAAAGGAAAAACTCACATTTCTTGTGACATTGCTTATAGAAAAATAGTAAACTCAAAACCTGCCATTTTTATTACGGGAGATAAATTTACTGACGAAACGAGTATCACTGAAGCGTTAAGGAAAATTCTTGATGTTCCACAAGAATTTTCCTTTGATGATTTCCTACAAGCACTTGATATTTATGCTTCAATTATAACCACCCAAATTCCTATAGTAATAGACGGTTTAAATGAAACGATTTCAAACCGTTTGTTTTCCCCAATATGGAAGAATCATTTGTCGGCATTTATTTCAAAGGTTTTGCAGACAAAAAATTTAATAGTGATTACAACTTGTAGAAATTCCTATGTAGATAGAATTTGGGATAGTGCTTCAAAGAATAAATTTCACTATTTATATGGTTTTGATGACTACGAGACAATACACGATGCTGTAAAAAAGTATTTTGCTAAATATAAATTGAAAGCCGATTTATTTTTTGCACCACTTGAAAAATTCAGAGACCCAATATTTTTGAAAATATTTTGTGAAATAAAAAATCCAAATTGGAAAACATCGGGTGAAGTTGCGGTAAATATTGAAGAAGAATCATCTTATGATGTATTCAATGAATATTTAAGCCAAGTCAATAAAAGAGTTACAAGCAACAATCCTATTTTAAAAACTAACGAACAATTTATTTCAGAATCTCTTAATAAACTTTCAATCTATTTGTGGAAGAGCAACGCAAGAGAAATTCCTATAAATGACTTCTACAAATTGATTGACGGCAATTCCAATTATGAAAAGGACAAATCAAAGGCTGATATTCTTATTGACGAAGGTTTGGTGCTAACCCGAGATATGAGGGATAAAAACGAATATGTAAGTTTTACTTATGATATTCTTGCAGGTTTTATGATTGGCGAAAGTTTAATCAAAAATCATACAGATTCATTTTTCGTAAGTAAAAAATTTATTCAAAAAATCATACTTGACAGCGGACAACACCCATTTTTTGAGGACGTTATTTCAGCCCTGTGTTTGCTTTTGCCACAACTAAATCAAACATCATTTCACGAATTATTAAACAGAGATAATCTGTTACGATTTACCCAATCTAAGTTATTTGATTATTTACCAAAATTTATCACAAATAAATTTTCCGAGCGAATTAAGTTTTCCGATTACGCATTTGGAAAATCTGTTTCATCGCTTTTTGTATTGCCTGCAAAAGCAGTAAAAGAAAATGATATTAACTTGGTTGCTAAACTATTTTTAGGTGCAGACGAAAACAAAAAAATATTCTATGACCTTTCATTTAAAACACTTGGAGATGTAAAGCACCCGTTGAATGCTGTTTTCTTTTCAAAATTATTGGCTTCTCTAAAAATGAATGAACGAGATATTTCTTGGGCTGAATACATCAGAAAGAAAAGCTACGACCTTGAAGATTTTATTTTAGAATTTGAAACGCAATGTCGTTCAAACAGAGGTGAATCTAAACTTGTTTCGGACAAGCAACATATAATATCAAGAATTATAGTTTGGTTTCTCACAAGCACTAATAGAAATTTAAGGGATAAATCTACAAGGGCACTTTACTATTATGGTAGAAAGTTTCCAAAGGAATTTTCATTATTGGTTTATGATTCGCTAAAATTCAACGACCCATATGTTTGGGAACGAACATTAGCTTCTATGTATGGCGTTGTTATGGCAGAACACAACTCAACGACATCTGACAATTTTAGAAATCAAATTTTACCCGAACTTTCAAAAACTATTTACGACTTGATTTTCAAAGAAAATGCACCTCATTCAACAACACATATTTTAGCAAGAGATTACTCAAGGCGAATTATTGAAATTGGTTTGGTACATAATTCAAGTTTATTTTCTGAACAAGAAATTAAAAACATAAGACCGCCCTATTCTTTTGGCGGTCTTAGGGATTTAGGTGAATTTGATTATGGAGACAAAGACTATGGTTATGATGGACCAATCCATATGGATTTTAGCAACTATACAATTGGACGAATAGTAAAAGATGGTGGTTCGTATTCTAATCCACCAGAGAAGATACAGGTTAGAAGACAAATTTATTGGAGAATTTATGATTTAGGTTGGAATGCAGAATTATTCAAAGAAGCAGAAAAGGCACTTGGAAATGATAATTATTACAGCAGAGGAAGAACAGAACAAGCGACTGTTGAACGCTATGGGAAAAAGTATTCTTGGATAGCGTATTTTGAAAATGCAGGACTAAGAGATGATTTGAATTTGTTAGATAGAGACTGGGATAGATTTAGATTGTCCGATGCAGATATTGACCCAAGTTTTCCTGAAAAACCAAAAAGCGAAATGTTTTTTACTCATAATTTATTGGGAGAGAAAACAACACCACTTGTTGATTGGTATGAGAATGGAGGAATGCCATTCGTTGATGAATATTTGACCATAAAAGATTTGAACGGCAATAATGGAGATTGGATTTGTTTAGATTCATTCATTGTTCAGGAAGATATGCTAATTGAACGAAACTGTTTTGCTTTTGTTCGTGGTTTTATCATTTCAAATGACGATTACGAAGAAGCAATTAAATTATTTGAAACTAAAAATTTAAAATGGGGACGTTTGCCCGAAAAACGGCACAACCATTACACTTTCGCAGGTGAATTATATTATTGTCAAGAAGCAACCTACGACAATCAAGATGCTTTAGAATTTGAAATAGAAAAAAAGAAAGTGAAAATAAAAAAAGGTGAAGCAGGATATTTCCCAGCCGTCTTTTGGGATAACGATTCTATAAAAACAGATTTTCCAGAAGAAATTGAACAGGAAGTTTCATCATTTAAAGAATTTGAAACGCTAATGCCTGTAATGGAATATAATTGGGAAGGTTATCATAGTTCCACCAATAACGCAGGGCAAACAACTGTAATCGGAAAAGAAATTGCAAATCATTTGAATTTAATAAACCAACCTCAAACATTTGACTTGCTTGACGACAAAGGAAACATTGCATCAAAAAATATTGAGTTTCACACAGACTATAACAACAATCATAGTTTTGTTTACATACGAAAAGATTTGTTTGATAAATATCTTACTGAAACAAACTCTAAGTTTATTTGGATTATTTGGGGTGAACGTGATGTCAGATTCAAAACAGAAGAAAGACGACAGGAATATTTTAAAGATAATCCATTCAAACAACATCAAGTTTTTCAAAAAGCACTTGAATACCGGACATAATTAGAGAAAAGAAAAAAGGGCAGAAAAACAGCAACGCATTTTACAAGTACATTTGCAAACTGGACAACCGATACACCAAACCAAAGTTTGCAAAAGAGCTTGTAAAGCCAACGCACGACAAAAAACGGACGAACAAAAACGAAAGACAAATAAACGTGAGAAGAAAAACGGCTTATAACAAGGGCTTGGCGTAATGGGGGCAGACGTCAGACTGTCTAAAAACTCCCTCCCACTCTTTTCCACATTATTGAATAACATTATTTGCTTTTGGCTATTGCAGCAGCGTATCTTACAACCATGCAATACATTAAAGGAAAAGACCGTAATC
>JAFDXF010000034.1 GCA_018268055.1 Bacteroidota bacterium
AGCGTTGGTCTGTGAGGTTGCAAAAAATACAAATGTGCCACCAAATGCGTTGGCTTTTATTCGTCAAGTTTTATATTAAAGACGTCAGGTTCTACCCAATATTTTTTATAATAGTCTTTGTCTGCAAATACTGCGGTGTCTTCGGTTGCAAGTCGTAAGTGAACTTTGAAATTCTTACCACTAAACTTAAATGTTTTCAATTTGTCGCTGTCCTCAAACAAGTCACGATAACCGTCTACTTTGTATTGATATTCGCTACGTCCTGTTCCTTTTGGGTCAATGTAAAGTATATGATAGTCTTTACCTTTTTGTAACCAAAAAACAAAGTCAGGCAAGAAGTCACGTTTACCATTTGCAGGGTCAATATATGGAATACGAATTTGCTTGTCCAATGTATGGTCAACCTTGCTAAACATCCACCAGTCAAACTCGGTAAAGAAGTTTTCCTTAGTCTTTAAATGTTTTTCAAGTGCTTTTAAAAAAGTCACTTCGCTTGGAGTGTCAACAATATGTTTCATCCATTTGATGCGGTCTTTCTTTGAAACAATGGAAGGAAAATAATAATGGTTAAGCAATTTCTTAATCTCAATATCTTCGTTTCTATGTGAAAAGGCTTCAATACCTGTTTCTGAATAACCTGCAAGTTTTTTAATTTCCTCTTTGTATTCTTTAAGAGTTATTTTTTTCTTTTCAAGCAGGTTATCTAACTCTGCTTCTTTTGCTTCTACATTCACCGGATTTTTAGCTTTCTCAATTTTTTCTTTCAATTCGTCTAAACGTTTGAACTCTATTGAGGTTGCTGAACCTGTTGCTGATGTCTTTACTTTTATATGGTTATAGTGAACAATTTCTTCTTGAACCATCGAAAAAGAATCTACTTCTTCAGGAACAATTTTATAATAGTTCAAAATGTGTTTTACAACTGGCTCGGTTTTACCAATTTTTTCTTCTTCTGTTGTCTTGAAGTTACCAGCCTCTTTGTGTTTGTCGGTAAGTATTGAAACATCATTGTATGCAAGGTTGTAATTCATTGCTAACGCTGTTTTATCCATTGTTTTCATTACATCATCAAATACTGCAAAATCATCTTCGTGAATTTTCAGTTTCTTCAACTTTCGTTGATTATTTTCTTTAACTGTTTTGTAGGTAGGAACAAAAAGAGAATGATTGTGAATGAACTTGTCAAATAAACTTAATTGATGTTCTTCTTCGGGCTGTTCGCCTTTCAATGTTTCTAATACAGATAAAATTGCCTTTTGATTTGTGCCAAATACAAATAAGGTTTCAAGAGGTTTTATATCTTTTGATTTTTTAGAAAGATTTTCTTCAATTTCAATTCCATCATTGATTAAAGGCAATAATCTTTTACGATTATTCTTGATTGGTTCTATACGAATTCCTCTGCCGATAGATTGCAAAATAAATTTCTTTGCTTCCGATTGTGTTCCAATATTTACAAAGTTGATAATGTTTGGTCTGTTGCTGTCCCAACCTTCATAAAAGGCACGACTACCCATTAAAATGTTTACAGAACTATTGTCAAGGTTTTCAAATAAACTTTCATCATCAAAATCTTCTTCAATGTCGTAACTTCCTAAATTGTTCTTTTCAAATTCTTTTACATCACCAATTTTTATTAAAGCAAAAGGTTCTGAATGTGCTCCAGATTTAACTCTAAATGATAATTCTTGATTGTTTCTTGGATTGCGTTTTACTTCAAACTCTCCGCTTGATTTTGTGTTAAAAACATAATGCCAAACATCTTCAATGGTTATATCTTTGATTGAACTAATTTCTACATTACTTAATACTTCGCCTTTTTCAAATTCGGTTAATTGGTTATTGTATAAATCGTTTTGTAAAATCTTTTTTGATTCCTCAAATAGTTTTTTAGAAAATTTGTTTGTGGCAATTTTCTTTAACTCTTTAAAGAACAAATACAAATCTGAATCTTCTGCACTTACCGAATTTACTAAGGTCAGCAGCAATGGATTGTGATAAGCATTAACACCTTTTCGTAAAGTATGTGCTTGTTTTTTTATGAATGCCAACAAAACAATTGACATCAAAACTATTTTCTGCTTTTCTTCTTGCTCAAAGTCTTTTTCGTCAACGGTTTTTTTAAAGTTCTTGAATTGCTCTTGAAACAAATACAAATGCTTTCCAAATCCCTTTTTGATATACTCTGCAAGGTTCAAATTATAAACTGTTGAAAGAATATCTATTTCATCTGTAAACGTAGCGGAAAAATTGAACAGAAAACCTTTACGGCTAAGTATATTGAAATACTGTTTCCGTTTACTTTCTTCGCTATCACCTTTGTGGGCTTCATCTAAAATTACATACCACTTTCCATCATTGTCGTAATTTTTGAAGTCAATAATGTTTTCTTTTTGAATGTCTGAAACCAAATCAGAACGATAGAAGTAAATATTAATTTGTGTGTCCTTAAATAAATTTCCTTGAATCTTTTGCTCTGGAAATTCTTTTAAATCACGAACAATAAACTCAATTCCTTTTTCTCTTTTGATGTATTGATTAAATTCAATGATGTGTGCCTTTAGCTGGTCTATAAGGTCAGGGCGATGCGTAAGAAAGAGAATTTCGTTTTGTGGAATGGTTTCGTTTTTCATTAAGTCTTGCAATAACTCAATGAGTTTGATTAACACAATACTTTTTCCGC
>JAFDXF010000035.1 GCA_018268055.1 Bacteroidota bacterium
AAAGCATCCTTCAACAGACCTAATCTTTATTATGAAGTACGACCAAAAGTTGAAGTACTAAAAGAGATTATCAAATTTGTTAAAAACCACTCAGGCAAATCAGGAATCATCTACTGCCTCAGCAGAAAAAAAGTTGAAGAAGTTGCCAGCACACTCAACGTAAATGGTATCAAAGCCCTACCCTACCATGCAGGTCTGGATGCCCCCGTTCGTGCCGAAACACAGGACAAGTTCCTGATGGAAAAAATTGATGTCATCGTTGCTACCATTGCATTCGGAATGGGAATTGACAAACCTGATGTACGCTTTGTCATTCACCACGACATTCCAAAATCTCTCGAAGGATATTATCAGGAAACAGGCCGTGCCGGACGCGATGGACGTGAAGGGCGTTGCGTAACTTTTTATTCTTTTAAAGATATTGAAAAGCTCGAAAAATTTATGAAAGGCAAGCCTGTTGCCGAGCAGGAAATAGGAAAACAAATGCTTCTCGAAACTGTTTCGTTTGCCGAAACATCTGTATGCCGCAGAAAATATCTGCTACACTACTTTGGTGAACGCTACGAAGAAGAAAATTGCGGCAACTGTGATAACTGTCTGCATCCAAAGACACAAATTGAAGCACAAGACGAAGTAGTATTGTTGCTCGAAACCGTTCAGGCTGTTAAAGAGAAATTTGCTGCCGAACATATCATCAACGTCCTTATCGGAAAAGACGACAAAGCAATTAAAGATTATCAGCACAATAAATTAGAAGTCTTTGGCGAAGGCATGGATCAGGATGCTAAATTCTGGATGGCTGTTGTACGTCAGGCTTTACTGGCAGGTCTTCTTTTCAAAGACATTGACAATTATGGATTGCTTAAACTCAGTGACGAAGGTAAAAAGTTTATGGACAAGCCGCATAGCTTTAAAATAACACAAGACCACAGCTATGAAAGTGCCGACAGTGACGAAGACGATGAACCCGAAGGTGGTGGTGGTGCAGCGGCTGACGAAACATTGTTTGCCATGCTCAAAGATTTGTGTAAACAAATTGCCAAACAAAAAAATCTGCCTCCTTTTGTAATCTTCCAGGAGCCTTCACTTGAAGAAATGGCCATACAGTACCCCATAAACATGGAGGAAATGAAAAACATTACAGGTGTTGGTGCAGGCAAGGCAGGCAAGTATGGAAAACCATTCGTTGACCTCATAAAAAAATATGTAGAAGAAAACGAAATAGAGCGTCCACAAGATTTCATCGTAAAATCTGTAGTCAACAAATCGGGACTCAAGGTCTATCTCATCCAAAACATTGACCGTAAAATCTCTCTTGATGACATGGCAGAGGCCAAAGGCATTCCATTAGGTGATATCATCACAGAATTAGAAAGCATTGTTGCTTCAGGCACAAAAATAGATTTGAATTACTATCTCAATGAAGTTATTGATGCCGATAGGCAGCAAGACGTGTTTGACTACTTCCGCACAGCAGAAAGTGACAGTGCAGAAGATGCGCTCATGGAACTGGGCGAAAACGACTATACTATTGACGAAATTCGAATGATGCGCGTAAAATTTATGAGTGAATTAGGAAATTGATTAAAACCAAACCTTTGCTGTTTAAAAAAGGCTGTCATAATTTCAGACAGCCTTTTTTTATTTGAACCCAGGTTTTTCGCCAATTAAAAGAAGTATTGTTGGTATAGAAAACAATCAAAACCATTTAAATAAATTGAACAATCAAAATTTTAATTAACATTGTAGAGTGCATTTATTGGTATGATAATCTGGTTTTAATATAAAAGTATTGTAAGTGATGTATGCTGCGAGACTAATTATCCACAAAACAGAAAACCGCATTGCAGTTAGTTTCGATAAAAAAGCGGAGCTCATCAACCGATTTAAGAAATTGGCCGGAGCCAGATGGAGTGCTTCCTTAAAAACATGGCATCTTCCTGATACAAAAGAATATCGTAGGCAATTTGGTCTTTCACCTTTTGAGAATGAGATTTTGTCAGAAGACAACATCGCTAAAGTTGCTTATTTTAAACGCTGGCTATTGGGTAACCGCTATAGTGATAACACTATTAAAACCTATTTAGAGGTTGTTTATATTTTTTTGAATTATTTCAAAGATAAAAAGGTAGAAGCGATCACCAATGATGATATCATTTTGTTTAACAACGATTATATTTTGAAGCGACAGCTTTCCGGATCATACCAAAATCAATTTGTGAATGGTGTAAAGCTATTTTTTAGTACGGTAGAGAACCGTGAAATGATAGTTAGTTTAATTCAACGACATAGAAGAGAACATCGTTTGCCTAATGTATTGAGTAAAGAAGAAGTAAAAGCAATACTAACTGCACCAACGAGCATAAAACACCGTACTATGTTGAGTTTAATCTATGCATGTGGATTGAGACGAAGTGAATTACTGAATCTGCGCGCATCAGACATCCAATCAGACAGACATTTAATACATGTTAAGCAATCTAAGGGAAAAAAGGACAGAGTAGTACCAATTAGTGATAAAACGATAGCGATGTTGAGGGCATATTATGTTGCCTATCGTCCGAAAGTTTGGTTGTTTGAGGGACAGAAATTGAGAGAACAGTACAGTTCAAGAAGTTTGCAATTGGTATTGAAACAAGCTCTGATAAAAGCAAAAATCAAAAAGCCTGCAACACTTCATTGGCTTAGACACAGTTATGCTACGCATTTGTTGGAAAATGGAACTGACATCCGATATATACAGGAATTATTGGGACATAATAGCTCCCGAACAACTGAAATTTATACACATGTGAGTACAAGAGACATACAAAAAATAAAAAGTCCATTTGACGATTTATAGTGATTGAAAGTTAAAATCCAATACAATAAACTATCAAATTAAAATTTCTGCTATTTTTGACAATGATAAAAAGAGGTAAAGTTTCGCCAATCCAACAAAGGGTTGTGTAAAAGGGATAAAAACCTTCGAGTATAAGTAAGTTATAGGCAAGCGTAACAGACGACACAACAACAATTAACTGACAGAAAATTATCGAAACGACAGGACAACATATAAACTTAACAGCGGACTTTTTTCCGACACGACAGCCCAACGCTTCGTGTTTAATTTTTTTTGCCGACCCGCATTTTTTAAAAACAATTTTAGCCAGCCGCACAAATGGCACATTTGGTTTTGCCCGACACACAAGCCGACCCTTTGCAAAACCAAAAGAGCCATTTTTTGCCAACGCTTTTAACGACACTTTCATTAACATTATACATTTGACGGACTAAATGCTTTTCAATAAATATCAATATAACCAATTTGGCATTAACAAAAGAGGCTATTCGCAAAGCTCACTTGCCTTTAATGAAGAAGGTAAAGAGTTTTGGGTTAAGTGGATTTTAGGAATTGAAAAGAACGACACAAAAGCAAAAATTTTAGCGGATAAACTTCGTCATTTGCAAAAAGCCAGACATTCTGCATTACCCGAAATTATTGAATATGGCTATGATGAAGAACAAAATGCTTTTGCCATAGTCTATGAACTTTTAGAAGAAGTAGTAACTTTTGAAACGAAAGTTTTTGAACTTAAAACACAAGGTGCAATTAGCGGACTTCTTGACCTTGCAGATTGCTTAAA
Organism: Bacteroidota bacterium; assembly: GCA_018268055.1. Classification (GTDB taxonomy): domain Bacteria; phylum Bacteroidota; class Bacteroidia; order Chitinophagales; family Chitinophagaceae; genus JJ008. Next base: position 3,627 of record JAFDXF010000035.1, read on the forward strand.
AGAATTGCATTTGAAATTCAAAATCAATCACGGAGACATCCACCCTGCAAATATTCTAATCGACAAAAACGGACAATTCTACCTTGTAGATTTTGGACTTGCAGACATCACAAAAACTTTAAGCCAAACAAAAGAACTTGAAATTTTTGCAAGAGGTTTTGCAGCACCCGAAAAACTGAACAAACTTGTAAAGGGTTTTCCGTTTCAAGCTGACATTTTTTCAATCGGTAAAGTTGTTGAATGGTTTTTTGACGAAAGGCAAATGGAACTTACGGAGGAATATGCTTTTCAGCTTCAAAAGTTACTTGTAGAAAACCCTGTTGACAGACCGAATTGGCAACAAGTTATTGATACATTAAAAAACTTTGCCGTTGCTTCGGAAACGGAAGCTGTTCAAGTTGGTTTTCGTACTTCCAATGGATACGAAATATTAGACCTATTAAATTCATCGAATCCAATTTTTGATATTTCACCAAAGGAAGGAGCAAACTATTTGCTTGACGTTATTATTGGCAATTGGCTTTGTGAAGGTGTTATTTGGGTAAAATCAGAAGATAAGTTGCTATTCAATAGCATAAAACCACTTAATTCACTTGATAGTAAAATTGTAGAAAGAAAAATTAAGGACGGTAAAAAATTACCTTTCAAATTCGTTTACACCGTTGACTATACACATAATAAGGCAGACCTCACACCCCATTTCCAAAAATGGTTTGAGCAGAAGAAAAAGCAGGTTTCACTTCGTGAAAACCGCAAAGCCGTAAGAGAAGAACTAAATTTTTATCGTGAACTACTTGAAAAGGAAAAAGAAGTTATTGCCAAAAATTCTTTGCGACTTCAATACTCAAACTATGAAATAAAAGGTGATGAAATAATTTTTACAATTAAACAAAACGACAAAAGTAGTAGCGTTGGTTTTGTCTTAAAACATATTGAGGAAGGAAATGACGTAAATTCAGAAGGCTTTGAATATGTTGTTTCCGCTAATGCTGACAGAAAGCAAAACAAAGAAACAGTTGAGTTTGCAGGGAAGCCCTACGAATTTCATACAAAAGATATGCTTCTTAAAATCAAAGATTGCGAACGTTTAAAGAAAGACAGCATTCCGCAATCGGGATTTTTGTTTGAAAACACGAACAAAAAAGAAGAAGAAAAAAACAGACAACTTGATGCAATTAGAAAAGTTGATAAAAACGAAGTTCAAAACCCCGACTTAATTTATTTTATTTTCAAACCTGACGAATTACCGCCTATTTACAATAATCATTCGGACTATTTGCTTGTATTTCAGAAAGACACAAGCGGTAAGCCGCTTGTTTATTCATACAATCAAAAACGTGCTATTGAAAATGCTTTGCATCGTAGTCCGCTTTCAGTAATTCAAGGTCCGCCCGGGACGGGAAAAACAACCGTAATTACAGAAATCGTTTTTCAAATTCTTGCACAAAAACCCGAAGCGAAAATTCTTATTACTTCGCAAACAAACAATGCGGTTGACCAAGTGTTGGAAAATCTTTTGAAAAACGAAATTCCGATTTTGCGTCTAAGTGGAATTACAAAACCAAGAATACAAAGTATTCGCAAGCATACGTTAGACCGAAAATTGGAAGGTTGGAAACAACAAGTTCGTGAAACAGCCGAAAAGAATTTCAAAAAAGAAGAAACAAAGTTTTTAGAAAGTTTAAAGGGAAAAAATCCGTTTGCTATTTCAATAACTGAAATCATTTTTAAACAAAGTAATTGGAAAAAGGCAAAGCAAAACATTGAAAACATTGTTGGAAGAGTTCAAAACTTAAATCAATTACACAATTTGCCAACTGACAGAGAAAGTGCAATTGAAAAAATTGAACAAGTTTTGCAGATTAATTTGACAAGTTTTTTGAAGTTGCACGACTTACACAGAGATTGGATTGTTACAATAAATTCGTTGGACGAAAAAAGTGCAATCAATCAGAAACTCATAGACAGCATTCGTGTAATTGGTGCTACTTGTAATCATATCGCAGCTAAGAAATACGCCAAATACAATTTTGAATTTGATTATGTGATAATGGACGAATCAGGTAAAGCAACAACTGCCGAAGCTCTTGTTCCTATTATAACAGGCAAAAATCTAATTTACGTTGGAGACCACAGACAATTGCGGCCAATGCTAACCAGCACAAGAGAAGTTGAAAGTTGGCTTCGTGAAAAATTCAAGAAAGAAGCAGGGGAATTAGAAAATTGGGAAGATTATTTCAATCGTCCGAGTTTGTTTGAGCAAGTCATTACAAATATTGATTACGACTACAAAGCACAATTAACAGAGTGTAGGCGTTCATCATCCGAACAGGTAAAACTTACTTCAAAGTGCTTTTACGAACCCGAAGGCGATGAACCGATTGAACCTGTTAGCAGAGAAATTTCAGCAGAACACAATTTGCCTTTAGCAATTGATAGTTCTTTATTTTTTATTGACATTGGAAGTCATTACAAAAATGAAAAAGACAACAATTCATCGTCTTTGAATAAAGAAAGTGCGGCAATCATTCCAGAAATTTTGGAGTTGTTGAACAAATACGAAAAGGTAAAAGATTATTCTATTGGCGTAATCACAGGCTACACAGCACAATTCCGTGAACTGAAAAAGAACATTGATAAAAAGCGTTTTCAAGGTAAAATCAATTCGATTTGTAAATGGAACAAAACAGAAGATAAACTTACAGTTTCGGTCGTTGACCGTTTTCAAGGTTTAGAACGTGATATAGTAATTGTGGATTTAGTAAAAAGCGGTGCGGGGCTTGATTTAGGTTTCTTGGAAGTTCCAAATCGAATAAATGTTGCGTTATCACGCCAAAAGAAACTGCTCATAATAGTTGGTGATTACAACGGTATTATCAATGCAAAGACAAGACGTTTAAAGGGCGAAAAAGCCGCTTTGCAAAACTATTTGGAATTACTGAAAAAAGATTGGATTGTTAAATCCGAACAACTAAAAGGACTTTTTAAATGACAGAAGAAGAAGCATATAAACATCTAAAAGATAAAGCCCCAACAGGTTACAGACTGAACGAATTAATTCAGTTTAGTTACCCCGTTCGGAAAATTAGATTAGACGTGCTTGTAAACAAGCAACCAGACGGCTCTTTGGTAAAAGTTTACAATGTGCTTTTGCGTGCAATTCAAGCAGGTTTTTCATCACAAGACAAATTATTTACGTTTTTAGGTTTAGGACAAACAGACGAATTTGTTTTGCGTGAATTGTTTACCTTACGTGAAAAAGGTCTTGTTGATTTGGTTTCTGAAAAATGGATTGTAACTGAAGAAGGTGAAAAATTTATTCAGGACGAAAAAATACTTCGTATTGAAGAAAAAGAAGAATTTGAGTTTTTGATTGACGGAATTTCGGGTGAAATAATGTCGGCAAGACAAAACAGAACTGAAAAGAAACTACTGAAAAGTTTAGACCCAGAAGTTAAACTGTCAAACCGAAACCCCGAACTTATTGAAGGCAAATTTCAGCAGTTGTCAGACACTTACAAACAAGACAATGAAAACAAGTCGTATTTGATAAGCTACGCTTCTGATGACATAAAATACGACTCAAACGATTGGTGTAATTTTTGGTTCATAGAATACATTCCCGACAGAAAAAGCAATCAAGAACCAAAATTAGAAGTTAGGAATTTTGAAACGCTAAAAGAAATCAAAAGTTTGACTTCCAAATTCAATTCTGAATATCGTCATTACATTTATTCGCTTAGTAGTTCTGAAAGGACAGAATTTGAAGAAATTACCATAATTCACGAAGAACCAAAAGTTCAATCACAAACAGACGATTTAAGCACTTTGACAATTTGGGAAACTAAACAGAAATTTATTGAGGCGTTGAATAACGTAAAAGAAAAAATTCTGATTGAAAGCCCTTGGATAAAAAGAGCAACACAAGAATACATTCCGCTTTTTGAAAAGCTTTTGAAAGACAAAAAACAACTAACAATACTTTACGGAATTAGTGAAAAAGACGAACACGACATTTATACATTGAGAAAAGTTGAAGAATTACAAAAGCAACACAAGGACAAGTTTAAACTTATTCACTTGCCGACACACTTTGCAGAAATTCACTCAAGGCTGACAGGAACGCACAGAAAACTTGTTATCAAAGACAACGAGTATTACATACACGGAAGTTTTAACTTTTTGTCATTTGGTAAAAACGAAAGACAACAAGTTGCTAATGAAGAATCTCTTTTAATTTCAAAAGACGTATCCAAGAAATGGGAACAAGTAGCAAAAGAATATTCACTAAAACTATGAGCCAACTCAATTTGCAAGCACTATTAAAAACCGCTCAACCCGACACTCGACCCAAGTTTTTAATGGAGCTTGCAAAGCCGACACAAAAGAAAAATTGTTTTTAAAAAATTTCCAACGCTTCAAAAAAAAATAAAACAACCGACACACAAGCCAGACAAAAAAGCACTCGACAAATGACACAAAAGGACGACATAAAAATGGTTGTAACCCACGACAGACAAGAACGCCAGCCTATAACAGCCGTTTGGCGTAATGGCGGGTTCAGTGCTTCGTATGACAGTTTTGTGATAGGTTCAAGTATAGTTCTTCGATTGAACTTTTGTGTTTAAAATCCGCCACTACGCCAAGCGGCAAACCGTTGGGCGTCATTATACCAAACAGACTGCAAATAAAGACACAATATGACATTTCCAGAATTCTACTCTAACAAAACAATTGAAATCTTGACTAACCAAAGTGCAGGAACGACAAATCAAATATTTGTGCTTCTTGGACAAACGGAGTTAATTAATAAAACAACTCTTTTAGACAACATAACAGACGTGGAGACTTTTCACTTGAATGGAAATGAAGATCTGTTTGACAAAAATTGGTTTACAAACGTTTTTACAAAATTGAATTCTGAAAAACAATTCCATTTACTTTCCTTTGCTCAATTTAGCTACTTAATCAACTATATTGACAGTTCATTTTTTAAAGACAGGGTTACAATAATTCAAGATAATTTAAGACAACTCTTTCCAATAAATAAAAATGAATATTTGGAAGAAAGTAGTGATGAAAATATCGAAACACGACCAGAAAAAATACCAATATATCAAGCTGAACAAATACAAATAAAAGATTACTTCTTTTATTCAGTAAAGACATTAAACGATGACTTTACAACTTTAAATCTGTTTGAAGAAACGACTAAACTTATTGAATCCGACAATTCAGATTTGGAAAATATTGATATTAGTTCGGATCAAACCGCATTAGATTTTTTTTTAAATTCCTGTATTTTAGAGAACAATCTTCAAAAAAATGCAATTGTAAAAATTTATCCTAAACAGCCAATTAATAGCTCAATAATAAAAAATGTTGAAAAGGTAAACTTTGTTTTAAATCTTTTTGGAGGTTCGTTAAACCTTTTAAAAGAAGAAATAATAAAAGAAGATTATCAAGTTAATCAATCGACAAAAGATTTACTTTTAAAATATTGGGGTGAAAAAGCAGAATTTCGTGGATTAAAAGTTTATCGTAATCCTGACATTGGTAATCAAGTTTCTGAAATTTCACAAGGCTTAATTGTAGAAACAATTCTTAAGGAATACGAAAATTCAAAAAGAAATGAAAAAACAAGAGATTTGTTTTTAACTGCACCTACCGGTGCAGGTAAATCTCTTCTTTTTCAATTACCTGCATTTTACGTTTCTCAAAGTGGTGACATTACAATTGTTATTTCGCCATTAATTGCATTGATGAAAGATCAAGTAAATGCAATTATTACAGATCGTAATTTTGATAAAGTTGCCTATTTGAATAGTGAATTAAGTTTAATAGATCGTGAAAGAGTTATAGAAAATTGCCAAAGTGGTGAAATTGACATTTTGTATATGTCGCCTGAACTTTTTATGTCTTACGACATTAAACATTTTATTGGCGAAAGAAAACTTGGTCTACTCGTAATTGACGAAGCACACTTAATTACAACTTGGGGTAGAGATTTTCGTGTTGATTATTGGTTTTTAGGAAATCACGTTAGAAAAGTTAGGAAATATCACAATATAAGTTTTCCAATGGTTGCAGTAACTGCAACTGCGATTTATGGCGGTGCGAACGATATGGTTTTTGATAGTATTGATAGTTTAGTAATGCACAATCCACACGTTTTTATTGGACAAGTTAAAAGAAGTGATATAACATTTGCTGTAAATAACCACGATCGTTTTTCTGCAAATTATGAAAGTAACAAACTTGCTCAAACGGTTGATTTCATAAAAAAAATAAATGAAGTTGGTTTAAAAACTTTAGTTTATACACCTTATACAAAGCATATTCGTCAAATAATCGACAAACTCAACAATGACAATCTTGAAATTGCGACAGGATATTATGGAGCGATGCCTGCTGAACAAAAGGAATTTTCATTTAGGCAATTCAAAAGTGGTCAGAAAAAAATAATGATCTCTACCAAAGCATTTGGTATGGGTGTAGATATTTCTGACATCGAGTTGGTTTATCATCACGCACCTTCGGGTTTATTGCCTGATTACGTTCAAGAAATTGGTAGAGTTGCAAGAAAACCAGAAATTAAAGGATTTGCAGCTTTAAATTATTCTTCTCAAGATCAAAGATTTACAAAAGCACTTCACGGAATGTCTGCTTTGAGGCAATATCAAATAAAAGAAGTACTTAAAAAAATACACAAAGCATACATAAAAAACAATAAAAGCAGAAACTTGCTTTTATCTGTAGATGACTTTGGACATATTTTTGAAAATGCTCTTGATCTTGACCAAAAAGTTTTAACAGCTTTGATGATGATTGAAAAAGATTATCTGGCAAAAACCCGATTCAATGTAATTATTGCAAGACCAAAAAAATTATTTGTTCGAGTTTTTGCAAGAATTTCCGATCAACACTTATCAATTTATAGGGCAAAATACACTGAAACTTTTACACATATAAGCTCTTTAGAAAATGGAAATAATATCATAGAAATTGATTTAGACAAATTGTGGTATCAAAACTTTAATGATAAAAGCTTTCCAATCGTAAAACGTGATTTCTATACAGGTTATTTATTCAGAAACGATGGAATTGAAGTGATTCCACAACTAAAAATGTCATTTGAAAGGTTAGATAGCTTCAAAAATATTTACAATAAATTAGGTGTTTTATTTATTAATTTGACTGGAATTTTTACAAGTTTTGGTGGGAAATTTTTCAACCAAAAAGAATTGGAAACTGAATTAAATAAATTTTTAAATGACGAATCTAAATCTGAAAAAATAAGCAAATTTGTTTTATCTTCTTATTCAGGAAGATTGATTCAGCCTGGTGTAATTGAAACAGGTGCTTTCTTACAACAAAAGAAAGAAATTGATGGTTTTAAATATAGAATTATAGGAAATAGATATTTAGAAAATTTTGCGGCATTATCAAAAAGACTTAACACACTATTTGGAAATACCGATGATTTTATTGTGAACCACTATGTTACCAACAAAGAATCCAATTCAATAAATTATGTACGACTTGGATACTTTTTAGAAATGCTCGAACTTGGAACTTTTGAAATTAAAGGTGGAGAAAATCCAATGGTTTTCATTCGTATAAATGATCCATTACGAATTGAAAGAGATTCAAACAACAATAGTTATAATAATACTCTACTGTCAAAAACATTAGAACGGCATCATTTGAGTAATCAGATTTTTGATCATTTCTTTTTACGAAGTTTTTCTAACGATGAGCGTTGGGATTTTGTGGAGGATTTTTTCCTTGGATCTGATGTAGATGCTTTACTAAACAAACATAAAGGTGGCGTAGCAAATAATTTAAACATTATAGAATTTTTAAACAATAATTCTACGCCAAATAATTCTCCAATAACTGAAATTTTGGAAGAAATACAGACACATATCTTTCTACCCAACAAAAAATCTTTCTATAATAGTACAAGACTGCTTACTCTTGAAATTGAAGATCAAAAACATACTATGAAAATTTGCGATTGGATAGTTAAGCAACCTCACATTTTTCATCAAGCACTAACTGAAAATGAATTATCAATTACACGGGAAGACTATGACAAACTTTTTCTAAAGTTGAAAAAAAATCACAAAGAATACTATAGAAAGATCCTAGGTCTAAATATTTTAATAGATATAAAAAACAATAACAATTTAATAAAAGCTATAGTTCCATATAAAGACAACCCTATTGAGTTTTACAATTGGTGGTGTGAAAACCAAGACCAAATAACAATGAAATTTCAAGAAAAATTAATTCTATTTGACAAAGTATTTATGCAGAAACCAAAATTATTAAAAGCCGAACACAGAAAAATAATAAACAAATAAAAATAACGATCGCCCAATCGAGTAGGCGGCTCCGCCAGAGACTGACGGAGTGCACCTCTCACACCACTAAGCGTACGGGTCGCGTACTTAGCGGTTCACAGATAGATGGGTTTAGTGTTATGTAAACGTCCAACAAAC
>JAFDXF010000036.1 GCA_018268055.1 Bacteroidota bacterium
CCCCGCGTGGTTGGGACTTGCACCCTCTGGAAATTTGAAACTACACGCTATTCTTTGCTCACATAAAATATATTTGTATTTTTGAAATTTTATGATAGCTTGAATTAGCGTGTGCTTCTGCTCATGCAAAGCGCACACTTAGGTTTGGCAAAAGTGGGCTGCTTAGGTAGCGCACCAAATGCAGCAGCAGAACAAAGCCCACCTTCGCCAAGCCAGCCGCACGTTACAGGCAAGCGTAGAAAAACCGAACCACCAAAATAAATTCTGAAATTAATTCAAGTTTTTGTTTTATTTTTTGCCACCGCTCATTTAGCACATTTGGTTTTTGCCAACGCACAAACCAATTACAAAAAACCAAAAGAGCTAAATTTTCCCTTCGCTACAAACTCACAGACACAAAGACTTTTCTATCGTATCAAACTCAAAGATAAATCCAGTAGTTTTTAATTTTTCGTTGCTGACTTTTGAACCTTCTAAAAGCATCACCGCCATTTCGCCAAAGAGCAAACGAATAACAAAAGCAGGTGCGTTGGGTAAGAAGCTTTTCTTTCCGAAAGCTTGCAATAGGGCTTTTGACAAATCGCTCATCGTAATTTGTTCAGTGGCAACGGCATTGAAAATTCCTTTAAGTTTAGTGTTAGAAAGAATAAAATCGTACAATTTGACCAAATCCCGAATGTCTATCCACGGCAAATATTGCTTGCCTGAACCTAAAGAAACATTTATTCCGAGGTTGGCTAATGGGCTTAGTTTTTGAACCATTCCGCCCCCCTTCCCAAGAATAACACCTTTGCGAAAAATGATTGTCCGAATACCTAAATCGTTAAATTTTAAAGCAGCAACTTCCCATTTTTGACAAACAGAAGCTAAAAAATCGTTTCCGTTTTCAGAAGTTTCTACAAATGTTTTATCCGTTGTTACCGCACCATAAAACCCAACAGCAGAGGACGAAATAAAGGTGTTGATGTTGAATTTATTTTCCGAAATATATTGATACAATACATCAATGGAATTTATGCGACTGTCAATAATTTCCTTCTTTCGTTGTTCTGTCCATCGTTTTTCGCCAATGTTTGCACCGGTCAGATTAATGAGAATTTCTACTCCTTCAAATGCTTTTTTGTCGATGTATTGTCTTTCGATTTCCCATTGAAAAAAGCGAATATTTTTTGATGAATTAGCACTTGGTTTTCGGGTTAAAACATGAATTGAATATCCTTTTTCTACTAAAAAAGGAATGAGCTGTTTTCCAACAAAACCAGTTCCGCCTGCTATTAATATTTTCTTCATTGTCTTTCTTTTACTGCTTCACCATAAATTTTTAAAGCTCTATCTTTTGCAAAACTATGTTCTACTATCGGTTTTGGATATTTTTCAGTTCCAAATTCGGGCAACCATCTTTTGATGTAGTCAAAATTTTTGTCGAATTTTTCGGTTTGCAATGCAGGATTAAACACCCTGAAATAAGGTGCAGCATCGCAACCACAACCGGCTGCCCATTGCCAGTTTCCGTTGTTGGCAGACAAATCGTAATCATTCAACTTTTCAGCGAAATACGCTTCGCCCCAACGCCAATCTATCAGCAAATGTTTACACAAAAAACTGGCAACAATCATCCGAACCCGATTATGCATATAACCCGTTTCGTTCAGTTGTCTCATTCCGGCATCTACAATCGGATAACCTGTTTTTCCGGTACACCACAACTTAAATTCCTGCTCGTCATTTCGCCATTGAATAAAATCGTATTTCGCCTTGAAAGACTGATTAACCACCTTTGGGAAATGATACAAAATCTGCATAAAAAACTCCCGCCAAATTAATTGAGCCAACCAAGTTTGATTGTGTTGCAAAGCAAAATCCACACATTTACGAATACTGATGCTTCCAAATCTTAACGCAATCCCTAATTGAGTTGTTTTTTGAAGTGTCGGAAAATCTCTGTATTTATCATATTCATCAATGATTTTTGCTTCTAATTTTGGCGTTTCAAAATGAAATTCTGTTTTCTTAAACCCAATATCTTTTAAAGAATGAATTTCGGTGAAATCTTGTTTCAAAAAGTGATTAAAATCTGCTTTGTGAATGTGATAATCTTTTTCGGTTAAAACTTCTTTCCATTTTTTAGAATAAGGCGTATAAACCGTATAAGGTGTTCCGTCATTTTTTACAACTTCGTTTTTATCAAAAATCACCTGGTCTTTAAATGCTTTAAAGGGAATGATTTGGCTTTTGAAAAAATTATAAATTTCGGTATCTCTTTCAATGGCTTGTGGTTCATAATCTCGGTTGCAAAACACTGCTTGAATGTCATATTCATGCGAAAGTTGTTGAAAAATTTCTAAAGGTTTTCCATAAAAGGTATTCAACTTTGAATGATGATTTTTTAATGCTAAGTTAATGTCCGAAAGTGCCTGATGAATATAATCTACTCGCCTATCACTTTTATTTGCTAACGCATCTAAAATAGCTGCATCAAAAATAAAAATCGGCAACACCGGAAATCCCGAAGCCAAAGCCTGACACAATCCTGCATTATCTTCCAATCGCAAATCCCTACGAAACCAGAATATGGAAAGTTTAGTTTTCATTCAAATACGGACTATCTGTTTTATCGTGTTTTACCCAAATCAATTTGGATGTATCGTAGCCAATTTCTTCGGCTATTTTCAAGTACTTTGCTTTTATATCTTCGGGAATGGTTGTTGTGCGGGATAGAATCCATAGATAATTCAAATCCTTTCCGGCAATTAAAGCATATTGATAATTTTCGTCCAAAGCCACTACATTGTAGCCGGAATAAAAAGGGCCGAAGAAGCTCACTTTTAAAGCGGCTATATTTTTATCTCCTCTAAATTTTGCCAATCCATCAGCTTTACTCCATTTCTTTTTCACGAAATTGTAACCGCTGTTCAAGACCATTACATTTCCTTTTTTATCCAATTCATACTGTGCCGAAGTATTGTCTAAATCCTTTTCAAAACGAAAATCAAATCGAGCAATTTCGTACCAAGTACCTAAATAGCGATTGACATCAAAATTCTCGACTGGTTTTGCATTTTTAGGAATAGATGCGCAAGAATTGAATAATAAAATTCCGCAAGCGATAAAAGCAGTTACTATGATTGTTTTTGTTTTCATTTTATCTTATTTTAAAAGTTATCTCATCTATATAGTTTAATGCTCTTTAGTCTTGCTCTGATCAAACTCATTGATAAATTTCAGCATGGTTTTAATTTGTTTTTCATCTGAATTTTGAGATTTTATTTCTTCAATTATTCTTTTTTTTTCGTCCTCAGTCAAACTTTGAAAAACCTCTAAAACACCTGACTGGGAAAAAGTTTCTAAAATTTCATCCTCAGTAATTTGTTCATTTGAAGTCAACAAATAGAGTGTTATTTTTACTTTGTCTCCACCGGTTTTATTTATTGCTTTTCTGATTTTTTCATTTATGGAAATCAACTTATCCCGTCCTGAAATGGTAAATAGATTGATTTTTTCAATAGGATAATTGTCAATAGTGCCAGAAGCTTTCAACGAACCCCATTTTCCTACAATATGCTTTGTATTAGGTATTTGAACATGGTATGTCCACGCACCTTTTCCAGGTTCATACTTCAGTTCAAGCTGTTCATCTTTTACTAATAAGTTCATTTTTTACTGTTGATTTTTAAAACAGATTATATTATTTTGAAATACAGAACAACGTATTATCTATGTTTACTTTGCTGTTGATAATTTTTTGAAAAAATAAAGCACTAATAAAAATTGAGAGTATCCATAAACTGCATCTTCAATAGGAATGGTAAACATTCGTATTCCCAAAAAATCTTTTGGATTATAATTAACAATCGGATTTTCAATAAAACTACCGGTTAATACCCCATTAACCGGAAAAAAACCAAGCATAAGAAGCATAAAAACCAAAGATGCTTTCGTAAGCCAATCTACTTTAGCAATAAAATGCAAATAGATCAATGTAAGTATTGTAACTATTGTTGTAATGAGGGTGTAAATTTTGTCTGTATGCAATAAGCCGACAACCGACAAAATAATAATGCTTACAAAAACCAATAAATTATTAAAAGCACTTAAGACTTCCCATTTGTAGTATTTATCAATGGTGTAATAGGTAAAAATGCACGAGAACGGAATACAAATAAAGAATAAAATTTCTTCCAAAGGCAAACCAAAAAACGAAATTCCAAGGGTGTAAGCTGTATTAAACCACCATACTCCATGAGCCGTAAACCATATATCCCAAGCGATAAAAGGAATAGCTACTAAAATGGCAGCTTTTAGGAATGAACCAAATTGAAGATTGAATTGAATTCTTTTGTCAAAAGATGCTATAAAGCAAATGATGATAGTGAAAAACAATATGAGTGCGTAAGTATAAGCCATCATGATTTAACCGATTTAAAATACATTCTAAAATACTTCAACGGCACATATAAAAACCCAAAACATTCTCCTTCTTCTTTTCCTAAATGTTTGTGATGCTGCTTGTGTGCTCTGCGTAGTGCTAAAAAATAAGCGTTTTTAGTGTGTGTGAAAAACTTTATCCGTTGATGAATAAAAATATCATGTACAAAAAAATAAGCCATGCCGTAGAGCATGATTCCCAAGCCGATAAAAAACAAATAATTGAAATTTTCTAATGACCCGAAATACATCAACGCAATAGTGGGCAGTGCAAAAATCACAAAAAACCAGTCGTTTTTTTCTAACTCGCCTTTATTGCTATGATCGTGGTGATCTCGGTGTAAAACCCATAAAAAACCGTGCATAATGTACTTGTGAATAAGCCAAGTAGCTCCTTCCATCAGTATAAAAACAAGTATAACAAGTAGTACTTTCATTTTAATTTTTATTGAAGAGGTTTTCTAAAACATGAAACCGATAATTAAATATTTTTTCTAATTTCTTTTTTACAAATAAAGCGTGGGCTATATTTCCTAAAAGTCCGAAAGGCAATTCATAATCGACTTTATCTATCATTAACACACCTTTTTCGTTGGGTATAAATTCGTGGTGATGATTCCATAATTTGTAAGGTCCTTTTTCCTGAAAATCCGTAAAACTCTTATTGGGAATTACCGATGTAATCCTTGTTTTCCATTTTAGCGGAATACCAAGCAAAGGCGAAACCGTGTAATCAATTATCATTCCTTCAAATATTTTATTTGTTTTTTGTTCAGACAACACGGTAAATGCCATATCTTTTGGGGTTATTTTTGGCAAATTCATCGGTGATGAAAAAAAATCCCAAGCGGTTTGTAAATCACAATTCAATTGTTGCTCTCTGTATAATTCATGTTTCATAACTAATTACTTTAAGAGTGTTTCAATATTTTTTTGAAGCAAATCTGAATTGATGTTTTTTTTGTTTTTAACAAGAAAATCCCTGTCTTCTTTTAAGTTGTTGTTGTACCCCAAAAAAGAAGGTGCATTTTTCTGAACCGAAAACCGGATATATCTAATTTCAACATTTTCAGGTTCTTTACTAATGGCTAATTCAATGTTATTCTTTCCTTTCTTAAAAGTAGCAAGTTTACTCAATGGATTGAAAACATGATTTGCCCAGATCGTTTGATAGCCTCCTAGATATGCTAAATATACAGATGATTTTTCATTGTATTGTTCCAATTTTTCCATCATCTTTTTCCATATATTTTTATCCTGAACCGCTAAATTAAAGTTTGTTCTAACTTCATTCATATCTGAATTGTTCAAAGAAGTTAATAGCATGGAAGTTAGTAGAAATGATATAAGTATTTTCATCATAAAATGGCAGTTTTAAATTGTACATAACTTTTAAATGCCACAAAAATTTTTTGAAGGTTAGAAACCCGAACCCTATTATTTAATATTTCTGAGGAATTTTTTCGTTTGATTTTTCTAAACAAAGAAATGTAATACTTATACGCCAAATACACACCGAACACAGACGAATTTGGAAGTTTTTTAATGCCGATTAAAGCTTCTTTAAATTCCTCCTCTATTTCTTTTTCAATTTGGCATTTTATGTGATTATCAAAGACCGCCATATCAACATTAGGGAAATAAGTCCTACCTAAAATTTGATAATCGTCTTTCAAATCTCTTAAAAAATTTATTTTCTGAAATGCAGAACCTAATTTCATTGCATACGGTTTTAACTCTTGAAATTTCTCTTTGTTTCCTTCCGTAAAAACCTGTAAACACATCAATCCTACGACTTCGGCAGAACCAAAAATGTATTCATTGTACAATGCTGAGTTGTAATCAATTTTTTGCAGATCCATTTCCATGCTATTAAGAAATTGCTCGATAAGAACCGTATCAATTTCATATTTATGCACGGTTTCCTGAAAGGATTGTAAAATGGGATTCAGTGAAATCCTTTCTTCTAAGGCGTTTTGAGTTTCAATTTTTAATCTGTTTAACAGTTTTTCTTTATTGTACTCGTGAAAACTATCTACAATTTCATCCGCCAGTCTCACGAAGCCGTAAATAGCGTAAATAGCGTTGCGGATAGAAGGTTTTAATGCCAAAATACCCAAGGAAAAACTTGTGCTGTATTTTTCTGTCGTTATCTTACTTACAGAGTAAGAAAGTTCGTCAAATAGCTGTTTCATATTACTCAGTTTTAGATTTTGTTACTTCATTTGCTACTATTTTACCCGATATAATAGACGGTGGAACACCTGGGCCTGGAACGGTTAATTGTCCCGTATAAAATAGATTAGTTACTTTTTTATTTCTAATTTTCGGTTTCAAAACCGCAGTTTGTTTGAGGGTATTTGCCAATCCATACGCATTTCCTCCATAGGCGTTGTAATCTTGTAAAAAGTCGTTTACGCAGTAACTTCTTTGATACTCAATTTTTGAAGCCAAACCAATCATTCCAGTATGTATTTCAATTCTGGAAAGCATTTCTGCCAAGTATTTTTCCCGATTTTTTTCATCGTCATTAATACCAATCGCCAAAGGCATCAACAAAAACAGATTTTCTTTTCCTTTAGGGGCAACAACCTTATCTGTTTTAGAAGGACAGCAAGCATAGAACAGTGGTTTTTCCGGCCATTTTTTTTCTCCATAAATACAATCAATATGCTCGTCTAAATCGTTTTCAAAAAATAGTGTGTGGTGTTTGAGGTTCGGAATAGTTTGATTTATACCCAAATAAAATATCAAACTTGACGGTGCAAATGTTCTGCTTTGCCAATATTCTTCGGTATAATTTCTTAATCCTTCCTCTAAAAGTGTTTCGGTGTGGTGATAATCTGAAGAAGCGATTACGGTGTCAAATGTTATGTTTTCTCCATTTATTTGCAAAGAAGTTATTTTGTTATGGCTCGTATTGATTTTCTCAACCGTTTTATTAAAGTGAAAAATTGCTCCTTGTTTTTCTGCAACCTGCTGCATTGCCAATACCAATTGGTAAAATCCTCCCATCGGATAATGCGTACCCAATGCGTAGCCTCCATAATTCATCAGACTGTACAATGCTGGAATATTTTTTGGCGATGCTCCTAAAAAAATAACAGGAAATTCCATCAGCATTCGTAACTTCTCATCTTTAAAGTAGCTACCAACATAGCTTCTGAAGTTTGTGAGCAAATTTAATTTCAAGGCACTTTTCGCAATTTTGGGAGATACAAATTCTAACCAACTGTGGCTAGGTTTTGTAACGAAGTCTTTCATACCCACCTCGTATTTGTACTTTGCCGACTGCATAAATTTTTCTAATTGAACTCCTGCTCCTTTTTCTATCGTTTCAAACAGCACTTTTAAGTCTTCAAAATTTTCAGGAATATTCATTTTCTCATCAGAAAAAATCATTTCAAACTGAGGATTTAAGGAAATTAAATCAAAGAACTCTGAGGTTTTGTAGCCGAAATCAGCAAAAAATTTATCCATAATATCAGGCATCCAATACCAGCTTGGTCCCATGTCAAAAACAAAACCTTGCTCTGTGGTAAATTGTCTGGCTCTACCGCCCGGCTGATCGTGTTTTTCAAAAACATGAACTTCATGACCAGCTTTTGCCGCATAAGCAGCAGCCGACAATCCGGAAAATCCCGAACCTATTATGGCAATCTTGTTTTTCATCTTTTGATATTTTTAAGTGCTTCTCTTAGTAAATCCTCCGTATCAATATTTCTATCATAAATCGGTTGATGAAAATCATCGAGCTTATTGAGTAAGCGTATCAATTCCATTTTCTCCTTTTGTGATAAATTTCCGGTAACGATGGAAGTAGCTTGTCGTATTTTATCCATTTGGTTCCCCAAGGCTTGAAGACCTGTTTCAGAAATTGAAATCACTTTGCTTCGTTTATCCGTTTTAGAATTCCGCTGTTCAATCCAACCTTGATTGATTAAACGATTGATAATCTGCATTCCAACCGGCTTTTCGTGTACGTTTTTTTTTATCAAATCCATTTTTGACATTTCGCCAAATGCTTTGAGATTTATTAGATAAATAAAATCTTCTTGCGTAGAAAACTCCGACCCAACAATTGCCGATTTGGAATAGCTTTTCGCATATCGATTCATGTGAACAATCAATGTATTAATAACACTTTCGGCACTTCTTCCGTTTTCTTTCCCTTCCCAATTCGGCTCATTAACGATAGTGTTATTGTTTGTCGAAATCCAATTTTTAAACCCTTCAACAGATGTGTCATATGATGTGCTCCCCTCATTTTGACTCTCAAATTCCTGAACTAAATCGAGTACATCTTTTACCAAACGATAATTCATTTTAAGTGATTTTAGAATACAAATGTACTATTTATTTTTAAATAAAGTACATAAATAGATTTTTATTTGAAATATTAGTTTACTTTTGTACTAATTAATTACTTTGTAGTATGAAAAAAATACTTTTAGGATTGGTTTTCCTTTTGATTGGAAATAATATTTTTGCCCAAACAATAGGTACTATCAACGGTGTAGTAAAAGACAAAAACACACAAGAAGTTTTAATTGGAGTTGTGCTTAAATTTGTCGGAAAAGACACAGTAAATACGCTATCCGATGAAAGCGGAAACTTTTCGGTTCAACTTCCTGTTGGAAAATATAATTTAGAAACTTCATATATTGGTTACACCCCTTTCACGCTTTACAACATTAATTTGAGTTCCGGTAATGCTCAAATTTTACAGATAGAATTGGACGAGAAAAATCAAGAATTACAAGAAGTGGTCATCAATGCAGGAAAGTCGGTTAGGGCTACGGATATGATAACACCTTTGGCCACCCAAAAATTAACAGCCGAAGAAATAAAATCCAACCCAGGTGGAAATTTTGATGTTTCAAAAGTTATTCAAGTATTGCCTGGAGTAGCAGGAGGAACAACACCTAACCGTAACGATATTATTGTGCGTGGTGGCGGCCCGAGTGAGAATGTCTATTATTTGGACGGTATCGAAATCCCTGTTTTAAACCATTTTCAAACACAAGGTGCAAGTGGCGGAGCTACTGGAATTTTGAATGTTTCTTTTATTCAAGATGTACAACTCACTTCATCGGCTTTTAACGCAAAGTATGATAATGCTTTGGCTTCTACGATTGTTATTAAACAACGAAATGGCAATCCTGACAAATTGAGTGGAAACTTTCGTTTGTCGGGAACAGAATTTGCAGCAATGTTAGAAGGTCCATTGGGAAAGAAAACCACATTTATGGCTTCGGCAAGGCGTTCATATCTGCAATTTTTATTCAAATTATTGGATTTACCCATTCGCCCTGACTACTATGATTTTCAATACAAAATCAATCACAAAATCAACAATAAAACCGAATTGACTTTTATAGGAATTGGAGCGATTGACAATTTTAAATTAGCCGTTCCGAAAAAGAGCGATGCCAATACGGAATACATCAATCGGGCAAATCCTTTAATCAATCAATGGAATTATACCGTTGGAGCAACCTTGAAACGATTGGTAAACAATGGTTTTTTTACCATTGCATTAAGCAGAAATATGTTTTTTAATGGTGCTGACCGTTATGAAAACAATGCTTCAAAAAGTGGAAATAAATTGTTTAGTTTGGGAAGTCATGAAACGGAAAATAAACTTCGTTTTGATATGAATAAATTTAAAAACGGTTGGAAATACAGTTATGGTGTAGATGCACAATATGTAAAATACGATGCCGATATTTTCAATACGATAAAAGAAGAAGTAAAGGATAATAACGGAAACGTCATTAGTCCTGCCGTTAGTTTTTCAAGTAATACAGCAATTGAATTTTTCAAATTTGGTGCGTACGGTCAAGTTGCAAAACGATTTTTTGACGATAAATTCTTAGTGTCGGGAGGTCTTCGTGCAGACATTAATACCTATACAAAAAACGGATTAAATCCATTGAGAACACTTTCTCCAAGGGTTTCATTTTCTTATGCTTTCAACAATCAATGGAATATTTCGGCATCCGTTGGAAGTTATTACAAACTACCTGTTTACACGATGCTTGGCTATAAAGATAATAATGGCACACTTGCCAATAAAGATTTGAAATACACGAATTCTATCCACTATACCATCGGAACGGAGTTTGTTCCCAAAAACGATTTGCGGGTTACTTTTGAAGCATTTTACAAAGATTATAGAAACTACCCAACTTCCTTAACCAACGGAATTTCTTATGCCAATATCGGTACGGATTATTCGGCAGTTGGTAGCGACAAATACGCATCAACAGGACGAGGACGAGTGTATGGAATTGAAGCATACATTCAACAAAAACTAATTAAAAACCTTTTTTATGTAGCCAGTGCTACGCTTTATAAATCGGAATTTTCGGGAACAGATAATCAATTCAGACCTTCCACTTGGGATTATGGATTTATTGTTTCCGCTACTTTTGGTTACAAATTCAAAAAGAATTGGGATATCGGCTTGAAATACCGAATTGCCGGAGGACAACCGTACACACCTTTTGATATGACCACATCAACCGCCCAATATTTGACCTATGGAACTGGTGTTTACGATTACACACAACTCAACAGCAAACGACTTCCTATTTTTAATCAATTGGATTTGAGAGTAGATAAAAAGTTCAATTTCAAAAAAGTAAGTTTAGATGTATTTGTTGATTTTCAAAACATTTTGCTCTACAAAACTCCTTATTTACCCAAATTTACTTTTGAACGAAACGATGATAATACTGGCTTTAAAACAACAGACGGACAGCCGATAAAAGCAGACGGAAGTAACGCTATTCCATTAATCCTAAATCAGCGGTCGGCAACCATCGTGCCTTCTATTGGATTTATATTTGAGTTTTAAGGAATAATATAACAGACATACACATTGGCAAGCCACACAAGCCACCGCTCAAAGCAAAGCTTGCCAAAGAGTATGTCTTCCATTCCACACATAAAAATAAAACAAAAACAACTTTACCCAAAGAACGCCAGCCTGTAATCGAGTAGGCGGCTCCGCCAGAGACTGACGGAGTGCACCTCTCACACCACTAAGCGTACGGGTCGCGTACTTAGCGGTTCACAGATAGATGGGTTTAGTGTTATGTAAACGTCCAACAAAC
>JAFDXF010000037.1 GCA_018268055.1 Bacteroidota bacterium
GCTGTTGCCAAAGAATTAGAAAATTTTGATAGTAAAAGAGAATATTAATTCATCTTCGGCGGAGCACCGAATTTTTGCACTTTGAATTGATACGCTTTACCTTTTCTTTTCAGGATAAAAAGATTGTCATAAATCCGTTCGTCCAGCCTGCTGTTTTTGTCATTCGCTGCATCTGTTACTTGTGCAAGTTTATTAGTGTTATTCTGATAGGTATATGTCAGCCGATCTATATAGGATGATGCATTTATCTTTAATCCTTTTTGATCCATGGTAAGTATATTTCCATTGCTATCAAAGTTAAGGTTATTCACAGAAAAGTCCACACCTGCAGTTTTATTGAAATTACATAGTACACAACGCCACCGCCCTGCATAACAAAAACTGTACATAAAAATTCATTCATTTTTTTTCTGATCTGTCCCGACATTTTCGGGAAAGCCTTGCCCACAAAGCATTACAGCCAATGTAGCAGAGTGGAAAATTTTTTTACAAGCAAAATTTTGGGGATAAAAAATTTTTTCTTGATGATGCTGCTGTGGAAAAATGGAAAGCGATAAAACAAAAGCCCCGTGAGGGGTTTTGTTAATTAGATTTTTTTACTGGTGTTTTAATGTCAATATTAAAATACTCACCCCCTAAACTCATTGGCTTAATCTCCACAGCTATACTCTCCATTTTAAAGCTATCTGTTTCAATGATTGTTTTTAGTGGCAGCGACTTTGTTTGATTAATGTAAAATGCCCAATTGCTGTAACTATGCTTTGTGTAGAGCTTGCTATCAACTTTATATTTTGCGTTGTAATAAATGGTAGTTGTTCCTGTTTTTGTTTTCATAATGATTGCATCACACTGGTAGCCTAATATTTTTTCTGTATTTCTCTTTATTTCAAAACTTGTAACTGCATCAGTATTCATAGAAGCATCAAACCAATACAACGTATCTGATTTCGGAGTTCTATTATAAATTCTGTTACTTTTATTATCGTACAACTGCATTGTAACAGACATGCCATTTAGAAACGACTTATAATTTCCGTCTTTTATAAGATACTCCTGCTTTGTACCTATTAAGTTGCCTAATTGCTCGTCTGTGTAGCTTTTCATTTTACTGGTAAAATGATTGTTATAGATTATTTCTCCTTCAAAATTTTGACAATAACCCTTTACAACAGTAAAGAAAAACAAAAATAATATCGTTGCCTTATTCATTTTGCTGATTTCATTTTACGCCATTGAGAGATACTGATAACTATTCCTAATACACCTAATGCAACAAAAGAAAATAAATTCATCATTGCTGATTCATCTGGTCGAAGTATTGTTTTTGAACCTTCTAAAAATTTCATATCAATTAACTCCCCTACATGATGTGTCTCACAAAAATTGCCTCTCGTTGCTATATCATAAATCGCTCCTTTATAACTATACTTCACAAAGTATCTAACTTTTGCACCGATACATGATTTCGGCAAGTCCTCTATCTTCATTTTAACTATTATGCCATTTCTTTCAACATCCAGCGTTTCATAATTTGCAAAAACCAAGATAATAGACCCAATAAAAAAAGCTACCCCTGCCACAAACAAAAACTTCATAACCGTTTAACTTTAAAATCTTATAATAATGGGTTTTTTGACTGCCGTATTATCAACCGCTGCTCTATTATAATTGAGGTTATAGTTATATGCCGGCTGACCAGTGCTTTTATTTGATGTTACGGCACTGCCGACTGCTTGTGCTGTATTTGACACCACACCTCCGGCAGCTTGTTGTGCTCCGTTGTTTACAGCTTTTTGATTTGCCAATTTAGTTTCAAGTTTATTAACAGTTGCAGCCCTTCCACTGCTTGCAGGGTCGCCTGCCGCTACCCGTTCAGCCCTGTTTAATTGTTTTTCAGTTGTCTTTATTGTACTGTTGGAGTTTACATGTACGTTCTTTGTTAATTCGCCAGCAACTTTATTTGTAACAACATCTGTTACTGTTTTTGATAATGATACTGAACCTGTTTCGTTATACTGTTTGGCCGCAGATTCAGCAGCATCTATTCCAGTTTTGACCACTTCAACAACTACTTTCCCTGCAACTCCTTTTGGAACAAATGCAGAAACACTGCCTGACAAAGCCCCAGCACCAGCAGATATTAAAATTGCTTTACCATCAACGTTTGTTAAAGATTCTCCCAGTGATTTTCCACTGGCAAGGTTAGAGGCTACTTGTGTACCATATTCAACCAGACCTCCAATGATTGCACCAATACACCAAGGACATTTGCCATTGGGGTCATTAAATGTAGAAGGATTGTTTCCGCTAAAATGATAAGGAGTTAATGACTCTTGGTCACCATCTTCAGGAGTAGGGTCTATTTGTATAAATCTTCCTATTTGCTGGTCATACGTTCTTGCATTAAAATCATATAACTCTAAACCGCTGCCATCACTAAATTCTTTGTTCTGTATTTCATTCCCATTGAAACCTTTCTTATTTCCGCATCCACAATTAGGAGTATTACCACCGAAGTTTGCAGCCCTTGAGGATATACCCTGCATCAATAATCCGAATGGGTAATAAGAATTTTCTTCTAATAAAGCTCCCCTTGTGTGGGTTACCTGTAAATTATCAAAGTACACATCTATGTTCGGAGTTTCGTTACTAACGTACACATACAAATAACCTGATTTATTTATGGCAACATTTGTACTTGTATGTGTTGTAAATGAATTTGAGCTACCTACCTGTTCAAATCCTGAACTAGAAGAAACAAATTTAAATTGTTCATCAAATAATATCCAATTGATAAATGCTTTGGGTCTGCTGCTGTTGTAGGTTTGAGTGCTTAAAAAATTGGTAGCTCCCTGGGTTTTTATATAGCTGTATTGTATGTTTGTTGCGGGGCGTTTCATTGTACACTTAAAGATACACTTTCAATTGTATAAATATTTTTTTTGACAATGGCTTTTATGAATACTACGAACTAACATAAACAGAATATTATCTTTAAAATGATTGACCTCGCTGTCTCCAATAAAAAAATGAAGGATAATCTTTCCCAACTCATAGCACAATACAAAAACCCGGCGGTGCCGGGCTTTTGTATTGTTATTTCTTCTTTTTTTTGGCTTCCTTCATTTGTCGTTCTTTTTCTCTTGCTTCTATTTCTTCAGGATATTCATCAGGCCAGATATCAGGTGTCCCTATTATTTTTGATGCATATCGGGAAGTACCGTGCTTTCTTCTTACTCTTTCAGCATATACAATGCCGATGACTATAGAGGCAGCTGCAATTATTATTGATAGCCACAACAACTTCTGATTCCCGATGTAAATAAATAAAGCAATCAAGCCTCCAATACCGACAGGGGCAAAAAATAGTTGAATCCAAAAAACTGATTCAATAAAAAATGAAAGTATTTTTTTCATAACCTTCTTGTAAATTATTGATACTACTTAATAATGTATTTCTCCGTGTAAGCTTCTATTTTCTCTTGATACGTTGCATTCTGCTTTTCAAGGCCGCCGATTTCAGAGTTATTAGCATTAATCTGTTTATCTATTTTTGCATTCTGCATCTGCATATCCATGTAACGAACAATTCTGCCCCCATCATTTCCCGATCGGGGGTCTCCGCTATTTGCATCCTTTATAACCTTTTCATTCTCTTCAAACTGGGCTTTAGTCATTTTCCCTTTGGCTAACTCTCCATTTATTTCTTTAAGCGTACCGATAATCTTATTGTTTACTTCAATGCCTTTGTTTAATGTTTGTACTAATTCAGTCGCTTTATCACTTAATTGTATCTTAGTAGTTATAATAGGAGAACTGATTTCACTCCCGGCTTTTATATTAAAGTTTCCTTTTTTATTAGCGGTAAACCCATTTTCTTTTAATATGCCTGTAGCCTGTTTATTATCAACATGCAAATACTTAGCTAAAGTTTTTGCATTATCTCCTTTGTCTGCAACAAGATTTCCATTTGCATCACGAGACCACATTCCATCGGGGTCTATAAATCTCATTGGATTATCAAACGCATAATTGTAAGGAGAGTAACGCCGCATCTTCTCACTTAATGGATCAATATGATTCCACCTGCCAATCTGATTATCATACATTCTCGCTCCGAAGTCCAACCACTCTAAACCGCTTCCGTCGCTGAACTCTTGTCGTTGTTCTTCCTTACCGTTGTACTTAAATCTATTTGCTGGAGAGTTGTTTAATGCTTTTGAACTAATGCCGCTCATAACTAACCCGAAAGGATAATAATGCGTCTCTTCCAACACCGGCCCGCGATAATGTGTTACTTGTAAATTATCAAAGTACACCGGTATATTAGTTGTTTCATTACTCACCCGCCTCCACTGCATTACGGACGGGCAGGCGAATACATAAAGATAACCGCTTTTGGTTGCACTGTTGCGGGAGATAGTGTGTA
>JAFDXF010000038.1 GCA_018268055.1 Bacteroidota bacterium
CAATAATCTGGGCAAACAATGTTAAGTTTGTCATGAGAGAAAGTTTGGTTTGTTCTGCAACCTCAAAGCTAACCTTTGAGTTACATTCAAAACTTTCTCTTTTTTATTCGTTTAGGACGCTATTGGAAATAAAATATTCTTTGTATTAAAGGAGTGCGAATAAGACTTATTCTCACTCCTTTTGTATTTTAGCAATATAATTAACCTATGGCAATTTCAAGAGAAAATAAACGGCTTCTTTTATTGGGAGAGTTTTTTGTAGCACATACATGGCGTTACTTACTTCGTTCGTTATGGCTTTTTTTTCCGGCCATTTTATTCATTCTTTTGGCTTATTGCATTTTTTGGTTATTGCCTCAGGGAAAAGATTTAATAGTCATCACTTTAGAAAACCCGCAGGGCCACACTGCATTCTTAGAGTTCCTTACATTTATCATTGCATTGGTATTTTGGGTTTATGTCACTTGGTATTCAACACGCTTGGTTGCCAGAGCCAAACAGTTTCAAGAGCCGGTTCACGATTCTATTTGGGACATTTTCAGAGTACAAACGCCACGCATACTTGCCTTCACTTGCATCACTGTTATCCTGCTTGCGTTTTTTCAACTGGACAAATATGGCTTTCCAAATTTATCCTTTACTATGTGCAATTTATTATTAATTGCAAGTTATGGTTGGTATTTCTTTTTATATAAAGCATGGTCCACCTATATTAAAAGAGGCAATCGAGATAAAAAGCAATGGATTTATTTCTTAGAACAAACTCGTCGTGCATCATTTTGGACATTGGTATGGTTTGGCATTGTAATGATGTGGCTGAAAAGCTTCTGGAGTGTTGTATTAATGTTGCTCCTTTTACAGATTGGGCTTGTATTATTGATGCTGGTAAGAAGAGAATTAGACGAAGCAAAAGAAACAGAAGAAAAAAACAAGAAAGATAATATAACACCCAAAAGTAATATTTGGGCAAAAGCAAAGTACATAGTGCAACATGATGAAAACAGAAACTATGTAAAGCTGTTTATGATTATTAGTGCTATCGGGCTGTGCATTTATCTTGCTTGTATCATTAGTTTACGTTTTGCGGTTTTTATCGGGCCATTCCCATTTATCTTATTGGCATTCGGTGTTTTATTGGGTGCAGGCAATATCATCAGTTATTTTTCTGTATTGAAGCGATTCAACTTGCATTTCATCTTATTTGTATTTGCTATTTTATTTGGCAGATATTTTGATTCGCACATTTTAAAACTTCAGAAGAAAGATGATACACAACCCAAGTTCAGCCAACGGCAGAATTTGAAAGAATATTTTACACAATGGATCAATGAACCCGAGCGACAAAATATTTTATTAGACACTACAGCACCGAAGTATCCCATCTATTTTGTAATGGCGAATGGCGGCGCTTCTCGCTCAGGATATTGGACTTCTAAAATTTTAAGTAAACTGGAGGATAGTTCTAAAGGAAATTTCTCTAAACATCTTTTCTGCTTGTCCGGTGCATCGGGAGGAAGTGTAGGCAACAGTACTTTTTTTAGTTTGCTGCGTGCAAAAGACAGATTGAACAAAGCAAACATTACAAATGAAGCAGCAGCAACCGAATTTTTAAAATCTGATTTTCTCACCTTTACCATTGCTCATCTTTTAGGGCCGGATATTTTCAGAAATTTTTTGCCGTTTCTAAATTATATGGAGATAGACCGAGGAAGAGCATTGGCCCTGTCGCTCGAAAAGGCTGCGCCTAAAAATGCTTTTCTATACGATAGCTTTGCTGTACGTTTTTCTTCACTTATTACACAAAAAGAAAAACCCTACTCACTTCCGGTGCTTTGTATCAATGCAACCCGAATGAGAGATGGCGCTCCGGCTGTATTCAGCAATATTTTGATTGAAAGCAGAAGTATGCAGGATAATTATTTCAATAACCGCATTGACATACTTTCTAATATTGGCGAAGGCCGAGATATTAAACTCAGTACTGCTGTAGTCTTAGGCGCAAGCTTTCCATACATCAGCCCTGCCGGAAGAATTGATAATCCATATTTGGAAAAAGACCATTCAGGAAATTGGGTGAATAAAAAAGATGCACAATACTTTGTAGATGGCGGATACTTTGACAATTCAGGAGCCGGCGTCATCAACGAAATGATTGTAGCTTTAAATAATTTAATGACAGAAGATACTGCATTTCAGAAATACAAAAACAGAGTTACATTTCAGGTGTTACACATATTAAATACTGACCCTAAAAAAGTAAACCGCAATCCGGTAAATTCACTGACCAACGATTTGCTGGCTCCTGTCAAAACACTCGTTGGCTCTTATGGAAAACAAACCAGCATCAACGATCAGCGATTGAAAAGTTATTTATATTCTTTGTATAAGAATGAGGAGCATTATACTAAAATAGATTTGTATGACGAACCAATTTCCGATTTTAGTTATTCTATGAACTGGGTTTTCTCTGAAAGGCAAAGAGACACAATGAATGCAGCATTAAACAGAAATAAAAAACTCAACAAAGAAATTAAAAATATTCTCAGCTGGAAATAAGTTTTTTTAAATAAGAAAGGCTCCTTTCGGAGCCTTGTCTTCGTTTAAACCTTGAATCATCAATGCTTCACAACTTTTAATGTTTCTTTATTGGATAGTTTAATGATATAAACTCCGTTTACAAATCTTCCTAAATCAAGACTCTGTGCATCAGCAGCAATCTTTACTTTTTGCAACATACGTCCGCTTTCGTCAAACACATAAGCTTCTGTTCCGATTAGTTTCTTATCGCCGACTACAACGGTTATTAAACCTGAAGTAGGATTTGGATAAACAATACTTTGTTTGAATTGATTATTCTGATAATTCAAACGAACAACAGATGAATACTTAAACCGATCATCTCTGTCCATCTGCTTCAGTCGGTAAAAGAATACATTTTTATTGTATTGATCTATATTCCGATCGGTGTATTCATAATTTCTTTCAGAAGTACTGTTGCCGGCTGCAGGTACAACAGCTATTTGTGTGAACCGATTACCGTCAAATGATCTTTCTAATCTAAACTCTTTTGAATTTTGTTCAAAGGCTGTACCCCATTTCAGCAGATTATCTTTATCATGATTTGTACCGGTGAAATACAACCAATTAACCGGAAGTGTATTTCCAAGTGAAGCACATACAATTTCATTTTGTCGCAATGTTTCGGTATTACCCACACGATCTGTCGCTAAAACAAAGAAACAATAATCGCCGCCAGATGGTAAAGTAAGCGCTGTATCTGTACTGGTCATTCGTGGAATCAACACGCTATAGTTTACCTGATCATTGGAGACATATACTGTATAGTAAGCAATACCGCTTCCATTAGCATCATCAGTGCCAGTCCAGCTTAGTGTAAAGGGTTGACTGCGATTCAAGGTAACTGCATTCATGTGTGTGGTTGGTGCTACTGCGTCAATTGTATTCTTATGATTATTGGTTGGAATAGTATCATTTCCATCAAATACAATTTTTGCATAAGCAGAAATGGTATCTAAGGTAGCAGCATTGGCTACAGGCTTTACACTGAAGTTTACAAAACCATGTCCATTGTTTCCTTTGGAAGAATCTTGTTGCAATAAATAGCCCAAACGTGGATTGGCAGTAGGCAACAGCGTAATAGGATCAATAGATTGAAACTCCCAGAAAAACCGTTGATTGATAACATCATAACCTGCAATCATATCCACATACAAATTGAGTGAATCGCGGCAATCCAATCTTCTGGAATATGTAACTGCGTCGTTAGGAACTGTAAATGTTTGATTGTTGAAACCAAATGAACCTAACTGGAAAGTAGCAGCATCTTGCTTGGGCACAACAGGAGACACAATGCGAATATGCTTAGCAGCAGCACTTGCCGATTTATCTGTTTCATATAAAATAGTATAAGGCAATCTGTCTTTCACACTCACCCAATGCTTATCCGGTACACCATCAGGACCAATGATTGCATTTGGATCGGGAGCTTGAAGGATGGTGGTGTTGCCGCCATTTGAGTTGTTGGCGTTATTGGGATTGGATTGTTTTCCTCTACCACCTACAGGGGGACAGTCTTTTTTTCTATCCCTATTTCTGATTATATCTCTTTGCTTTTGAAGCGCTCTAAGTTTTAATTTCTTCCACAATTCTTTACGCTTCTCATAATCAGGACTATCTTTATAT
Source organism: Bacteroidota bacterium (assembly GCA_018268055.1). GTDB lineage: Bacteria > Bacteroidota > Bacteroidia > Chitinophagales > Chitinophagaceae > JJ008. The sequence continues at coordinate 4,204 of JAFDXF010000038.1, forward strand.
TTATTTAAAAATTCGTCGTCTGATTCATACCCCCATCCTTTTGATCCCATATCTGCTTCATCATAAATATAATCTAATGCCCCTTTCCCAGTAAGTTTAGTTGACACAGCATCTGCAACGGTAAAAATAAGGCCTCCCACAAGTGTTGTTGAAATTGTGCTCTGAGCTAAATGAATAACAGACTTAGCTATATCATCCGTACTTCCATTAGAACTCAATTTATTAACCAAATCCGCTGCTTTTAAAGCAACATTCAACGCTCCGAGTACTTTACCTGCTTTATCGAAAATTTTACCAAACCCTTTTGCTAACTTTTCAACAGTTTTTGCTTCTCCCAATATAGCTTGTTCGTTTTTAAATGATTCTAGCATTGACTTGCTATCATTAAAAAGAGTCATTAAATCAGTAACACCTGCTTGCTTTAGTGCTTGATTAAGAATTTGATTCTTTAAAAGACTATGATAAAAATCAACAACCTTTGAAAGCGCATTCAAACCTGTACTAAAAGAACTAAGAGCTGCATCAGTTTCAGTAATACCTTTATTTCTCCATTGGGCTGCATCCCACTCTTCGTCACAATCATTAAGACCCAATACATCAATCCCATTCGCCGGATTATTATGCACATACTGATACATACCCATACCATCGCCATAGCCAATTAAATCTCGTTGGTTAAACAAACCGGTTTCGGGATTGTAATCACGGAAATAAAAACTCGTAGAGCCGGTTAAGGTATCAAACTGTTGTCCGGTAAAGCCAAAGCGGTTACCGATCTTTGAGCCAATCAGTGTGTTGCCTGATGAATCTTTGATTGTCATCTTTCCATAAATATCATAATCATATTTTTCAACGGTTCTTCCCTGCGTGTTTGTCATTGCTTCTACCGAACGCAAATCATTATTGTGGTAATAAAATAAGTTGCCCCCATTTTCATTTGCAATCGGCGATAAAAAACCTGCCCGATAAGTTTTATTTAAAATAGTACCTCCGCCATCTCGTTCATCAATAGCAGCAATACCATCAAAAGTATAAGAACGTGTTACACCATTCTGGATACGGATAATTTTTCTTTTCAATGCGTCATAACCATAATGGATAATATTAGAAGCAGAATCCGACTCCCGTACCAATTGATTTTCGGAGTTATAAAATTTATAATAACGGCCATCATAAGTCAAGTTGCCTCTATCGTCATATCTATAAACAATATTGCTGCCACCACTACTTGAAGTCATTTGATTTAGATTGTTAATGGTATAATTAGTAACTACGCCATTCAAGTTTGCTGCTGTACGATTGCCAAGCGCATCATAAGTGTAAGTGTTATGAATCAGCGGACTTCCTTGTGGTCCTTTTTTGTAATCCATCAATCGATAATTATTATCATACACAAATTGTTCGGATTTATTATTGTCGTTTAATCTGGTAATGGCTGATTTATTTCCTTCTTTATCATAAGTAATCGTAGCATTTTGAATAACGCCGTCATTTGTACTATATGCTATCAAGCGGTTGTTTGCGTCATATTGTGATGTTGTCACCACACCATTGGCAAAGGTTTTTTGCGTCACATTATTATTCAAATCATAAGTATAAGAAGCCAATAAACTATTATTCTTCATTACACTAATCAACCGGCTCCGTGTGTCAAAATTTTTGGCAATAACAGTTCCATCGGGATAGGTGGTGCTTTGTGTTCTTCCTGCCACATCGTAACTATAACTTACTGTTCTGCCATTAGATGTTTCAGCAGTTACTCTGCTAAGGGCATCATAAGCAAAAGAAACAGTGCCGCTATTATTGGTAGCTGTTTTTACTCTACTCAATGAATCATAAGTATAGGTAAATGTTTCGCCGCCTGGCAAAGTCTTTGAAATAAGTCGGTTTATATTATCATATCCAAAGGAGATTGTGCTACCGTCAGTCCGCGTTGTAGTCAGTAGGTTTCCTAAATTATCATAGGTATAAGTGATGAATTTAGAATCAGGGAAAGTAGCTTTAGTAACACGATTCAATGCATCATACGTATAACTTGTTATGTTATTGTTTTGATCCTTCAAGCTAACCACATTTCCTTCATTATCATAACCCAGTGTAATAGTGCCGCCTAAATGATCGCCAATTGCGGTAATACGATTCAGGTTATCATAAGTGTAGGTTGAAGTCTTACCGTTTCTATCGGTTATAGAAATTATATTACCGTTATTATCGTAAGCCAAGGTTATTGAATTTCCTAACGCATCTGTCAATCCTGTTATTCTATTCTTATTATCAAATTGAAAATAGGTATTTGCTCCATTTGGGTCTGTTATAGATGTGATGTTTCCAACAGCATCATAATTTATTGAGCCCAAGCTTCCGGTATTATCAGTAGAGGATTTTAATCTATTCAATGCATCGTAAGTATATTGCATTGTTTTTCCATTTGGTAAATTCAAACCTGTAAGATTGCCATTAAGATCATATTGAAGTTGTGTCATATTCCCCATTGCATCTTTTATAGCACTCAATCTATTTCGGGTGTCATATTGAAAAGACAATAAATTGCCCAATGGATCTTTAAAAGAAACTAAATTATCTTTTGCATCATAATTGAATTGGCTCGTATTACCCAATGCATCAGTATATTTTACCGGTCTGTTTGATGCATCGTATTGCAGCTGTACCGGTTGACTATTTTCATTCAATGCTGATATTAAATTTCCGGCAGCATCAAAAGTAAAATTGCTGTTATTGGTCAAAGGGTCTGTAATCTTTTTCAATCTATTCAGAATATCATATTCCAAAGCACTTGTATTTCCTCTGCTATCGGTTGTAGCGATTAAATTTCCACGTGCATTATAACTTAAAATAGCGTTGTATCCATTTGGCCCCGTTACAGATTGAGGATTTCCATAGCTATCATAGGTATAAGTAAATGTATTTCCCTTTGGATCAGTGCTGGTTAATAAATCTCCATTGGGAGCATAGGTTGTCGAATAAATTAATCCACCGGGCTCTGTCATTTGTGTAAGGTTTCCTTTAATATCATAAGTCATAGTAGTGGCGTTCCCTTTCTCATCTGTAAAACTTGCAACATTGTTATAAGGAATAGTATAGGTGTATGTCACTGTTTGGTTCAACGCATCAGTAATCGTCAATACATTACCTGAATTATCATAAGTATATGTAGTAAGGTTACCATTGGCATCTGTTTGTCCTATCTTATTTCCTTGTTGATCGTAGGTGAAATTCATATTATATCCGCAACAATTGCTGGTCAATTTTGATAGCCAGGTTAACCCATTATTTTTCTTAAATGAATATTTTGTTACTTGATTATTGCCGCTTTCCATATAATCGGTCAAAGTAGTAGTAAGCGTGGCTGTATCATAACTAAAGCTTTGTCGTTTGTTACAACCGATTAATTCGCTACAACTATAATCGCCATAATAAATAATATCAACTACATTATTATTTTTATCGGTTACGCTTTTCATCGGGCCATTTACCAAGTAGGCATATTTAACCTTACCGCCCAATGGATCATTAACATGAATTAGATTTTTACTGCCATCATAAGAGTAAGTAGTGGTCTGAACCGGTGAGGTAAGTGCATCTGTTATACTTTGTAAATTTCCATTTCCATTATAAGCAAGCGTTATAGATTGTCCGGAAGAAGTAGCAATGGTGGTAAGCAAACTATCGGTATATGAGAAATTAAGTGCATTACCATTAGGCTCTACCATCTTTGTCAATTTTCCGTAGGTAGCATCATCAAAATAATAAATAAAACCACTTGGCTCAGTAAGCTTGTACTTACCGGTTTGATATTGTTCTAGTTTTGTAAAGATGCCAGTGGGTGATATGAAATCAGGGCCATTCTTTTTATACTTATCTTCTCTTCCATCGCCCCACAAGATGATTTTATTATTGGCTGTATCCGTTTTATAACTCATTGCATAAGACATTATCCAACCGTTTCCAAAGCCAATATTCTTGTCATAGTCATAACTATTGTAATGAAATGTAAGATTGATATTAATACCTCTGGAAATAACATAAGCATCGGTACGTCCGAAAAACACATTGCCCGTATATGTATTTACTTCAATACCCATCGGACCGGAACTATTCGGGACATTCAGGTTCTGCGCTAAAGTAGATTGCAGGCCAAATGTGCTTATCAAAAGCAGCATTACCATTATTCTGTTAATCTTATTACCCTGCATAATTTTAAGTTTAAGGCTGAAATAATTTATTATTACTTTTTTCAATTTCATTGTTATCTGATTATAAAGTTTGCTTTAGTATGAGCCGGATAAGAAACCGGCGCCTTACTATAAACTGTAATTGTGCCCGATCCACCCGCTCTGATGATACCCGGAGGGCCGCCCGGCTCTGTCAATGACAAATACAAACTTGTTCCGGCTGTATTTAATTCCTGTGGCGTAAACGCTATTGGTAAATTTTCCATACTGTATAATACTCTTGTTTGAGCAGGAACATCATAGTTCGTAGGGTTATTGTAATTGATCTGTATTGGGAATGGCCATCCGCCAAATGCAGATTCAGGAAGTACCAACTCTATTGATAACTGAGCATTTAATCCTGATGCAGCTCCCGGATCGCAGCCGGGTTGACTACCATTGCCCATACCTGTATTCACACCGCCACCGGTAAGCAATCCGCCGTTATTTGCTTTCACTATAGAGAATCCGTTTGATAAAGTAGTTACCGACAAATCGGGCTTTTCTAATATCACATCATACACACCCAATGGTTGCCCTTGTAGATTGAATGTGGCAAACACTTGTGTACTATTGGTGAAATAAACTGCACTTGCTGTAATTGTTGTTCCCGTCTTCACCAGCTTTGCCGTCATATTATTGGTGAATAATGAACCAATGATCTTAACCGTTACATTTCCAATATTACCACCGGAGTTTGTATTCACCGATACGATTGCAAATGGCAATACTTCTGCTTTCAATGTTATATTCTGCAACGGTGGGTTATTAGTTGCACAATTCGTCATGATGTAGAAGACTGAGTCAGCAACAGAAGACATAATAATCTGCTGGTCGCCATAGTTAGAATTATTATAAGCAAAATCAAATCTTGCCGGTGATGGAATATAACCTGCACCAATGTAAAGTTGGTTACTTACCAAATTGGGTTTATCACTCGTCAGTGAAACCATTATTGTTGCACCAATCAAATTATCCGGAACACGCAAACGGAAATAACGAGGTACTGTCTGCAATGTGGATGCCGTAAGTGTGTTCATTGGTAATGGAGTCACTTGGATATAAACCGGTGTTGCAGATACGCCTACATTATTTTCTTTATTCGTTTCGGTTATATTATTCAATATATCTGCTTTCACTAACAAGTTATAGTTACCTTCTGTTACTCCTGTTACCATTGGTGTTGCGCTCAAAGCATTACCCGACAATGGACTGAGATTCATTGTTCGTGTATTGAGTCCGATCAATACAGCGGTAGAATCTAGGAATGTATTCTTAGAAAGATAGATACCATCTGTGGTAACACCTGAAGCTGTATTTCCTGAGTTGTTATAAACTGTCCATTGAACTGTATTCATATTATAACCCAGATACGTAGTTCCCGGAGCTTGAATATTCTGTACGGTCAAATCAACCGGTGCAGGTGCATATACTGTAATGTAAGCAAATGCAAGATTGTTATTAAAATTACTCTCTGCTACATTGCGAGTATTATTTGTTTGCAATATCAAAATATAATTGCCGGGTGTTATGTCTTGAGGTATAATACTGGTGGTGATGTTTTCAGTATAATTCTGACCCGGATTCAAATCTCCCTGATGTGCTTTTCCAAATAACATTCTGTCACCACCATTTCCGGGAATAAAGTCTGTAGATAGCCAAATATAATCAGCCCAGTTATTGGGATAGGTAACACCGGCTCCAATATTATCAACCTGGAATGAAATATTTAAAGGCTGACCTAATGCGGCAGTATTTGCAACTGATGTAAACACAGGAGTAAGATCGGGCAAATCGGGCTGTGTTATGTGTATCTTCTTTGGATTACCATTGTCCTGTATCAAATTTATATTATTTGTAAAGTCGCTCTCATAAAAACTCTGTGTTCTATTAGTATAAGCATAAATATAATAATCCCCTGTTGGCACTACAGGTATTGTAACCGTTTTGGTATCTGTATAACTCTGATTTGTATTTAATCGATTACTTTCATTAAACTCACTTATGCTTATTGCATTATTATTAAATACAGGGTCAGGAGAGATATAAATCTCATCAGACCAATTATTATAATAATTCTGTGCAGGCATATAGCCCAGATTTTTTACTGTCCAACTTACTGAGTAAGATCTTCCTACAGTTCCATTATCTGCACCCGATACATTTGTTACAGTATGATCGGGTAAGAGATTGCGCACCGTTCTTGATACAGCAGCTACATTGTTATTAAAGTTTGCTCCTTCATACACGCCACTGTCGGCATTTGTTTTTACAAAGAAATAAGCAGGAGCATCTACCGCTTTCGGGAAGCAATTATTGATCAAGAATGAATAAGGAATAGTCAGCGCAAAAGAATCCACATAGCTTTGACCGCCTGAAAGCCATCCGCCTTGTACTCTTTTTCCAATATAATATGCTGTTGCCGGATTATAAATAGGATTACAACTGATGTAAATACTATCTGTCCAAGTTCCGCTTACGAGGTAGGGGCTCACATTGGTAACAGTATATTTGAATGGCTGATTGCTTGCTGTTACAAATGGACTGGTAACCGATATATCCGAAACAATAAAATCTACAGCCGTAGCAGGTGTTATATTAATTGGTGCTGCAACACTTGTGTTATTATTTTTATTTGTTTCTTTAAAACTGCTGTCAAAATTTACTTGCACATAAAAATATCTATTACCGGATGTAGCAGGAGGGAATGTGTAAGCAAAAGAGTAAGGTATAGCAGTACCTACAGGCAAATTTTCACTGAACGTTTGTCTTGCTACTTCTTGTGCATTATTATCAAATACATTTGAAGTACTTACAAACAACCTATCATTTCTATAATGATTGAACACAGCACCGGGTCCATTATTATTGATTGAATAATAAACAACGACGGGCTGTCCGCCAATTCCATTAGGTGGGGCTGCGATTGAGCTTACCACTACATCAGGTCTATTTATTGTTATCGCTACATCACTTCTTTTGATTTGGGGCACACTCGGATATTCAAACACTTCTTTATCAGGATTGGAATAAACATATACATAATAGTTGCCTTGAGATAGCGTGTCCGGTATAGTGATATTTAGATTAGTAGGATAATCCATAGCCGGCAAAATCACACTCTGTGTATTGATATTATATGTAGATGGATTGATACCATCAAATACACAATTATTAAAAGGACTGCCCTGGTTATCATTAAAATATCCTGCACTGGTAGCAGTGCTTCTATCACCACCATGTAAAAATTTATTTAAATAAATAGCCGTTGACACATCCAAAACAGGGTCTTTACTCAGATACACTTTATCTTTCCAATAACTTGATCCCCATCCAAGGCTATCTGTTAAAATATAACCAGTGGGGCAATTTGCGCCACGTGTTCCATAATGGCCTTTATTCTTTTCAATGTTATCAAAGAAGCCGGTGTTCTTAATATTCCAGTTGATACCAACTGATTGCGTAGTACTGAATGTGTTGCCGGGCAATGTAAGGCTTGAAACCGTAAGCACCGGTGTTGGCGTCAAGAAAACCTGAACTGTGTTATAGCCAATATTGTTATTGGAGTTAGGACCTTCATACAATGAACCTGTTGCATTTGTATAAACATAAATAAAATAAGTGCCGGGTGTTAAGTAATTGGGTATTACCACAGGAACATTCGTTGTATAAGTTCCATTTGCCAACATCTGCTCATTGACATGTGGTAATGTTGCATCAATCGCATCATTGTAATACGAGCCATTAGGCTTTTCTTTCTTCAATAATATAGCAGTGTTGATATTAAACACAGGGCTATTGGAGATATAAATTTTATCTGTCCAGTTACTATTCACCGGCGTCAGCACACCATAATTTTTCACTTCATAGGTAAGATTGACTGTACTTCCTGTAAACGTTGAAGATGGTGTAAATATAGATTCTACACGCAGGTCAGGTTGTGGCGCTAAAGTTACATCTACGTAATTGGAAGCAGTTGCTGTATCATTGGCTGTTGTTGTTTGCATTGGCGAGTTATTGGTATGTGGATAGTCAGTAATCACATACGCATAGAAATGACCGCTATAATTAACAGGCAAAGTAAAATTGACACTATTACTATACTGTTGGCCACTACTCAATGCACTTACATTGGGTTTTGTAGTAATGAGTAATGGACGTATAGGAAACTCCAATTGGCTCCATGCTCCGGGATTTGTTTGTGGAGGTATGTTGAAATTTGGATTATTGTCAAAAGAAAGGAATACTGCATCTGTCCATGTTTTTGATCCAGTGCTGCCTGGCCCATTATTTTTTATATCCCAACTGATAGAGATTGTATTTCCTGAAATTGCAGTAGCAGGTGCCTGCACATTCAATGGTTGTAAATCAGGTAATGGTTTCAGCGTAAACTGTTGAATAGTGCCCATGCTTGCAGGAGTACAACTTCCGTTGTGTGCAACAATTCCCCACTTATAAGCAACATTGTATTCCAGATTATCTCCCACGGTAAGCGTTTTACTTACTATAGCAATATTGGATATATATGGTGTTCCGGGCTGTGGATCACTTGCTTTCCACAGATATAAATCATAAGTATAATTCAATAAAGGATTTGCAGGAACCCATGACAGAGTAAATGGCAATTCCAAATTTGTTGTACCATCTGCAGGCAACATATTAGAAACAACATCCGGCGCAACAGATGCGATGGCAACAATGTTTAAAGAGTCTTCTTTGCTTGGGTTACCACAGCTTCCTATTGCACTTACGATTAAAGTATAATTGCCCGGAGATGGCCACTGATTAGTAACCGTATTCGTATTGGACGGTAAAGTGTTACCGCCTGCTACTCTCCATGTATAAGTTGCTCCCGTAATGTTATTGGTAGAATAAGTAGCATTAGTAGCAGGGCAAATACTGTTTGGTCCTGTAATATGACTGAGCGTTGAAGCTCTTACACAAAAACTTTTATCCACCAGTGTTGCAGCTTGATAATACATATTACCACCCTGTGTAGCTCTAATGGTTACTGTTCCAATACCTGTAAGCGTAACTGTATTGCCACTCACCGTTGCAGGGCCTGAAACTACAGAATAGGAAACAGCGAGGCCTGAAGATGCAGTAGCATTAAGCGTAAAATTAGGCGTGGTTACAATATCTTTATCGCTAATGGTAGGGAAATTAATGCTTTGCGGACCGGGGTTTACACTGAACGAATTAGTTATATATGCTGCGGTATCATATACATTATTACCTGCTTGAGATGCTCTTACTGTAATTGTACCAATATCCAATATCGACAGCATATTCGTAATAGGATCAATACTCGCAGGGCCACTAATGATAGTAAATGAAACAGGTAAGCCGGAACTTGCAGTAGCCGTAGGCAAGAATGGAGGATCTCCATAATATTTATTGGGAATAGCAGGGAATGTAATCGTTTGCGATAATGCATCTGCGGCAAACGTGATGGTATTGGAAGCCGATCCTTCACCACACAGGTTATAATATTTTACAGTATAAGCTCCTGCTTCGTGTGCATAATAAGAAGAGTTGCTTGCTCCATTTATTAAAACACCATTTTTATACCAATGATAGCCCAATGAGTGTTGGTCTTGTGCAGCAATGCTGGAGTATAACCAACGACCAATATTATTGATGATTGGCGCTGCAGTTGGTGCGGGATAATTTACTGTTACGGCAAGGCTTGCACTATTACTGCCTGCACAATTGGAACCTTGCACTTGCAAACTTGTATTACCTGATGTAGTCCAAACTATAAAAGCAGTATCCTTATTCGTAGTCATTGTGCCTAATGCATTCGTCATGGTCCAAGTATAAGTAACACCACGCTGAGCTGGCGTTACCCAATACTTATAAGCATTACCGCTGATACATGTCGAAGTCGATCCATTAATAACCGGATTGTAAACCGGAGTAGGATATATTTTATACGGCATTGCGATGCTTGTATCCGGCCTTTGATTGCCTACAATTCTGATTTTATAATGCTCACTATAAGGCACATTAGGAGAAGAAACAGTTATTGATCCATTATCATAAGCATTCTCCTGTCCAATGTTTTGAACAGTGGCAAAGCTTCCTGAAGAATCGGATAGTTGAACTTTAAAAGTATTGTTGGAGAACATCAGTGTGTCTAATGTATAATGAATTACTTTGCTTTGACCGGCACACGCTGTAGTATCTGAAGGATTAATAGTGATAACAGGAATACGATCAGGGGCATAACCCAAAGTAAAAATTGAAAATGTAGTATCCAAATCGGGTACTGTTGTAGCAAAAGCCTGAGTGGGGCTTATATCAATAGTTGCAGTACCTTTATCTAACCATTTTTCTTGATCATAATCCCAACGAGCTACCCGCAATTGATAAAGAGATGATAATTTTTCACTCCATCTTCCTGAAGCAGTTGTATCACTGGATAGTCCAATTTTGCGTTCTCGTGGTGCCTGAGCATTTTCAATCGGCTGTCGTCCGCCCATTGGACCTTCAAAGCGCTCCACTTTCCAAAATCCATTTTTAGACACGCTGTCTATAGTGCTGTTATGCTGGGTCACGTCAAAACCGAAGTTTGACGGGTTTTGTTGGATAAATGTAACCTTAACGCTATCTGATGAACTGATGTAATCATTTCTCAGAAAGAATTCAGCCTTCACTGCACTATTGCCAACAGGGAATGTAAAACCATAATTCCCTACTCCTTCTTTTATTACCGGCCCATCCACCCAACTTGTATTAGAAGTTGTATTAATACTCGCATTATAATCAAAGATTAATCTGTTTTGGTCTGTAGAGATAATTTTCCCCGTTAGAAAGCCGGATTCATTTGTTAAAGAAACGTTTTGATCTAAAAATATTTTACCACCCGATTTATTTACATAAAAACTTCTAAACCGAAGTGGCCTTCCATTCGTTTCTGTTACATGCACAGTAGATTTATTTCCGTCAATAAATTCAATATTTGCAGAACTTGTATTTGGGGCATCTCCAATAGTGCTTTTTACAATAAAATCACCACCCAAATGGAGTTTTTGAAGGTAGTAATTAGCAAAAAAGAATCCACTACTAGTGCCTTTAGTGTCTATTACTAAATCGCCATTAATGGTTTCATCACCGGCATAGCACATATATGTATATCTATCCGTATTTCTGGTGATGTATAAATCGCCTGCATAGTGATTACCGGATGTAGTATCATTTGAATAATTGTCTGTTCGACTATTGGCGCTCTCAATATAAACCTTATCACTATTAAAATTGTTGTCAAACAAATTGAGGCTTCCTGCATAATTGTTTATAAATATGTTGGGGCTTATGCTTGAGTTATTAATATTAATCCGATTTTCAGAATTATACATATACAAATTCGCACCAGCACTATTTATAGTACTTCCTTGAATATCTACATCACCATATATGGCAAAACTGTGGCCACTCAAATCCAAAGTAGTTCCATCTTCCATTACTAAATAAGAAATGGTAACACTATCTTGTAATGAAGGGTAATCAGTGAGATTTGCAGGTATCAAAACAGAATCACAAGGCTGTGGTATGATGGCAGGTGTCCAGTTGCCAGCATTATTCCAGTTTGAATTATCATTGCCATTCCATGTTCTTAGTGCAGGTGTAGGACAAGAAGGATTACTGCATCTAACCGCAACCTGAACATCTGATAAACAGCCGGAAGCATTATCATAAATTTCTGCACCTTTACTATTCGTGCTTAAATAATTGCAAACCGCATGAGTATTACAAAAAGCTAGCACATTATTCGAATAGATACGTAGCGTATCATCATAAAGCGCTTGAATGACAAGATTAGGATTTAATTCATTCAAAGTAGTAAGCAATGGATTTTCAAAAACATGGAGGGCGCCTTCAATATTAGTTATATTTTGCAAACCATTTAAACTGGTAAGCCCATTCATATTTCTAATTTCCAAGTTGCTATCCCATGATATGTCTGTAATCCCACTTAGCTCTGTAAGGCTTGTCAAGTTGTTGTCATCCCAAAAACTCATTCCGCTATTATTACCTTTAAGATTTTCTAATCCATGTAATGAAGTAAGACCATGATCAAACCAAAAGTAAAAATTGGCAGCAGTATATACACTATCCATTCCCCAAACATTGGTAAGCAGTGGTGTGTTTATAAACCAAAAAGTCCAAATATTTTTTTTAGTTAGCTTATGAGTCAATGGTCCTAATGTGGTGAGGGCAGGAAGATTTGCAAAAAGGAATCCATAACTAGAGTCTATATTGGTAAGCCCAATACTTGATAACGAGGAATTATTTTCTACAATTAAATAACCAAGATTTTTTAACGAATTAAAATCACTTAAAGTAGTAAGTGGGCAATTCGAGATTTTTACTCCCCCTGCTACATACTTGATACCGCTAAGGCCGGTTAAATTTGCTAAAGCAGTGGTATCAATATATATTTCACCAAAAATACTGTCTATGTGATTGTGGTTTAAATCTCCTAAACTAGTAAGTGCGGGCAATTGTCGTAACTGGAGGCCACCTAATAAATTTAGGTTATTCAACCCAATGTCTGTTTGTGCAGCGTTCTGTATTAATTCAAGCTTGCCGGCTATGGAAGTAAGTGCAGTAAGTTGCGAAAGATCTGTTATGGAAGTGTTAGATATTGACAATAGTTCAGTAATTGTTGTAATTCCACTTAGTCCTGCCAAATTGGTAATTGCGGGGCTTGCTCCTGTTCCGTCAATGATTAATTTTCTAAGAATAGTGCATCCGGGATTACTGGCAGCAAAGTTGTTGATAGCACTTTGGCTATTAAGAAAAATGCTGTCACTAGAGCATGAAGAAGTTCGTTGTGCAATAGGCAATCTACTTAAACCGTCTTGCCGAATTTGATTGGGCAGATACACTTTAGCAGTCGCCAATCCATGGCCAGGCAAATTAAATTGCATTTTTTGCATCTGCTGACCTTGCGCATTCAATAAAAATGCAACAAATAAAAAAGTAACAACTGCTTTTAGTAAATTTTTTTTATTCATACAAACTGATTGAAGTCTCAAAAAAATTAATCTTTTTCCCGATTAGACAGATCAATAAGTTTCACATTGATGTATCATAAACCGGAGTGGCTTCTTCAGCAGGTATTTGAATTTTGGATTGCTTTTAAATGAAAGAACACTTAAAAGCATAACAAACGTAGTTTCATGAGCATTCTTAAAAAATACTTAATTTGTAGTATGCGGGCATAATAAAACAACATAAAGTCCAAATCAAACTCAACATTAATTGATACTCAAGTGATTGCTTTTTGGAAATAAAAAAAGGCTTGTTGAAAAAAATCAACAAGCCTTTATTAAACATATCGGGTTGTAGCCAACCTAATTTTAATCAATAACTTCTTCCAATCGTATCACACGCTGCTTTTATTAAAGAATTATTATCATTGGCATCTTGTCCGGTTTCCCAAAACATAATACCGTTGGCTGTTTGTTTTGCCAACATTGCTTTTTTCTTAATGGTGGGCTGGCCGTTATAGTAAATTGTATAATTTGTAAAACCACCTGCAGTAACAACTGCCGAATCGGATAATGGACTACCACCTTGTCCCAAAATTCCGGTATAGGTCAATACAGTACCCGACTGAGTGATGCCCGATGGCCTTCCATAACAAGGCACGCCAAGTACACATTTTGCAGCAGGCATGCTGCGTGTAGTGAGCCAATAGTTTAAACAAGTTTGTGCCACAGCCATATCACTGTGTTGTCTATAAGGTGCTGATGTACTAAAGTCATCATAGGCCATAATATTGAAGAAGTCCACATAAGGGAAAATTTCATTTCTTATTGCATCTCTTATGCCACCTGCATATTTTCCGGCTGTAATAGCAGCGGATAAATAATATTTTCCATTCCAATGCAATGAATCTGATAATTGTTTAATCAAAGCAGTAAATGTAACGTCTGTTCCATCAGATGTAGAAGGGTATTCCCAATCCATATCTACTCCATCTAAGCTATTATTGCGTACTGTATTCATTACATCTTTAATAAATGTGGTACGCCCGGCTTGAGTAGCAGCCATATTTTTAAAATACGTTTTACCATCACCGCTACCATCATTGATTCCCAAAAATATTTTAGACCCGTTAGTTCTCGACTTATCTCTTACTGCTACAAGTGTAGATGCAGGGGAAGCCGGTGCGGATAAAGTGCCGAAAGTATTTACTGTATAAAATGCATAAACAATCACATTCGTCATTCTGAATTTTACATCAGGTATGCTTGACACATTCCGATAAGAAGGCATATACCCCACCACGTAATACCCAAATGGAGTAGGAGTAATAACTGATCCACCTCCTCCACCCGGCGGTGGTGGTGTATCTTTTTTTCCGCAAGAGTCAATTATTAAGGTAGAAACAATCAAAAACAATAAATAGTATATTTTTCTCATAAGCAGCTTTTTGGATGGTCAAGATAAATGTTTTTGATGAAAGTCATCATCCTACAATCTGAATTTTTATGTAGGTTTGTCACAAAATTTTCAATGCAGCAATCCGCAAATTTTTTTTTGCAGGTTCTTGCTTGTCTTATCTAAAAAAACAAAAAATAAAGTATGAGAAAAATTATTTTAACGCTTATCTTATCCCTTACTCTGGTTGCCAAGAGCATGGCCGATGAAGGTATGTGGCTGCCCTTATTGCTAGGTCAGCAAGTTTATAATGACATGGTAAAAAAAGGTTTAAAGCTCACCAAAGATCAGTTGTACAATATAAATAAAGCGTCGCTCAAAGATGCTATCATCATATTTGGTGGTGGCTGCACAGGAGAAATTGTAAGTGCTCAAGGGATGATATTCACCAATCACCACTGCGGATACAGCGCTATTGCATCTGCAAGCACTATGGAGCATAATTATCTTAGAGACGGTTTTTATGCAAGCAATAAGGGAGAAGAGATAAAAACAAATTTATCAGTTCAGTTTTTGCTTCGTATAGATGATGTAACGAAAGAAGTAAACGATTCTTTACAAGGCCTTACCGGAGCAGAGAGAGTAAAAAAACAAGCTTCTGTTATTGCATCTATCAGTAAAAGAATGGGTGATGATTCAAAAAATATTGAAACAGTAGTAAGCCCGCTTTTCAAAGGCAATCAATTTTTTGCATTTGTATATCAGCGCTATTTCGATATTCGTTTGGTGGGTGCACCACCGGAGAGTGTAGGAAAATTTGGTGGGGATACAGACAACTGGGAATGGCCTCGCCACACAGGCGATTTTTCTATTTTCAGAGTATATACAAAGCCCGATGGCAGTCCCGCAAAAAGAGGAGAAAGTACTGATGCTAATATACCGATGAAAGCAAAATGGTACTTGCCTGTTTCTATCAAGCCTTTGAAAGATGGCGACTTCTCAATGATTTGGGGATATCCCGGAAGTACCAATCGTTATGAAAGTTCTTATGGTATCAAATTGGCTACCGATATAAACAATCCTTCTTTGGTAAAATTGCGTGATGCTCGTTTGAAATATATGTTTGATGAAATGAAGAAAGATCCTGCAATCAAATTGCAACTCGCTTCTTCTTATGCAAGCATTGCCAACTATTGGAAGTTTTATGATGGCGAAACAAAGCAGTTATTAAAGTACGATATCTACGGGCAAAAGAAAGCATTTGAAGATAAATTCAATAATTGGGCAAAAGGCAAACCTGAGTTTGAAAATCTTCTGTCAGATTGGGCAAAGGCATACAGCGATTGGAAGCCTTATGCAAAACTTCGTATGTATATGAATGAGGGCATCAACGGTTCTCCATTAATTGCATTTGCATCTTCTCTTTCAAGATTAGAAGATTTATTGATGAAGAATACGCCACAGGCTGATATTCAAAAAGCGATTGATGCTGCGAGTGCACAACGCAAAGCATTTTTAGAAGGAGAAAATATCGTTTCAGACAGGAACATTTTAGCTGCTGTCACTCATTTATTTTATACAGATATAGAAAAAGATCAACAACCCGTTGGCTTCTATGGCAATCTGAAACAAACTTATGGCGCATTGGATGATGATGCTACTTATAAGAAATATGCAGCAGATATATTCAGCAAAACAATGATCTTAGATGATGCTAAATGGAATGCTTTTGCCGCAAAACCGGATGCAGGTACACTACAGAATGATCCTGCATTTTACTATGCATCATCCTTCATGAAAAGTTATACTTCTAAATATGCTTCACTCTTTCAGCAATTCAATGCTAAGAATAGTGAGTATGGAAGACTTTATTTAAAAGGGATTATGGAAATGGATCCTGCCAAAGCACAAAAAATGTATCCCGATGCTACATTCACCATGCGTGTAAGCTATGGCAATGTAAAAAGCTATGAGCCTCGTGATGCAGTAAAATACGATTATGTAACTACCTCAAAAGGTGTTTTAGAGAAATACATTCCCGGAGATTACGAGTTTGACTTACCTGCAAAGCAAATTGAATTATTAAAAGCAAAAGATTTCGGCCAATACATTGACCCTGTCAGAAAAGACTTGGTCATCAATTTTATTACTACCAATGATATCACCGGAGGCAATTCAGGCTCTCCTGTTATAAATGGTAAAGGCGAACTAATCGGTTTAGCTTTTGATGGCAACTATGAAGCCTTAAGCCATAAGTTGGCATTTGATAAAAATCTGAATCGCACTATCTGTGTAGATATCAGATACGTACTTTGGTGCATTGACAAATTGGGTGGTGCTACCAACATCATCAAAGAATTAAAATTGATGAAATAAATATTATAGTTGCTTATTCTGAAAAACTGCCTCAATTTTTTTTGAGGCAGTTTTTTATTTGAGACACTTGATGAATACAATTTCTTAAAAATAATTTCAGTAACATTGTAAAAAACATTAACCCTGCTTCGGAAAGTTTACATATCGGCTTTCTTCTTATTCATAACAGTATTTGCCATAGCGCAACGACCCCGTTTTAGTGCTGCCGTAGATGCATCCATTCAAAGAAGTTTTAAAAAAGAACAGCAATACTGGGCTTTTGGAAATACATTACAGGCTCAATTTAGTTTTGCTCCTAAAGATGCTGCTTATGCTTGGTTTTCCTATTATAGCAATGGAACGTTTACCAACAGGCTTACTGCCAATGCAAAATCACTTGCCACCATTCCACAACAAATAAATTTTGACAACAATGCTCAAATGCGCTTCAAACAAATATCACTCGGCTGGAAAAAATATTTGAAAGGAAGTATTGATGCGGAAGAAAAATGGAATCTGTACAGCACTTTAGGGTTTGGTTTAGTTCTTGGTTGGGTAAACAATACTCAAACGGCTTCTATCGATACTACCTTATACAACAACCCCGTAAGATCCGGAAAAGCCAACTTTAAGCGGCTCACGATTGATGCAGGTTTAGGCGCAGAGTTTCCACTTGGAGCAGATATTTTTCTATATTCTGAAGGAAGAGTGTGGATTCCAACAACAGATTATCCAAGCAAATATTTATTCATCAATGAGGGCGCTCCTTTAATCGGCATGTTCAATATAGGTCTTCGTGTTTTGTTTTAAGCATATTATAAATTAAAAATCAAAAACTATCTTTACGCTTCAACAGAAAAAATAAATGAAGCAAGAACTTACTATTAGCAAAATAGAACTCTATAAACTTTCTATCCCACTCATCGAACCCTTTGTCACCTCTCTGGGTGTAGATACTGCTGCAGAAAACGTTTTAGTAAAGATCTTTACACAAGAGGGCCTCGTAGGTTATGGAGAGTGTAGTCCATATATGCCCATCAATGGCGAAAGTCAAGATACTTGTTTTATTGTTGGTCAATATTTTGCCAAAGTATTAAAAGGGAAAAATCCGTTGGACATCAAAGCATGTATTCAACTGATGGATGAAGTGATTTATGGAAATAGCAGTATCAAAAGTGCTTTCGATATCGCACTGCATGATATAGCAGCACAACACGCCGGTTTACCACTTTATAAATTCATTGGTGGAGAAAATAACAAAACAATTATAACAGATTACACTGTAAGCATTGGCGATCCGGAATTGATGGCACAAGAAGCACTAAAGATAAAATTTCAAGGCTATCCTGCCATTAAAGTAAAACTTGGGAAGCATGGACCAACTGATGTTGAACGAATTAAAGCTATCAGAAAAGCAGTGGGCGATAAAATTCCTTTACGCATAGATGCCAATCAAGGATGGAAAGTAAAAGAAGCTATTGAAACATTAAACGCTTTAGCGAAATATGATATTCAACACTGTGAAGAACCCATAGCACGATGGAAGTATATGAAACTGCCCAAGGTGAAAAAGAAAAGTCCTATACCTATTATGGCAGACGAAAGTTGCAGCGATGAACATGATGCTAAAAGATTAATTGAAATAGATGCTTGTCAATATTTCAATATTAAATTAGGCAAAGCCGGCGGAATTTATAAAGGATTAAAAATTGTTCGGCTTGCAGAAAAAGCAGGTATTCATCTTCAAGTAGGTGCCATGATTGAATCTAGAATTGCTATGACTGCATTCGCACATTTTGCATTGAGCAGTTCAATGATTGAACACTATGATTTTGATACTGCTTTGATGTTTTCTGTTGATCCGGTAACGGGCGGCATTCAATATAAAGCCAATGGTGTTATTGAAGTTCCCGAAACACCCGGACTCGGCGCTACCATTAGCAATGAATGGCTCAGCACCATGCCAAAAACAGAAATCTGATTTACATAACCGTCCTAAAACTTATTCATAGGACTAAAACAAAATAGTCCCGCCAAATGGCGGGACTATTTTTATTTCAACATGATGATTGATTAATGATAAATAATAATACCATCGCTACGACTGATAAAGCCATTTTCAGAGTTATACATATATAAGAAATAAGTGCCCTGAGCAAGTGTGGTCAACTTCATTGGTATCACACTTCCATAGCTTAAGCCGTCAAAATCAAATGTTCTATACAGTTTACCATCTGCACCAAATACTTTCACACCCAGTTTTGTATATAAGTCTGTATTCATCTTCAAACTGAAGTTTCCATTATTCGGATTTGAAATGATGCGTACTGCACCTTTCTCATTCAGTTTTTTATGTCTGTCTGCACAATCATATACTTGTACTTGCGATGTAATTGATTTAGGACAACCACCTGTACCGGCAACAGTGTAAGTAACTGTTTTAATGCCCACACCTGCAACAGATGGCGTGAAAACTCCGGATGCAGTAACGCCTGTTCCTGACCATGTACCACCTGCAACAGAAGCTGTAAGCGTAATTGCAGCGTCTGACAAACAGATTGTCTTAGGCAGATTATTCAGTGTAAAGTTTGGATAACTATTTACTGTAAATGTAGCAGCATTCGTGTTGGTAGATCCACAACCAGCAGTCACTACACAACGATACTGGTAGCCATTCTGAGTGGCTGGTACAGCAGTTTGTGCAAGTGTATTTGTATTTGCACCCGGCAATGAAACATTAAACCAAGTAACGCCACCATTGGTACTTGCCTGCCATTGGTAAGTCAATGCTCCTACAGAAGTAGTAGCTCCTACGGTAAGCGTAGCATTACTTCCTTCGCAGAAAGTTTGGCTTACAGGTTGAGTTGTAATTACAGGGTATGAATTAACAGTAAGCAATGCAGACGCTGTGATGCCAGGAGCACAAGGCGGGCTACTGATATTGCAACGATATCTGTTTTGATTGAGTGTACCCGGTGTATTTGTAAGTGTAAGTGTAGTAGTAGTAGCTCCTGAGTAAGTAGCATTATTTGAAACACTACTCCATGTTACACCACCATTGGTACTTACTTCCCACTGATAGCTAAGACCTGTGCCACTTGCAGCAGCGGTAAATGTAGTTCCGGTTCCTTCGCAGATAGTGCGATCCACTGGATTGGTAGTTACCGTTACAGAAGAACTTACAGTCAAAGTCGCAGCATTTGATGTTGGATTAGGAGGGCAGCTGCTTGTAACAATACAACGGAATTGATTACCATTTTGGCCTACAACAGTTGATGCAATAGTATAAGTTGCACTTGTTGCACCGGATATATTATTCCAAGTAGCACCATTATCTGTACTTAATTGCCATTGATAACCTGTAGCATTTGAAGCAGTAACAGAGAATGAAGCTGCACTGCCTGAGCACACAGAAATATTTGCAGGCTGACCGGTTATGGCTGCTGCAACATTTACAGTAAGAGTAGCAGCATTTGATGTGCTTACACCACAACCTGTGCTTGCGATACAGCGATATTGGTTATTGTTCATACCCGCTGTTACACCGGTTAATGAAAGATTCGCAGTAGTAGCACCTGAAATATTATTCCAAGTTCCGCCGCCATCTGTACTTACTTGCCATTGGAAATTAGTGGCACCTGCAGATACGATGCTAAAGTTTGCTGTTCCGCCGGCACAAACTGTTTGATTGGACGGCTGCGTAGTTATAGCAGGGCCTGCGCCACCGTTAATGGTATAAGTTACTGTTACATTTTGCGTTGTAGCACCTGTAGCAGTTCCTTGAATTGTTACATTATATGTTCCGGGTGTAAGTGTATTTGCATTATTCAAACGCACAGTTACACTACTTCCAGGCGTTACAGTAGCAGAAGGCACAAAACTGATAGTGGTACCTGATGGAACACCAGATACAGCACTTACAGTAATAGCATTACTAAAACCACCTATTGAGTTAGTACCTAATAATACATCCATTGTTGCAGGAGCAGGACAACTAACCGTTGTAGGTGATGGGGGTGTAAATGAAAATCCTGTAGGCACAGATGCAGGAATATTAGTCGTAAAAATTCCGCGACCATGCGTAGCAGCTGCTATCAAGCGATCGGAAGCACGATATTTAATCATATCTGTTCTTACATTCGGGAAAGTGGTGTTGGGTATCCACACAGTACTTGCGCCATTGAGCAAGTCTGTTTCCCACACTCCTGTTTCAGTAGCGATATATGCTTTTTTATTATCATCAGGATGGAATAGTGCCCAACGAACAGGCATATCCGGTAGGTTTCCATCGCACTTAGTCCAGTTGGTACCGCCATTTACAGAGTACCATACGTGGCCTACACCATAACTTGCATAAGTAGCCATCAAAGTATCATCCGTTTTCCCCGTTACCACACAGTTCACATATCCGGAAGCACCTGATGGTGTAATCTCTGTAGTAGTTGGCGTATTAGTATTTGCATTATCTGCAATAAATATTTTTGTTGCGCCCATGCCAAAATAAACACGATTGGCTGTATAAGGAGAACAATGAACCGCTGATACGTTTACACCCGAAAAGGCAGCAACCGTTACCACCGTTGTTGTACCGGTAGCGGGAGCATTATCCCATCTTAAATAATTACCTGCACTATTACAAGCATAGATGTTTTTTGAATTATTATCAAAGTCCCAAGGATTGATAAATCGACCTGTGCTTTGATTGTTCACAGGCGTACTCCATGACGCACCCGCATTAGTACTTCTGCGATATACATTATATACATAAGAGCCAAACTGATTCACCGGATTAAGCTGATCAATAGCACAATAAGCACCATCACCACCTACAACTTCTGCAGAACTATCCAAGCCAACGTGATTCATGCGATGCATACCATTATCTTGTGCACCACCAATAAAATAATTTGTTTGTGTCGGGCTTATCGCAACAGAATAAAATTGTTTTAATCGAAGTCCTTTATTTCTGTCATTATTATTGATACCACCGTCGATAGAGTAATGTAGTCCTCCATCGCAAGCAAAAAGTAATTTTGATCCGCCATCCCACCATTGTATATTATGTTGATCGGCGTGAATATAAAAACCGGTAGTTGAGGTAGCCCATCCTGAAATTTTAGTCCATGAAGTACCGCCATTTGTTGTTTTATAACAATCTAATCCCCCCACAATACATTCATTTGGATTGGAAGGATTGATACCACAAGACAAAGAGTACCATCCCTGTCCGCTTGCCCATCCACTTGCAGGTTGGCTACCGGTTGCTGCCCAATTATCACCACCATCTGTAGATTTATATATAGTAGGTACCTGACTTGAGGCATCAACAGGTAAGGCATATAATGTATTGCCCATTACGGCTATTTCGCAGCGGTCATTTAATCCGGGAAATGGAGTTGTTGGAGCATTCCAACCGGAGCCAGAAGTGGCAGTTGCCGGGTTATCTGTGTATCTGTATGTTTGTCCGCTTCCGATACCTGTTACCATGTGTAATCTTGCGGGACCTGATGTTGAACTAATTTCCAGGTCGCAAATAGATTGACTTGGTACACCTGTAGGCGTGATGTTTGTCCATGTAGTTCCACCGTCAGAAGATCTCCAAAGTCCACCCGGTGTTCTTGTGGCACAATAAACATTACCTTGATAATCGCAAACGATACGAGTGCCAAGAAGGAAAGAGCTGGTACTGGACAAGAAATTCCAAGTAGCACCACCATCTACGCTTTTAAAAACACCTACACCTCTTACGGCATCAGCATTTCTGAAAGACTCACCGGTGCAGAAATACATAATATTTTGATTTCCGGGGCGAGGGTCTTGACATATAGCTGCAATAGCCAAATTACTCATATAGTCATTTACCAATACCCAAGGAGAAGGAGACACAGTAATGTCATTTGTTTTCCATAAACCACCGTCCACACCACCGGCCCACACTGTTTTATGAGTAGGGTCTGTGGAGTCCACCATTATAGCTCTTATTCTTCCGGAAGTTTGCTGACCGGTTGGCCTAGGGTTGCCACCCACTGTAAAATCGCCATTTGGGCCTCTTTCCTCCCAAACTAATGCTTGAGTTGAATTTGGTCTATTTGCAAGGGCTGATTTAGCCTGCTCTGTTTGTTGAATAGCTTGCCACAATCTTTCTGTGGGTACTCTTCCCAATGCAGGATCTTTTGTTCTTTCAATTTCAAAAAGAGTGGCTTGCTCTATTCCATCATAGCCATCTTCCTCCTCTTCTTCTATTTCGTTTCTATGATTTTTGCTTACACAGGCTGGTGTAAACAAAGATAAACTGAACGCAGTAATGCATAGTACTGCCCATAAGCTAATTTTCTGCTTAAGCATGGTTGACATTTTTAGTAGGTTGACAAAAAAACGAAATCAAAAATAAGAAACAAATACCAAAATTGAAGTAGCTGCTATTTATAATTCTCAAATAAGTTATTGAAAAACTACTTCGCTGCAATCATACTAATTTCAACGTTCACAAATTTTGGAAGTGCAGCAACCTGAACAGTTTCTCTTGCAGGGAAATTTTTCCCAAAATAAGTACCATAAACCTCATTAATCAGCCCAAACTGATGCATATCTGTAATAAAAATGGTTGTTTTGAGCACATTATTGAAGTCCATTTCTGCAGCAGCCAAAACCGCTTTTAGGTTTTTCATTACCTGATGCGTTTCTTCTTGCACATCTTTGTTTTTTAATTCACCTGTTACAGGGTCCAAACAAATCTGCCCGGAAATATACAATGTATCTCCACTCATAGTAGCTTGATTATAAGGTCCAATTGGCGCAGGTGCATTCGGTGTATTGATGATTGTCTTACTCATATTAAGAATTTTTATGTTTTATAAACGAAATTAAGTTTATATACTTTCTTTGCAAAAAAGCAGCTATGAAGATTCATATAATTGCGAGTGAAGAACAAAAAAAGGAATTGAATTTGCGATTAAATACAGATATAACATGGTCGGAACAGATTTCTGCAATCGATAGCCTGGATTGTTTGATTGATTTATTGTACAATCATAGTTCGGAAAGAATAGTTGCCTTAAAAAAAACAAACGCCCCTTTAATCCTTGTCAACTCTGTTATTCAAACGTTGATTCATTTCCCCGAAAATTTTGTTCGGATCAATGGCTGGCCCACTTTTTTGAAAAGAGAAATTGTAGAAGTGGCTGCAAATGATGAAACTTTGAAAAAGAAAACAGAACAAGTATGCTCAATTCTTGAAAAAAAAGTAGAATGGGTTCCTGATATTGCAGGATTTGTGACACCACGAGTGGTAGGAATGATTATCAACGAAGCATATTTTGCTTTAGAAGAGAATGTGAGTACCAAAGAAGAAACGGACATAGCTATGAAATTGGGTACTAATTATCCTTATGGGCCATTTGAATGGGCACAGTTAATTGGTTTAAAAAATGTATTTTCTTTATTAGAAACGCTTTCGCAATCTCAGTATCGCTACAAGCCATGTACTTTATTAAAACAAGAAGCACTACTATCATGAGTTTGATTATAAATATAGATACTGCATTTGATTCTGCTTCGGTTTGCATAGCAGATAATGAAACGGTTTTGCAAAAAAATACAAATACACAATTCAAAGATCATGCAGCATGGTTGCACCCCACTATTCAACTACTATTGAAAGAAAGTAATGTCAGTATAAAAAACATTAACGCAATTGCTGTCAATAATGGGCCTGGCTCTTACACCGGATTGCGTGTGGGCTTATCTGCTGCAAAAGGTTTGTGCTTTGCATTAAATATTCCATTGATTACAATTAATACGCTCGAGTTGATTGCTTCAGCTGTTGCTACTCAAGCAGAAGATATAATTTGTCCATTAATCGATGCTCGTAGAATGGAAGTATTTACAGCATGTTATGACAAAAACTTAAAACAAATACTCGCCCCACAAGCACTCATTCTGGATGAAAATAGTTTTTCGGATATTCTTACAAAACATAAAATTCTATTCTGCGGAAATGCAATTACAAAAACTCAATTAGTGCTTAAAAACGCTCATGCAAATTTTACAGATTACCATTACTCAATTGAAGACATGGCTCATCTTTCTTTTGAAAAATTTGAGAGAAAAGATTTTGCAGATATGGCTTATTCAGCACCTTTCTATGTGAAAGAGTTTTATACTCCTGCCGCAAGAAAGAAATAGTCTTGCTCAAAAAATATTTTACATTTGTTACTTACGTCAAGAGCATGAACAGCTACACATTAATATTCAATACACTTACAGATGAAGGCACACAAGTGCAACTCAGTCTTTTGAATATGCGTAAGGCAGCACTCCTTTTTCGTGCCGTAAATAATAATTTGAGGTTGCAGATTTTAAAATTGATCGATGAAAAGGGACAAATGACTGTAACAGAAATCTATCAGCATCTTTTATTGGAACAATCAGTTGCTTCGCAACAATTATCCATCCTTAGAAAAGCAGGACTTGTAAAAACAAGCCGCAATGGGAAATTCATTTATTATTCTATTAATGCAAATCGTTTTGCCGAGCTAAATAAAATAACAGGTGAGTTATTGAAATAATCAATTTTTACCAATCTCTTATATTTTAATACAATTCAATTAGTCTTTATCGGGTAAATTTGCACTTAAATTTATTTACTATGTACGTTAAACAATTATACACCGGTTGCCTGAGTGAAGCGGCTTATTACATTGAAAGTAACGGAGAAGCTGCTGTCATTGACCCATTAAGAGATATAGAAGAATATTTACAATTAGCCAATGAACGCAATGCGAAAATCAAATATATTTTTGAATCACATTTTCATGCTGATTTTGTAAGTGGCCATTTAGATTTAGCTGCTGCTACCGGCGCACAAATTGTTTACGGGCCTGATACAGTTGCAAAATTTCCGGTACACATAGCAAAGGATGGCGAAGAATTTACAATTGGTAAAATCACTATTCAATTACTACACACACCCGGCCATACTTTAGAGTCTTCTTGTTTTCTATTGAAAGATGAAAACAATAAAGATTATTGTGTATTCACGGGAGATACCATTTTTGTTGGCGATGTTGGCCGTCCTGATCTTGCTCAAAAAGGAAATGAAATCACTACGCAAGACCTTGCAGGTATGATGTATGACAGCATACATAATAAATTATTTCCATTGGCAGATGATGTTATCATTTATCCCGCACATGGTGCAGGCAGTGCTTGTGGCAAAAATTTAGGTTCGGAATCATTCAGCACAATAGGGGAACAGAAAAAATTTAATTACGCATTATTGGCTCCAACAAAAGAAGAGTTTATAAAAGTGGTAACCGACGGTATTCCTACACCGCCAAACTATTTTCCAATCAATGCCAAAATCAATAAAGAAGGCTATGAACCTTTGAATAATATTCTAAACAAAGGCATGAAAGCATTGTCTGTAGAAGAATTTAAAAAGTTAAATATAGACAACACAATTATTGTAGATACAAGAAATGCAACAGTATTTACACAAGGTTTCATCCCGGGTTCTATCAGTATCGGATTAGAAGGAAGATTTGCTGAATGGGCAGGCGATCTTTTACCTTTTGATGCACCTATCTTATTAGTAACAGATGAAGGCAAAGAGAAAGAAACCATCATACGATTAGCCAGAGTTGGTTTTGACAAAGTGAACGGTTATTTAAAAGGTGGCTTTGATGCTTGGAAAAATGCAGGAGAACCAATTGATATAATTATAGATGTGGAAGCCGATGAGTTGATGATGGATATTCCCCATGATGATAAATTAATCGTATTGGATGTTCGCCGCAATACAGAATTTGCAGACGGTCATCTTAAAAATGCCATCAACTTACCTCTAAGCGCACTCACTGATCCTGGTAGTATGGCTTCATTAGAAGACAACATGAATCACTATGTTCATTGTGCGGGAGGTTATCGTAGTGTTATAGCAGCATCAATGCTCAAAAGACAAGGCTTTCATAATCTGCGCAATGTATTAGGCGGATGGAATAAAATTAAAGAGCAGAAAAAAGCAGATATTGTAAAAGAGACTAGTGTGTTGAACTGATAATACCAATCCTCTATAATACAATTAAACCATTAAGGCATTAAGATACATTAAGAGAAAAACTGAATATCCTTAACTTCTTAATAGTTCAAAAAAAATAATCATTAAGGTATTAAGATACATTAAGAGAAAGCTGAAAAACAATTAAACCATTAAGGCATTAAGATACATTAAGAGAAAGCCTTAATATCCTTAACTTCTTAATGGTTCAAAAAATATTCTTCCTACATTTTTGATTTTATCCATGCATCTAATTCAGGCGAACTTTCACAACTAATAATGGCAGCATAACGGGGTTTTGTTCCATTATGAACGCCTACATGCCACAATCTTTGCGAGTCAACCACAAAGTGTGCGCCTTGTTGCATAGACACATGAGTTTCACTTTCTTTTATTGGTAAATTATTTTCATCGCAATCATAAAGAAGCATATAGCTGTCTTTATCATCTGTCAATTGCACCCACATTCTTACTACCCAGCCTTCACCATCAGGATTGAGTCTGTTATTATCATCTCTATGTACGGAGCGCAATGCCTGATCGTGATTTTGTGGTTCCAGTTTGATGATTCTTACTCTTCCAAAATTGGCTGGAATAGTTTTGATATATGCCATCAGATTAGGGCATTTATCCACATTGGGTGTAAACAATGCATGCTTATCCGGTTTACCGTTTTCCCAAAAACCTTTGCATTCAAGTGTTCCATCGCAGGAAGCAAGAGGAGCAAAATTTGTATCGCCACCGCTTTTCCAATCCATATATACAAGGTCTTCCCACTCAGAAGCCGGAATATTAGAAATATCCAATGGCTTCATAATGGCATAACCATTTTCTTTCATAACCGGCATTTCATAATGACCTGTATTTACCGGAATTTTTACTGACCAATGTTCACTGTGTGGCCAGAATGTTGTTGGTGTAGCTGACATAGTTAAAAGTTTAGTGGCGAAAGTAGCAAATAAAATACTATCTAAAAATTGTAGTCTGATTGCCCCAATTATCCTTCATAAAATTTCCCATACTCCGGCTTATATTCATATTTCCATCTTCTGTGACTCCACAGATAATTTGCCGGATCGGCTTTAATGATTTTTTCTAACTCATTTTTGTACAACACCGTCAATGCAGCAGGGTTAGATTGTGCACCATCTTCAGCCAATAGCTTTGTTGTAAAATGATAGTAGCCTCTTTTCAATTTTGTAAAGCCAACTAAAACTATTGCTGTATTATTTTTTACTGCTCCTTTTGCCGGGCCGGTTACGAATGGAGCAGGTCTTCCCATAAAATTCATCCAGTATGCATTTCCCGGATGCCCGGGGTTTTGGTCCGCTGCTAATGCCAATAAATATTGTTGGGAAAAAACACTATGCATTTTATTCTTAAAATCTTGTGCAGCAATAAGAACTGTACCATAGCGCTTTCTTAAATTAAAAAATATTTTATCCAATGCCTTATTGCTCA
The DNA here is from genome assembly GCA_018268055.1 of Bacteroidota bacterium. GTDB lineage: Bacteria > Bacteroidota > Bacteroidia > Chitinophagales > Chitinophagaceae > JJ008. Next base: position 32,704 of record JAFDXF010000038.1, read on the forward strand.
GCGGCATATAGACACCCACGAAAGGCGCTTTTGCTTTGTTTGAAAAAATCAAATTGGCAAACTCCCAATTGAATTGATGTCCTGCCATTATATGAATATTCTTTCCCGTATCAGAAAGCTCATTAATTAAATCAATTTCGCAGGATGCATGTTTATATAAAAATTTTTCTCCTGCCGAAATTAGTTTTATAGTTTCAATAAATGTGTCTATAAAATTATGGTAAAACTGTTTGGCATTTTTTCTTACATCTTTGCTACTCATTTCCGGAAAAGCATTCTTAATATTATCCACTACCACATCTCGCCGGTATTTTATAATATAGAATATAATTCCATAAATACAATCACCAAAAAAATAGAGAATACGCAGTGGCAACAATGATACCAACCAAAGAAAACCATATACAACATAATACATATTGCAAAGATAATTACTACAGTACGATGTTTTGAACCAGTTTACTCTTCTCCGGATAGTCTGTATTGTAGTGCAAGCCTCTACTCTCCTTTCGGAAAGTTGCACCTTTCACAATCAGATAGCCTACAGAGATCATATTGCGGAGCTCCAACAACTGCGGTGAAACTGTACTTGCTTGGTATAACTGCTCTGTTTCTTCCCATAATAAATCAAGGCGCCGCATTGCTCTTTGCAAACGTATATCATTGCGTACAATACCTACATAATCACTCATCACTTGTTGCAATTCTTTCAGGCTTTGCGTTATCAAAATCATTTCTTTAGGTTCTGAGGTTCCTTTGGCATTCCATTCAGGTAAAGCCATCACTTTACTTTCTTGTTTCAGTATTTGTTCATATTTTTCTTTCCCATCCAGAAAACAGCGATGTGCAAACACCATTGCTTCTAATAATGAATTACTGGCTAATCTGTTTGCTCCATGCAGTCCGGTTGAAGCACATTCTCCTGCAGCATATAAATATTTAATACTGCTTCGTCCCCATTCATCAGTTTTGATACCACCGCAACTATAATGTGCCGCCGGCGAAACGGGGATCATATTTTTAGTAATATCAATTCCGATAGACAAACATTTTTCATAAATATTTGGAAAATGCTCAATAAATTTTTCTTTATTAAAATGACGACAATCCAACCAAACATGCTCTGTACCGCTTTTTTTCATTTCACTATCTATTGCTCTTGCTACAATATCTCTTGGCGCTAAATCCTTACGTGCATCATATTTTTCCATAAAAGCTTCGCCTTTGTTATTGCGAAGAATACCGCCATCGCCTCTCACCGCTTCAGTTATCAAAAATGCTTGCCCTCTAATACCCGGTTCATAAAGCGCTGTCGGATGAAACTGAATAAACTCCATATTTTCAATTCTACCTTTTGCACGATAAACCATTGCTACGCCATCGCCGGTAGCAACAGATGGATTGGTAGTAGTTCGATACACTTGACCGTTGCCTCCTGTAGCAAACAAAGTCAGTGTGGATCGGATAATTTCAATTTTATTGGTTTCTAAATTGAATACATAAACGCCATAACATTCAATATCCGGCGTTGCCTTTGTAACTAAATATCCTAAATGATGTTGTGTAATAATTTCAACCACAAAACAGTGCTTGACAAATTCAATATTTTTTTGCTTATTCACTGCATCAATCATTGCTCTTTCCATTTCTTTTCCGGTCACATCTTTATGATGTAATATTCTGAACTCAGAATGTCCGCCTTCTTTTCCTCTTTTATAGTCACCGTCAGACTCTTTATCAAACTGTGCACCCCAATTAATAATTTCTTGCACACGTTCGGGGCCTTCTTTCACCACAATTTCTACTACATGTTCATTGCAAAGTCCATCACCGGCAATCAATGTATCTTCAATGTGTTTTTCAAAACTATCATGCGCTAAGTCGTTTACTACCGCTACACCTCCTTGTGCATATTTTGTATTGGTCTCATCGGCGGAAGCCTTTGTTACTACTAATACTTTTTTATCCGGAAATTGATTGGCTATTTTCAAAGCATAGGTAAGTCCTGCTATGCCTGAGCCAATCACTAAAAAATCTGTTTGTCGCATAGTGAAAAAGAATTTTTATTTATTATTTGTGCGAATATAATTGACAGCACCCAACACAATCAAAAGTTGTGCAATACCATAAGTAATCATAATTAAAATTCGTGCTTCATTCAAGGGTTGATAGAATTTATTGATGGCAATTAAAGAATCGGAGAGAACAAAAAACAATGCACCTGATGCCATCTGTAGCCCCGCAATTTTATTTTTCAAAAACACCGTATGCAAAGCAAATAGCAGCATACCGCAGATGACTACTCCATAAACCATCACCGGCAGTTTCATTTCTCCAAGACCGGGATAGATTAAATAAAACAAAACTGTATAAAAAGCAATCACTGCTACAATAAAAATCATTTTAAAAGAAATCTTTTCATTTCTTTTGATACTAAAGAAAAATAAAATGTAAAATACTTGTGCCAATAGAAACGAGGACAATCCTAAGAGAAAATAAATGGATTGTTTATCCTGAAACATCAACAGCACATCGCCGGCTAAAGAAAATAAAAGGGCGAACAAGACCCACTTCATTAACGGAGAGTTACTATTTTTTAATTGACTTATAAAATGAAGTACCAGCAATGGCATCAGCAATGGTTTTGTAAGATATTGTACAATAATATTGCTTGTATTTTCACCAATGATGTTAAAAGCTAAAGCAACAATAAAGAAAATTAAGAATATCCATTTTTTCATACGATTGTATTTTCAATCCAAGCTCCGTTTTCTTTCAATATGTTGATCAACTCTTCTACCGCCACTTCGCTTTCAATATTTCTTTTTACCACTTCTTTTCCTTTGTACAATGTTATTTTTCCCGGACCGCTGCCTACATATCCAAAATCAGCATCGGCCATTTCTCCTGGCCCATTTACGATGCATCCCATGATGGCAATCTTCACGCCTTTTAAATGGTTGGTTACGGCTCTTATTTTTGCCGTTGTTTCCTGTAAGTCAAATAAAGTACGTCCGCAACTGGGGCAACTGATGTATTCTGTTTTTGAAATACGTGTTCGAGCTGCCTGTAAAATACTGAAAGCAGTATTATTGGTAAATTCAAAAATATTATGAACTGTTAAATAGGTTCTTCCTTTTACTTGCACATTATCTAATTGCGCTGCAGGTGTATATGAAAGGCTAATGCCATCTCCCAAACCTTCTAAAAACAACGCACCGGTTTCAATAGCAAAATTGATTAAATGTTCATCAGGTGTTTGTCCATTGCTATCAGCAAGTAATACAACCGGATTATTGATTCCTCTGTTCATCAATTCTACAAACATTCTTCTTACGGCTTGCATAGAATTAGTTCTAGTTGAACTCAGGCAGACAACTACTCCACGATCGTTGGCAAATTGATCTAAATATGTATAATCATTAATTGTCGTTTCATCATTATAGCAATCTATCATTACAAAATTTAAAATCTCACTTTTTACAGCTTCCTCATTGTAGCCTTTATCTGCAAATAGCGGAAAGTATTTTAACTTATCTGTCACCTGTTGCCATGTAGCAGGAAATACAATCACTTTTAAAGTGCCGGGTAATTTAAAATCCAAAATCTGATGACCTGTAAAAACATAATCAGCTGCGGCATCTCCAATCTTCCATTTATCCAAAGTTTCATTGTAAGTGTAACCAATGCGCTCCAAATCTTTGGGCGTAATTTTTTCAATCTTACTTAAATCTGCAATGACGACCGGTACATTTTTTCCGCCAATATTTTTTATCGGAAATGTTTTTCTTCTTTCATATTCAAACGCATTATACGGAAGGCTAATAATTTCAGGCACTTTACCTTTATCAATTGAAGGTCGGCTATAGCGTTTTACCAAGTCTTTACAAACGGGGATTTCAAATTCAGGATCTTCTGTTAATGAAACTCGAATCGTATCGCCAATTCCATCTTCCAATAATGTACCTATACCAATTGCGCTTTTTATTCTACCGTCTTCACCATCACCTGCTTCGGTTACACCAAGATGCAATGGATATATTTCACCAAACTCTTCATCCATAGTTTTAATCAACAAGCGATAAGCATGCACCATCACTTGCGGATTGCTACTCTTCATACTCAATACAATATTGTGATAAGTTTCTGCTCTTGCAATACGCAAAAATTCCATTGCGCTTTCCACCATTCCCATAGGCGTATCACCGTAGCGGCTCATTATACGATCACTCAATGAACCGTGATTGGTACCAATACGCATTGCCGTTCCATATTCTTTACAAATTTTGATTAGAGGTGTAAATCTTTCACTGATACGATCTATTTCTTCGGCGTATTCTATATCAGAATATTCAATCTGTTCAAACTTTTTCTTGTCCACATAATTGCCCGGATTGATTCGTACTTTTTCTACTATTCTCGCTGCAATTTCTGCAGCATTTGGTGTGAAATGAATATCCGCAACCAATGGAGTGGTGTAACCTCTCTTTCTTAACTCATTTTTTATATTCAATAAATTTTCTGCTTCATTTTTAGAAGGTGCTGTAATGCGAATCAACTCAGAGCCGGCTTCTATACAACGAATACTTTGCTCCACAGTGGCCAGTGTATTCATTGTGTCGGTAGTCGTCATTGTTTGTATGCGAATAGGATGATTATTTCCTAATAGCAAATTACCAACGTTGACTACTTTGGTCTTTAATCGTTTGTATTCTGTAAGAGATTCACAATATAATTGCATAAAGCACTGTTGACATTTACTGAAATAATATACTGCAAATTTAGTTATTAGAGTAAAGCTGATGACAATATATATTACCGAAAAATGGTAAAATTTCGAATTACCAATATTTTGAATTTTTATTCTTGCTATCCAATTGCTCTTTTTGCATTCGTTGGCGCACTTCTTTTTCTTTTTGTTCCAACTCATTCAGCTTTTGCTCCATGCTTTTTAAGTCTCTTGATGAAACAGGGTTATTATTTATCGGCTTAGGTTTGTTATTAGGCTGTTGTTTCTTTTTCAGTTCCATTAAAGCTTTCTGTAAATTCTCTCTTGCAGCACTGTCATCCGGGTTTAGGCGCAATGCATCTTTATAGGATTCAATACTTTGTTCCAAACTATTTTTTTTACCGAAAACTACTCCTTGATTATACAATGCTTTTTCTTGCAGTGCCAAATTTTTTTTATACGCTGACAAAGAATTATATAGTTGAATGGCCTCATCCTGTTTATTCATTCTGTAATAAGTATTGGCAAGATTAAAAACAGCAACCTGATTAGCAGTATCAGCCTGCATTGCACTTTTATATTGTTCCGCTGCTTGGGAATAATTTTTTTGTTTGTAATTTTTATTGCCTTCTTGTATCAATCGGTCTGCTTTTCCCGGCTGTGCCTGTGTTGCGGAAATACAAAAAATTAAAAATATAGTGAGTATATTTTTCAAAAGGTTGGGCGAATTTTTATTTCAGGAATAAAACTTTCTATCAACAAAATTAAAAATACCAGTAGCGCAAAAGGAAAAACATAATTAAAATATTTCATTTCAGACATATCTGTATATGCCTGTTTATTGACATTGGAAAGCTGCTTGTATATTGTATTTACAGCATCATTGTTTTGCAAATGAACATAAGTACCGTTTGTTGCCTTTGCTATTTGTTGCAGAAGCTGTTCATCTAATTTTGAAACAATAATATTTTCCTTATCATCTCGATATGCTTTTTTAATTGATGTATCCATAATTTCACTTCCGGCACTAGTACCAACACCCACAGTGTTTATCATGATTCCTTTAGTAGCCAAGTCTTCTGCAGTACTATTTACACCGCCTTCGTGATCTTCGCCATCGGTTATTAAAATGATTGATTTAAAATGCGTTTTGTCTTCATAAAAAGATTTTTCCGCCATTTTTAATGCTTCACTTATATCTGTGCCTTGTTGCGGCACAGCATCGGAAGTAGCGACAGATAAAAATTGTTGTATCGCTCCTAAGTCAGTAGTAAGCGGCATTTGCAAATATGCTTTCCCTGCAAAAAATATCAAAGCCACCCGATCATCTTGAAGTTTAGCAATCAATTGTGTTATAAATAATTTTGCTTTACTCATTCTATCGGGCGAAACATCGGTTGCCAGCATACTTTTACTTACATCTAATGCAATAGCAATGTCAATTCCTTTTTTAGTTGAATTTGCAACGCCTTGCGGTTGTCGGGGATTTACCAATGCAACAACACCCCACACAAATGTAATCAGTAGTAACAATGATTTAATTCGAAACAAACGAGGGGAATAGTTTGCTGTAAGTGCATTTATTCGTTCTTCATCACCTATTCTTTTTCGCACTTTTATTTTCCATTGAAGCAAATAATAATATAAAATGATCAATGGTATTATAAAAGCGAAAAGCCAAAGCCAATCCTTATGTTCTAATTGAAATTTCAAATTATTAATTCCTCTTTAGTAACAAAACTATTTGGGGAAAATTATTATTTACATTTTACCATTAAAGAAATTCAATTTCTTTAAAATATCACCGATCATTTTCAGCTGAATTGTCTTTAAATCCGCATTTTGGTCAGGTGTTTCTGTATTCAATACAAAAAAGTAAACGTGTTTATTTTCTTCAATCCAGCCTACTATCCATCCAAGCAAATTGTCGTTTTCAAGATTGCCAAAACCTGATTTATATGCAAGTCGAGTATTGGTGTTATTTTCCATTGCCATTGCCCGCTTTACTACTTCTTGATAACTTTTAAAAAACGGTAATTGATCAAAATACAATCTCTTCACCAAGCCCAACTGTTGATCCGGAGTAATCTTTAGTTTATTATTCATCCAGAAACTATCTACTGCAGCATTAATCTTCACTTTATCATGTATCGTTTTTGCTCCATATTTCAAAGTATCCATCCATAATTGCATCGTATCATTTCCAATTCTTCTTGCCACTTCTTGATAGTAGGGTGCTGAAGAAACTCTGAATGCCTGAAACATATTTAAGTCCTTATTCCATGCTGAATCTGTCCGCTGCACACCATCCCATTTTACGACCATGCTATCATTCACAATTTTTCCGGTTTGTAACCCAATTAATGAATTTACTATATCAAAAGTAGCTCCCGGTTGATAGGCACTATCTCGATAGCGTGCTAAATTAAAAACCGTAAACGCTCCTGTACCATTATCCATTAAGGCAAAACATCCTTGCACTTTATTTTCGTCAAAGTATTGCTTTAGGCTGTTGTCTTTTTTTACATTATTGGAGGAGCAGGCTGCAACAAAAAAGGACAAGCCAAGCACGAAATAAAATTTCATCTTATAATTCTTTTCGCAAAAGTAAGCCTGTCATTTCACTTTCATCAAAATAGCTTTTTGATAAAATCCTGAAGATAAAAGCAAAATCGAATGTAGAAATTGCTTGAATGGCAATAAAAAAAACGAGTCTGATGCAAACCAAATGGAGCATCAGACGGCTTAGAAAAGGAATAAATTACATGTAAAATCCACCCGGTTGTTTATAGTGCTTTACACCGCGACAATCCCTTTTGGTAGAAGCACAAGAGCTAACAGCAAATATTAAAGCTATAATTGCAAAAACAAATAATAATTTTTTCATCCTTTTAAAAAAAATAGATCAACTAAAATTAATTAAGGAAAATCAAAGGATTAGAAGATATGCCAATGGTTTTGTATCATGTTTAAAACGAAAATAATGCCGAATTATTACGCTACACAATTTTTTTGTAGAAAAAATAATATCCACGTAGAATTACGATTAATTTATTTTAATACCCCCAACTCCTTCCCAATTTTTGTGAATCCGGCTATAGCCTTATCTAAATGTTGCTGTGTGTGTGCCGCACTCAACTGCACTCGTATGCGTGCCTGACCTTTCGCCACAACAGGGAAAAAGAAACCAATTACATAAACTCCTTCTTCTAATAATTTGGCAGCCATTGTTTGTGCCAGCACTGCATCATATAGCATAATCGGAACAATGGGATGATCGCCTGGTCTTATATCAAAGCCCGCTTCAGTCATCTTGCAGCGAAAATATTTTGTATTGTATTCTAATTTATCTCTCAATTCGGTTGTTTCAGTAAGCATATCCAATACAGCAATAGAACCGCCGACAATAGAAGGCGCTAATGTATTACTGAATAAATAAGGCCTTGATTTCTGGCGAAGCATATCAATGACTTCTTTTCTACCTGAAGTAAAGCCGCCACTTGCTCCACCCAACGCTTTTCCGAGTGTGCCGGTGATGATATCAATTCGACCCATCACTCCTCTATATTCATGTGTTCCTCTTCCTGTTTTGCCTAAAAATCCTGAAGAATGACACTCATCTATCATCACTACTGCATCATACTTATCTGCCAAGTCGCAAATTTTATCTAACTGTGCAATCGTTCCATCCATGCTGAATGAACCATCGGTAACGATAATTCTACTGCGACAAGATGCTGCTTCCTGAAGTTTCGTTTCCAAATCAGCCATATTATTGTGTTCATAGCGATAGCGTTGAGCTTTGCACAAACGCACACCATCAATGATGGAAGCATGATTGAGTGCATCAGAAATAATGGCATCTTGCTCATTAAATAATGGCTCAAACACTCCGCCATTAGCATCAAATGCGGCTGCATATAAAATGGTGTCTTCTGTTCCTAAAAATTGGGAAATTTTTTCTTCCAGCTCTCTATGAATATCTTGTGTGCCGCAGATAAAACGAACACTACTCATTCCATATCCTCGTTTATCAATTGTTTTATGAGCCGCTTCTATCACTTTCGGGTGACTAGAAAGTCCGAGATAATTATTGGCACAAAAGTTTAAAACCGTTTTACCTCCAACGATTATTTCAGCACCTTGGGGGCTTTCAATAATTCTCTCAGTTTTATACAATCCGGAAGCTTTTATTTCTCCCACTTCTGTAGCAATTCGGGTAGCAAATTTTTCGTTCATAAAAAAGCATTTCAGCAAATATAGCAAGGAGAAGGGAAGTATGTATGTTACCAATATTTTTATTGGAATTTGAATTTAATTTTATTTTTTGAGCAATGGGTAACCCTGTATTTAATTTACCAACATCAGTTTAAAACAGTTGCTATAGCATCTATTTAAAATTTTTCGGAAGAGCAGTTTTTTTAAACCTTACCCTACGATAACAATTTTGGTTTTTTTTACTAAAAAATGCTGAAATATAAAAAGAACGAAACTGTAACATTTTAATTAATCATCCGTTATATATAAGAAATTGCACTAAAAAGTAATTTTATTACTTATTTCGGTCAAATTTTTGCTTATTTATACAAATTACCAGGTATTAAAAACCGCAACTAACAATAGATGACGGAACAGGATTACAATAACTGTGTGAGCGAATATGCTGATAATGTCTATCGGTTTATCCTGAAAAATCTCCGACACGAAGAAGATGCCCGCGATGTGGTACAAACAGCCTTTGAGAAATTATGGATCAATAAAGAAGATGTGGAAATACTAAAAGCTAAATCTTATCTTTTTACAATAGCATATCATCAGATGATTGACCATATCAGAAAAGTGAAAAGAATACAATTGAAAGAAACGTTTAGTGATACGATAAGAACCGAAAGCAAATCACCAAACAATTTGAAAACAATATTGGAAGGTGCATTGTCTCGTTTAAACGAAACACAAAGATCATTGGTAATGTTGAAAGACTATGAAGGATACAGTTATGAAGAAATCGGTAAGATAATGGAGCTGAATTCCAGTCAAGTGAAAGTGTATTTACACAGAGCGAGATTGCAGTTGAAAGAATATTTAGTAAAAATGGAAAATGTAATTTAATGAGCATCCACCGTCATAATTACGAAGAATATTTTATCCTGTATATGGATAACGAACTGAGTAGCGAAGATCGTCAGGCGGTTGATGCATTTGTATTAGCTAATCCCGATTTAAAAGAAGAATTAGATTCATTGCTTCAATACAAACTGGAACCGGATGCTCATGCTATCTATCAAGACAAAGAGAACCTGATGAAATTCCAAGATGAAGAACTTTTACTATTATACAATGACAATGAGTTGACGAGTGAAGATCGGTTAAAAGTGGAATTGCTTTTAAACAATAATCCTTTGTTACAAAAGAAGCAAACTATTTTACTCAATACTAAATTAGCACCCGAGCAAATCGTTTTTCCAAACAAAGCATCACTTTACAGAAAAGAAGAAAAAATAAGGCCAATACATATTAGATGGCAAAGAATTGCTATTGCTGCAATATTTCTTTTAGCCATAAGCCTCACCGGTATTTTGCTGATGCGCAATAGAAATACAACTCAGGGAATTGAAATAGTGCATACAACACCTGCCGTAAAACACCCAGAGACACCTTCTGTTCCTAATATTTTGGAACAAAACAAACGCACAATTAATAATACAGAAGAAAGCAATATTGCCGAAAATAATATGGAGGCAAAAACAAAAGGAGTAATTGATCCTGATAATTCTGTTCATCAAGCAAAACTTACAGTTAAAGAGCAGAATATCATTCAATCATTAAACGGAACAGAGCATATAGAAATTAAACCTGAAATAAATACAACCAACAACATTACTCCTATAAATGCAATTGCTATTGAAAATAAAACAACTAATAATCTACCCACCCCGATAAACAATACCGGCATAAACACAGTAGTGCTTCCGCCACAATCATCAACAATAGCCAAAACAAGTCCAAATCCTGAAACAAATATTAATCAATCTATAAAACCCAATGAAATAATCACTGCATCACTTAACAATAATAGCACTACTTCAGATAATGTAATGGAAGAAGGAAAAAATAAAAGTAGTCGTGGACTATTCCGCAAGATTACTCGTGCCCTTCAAAAAGGAAATAATGTACTCACCGGCAATAGCGATCAAGAGAACAAATTATTAGTAGGTGGTTTTGCTATTCATCTTTAATAAACAAATCAACAATAAATATTTTAATCCGTTTCAAATTTTAAACTACAACAAATGAAAAAAATCATTTTTCTAAGCATGGCGTTAGGTTTAGCAATGGCCACTTTTGCACAAACAGACAGTACAGGAAATAGACCGGCTGATACGATTCGTGTCGGCGGTATTATTATCGTTCGCAAATCTGGCCCAAAACATAAAACAGAAAAAGAAGAACAGGAATATCACATCAAAAGACGTAAAGGTGAAGAACCTTCTAATCTGAGTACCAACTGGTGGATATTTGATATCGGCTTTTCAAATTATACTGATAAATCAAATTATACAAATTCGCTGCTATCAGGTTTCACTTCGCCGGGTGTTGGAGAAGATCAGATGAAACTACGCACCGGAAAATCAAGAAATGTAAACGTTTGGTTTTTTATGCAGAAACTAAATATTACCAAACATGTACTCAATTTGAAATATGGCCTTGGCCTAGAGTTGAATAATTATTATTTTGATGACAATATTCAATTCAATAAAAAACCAACCAATATTTCACTCAGTTCTACCAATTTCAAAAAAGCAAAATTAGCTGCCGACTACCTTACTGTTTCTCTTATGCTGAATGTCAACTTCACGCCACGCCGTTCCAAAGGCTTTGGGTTCAGTGGTGGTATTAGTGCCGGGTATCTTTATTCATCAAGGTTCAAAACAAAAGTGAACAATGATGTCAAAAAAGTAAAAGACGGTTTTGATTTGGAGCGGTTTAAACTTTCATATATAGGCGAATTATCGCTGGGCCCCGTTCGTTTCTATGCAAGCATCGCTATGAAAAACATGTGGGGAAAAGGCTTGGATATGACTCCATACAATTTTGGATTCCGCTTTAGCAACTGGTAAGCAGCGATATAATTTTTTATTGAACCACAGCGAACACAGTGTTACAATGTGTTAACTGTGGTTTTTTTACTTTCAAGATTTTTGTAAAGTCTAATTCTAAACTTACCGTTAAAGTTTTACGTTAACATCAAAAGAAATTTATTTCTAAAAATAAAAGAGAATGGCACATCGTTTGGGTAAACACTGTTGTTCGTGTAAAAGAAAACGTTGTGAAAATGAAAAGATATTTAATCCTCGTATCTCTTTTTTTGGGAAGTGTATTTGCCGAAGCGCATAATTATACTGCAAAAAAATATAAGTTAGTCCGAAATACTTCCAAGCCGGTGGGCATTGTTTCCATTGTGATAGATAAAACGGATTACGAATTAAGTGTCTTTGATGATTTGGGATGGTATGCCACCTACCCTGTTGTTTTTGGTAATAACAGCTTGGCTGATAAAAAAATGCAAGGAGACAGGAACACGCCGGAAGGTATTTTTCATATCACCAGCAAGCGAGTGCATGATAAATGGTGTAGGTTTTTAGCGATTGATTATCCTACTAAAGAGAGTTATGAAAAATTTAATGAACGAAAGAAAAAAGGAGAAATACCTGCGAATGCATCTATCGGTGGTGGCATTGGCATACATGGCACTTGGCCACACGAAGAAGTATCTATTGATAAATACTTGAACTGGACACTCGGCTGTATCTCTATGAAAAACGAAGATGTTCTGGATTTGTACTCTTTTGCAATACCGGGAACAAAAGTTACCATTCGTCATTAAGGCTTGCCATATTCAGAAAAGAATTCAGATACAGTTGCACTCCATCGGGCAGGGTCATTACGCAACAATGATTCGTGATTGGCGGTTTCATAAATCACTAACTTTTTATGCTCAGAGCCAATAGCCTTAAATATTTCTTCTGTTTCATCTTTAGATACATAAATGTCTTTTGCTCCCCATTGCATCAAGACAGGGCGGTTAATTTTTGCAACATATTTTGTAGTTTGCAGTTGAAAACTTTTGACACCTCTCTCTAATCCTATCCAGAAGGTAATAAAAAATGAAAAAGGTTTAACAAAATATCCATCAAAGCCCTGTGCTCTTGCTTTCGCCTTTATCAATGATTGGATATTCAGGAAAGGCATTTCCAAAATAAGTCCGGAAGGTTTTAAATCATATTCAGCAACAGCTTTACTTACCGTGACAGCGCCCATTGACAATCCATATAAGAAAATATTTTTCTCCCCTTTAGTTGCAATATAATCCCAAGCCAATTTCACTTCTTCCACCTCTTTTATTCCCATGGTGGTAATATAACCATCGCTACTACCATGTGCTCTAAAATCCGGCATAAAAACATTGAACCCTTTATTGAGAAACTGAGCGGCTTCGTCTATAAATACACTTTTATTGGTTAAAAATCCATGAAAGAGAATAACAGTTCCTTTACTTGCGCTATCAGTCTTTGCATACCAAGCTTGTATTTTCAATCCGTTGGAAGTTTGTAGTTGAACATCATTGTAAGCAAAAGAAGGTTTTTCTTCTTCAACAGATTTTCGCTGTAGCGGACCGCTGAACAACCGCCATGTTTTGGAGAATATATTTTTTGTTCCGCTATGACTTACCTCTGTTCTTGATGGGTCATACACTTTAGTAAACTTGTAAGCATACAATGCTGCACTGATATTAAAAATTATAAACTGGGCTAAGAGTATCCACAGCATCCACTTTAAATATATTGTCCACTTTCGTTTCAATAGATAAATTATTGTCAGTTAGGTCTTTTGCTACTTATTAAGATATCTGCCAAAAGTAATTTTTCTGAATTAATTCTCTCAATAAAATATGTGGATTATTTTTGGATAACTGTATGATTATTATACCCATCTTTGTACCTGATTACTTACTAATCTTACAATAAAAGAAAAACCTCACAATAGCAGCTGACCCGGCTGCTTTGTTTTTTTAACGTCTTCTTGTGTAATATCAATTTGATTCGCATCAAATATTTTACAAACCGGAATTTATGAGAAAGATATTTTTTCTGTTTACCTTATGCCTCTGCATACAGGTACAGGCGCAAAACTATACCGTGAGTAATATTATAGAAGGCGGCAAAGTATTTGTCGACATTCTGAAAGTGTTTAAGACTCCAAAGAAAACATTGCTTGCTGCTGCGCCAATCATGCAGAGCACAACCGACAGCTGTTTGTTGAAATCCATTGCTGATGTATGCTATAAAAACACAAGCGGTAAAAAATTGTTTATCAGTTTATATAAGCGAAATGGCAGTGTATATGCCGCAGTGCCACTTACTTTGGCATTGCTCAATAATAGCAAGGAATGTCTGTTTGAGATTACCGCAGGCATTTATAAATATAAAATAGAATTAGAAAATGACGATGACAAAAAAGAAATTTACAAAGAGGGAGAAATAAAAATAATGGCTTGTGATAAGAGAGTGGAGGAAATAAAGTAATTGTAATTGAATAAAGTTATTGCGCTTTTAATCGATCAAGTGATGTATTTGAAATTTCAAACCATTCTTTAATTTTATTATCAATCTCATCTTTTGTAAATTCGCCCGATGCGGCGGCCGTAGATATAAGAATACAATCTGTCACCTTATTACATGAATTTCCAACCGCTTGAATACATGCTGTACCTGCTACCCAAATAGAATCAGAATTCCGAATACTACAAGCCTGTTCTGCAAATTTTGCGATTTTATTAGGGCTAATGTTTTTTGCGAATACAACTTTTTCAAGCTTTACGATTTTTTCAACTTGTGTATTAGTCACATTATTCTGTGTAGTATCTTTTTTACAACTCAATAGGCCAATTGTAAATGACACAAAAATAAACAAGATAGAAATACTTACATTTTTGATATTTTGAAAATTTTATATTAATGAAGAAATATCAATACAATCGCAATATATATATACTGCCAAATATTTTTAAAACTTAGTTAATCCCGTTCTATTTTAAGGAATTGAAGTGTTCATTCAGTTTTATTGCATTCATAAGCTATTAATTTCATTTAAGCAATACAGATTCAAATTCATAGCTTTTAATCATCTATTAATTCGCAGCCACTGGTTAAACAACATTGTATCATTTTGATATAAGGCTCTGTAGATGATAGTACTTCATTGCTCTATCTTCTTTCTTATTGAAGCAGGTATTGCCTTTTTATTGACAATAATAGCTACGGTGCGTATTTTAAAATAATCATCCCGCATATATACGAAGCCGCCAATAGCATTTGTATTATTCCCCCATGAATTTTTTATATAGTACCAAAGATTTTCTTTTTTATCTTTCGTCATTCCTACTATATGCATCATGTGATCTAGCAATGTGGCCTGTGTTTCGAAAGCTGTTTGCCGCTCTTTTTGAAAATCAGCAATACGATTGGGCATATATGCCAGCCCTCCGTAATAATCAAAATAAGGGTCGTCTGCATCGCCATCCCATCCCACTGTGTAGCCGTTTTTCAATGCTGTTTGTGTGATACTATTGAAATCTGCAAGCGGCACATTATAGTAAGCATCACCTGTCCAATTGTATTTGTCTTCCAATACAAATTTTGTATAAAAAGGATGATGGGTGTAAGAAGTAATTTCTACATAATCCTCGGGATTAATTTTTAAATAGTCTTTTAAATATGATTGAGGCGTGTAACTTTTCCCTTGATACGTAAATGTTTTAGGCACTACGCCATAATAGTAATCCAATACACTATCCACCCAATACTGTTGTTGCTCACTTAATGTTGTTATACCATCTGCTACATTTTTTTCAACAAAATGTTTCAGTACTGTATCCATTTCTGAATGATCCGGTAGCGATTCGCCTCTACCTTTTCCGGAATATACACTTTCGGGTATCATTCCATAATTTTTCAATACCCATGCTGCATCGTGAAACTGCCCACCCGGAGTAAAATAGTTTTGTCCTTTTAATTCTAAATGTCGTTTTATCTTCCGTATCATAGAGTAGCGAGCTACAAACATTTCGCTCAAATCTAATGTACCTTTCCCCTGCTTCATCATCTCGCTTTCCAAAAAAGAATTACTTGAAAAACTCCAGCAGGTGGAAGATAAGTTTTGATCTTTTACCGGTGTGCATCTGATAGATACGGGCGGTTTCAATCCCAATGAGGCAACAGATAATTTTTGTGCATTTATTTCTGTTGAAAGCAGAGCCAGAAAAATTAAAAATTTTTTCATCGTTAAATTCTACCTTTTATAATTTCTTCTACCACGCCCGGGTCAAGTAGCGTAGTGATATCTCCAAGATTGCTTACATCGCCTTCGGCAATTTTTCTTAATATACGCCGCATAATTTTACCGCTTCTCGTTTTCGGAAGCCCTGTTACAAATTGAATTTTATCCGGCTTAGCAATCGGGCCAATTATTCTTGTTACGGTTTGTAATATATCTTGCCTGCGAAGTTCATCATCGCCATGATGCCCTTGATAAATTACATAAGCATAAATGCCTTGCCCTTTAATATCGTGCGGATAACCTACAATAGCGCTTTCTACAACGCCGGTATGCATATTAATTGCGTTCTCTAATTCAGCTGTTCCAATTCTATGTCCACTTACATTGAGCACATCATCTACCCTGCCGGTAATTCTATAATTTCCATCTGCATCTTTCAAAGCACCATCACCGGTAAAATATAAATTTTCATAAGCAGCAAAATAATTGGTTCTACATCTCTCATGATCGCCCCAAGTGGTACGAAGCATGCCTGGCCAAGGAGCTTTGATACATAAATTCCCTTTCCATAAACCTTGATCATCTTTTTGTATTACTTCTTTACCATTTTCATCAACCAAAATAGGTTGCACTCCCGGCAATGGAAGTGTAGCCCACGATGGGCGTGCAGGAGTAACATTGGCAAGCGTAGAAATCATTGTACCGCCCGTTTCTGTTTGCCACCACGTATCTATAATCGGGCATTTGCTCTTTCCTATATTTTTATCATACCAATGCCACGCTTCCTCATTGATTGGCTCGCCTACGCTACCCAATACTTTTAAAGAAGAAAGATCTTTTCCATTGATCGGGTCTAACCCAAAGCCCATCAAACTTCTGATTGCCGTAGGTGCGGTATAGAGAATGTTTACTTTATGCCGGTCAATAATATCCCAAAATCTTCCTGCATCGGGATAAGTAGGAATACCTTCAAACATTAATGAAGTAGCGCCGGCAGCTAATGGGCCGTAAACGATATAGCTATGCCCTGTTATCCAACCTATATCGGCTGTACAGAAATAAACATCACCCGGATTATATTGAAAAGTGTTGACAAAAGTATATGTAGTCCATATCATATAGCCAGCAGTAGTATGTACTACACCTTTCGGCTTTCCGGTGGAGCCTGATGTATAAAGGATAAATAAAGGATCTTCTGCATCCATTTCTTCAGCAGGAAAAGAAATTGGCCCTTTGGCCTCTAATTGATCTTCTGCATTAGCCATTTCATCCTCCCACCAAATATCTCTTCCTTTGATCATTGAAACCGGAGTACGTGTTCGGGTATAAACAATTACTTTTTTTACTAAATTATTTCCTACCAATGCATCATCAATCACTGATTTTAATGGAATATCTTTTCCACCGCGAAAAGCACCATCGCAAGTAATGATAAACGCTGCTCCTGTATCTTCTAATCTGTCTTTTATACTTTGTACACTAAAACCTCCAAATATTACCGAGTGTATTGCGCCTATTCTGGCACAGCCCAAAACAGCATAAGCCAATTCGGGAACCATACCCATATAAATACATACACGATCCCCTTTTTGAACACCATTATTCTTGAGCATTTGTGCAACTTGACATACACGCTTATGCAATCTATTGTATGTTACGATACGCACTCTGTCATTCGGGTCATTCGGCTCCCAGATGATAGCAGGTTTTTCGCCCATTGTAGCTAAATGGCGATCAATACAATTCTCCGTGATATTCAGTTTGCCACCTTCAAACCATTTTACATTTGGCTCTTTAAAATTCCATTCCAATACTTTATCCCATTTCTTTCTCCATTGGAAATGCTGTGCTATTGCTCCCCAAAAAGAATCAGGATCATCTACACTCTTTTTATAATCTTGATGATATTGTTCAATAGATTTAATTTGATATGGATACGACATAATCTAAAAATTTATTGCCTAAAAGTACGAATAGAAAAAAAATTATTCAAGCCGAAAATCAATTCGTACTTTAATGCGATGAAAGAAACCAACAAGATAAGAAAAATAATTGCTGCTTCTTCCGTAGGTACAATGATTGAATGGTACGACTTCTACATTTTTGGAATGTTAAGCATTACTATATCTGCTGAGTTTTTCCCTAAAGGAAATCCGACTGCAGCATTGCTCAGTACATTAGCCATTTTTGCAGCAGGTTTTATTGTTCGTCCATTCGGCGCATTGGTGTTTGGCAGATTGGGCGATCTTATCGGAAGAAAATATACTTTTCTTTTAACGTTAATTCTGATGGGTGGTTCAACTTTTTTAATCGGTTGCGTACCCGGATATGATAGTATTGGCATTGCTGCCCCTATCATCGTATTGCTACTTCGGCTGCTGCAAGGGCTTGCATTGGGCGGCGAGTATGGAGGTGCAGCCACTTATGTAGCCGAACATGCACCGGCCAACAAAAGAGGATATTATACTTCATGGATACAAACAACTGCTACCTTAGGTTTGTTTGTTGCTCTGGGCGTGATATTATTAGTTAAAAACAATATGTCGAATGAATCATTCAACGCGGAATGGGGCGGATGGAGGTATCCATTCTGGATTTCTATTTTATTGGTTGGCGTTTCTGTATATATCAGAATGAAGATGCAGGAATCGCCACTGTTTGCCTCCCTGAAAGCCACCGGCAAAATATCTACCAATCCAATAAAGGAAAGCTTCGCACATAAAGCAAATTTCAAAATGGTATTACTCGCCTTATTTGGTGCTGTGATGGGGCAAGGAGTAGTTTGGTACACCGGCCAGTTTTATGCACAAACGTTTTTAGAAAAAACATGTAATATGGATTTTACCCAAAGTAGAACCATTATGCTTTGGGCCATATTATTTGGCACACCGCTCTTTATTTTTTGGGGATGGCTGAGTGATAAAGTCGGTAGAAAATGGATTATGATGGCAGGGTTGTTAGGTGCAGTGTTACTTTATCGGCCTATTTTCAAAACCTTTTTACAAGATACCGATACAAAAGAATGGATGAAAAAAGATTTAATTGTTTTAAAAACAGATTCTTCATTCAAAAAAGTAAATAGTGACTCGTTAAAAATAATCAACACGCAGTATAAAGATTATTATGGAAATCGATTTACGAAAGTATCTACGGACACAGTATTCATTTCCGACAACATAATTAAAGCAGACTCCAAACCGATCGCTATTAATAAAACAATAAATTTTGAACGCTATATCAAATTTATATTTCTTGTGTGGGTAATGATATTATTTGTTACGATGTGTTATGGTCCTATTGCAGCTTTTCTGGTTGAACTATTCCCTACTAAAATACGCTATACAAGTATGAGCCTGCCTTATCATATCGGTAATGGAGTGTTTGGCGGCCTTGTTCCGTTTTTAGGACTATTATTAACGACTACTTATCCCAATGATAAGCTCGTAGGACTTTGGTATCCGATTGGCGTAGCTGCTTTATGCTTTATTATTGGCGCATTGTATTTAAAAAATAAAATTGATCAAAACGTAAATGATTAAAATTATGAATACTGTAAAAAGATATTTCGGAATAATTTTTATTTTATTAGCTCCATTTATTATTTATCAATTAATCAGTGGTGCGGTACAGCATATTAATGCGAAAGGAACAAAAGATATCAACAATCCTATTATCTGGTTTATCATTATTGGCATTTTTATTCCCATAGCCATTGGGTTGGTTATCTTTGGGTGGTATGCATTCAAAGGTGAGTATGATCACTTGCCTGAAAAGTCAAATGATTTGGAATAGCATCAAATAGTTGAAGCATAAAACCAAAACTGTCTTAATTTTAATATAACAAAGCAACTTAATGGAAGCATATAAAAAACTTTTATCAAGCAATAAAGACTGGGCTGCTGAGAAATTAGCCAATGATTCAAAATACTTTAGCAGGCTTGCAAATATTCAAACGCCTACATTTCTATGGATTGGCTGTAGCGATAGCCGAGTACCTGCCAATGAGATAACCGGAACTCAACCGGGGGAAATATTTGTACATCGCAACGTAGCTAATTTAGTTATCAATACTGATGTGAACTTATTGAGTGTATTAGATTTTGCCGTAAACCATTTAAAAGTTCGCCACGTAATTATTTGCGGGCATTATGGATGCGGTGGTATCAAAGCTGCTTTAACCAATCACGATTACAAAGCGGTATTAAATATGTGGCTAAGAAACATTAAAGATGTTTATCGTATTCACAAAACAGAACTGGACAATATTAGCGAAGAAGAAAAAAAAGCAGACCGTTTGGTAGAATTGAATGTGGTAGAGCAAGTATATAATTTAGCCAAAACCTCCATTATACAAAGGGCTTGGAAACATGAACAACAACCCCATTTGCACGGATGGGTTTATGGACTGAAGGATGGGATCATTAATCCTGTGTGTGAAATGACCGCAGGTACCCATATTGATTCTATTTATGAATATGATGATCTATAATCGTCTGATGCGCCAATGCGCTTGCATTAGGCTCAATGAATATTTGCCTTTCAGGCAATGACCTTAAATTGAAATAGTATTCTATTTTCGGAGTTTCCATCAAGGCTGAAAGCCTTGTTTATATTGAGCACGAGGCAATGCCTTGTGCAGGATATATGTTTTTTCGTGGCAACGCCCTGAAAGGGCAACATGTATTAATAATATCCAATTTTAAATTTCAATATAATTTTTAGTGCATTCTATTTTCTATCTTGCACCTATGTCTATCGAAGTAAAAAATCTATTGAAAGAATATGGCGAACAAAAAGCCGTAAATAACATTTCATTTAAAGTAGATAAAGGAGAAATCGTAGGCTTTCTCGGACCAAATGGTGCCGGCAAGTCCACCACAATGAAGATGATAACCGGTTATCTTCATCAAACAGGAGGAGAAACGTTTGTTTGTGGAATAGATGTGTCTCAAAATCCTCTGGAAACAAAAAAGAAAATAGGCTATCTGGCAGAATTGAATGCTCTTTATTATGACATGTATGTTCGAGAATATCTTTCTTTCATTGCTTCCACCCATCATCTTAAAAACAAAAAAGAAAAGATCAACCAAGTAATAGAAACAGTAGGTCTTTCATTAGAAGCAAAGAAAAAAATAGGGCAACTATCTAAGGGTTACAAACAAAGAGTAGGATTAGCCGCTGCATTGATTCATGATCCTGAGGTTTTAATATTGGATGAACCGACAAGCGGATTAGACCCCAATCAAATAGTGGAAATAAGAGAAGTAATTAAACAACAAGGAAAGGACAAAACTGTACTTTTCTCTTCTCATATATTGCAAGAAGTAGAAGCCATCTGCGATCGAGTAATCATTATCAACAAAGGCACTATTGTGGCAGATGACAAATTAAGCAATCTAAAACAAACAGATAATCAGCAACAAATAGTTAAAGTAGCATTTAAAGAATCGGTAAATGAAGAGTGGCTTAGAGAATTAAAAGGTGTTCAAAATATAAAAAGTACACAAGTCAATGCATATCAATTGCATTGCATCGATGCTGAACAAATAAAAAAACAACTGCTTCAATTAGCTATTGACAAAAACTTGAATATCATTTCGCTTCAAAGCGATGACAACAATCTTGAAAACATTTTTAGAAGCCTGACTACTGAAAAAGATTAAAACATTGTTTCTTTGCAGATATTCGCCATTTAAGATTCAGAAAGAGATACATGACTCTAAAAGATTTGTTTATAGCAATTTGCATCACCGGAAGTACCATTATTGTTATTTATGGCGGATGGAACTATATGATGGGCCGTATCAACCATTTTAATGAAACCCAAAAAGGAGTTTTGGAACAAGCAAAAGGAAACTATGAATACAATAATAAACCATTGCTTTCAAAAATAAAGAAGGAAGAAAGCCAGGCTCTTATTATGTTTGTGTCCGGAGCAACAGTTATTTTATTCATCATCACACATCTTTATCAGAGAAAAAAAATTAGTACTTAAAACAAATAAAAAATTATATGAGCTACATTTCAGAAATTTTTGCACGTCAGATTTTAGATTCCAGAGGAAATCCAACTATAGAAGTTGATGTTATTACTGACGAAGGCGCTTTAGGTCGTGCAGCTGTGCCCAGTGGAGCCAGTACCGGCGTACATGAAGCAGTAGAGCTACGTGACGGAGATAAGAAAAAATATAATGGCAAAGGTGTATTGAAAGCGGTGAAGAATGTAAATGAAGGTATTCGGCCGATGCTTTTGGGTTACGATGTAGCCGATCAAACAGGTATTGACCAGATGATGATTCAATTAGATGGCACAACTAACAAAGCTAAACTTGGGGCCAATGCCATATTAGCAGTGAGTATGGCTGTAGCCAAAGCTGCTGCAGAAGAAGCAGCACTACCTCTATACAGATACATTGGCGGTACTAATGCAAAAACACTTCCTGTACCGATGATGAACATATTAAACGGAGGCGCACATGCTGATAATAAAATAGATTTTCAGGAATTTATGATTATGCCCGTTGGCGCTCCAAACTTTAGTGAGGGATTGCGCTGGGGTGTTGAAATTTTTCATACACTGAAATCTGTATTAAAGAAAAAAGGATTCAGCACCAATGTGGGTGATGAAGGAGGTTTTGCACCCAACATCCAAAGCAATGAAGAAGCTATAGATACCGTAATGGAAGCCATTCATGCTTCGGGATATAAAGCCGGCTCTCAAATTGTAATCGCTATGGATGCGGCCAATAGCGAACTTTGGAATGCTAAAAAGAAAAAGTATGTATTTCATAAAAGTGATGGTAAAGAACTGAGCAGCGAACAATTGGTAAAGTTTTGGGAAAAGTGGGTAAAGCAATATCCAATCGTTTCTATAGAAGATGGTATGGCAGAAGATGATTGGAACGGCTGGGCTGCATTGACACAGGCTATTGGCAAAAAATGCCAATTGGTGGGCGATGACTTATTTGTAACCAATGTGGCCAGGTTACAACAAGGTATTGATAAAAATATTGCTAACGCATTATTGGTGAAAGTAAATCAGATAGGTACAATTACCGAAACCATCAACTCGGTAACGCTGGCGCAACACAATGGCTACAACACAATCATGAGTCATAGAAGTGGGGAAACAGAAGATGCTACTATTGCAGATTTGGCAGTGGCACTTAACTGTGGTCAGATAAAAACCGGATCAGCAAGTAGAACCGATCGCATGGCTAAATACAATCAATTAATAAGAATAGAAGAAATCTTAGGTAGTTCGGCTTATTATCCAAAAGGAAGGATTAAATTTGGCAAGTAAAAACAAATACAGAGCACAGATAACTAAAATAATGACAGCATAAATTTTAGTTATCTGTGTCCAAAAAAATCCAGATATGAAACTCCTAAACCATATCCCCTCTTGGCTCAAAAACAAATACTTAATAGCCGTTGCTGCCTTTTGCGTCTTTATGTTATTTTTTGATAAAAATGATTTGTTTACCCAAGTAGCCCGTCGTACCGAATTGCACAACTTGCAATCCAGCAAGACTTACTACACTAAGGAAAACAATGACTTACGTACAGAATCTGAAAATTTAAAAAACGACCCTCGTAGTATAGAAAAGCTGGCTCGAGAAAAATATATGATGAAAAAAGACAATGAAGAACTCTTTTTAATATCGGAAAAGCCCGAATCGAGTAAGAATTAGTTCCCGTAGCACAATAAGCAAGTTTTTAGGCCGTTAATATACCGGACACTTTTTTATTTTGGATAAATAACTTTATTTCCGGACATTTTAACTCTTGCCAATGACCAACTTTACACCAGAAGACTTATTACTTTATTTGTACAAAGAAACCTCTGAAGAACAGACTAAAGCCATTGAAACAGCTCTTAGCAAAGACTGGACTTTACGGGAAAAATTGCAGGTACTGAAAACTTCTATGCAACGCTTGGACAAAATTATTGTGTCGCCACGTACAGAAGCTGTTTTGAAAGTGCTTCATTATGCAAAAGAAAGTTCGACTCAGGAAGCATAAACCGTAATAAGTAAAAATTTTGAAGCATCTGTATTTTTTGCAGATGCTTTTTTCATTTACTCAATGTATATTTATTCTTATGAAACGTAAAGAACGTTATGAATTTGCCATCAGTTACTTTGAAAATAATATGCCCATTGCAGAAACAGAGTTACAATATAAAAACCCTTATCAACTAATCGTTGCTGTTATACTTTCTGCTCAATGTACAGATAAGCGAGTGAATATGACCACTCCTGCAATCTTTAAAAAATTTCCTGATGTTACCACACTCAGTAAGGCAAATTTTGACAACCTTTTTCCATTGATAAAAAGTATATCTTATCCCAACAATAAAACAAAACATCTGATTGGTATGGCCAATAAAATAGTACAAGATTTTAATGGCAAAATTCCAATGACTGTTGATGAATTAATTCAACTACCCGGTGTTGGCCGAAAAACAGCAAATGTAATAACCTCGGTAGTAGATAAACAACCGAATATGGCCGTAGATACCCACGTTTTCAGAGTGAGCAGACGAATAGGGATAGTGCCGCAAACCGCTACCACAACATTGGCGGTAGAAAAAGAGTTAATCAAAAATATCCCCGCCGAACTGATACATAAAGCACATCATTGGCTCATTTTACACGGGCGATATGTGTGTGTAGCAAGAAATCCTAAATGCGATATTTGTGGGTTACAAAAAGTGTGTAGATACTTTCAGCAGGAAATTAAAGAAAGAGGCAAAATATCAGATTAACTTTTTGTTACTTTTTTTTTATTGATTACACAATAAAAAAAAAATTGGTTAGTAATATTAAAATTCTATTTTTAGCACTCATTTTTACAAGCCGCAAAATCCACCCCTCTGAAAAGAAATTATTAAAATTTTTTTTATGTCAAAAGGTATCGTTGCGGCTTTAGCTTGCTTTATTTTATTCGTTCTTCCTACTCATGCTCAGTATTATTATTACAATAACAAGTACTACGACAATCCTGTAGTTTTTGAATTGGGCGTCTCGACAGGAGTAATGAATTCATTTACCGACCTTGGTGGTAAAAAAGGAATTGGTAAGCCTTTTGTGAAAGACTTACGCTGGAAAACAGCACACCAAAGTTTTGGCATTTATGGAGCAGTTAATTTTCATGATGCAATTTTTGTACGCTTAGAAGCTACATTTGGCCAAGTTTCGGGCGCTGATAGTATTTTAAAGAATGTGGCACCTTCTACCTTTGGACGCTATGAACGAAACCTCAGTTTTAAAAGCCCAATTCAAGAAGCACAACTTGCCGTAGAAGTGCACCCGCTCTTCTTTAAAACTAATTATGATAGAGAACCGCCTCGCCTTTCTCCTTATGTAGTGGCAGGTGTTGGCAATTTTTCTTTTGACCCGCAGGCAAAACTAAATGGCCAATGGTATTCATTGCAGCCATTGCATTTGGAAGGTCAGGGATTTGCAGAATATCCGGATAGCAAAGAATACAAACTGAATCAATTTAATATCTTAGCAGGTACAGGTCTTAAATACGAAATCAGTCCGGCCTTCAACGCAAGACTGGAATTTGTACACAGGTTTTTATTTACCGACTACCTAGATGATGTAAGCAGAGACTATATTGACCCAACATTGTTTGACCATTACTTACCTACTAATTTGGCAGCAATTGCAAAACAATTGTATAATCGCAGAGGAGAGCTAAATCCATCAGATGCGGCACCACATGATTCGCAGCGAGGAAATCCTAAAAACAATGACTCCTACTTTACTGTTCAGTTGAAAATAGGCATGACTTTGGGCCGACAAAAAAGATAGTTTCCTTTAATCTTTTGCTTCATTCCAAAAACTATTAGCTTCATCTATTGCTACATATAATTCATTGTTACGAACTTCTACAGGCCAATGTTTTAAATGATACCCTTCTCCACTTACATTGCGACCATTCGCTATAGAAAATTTATACCGATGCACAGGACATACTATATTTCCTAAAGCATCAATATAGCCATCGGCAAGAATTCCGCCTGCATGTGGACATTTATACGCAAAAGCAAAATAGCCCGTTTTATAACGAGCTATGCAAATTTTTTTACTATTTATTTCTGCAACTGCAATATTATTTTCTGCAAATTTTAATGCTTCAATTGAGTCGGTAATCTTATACCACTTCGTTGAAAAAGCTGTCATGGTTAAAAATGCAAAACAATTATGGATTGATCACTACTTCAAACAAATTCCCTTCTAAGGTAATTGTATAAAGTTTACCGCTATCCGCAATAAGCAAGCGTCCTTTTTCCAATTGGTTTGCATCCAATAATTTTCTTTCGCCATCGGGTAATGATGTTTCATATAAAGCACCGCCTGTTTCAATAGTATAAAGTTTATTATTTACTACTGCCAATGCAGATGCTGCTTTCCAAGCTTTACTTTTTCCTTTGCCAATGCGCTTCCACTCACCATCACGCAAGTTTATTTGATAAAAACTTCCTTCTCTGATAAAACTGTATAAAGTAGTATCAGTACGAATCAAAGTATTTGCATTATAAAAATCAGAACCGCCAACTTGCGTACGCTTATTCGGGTCCAATGAAGTATATCTGTAAAAAGAACCATTTTCTATAGCATAGAAAAAACTACCTACCACAACCGGCATATCAATAAAAGACCATGTGTTGATGGGCGATTTTGTAGTCCATGCTCCTGAAGAAGGATCTATCTCCATCATACTGCCATCCTTATCTATGCTATACAGTTTAAACCGATAATAAAAGAAGAATTTGGTATTCTTGAAGTTTACATCATTCACTTTTGTTAATTCGCCGGTTGCCAAATTCGTTTTGTTCAGTCCGTTGGCAAAACTAATCGTGTATAGATGGCCATTATTATCTCTATCCATGAACTGAATGTTCATATATTGGTTTGGCTTACCGACTTGCTTCAGTGTAATTCCTTGTGTAAAACCGGAAATTGAGATGGAGACAAACAAAAGAATTGCTATAATTTTTCTCATAAAAGATATTTTTAAAAAATATTATAAAATTGAGTTTAAAAGAAACTACTCAATTGCTAAAATAAAACATTGAAATGAAATCCTAAACAGAATATCGGCGTTTAGACGACAATTTGTTTCTTTTGGTTGTTTTAAAGGATTTGTACTTTTTTTTAATAGAGAAACTCTGATTTGTAAGGGTAGCGCACTCGATACATTTCCCTTACTTTTTGCAAAATTGTTTTTCGCAAAGCATCCAGATTTCGTTTTTCTATTGCCGCAACGAATACGGCGTTATCATTTGTTTCCAACTGCCAGCGTTCATTCAAATCACTTAGAATTTCTTTTTTAGTTTCAGGTTCCAGCCATTCATCAAAAGTCTGTTTTTCATATAAGTCCATCTTATTGAAAATGGTCAGCGTGGGTTTTTCAAATGCACCTAACTCCTGCAGCGTTGTATTGACCACACCCAATTGATCTTCATAGGCCGTATGCGAAATATCAACTACATGTAATAATATATCAGCCTCCCTCACTTCATCTAATGTGCTTTTAAAACTTTCTACCAAATGATGCGGAAGTTTGCGAATAAAGCCTACGGTATCACTCAGCAAGAAAGGAGTGTTTTCATAAACCACCTTACTGGTTGTAGTATCTAATGTTGCAAATAGTTTATTCTCGGCAAATACATCTCTTTTGCTCAACAAATTCATAATTGTACTCTTACCCACATTGGTATAGCCGACAAGTGCCACACGAATAAACTCACCTCTTTCTTTTCTTTGTGTAAAAGCCTGTTTGTCTATTTCAGCTAATTTTTTTCTAAGTAAAGAAATTTTATCCCGCACTATTCTACGATCGGTTTCTATTTCGGTCTCGCCGGGGCCACGTGTACCGATACCACCGCCTAATCTTTCCAAGTGCTTCCACATACCACGAAGACGTGGTAGTAAATATTGATATTGTGCTAACTCTACTTGTGCCCTTGCTTGTGCTGTTTTCGCCCTTCGTGCAAAAATGTCCAGAATCAAGTCACTACGATCAATGGTTTTAGTTCCCAATTCTTTTTCAATGTTATTGATTTGAGCGCCGCTTAGTTCGTCGTCAAATATTACTACTGAAATGCCTTTGCCTTGAATGTATTCTTTTATTTCCTGAAGTTTTCCTTTGCCTACAAAAGTGCGGCTATCGGGGTGCGGCAACTTCTGTGTGAAGCGTCGCATAGTAACAGCTCCTGCAGTCTCTGCCAAAAAAGCTAATTCATCTAAATATTCTTTAACCTGCTGCTCTGTTTGATCTTTCTGTATCACACCTACTAACACCGCAAGTTCTTCCTTCACTATTTTTTTACTTGTATCAATCATTTCTTTTAAACCTCTTTTTATAAATTATTATACCGCAAAGGTAAAGCCTCTGCCAACAAACTGAGTATTAAAAAGAAACAAGCTTTGCATTATCTTGATAGACCTACTCACCGATTATTTTTTCAATGTGAATCAACTTTCCTTCCGCATCAAAGCCTTCTATTGTTATTTTAAGTCTTTTACTGAAATCATTATTGTAAAATTTAACCTGTGCCGTCTTGCTATTTGCATCCATAAACAAATTTGGGTTCCACAACAAAGTAGTTCTATAGTCTGGTATATTTTTATTTGCAGATGCCTGACTGTAATCGGGATTGTTAAACTCTTTTGTAATCGTATAGCCAACACGATCAATATGTTCCAATTTATCTACCGGTTGCTCTTCTCGCATTTTCTCTTTGGTATATACAGCGATAGCACCGCCGGGGAAATTGCTGCCCACACCTACAAAGCCCGCTTCAAAAAACTTTACCAATGCAATATCTTTTGCCCTGATCGTTTGTAATAAGCCAATCGTAGCTTGCGATTCATTTAGAAAAATACCTACTGCCCATTTTTGGCCGGAAATTAAGCTCATGTTTTTTCTGTTCACAAATCCGCCCGGGCCCAATTCTACCTGTTGAATTCTGTTTTTAATAAAATCCACCGCATTGATGGATTTATCTGTAACTGGATTATTGATATTATCAATCACATCTTTCGCATCCGAACGAAAAACTCCTGTAGTATATTCTTCATTCACTGCATCATAAGGAGATTTCTTTCTGTCTGATTCAACAATGACTTTTTCTAATTCTTTTACATTGCTTCGTGTTGACTCCGTATAGCGAAAACGATTTTCCAATTCTTTATTAGTACCTGATTTTTCTAAATGCATTTTAAAACTATTCAACGCAAAATCTTTAGGGATTCTAAAGGCATTGAAGAAAAGCTCGTCTTCATCCGGAATCAAAAGTGCAGGCTTAATTTTTTTCTTACTATCTGCATAACTGTAGTATATACTTGATTTGCCATTGAAGAAAAGAGAATCAAGTGCTATACGTCCTTTATCGTCAACCGGAACTTCATAACTCACTGTTGTAGAGTCAGCAGCTTCTATCAGCAATGTTAACTTACCGCCACTTACCGGTTGATTTGTTTTGCTATCTACTACTTTACCATTAAGCGTTAAAAAACTTTGTTCTTTAGCAGCTTCCGTTGGAAGTTTTCCATTCATAATAGTGGCCCAGTCAACACCTTTGTATTGTTGAATGATTAAAAGATTATCCAACGCAATCTTTACACTGTCTGTTTGATTATTAAAATACCAAGATGGATTCCATATATGCGCCGTTAAATTATCGGAAAGTAAAAAGGTAGATATAATATTGTTATCAATTACAAATGAATGCTCAACATAATCTGTTACAGATACCGACATACTTCTTTGTAACGGCGTTGCGAAATTAATGTCATAAATATTTTCTTCTTTTGCGTTCAACCCTTTTTTAGTTATTGAAATATCGCCATTGTCTTTATACTCATTATTATTGACAAAGGAAAGTCTTTCTGCTATTGGCTTTCCGGTTTTATCAAAAACAGTCATTTGGAGTACACCCGAAGGAATACTGTCTGTAATTAAATGCCCAATGATAGAAGGATAGCCGTCAAATGCAATTTCATTTTCATATACTACATGATTATTGATTTGAGCTACTAATGTTATGCTGTCATATAATGATTCATTGCCTTTTCCGCGGCTTAATTGAAATTTCTTCCCTCCTTTTTCTTCCATCACTTTCAAATTGATACCTGATTTACTTACTTCAGGCAAAGGAAATGTTTGTGAGCCTGCAGCAGTAGTAATGACTGCACTATATTTCTTTCCCGCTTTTGGAACAAACTGCATTTTTCCTATTCCATCGTGATAAGTTTTAAAAGATGCAATGGTAATGCCGCTTTCGTCTTGCAGCGTTCCGCTTACTTCTACCGGCGCACCCCATTTGTCTATAGATTTAAAGGCAACAATTGAAAGTATGCCATCTATCAACTGTCCGCTTTCAGGAAAAAATTGAACGAATGCCGGAGCTGTTGCAGGTGCTGCTATCTTTTCTCCATTTTTTAAAACCACTAAATTTTTTTGATAAACATCGCTTGCATCACCGGTCAACATTTTGGCAGTAAGTGCTCTGATATAATAGTTCCCTTGAGATAAAGTGTCGGGCAAATGGAGTTGGCCATTAGCAACAGCGCCCAATACCGGATAGCGTTGATCTATTATAGGTTTTCCATGGCCATCCACCAATTGAAGAAATAAGTTATTGTTATTTCCATCCGGTCTTTCGTTTGCATAAAAATATGCTTTGAACCAAACAGTTTCACCGGCTACATAATATTCTTTATCATATTGAATATAGAGCTTCGCTCCTGATTTTGCGGTTGCGAATTTACTCAAAGCATCCTCATATTTCTGACCATAGCTAGAGACAAAAAGAGTAAATGATAAAAAAAGCAATACAGTAGATTTCATTGTCGTCATATTTTGTGTAAAGTAATTATATATCCCACTGTCTTTACTGTTCAATTACGCCAGTGGAAGAATAACGGGATAAAGATAGGATGGACACTTTTAAGGATGCATGACTTCTAATTTTTTTAAGATAACAATAAAAGAATTTTTCCGATAAGTACAAAAGTTCAAGAGCAGAAGCGGTTTATTTTGTAAATTGCAAATCCCTTTATGCCATTTAATTTACAATCTCCTTTCCCTCCGGCCGGCGATCAGCCTGATGCGATCAGACAACTTACTGAAGGCCTTCTCACAAATGAGAAGTATCAGACCTTACTTGGCGTAACGGGAAGTGGAAAAACATTTACCATTGCCAATGTGATTCAACAAACGCAGAAGCCTACATTAGTTTTAACCCACAACAAAACACTCGTAGCACAATTGTATGGCGAGTTCAGACAATTTTTTCCGGACAATGCGGTTGAGTATTTTGTTTCTTATTACGACTATTATCAACCGGAGGCTTATATGCCTGTAAGCGACATCTACATTGAAAAAGATTTAAACATCAATGACGAGTTAGATAAGTTACGCCTTCGTGCCACTTCCAGTTTATTGAGTGGTCGTAGAGATATAATCGTTGTGGCATCAGTAAGTTGTATTTACGGTATGGGAAATCCTACGGATTATGAAAACGGGATTATTCGTATTTATAAAGGACAAGTTATTGCTCGGCAAGGTTTTTTGCATGCATTAGTAAATGCATTGTACAATAGAACAACAGTGGATTTTAACAGAGGTACTTTCAGAGTGAAGGGCGACACAGTGGACATCAATTTACCTTATGTGGATTACGGCTATCGTATTACTTTTTTTGGTGATGAAATAGAAACAATTGAAAGCATAGAATTAGTAACAGGAAAGCGTATTGGCACTATGAGCGATGCGGCAATTTTTCCGGCTAATCTTTATGTAGCACCAAAAGATATTTTGCAGCAAGTGATTTATGAAATTCAGGATGAAATGACGGCACAGGCAGATTATTTTAAAGGACAGAATAAATATATCGAAGCACAGCGAGTAACAGAGCGAGTGAATTATGATATTGAAATGATACGAGAGTTAGGCTATTGCAACGGCATTGAAAACTATTCTCGCTTTTTTGATAGGAGAAAACCGGGTACAAGGCCATTTTGTTTGCTGGATTATTTTCCAAAAGATTATTTATTGGTGATAGATGAAAGCCACCAAACCATACCACAGATAAGCGGTATGTATGGAGGTGATAGAAGCCGGAAACTTGTATTGGTGGATTATGGTTTTCGCTTACCCAGTGCATTGGATAATCGTCCGTTAAATTTTCATGAATTTGAATCATTGACCAATCAGGTAATATTTGTGTCGGCTACTCCGGCAGATTATGAACTGGAAAAATGTGATGGCATTGTAGTAGAGCAAGTAGTAAGACCAACAGGCCTTCTGGATCCACCAATTGAAATAAGGCCTTCCGTAAATCAAATAGATGACTTATTAGATGAGATAGATAAACGAGTAACGAAAGGTGACAGAGTTTTGGTAACAACGCTTACGAAAAGAATGGCGGAAGAGATGGATAAGTATTTGCACAAAATAAATATCAAGTCAAAATATATACATAGTGAAGTAGATACCTTAGAACGAGTGGAAATTTTGCGTGAACTTCGATTGGGAAAAATAGATGTACTCGTAGGTGTAAACTTATTAAGAGAAGGCTTGGACTTACCGGAAGTTTCGCTGGTTGCAATATTAGATGCAGATAAAGAAGGATTTTTAAGAAATGAAAAAAGCCTTACACAAACTGCCGGAAGGGCAGCAAGAAATGCGGATGGTTTAGTAATCTTTTATGCAGACAGAATGACCATGAGTATGCAAAAGACAATTGACGAAACGAATCGTCGTCGTGAAAAACAAATAGCATACAATATTGAACACAACATAACGCCAAGAACAATTAGCAAATCAACAAAAGATGTCTTTGCCCAAACATCTGTATTAGACATTAAAGGCTTTGATGAAAATAATCCTTTTGCTATTCCAGATGGGCAGGACATGATAACAGTTGCTGCCGAAGATCAAGAGGAGTACAAAACCATTCCACAAGTGGAAAAAGCTATTGCCAAAGTGAAAAAAGAGATGGAAAAAGCTGCAAAGAATATGGATTTTATGGAAGCAGCAAGGCTGCGGGATCAAATGTTTTTATTGCAAAAACAATTGAATGAAATGAAAAAATGACGTTGTTCGTAGATTTACGAAAGCGTTTGAAGTATTTGTGCCCGTTTTATATTAATTCATAGTACCATTTATTGCACGAGCCAAACCGCTACTGTACTTTAGTGCCTGAATCCAATATTTGAAAACCGACAAAATCCAATAGTTATGAAAAGAAGACTCCGTAAAGTGGTGAATTTTTTCGCCTTCAACCTTTTATTCTTTGCTTTGTATCTGAACTTTATCCATAAAGATAAAGCGCAGGTAGCAGTATCACATCAATCAGTGCAAACGCCTGCTTTCAGTGAAGCTGCAACTGCATCAGTTAATGCTGCAGAGAATCAAACGCAAGCCACAAACAACAATGCTCCGGCTAACATTGCCGTGCTAAAGTTGTCTGTAAACTAAAAAAGAATTGCACAAGATCCATAGCCCAAACATTCTAAAAAATAAAGTTAGAATGATTGGGCTATTTTGTTTTTCTATTAAACCTTTTTGATTTTCATACCTTAGAGGCATGGAAAAAAAGGTTTTTTTATTGGATGCATTTGCGCTTGTATTTAGAGCATATTACGCATTGATACGAAGTCCAAGAATGACTTCTAAAGGAAAGAATACAAATGCTCAATTTGGCTTTACCAATACATTGATTGAGTTGTTGAAAAAACAAAAGCCTACACATATAGCAGTATGTTTTGACACAGCTGCACCTACAGAAAGGCATACAGATTTTGAAGACTATAAAGCAAACAGACAAGAAACGCCTGAAGATATCAGTGCTGCCGTTCCGGATATAAAAAAAATTATTGAAGCATTCAATATTCCTATTATGGCGGTCGATGGCTTTGAAGCAGATGATGTAATCGGCACGTTAGCTAAACAAGCAGAAAAAGAAGGCTATGAAGTGTATATGGTTACGCCCGATAAAGATTTTGGTCAACTTGTAACTCAAAAAATTAAAATTTACAAACCTGCTTCGCAAGGGAATGATGTTGAAATTTTAGGACCCGAAGAAGTTTGTGCACGATGGAATATACAATCGGTAGATCAAGTGGTGGATATGCTCGGTATGATGGGCGATGCTGTAGATAATATACCGGGCATTCCGGGTGTGGGCGAAAAAACTGCTGCAAAGTTTTTGGCGGAATATGGTTCTTTGGAAAACACATTAGCCAATGCCGACAATATAAAAGGCGCAATGGGAGAAAAGGTGCGTAAAGGAAAAGAGATGGCTATACTTTCAAAAAAATTAGCCACTATTATTACGAATGCTCCGGTTGCGTTTCACGAAGAGGATTTCAGAATTAAAAACTGGGATGAAGAAAAGTTAAAAGAAGTTTTCTCAGAGCTGGAATTTAAAACAATGGGGAAACGTTTATTTGGTGATGAGTTTTCTATGAGTTCTCCTACCGTTGAAAACCACATTAAGAAAGAACAACCAAAGGCTATTCAGACTGATTTATTTGGGAATATTATAAACACTGCTCAAGAAACTGAAAATAAAAAAGAATCCATAAAGGAATATTTTATTGCCGAAAAGAATATAAATAATACACCACATCACTACGAAGCCGTAGTAAGTGATACTGAAATAGAAAAGTTAGTAAATATTTTAAACAAGCATACAGAAATCTGTTTTGATACAGAAACTACAGGATTAGATGCAAATGAGGCTTCATTGGTAGGTTTGAGTTTTTCGGTAAAATCCGGCGAAGCCTTTTATGTTCCTTGTCCACCTGACGAAATACAAACAAAAAATATACTTGCAAACTTCACTTCCCTTTTTTCTGATAAAAATAAAATATGGATAGGGCAAAATATAAAATATGATTTGTTGGTATTAAAATGGTATGGCGTAGAGATAAATGGAAAATTTTTTGACACTATGTTGGCTCATTTTGTTATTGACCCTGAAGGCAAAAGAGGCATGGATGATTTGAGTATAAAATATTTAGGTTATGAGCCGGTGCACATTGAAGAGTTAATTGGCAAAAAAGGAAAGAACCAAGGTAATATGCGTGATGTAGCAATAGAAATAATTAAAGATTATGCCGCAGAAGATGCTGATGTAACATTACAATTGAAAAGTATATTTAAAGAAAAATTAAAAGAGGAAGAAGTAGAAAAGGTTTTTTATGAAGTAGATAATCCATTAGTGAAAGTGTTGATGGAGATGGAGTTTGAAGGCGTGAAGATAGATGAACAGTTTTTAAAAGAATACTCTGTGGAATTAGATAAAGATGCAAAAAAAGCAGAAGCTTCAGTGTATGAGCAAGCGGGTGTTCGTTTTAATCTTGCATCTCCCAAACAATTAGGCGAAGTATTATTTGATAAATTACAATTAGATTCTTCGGCCAAGAAAACAAAAACAGGTCAATATCAAACAGGTGAAGACGTATTATTGAAGTTGGCAGTAAAAGGTCATAAAATTGTAGATGATATTTTAACATTCAGAGAATTAACAAAACTAAAATCTACTTATGTAGATGCACTACCGGCTTTGATCAATAAAAAATCGGGGAGAGTACATACTACTTATGGTCAAGCAGTGGCAGTTACCGGAAGATTGTCCAGCAATAATCCCAATCTGCAAAACATACCTGTAAGAACAGACCGAGGCAAAGAAATAAGAAAGGCATTTATACCAAGAGATCATCAACATATTTTAATTTCGGCAGACTACTCTCAAATTGAACTGAGAATCGTTGCAGCAATAAGTGGAGATACAAGTATGTGCCAGGCTTTTAAAGAAGGGAAAGATATACATACAGCTACTGCTGCCAAAGTTTATAATGTAGAGGAAAAAGATGTCACCAAAGAAATGCGTTACAAAGCGAAGAGTGTCAATTTCGGAATCATTTACGGGCAAAGTGCATTTGGCCTTGCAGAAAATTTAGGTATTAGTCGCACCGAAGCAAAAGAAATCATAGATAATTACAAGAAGCAATTTCCGGGCATACCAAAATATATGACCGATATGATCCATTTTGCCAAAGAACATGGCTATGTGCAAACGTTGATGGGAAGAAAGAGATGGTTGCGTGATATTAATTCAGCCAATTTTACGGTAAGAGGTTTTGCAGAACGCAATGCGATTAACTCGCCGATACAAGGCACGGCAGCAGATATGATAAAACTTGCCATGAATAAAATTTATGAACGATTAAAGGCAGAAAAACTGCAGAGCAAAATGATCTTGCAGGTACATGATGAATTAATTTTTGATGCATTGATTACAGAGGTTGAAGTATTAAAGCCAATAATTATAGATTGTATGCAAAACGCAATGCAATTGCCCAATTATGTGCCTGTGATTGCCGAATGTGGGCAAGGAAATAATTGGTTAGAAGCACACTAAAAATGTTTTCCTGAAATCAAAATATCACAAGAGCTAAACTACTGTAGCTTTGTACAATGAAACCTGTTATTTATTATTGTTACGATGCTTATTGCGGATGGTGCTACGGTTTTAGCCCAATTATAAAAAGAATTTCCGAAGAGTATAAAGACCAATTAGGATTTGAAGTTCTTTCGGGCGGAATGATTCCTGCCGAAGATCCTCGACCTATTAAAGTAACGGCAGGTTATATCAGTAAGGCTTATAAGACCGTTGAAGAAACAACAGGGATTAAGTTTGGCGAGGATTATCTATGGCACATTTTTCATCCCGAAGAAAGCGACTGGTTTCCACACTCAGAAAAAGCGGCTATTGCACTTTGTATCTTCAAAGAAATATACCCGAATGAACAAGTTGCATTTGCAGCAGACTTACAGTATGCACTACATTATGAAGGAAGAGATTTGACAGATGACGAAGCTTATCGCCATCTCTTAGATAAATACAAAATTGACACTGCAACTTTTTATCAAAAACTACATAGCGAAGAATATAAAGAAAAAGCTCACTACGAATATTCCCTATGTCGACAATTACAAGTAACCGGATTTCCTGCGGTTCTGATGCAGGTAAGCGATACAAAATTTTATCTGGTGGCCAAAGGCTTTACACACTATGATGACCTGAAAGCAAGAATTGAGAACATATTAAAAGAAATCAACGAGCTATAATAAATACTGCATATTTCATTCTTGTGCAGACAATAGCTATCAAAACAACTCATACTTTATTGAAATTCAATCAAGAAGGTACAAAAAGGTATTGCAATATATTAAACTGTATAAACTGTTTAATTTAAACAAAACCTGTTACCCCAATTTTTATTAGTATTTTATTAAAGGTATTCCACTACCTTTATTATTCATTGGATTATTTTCTTCACATTGATAGTTTTTAAGTCTTTCACTTTTAAATAAATCATACAATGAATGATCACCAATTTATTTTAATAATTTTTCTTGCAGCATTCATCATCATTACTGCTGTATTTTTTCTCACTTATCGTTCCTCATTACGGCCTGAAGAAAAAAGCGATGGAATAAAGAAGCCGCTTCAAAAAAGGTTTTATTTTCTTATTGCATTGACAATAGTATTGGTAATACTACTTTCGGTGACGATACCGAAATCTCCTTATTTTAAGTATTCGGATCAAACGCCGGCAAAGGTTGTTTTTGTAGATGCCATGCAGTATTACTTTTTTATGTCGGAGCAAGCAATAGATCCTGCAAAACCATCGGGTGCTGATAGTATAATAATACCTGTTGGCCAGCCTGTAGAATTTCGTGTTACAAGCCTTGATGTAAATCATGGTTTTGGTATTTATAATTCTGATGCGCAATTAGTAACGCAAACACAGGCAATGCCCGGATATGTAAATCGTCTTCGTTGGAAATTTGACACACCCGGAACCTATCATATATTATGTCTTGAATATTGTGGAGCGAATCATCCGAACATGAGAACTTCATTTATTGTTAAATAATAAACTGGAACTATGTCTGCACAATCTTTAAAAAAAACAACTGCAACTTGGATAATAGTCATCATGACACTCTTCATTACTGCTATTATTTTTGGAATTTTAATGCGATTGAATCAAGGGAATGATTATAAAATGTCTTCGCCCGGATTTTATGCTACCATGACAACACATGGCCTTACAATGATTGCAATATGGTCGGTTGCAGGAATGGTAGCAATAAATTATCTACTAACCAGATATATTAAAGTACCCAATTCTTTAAGCGTTTTTGCCTTGGTCTTTACTGTTATTGGTGCGGCCATGCTTTGGTACGCTACATTTGTTGGCCAGTTTCATGCAGGCTGGACTTTCTTATATCCTTTGCCTTTAGTAAAAATAGCTTGGGCTAAATGGGCAACACCTCTATTCTTCTTTAGCTTAGTAGTGCTTGGTGTAGGTTGGTTGGTTTGGTCAGTAGGATTGTTGGTTCAGATCTTAAAAAAATATTCATTAAAGCAAGCCTTCGCATGGCAGCATTTGTCTAAAAAAGAGCCCGAGGTAAAAACACCACCGCTGATTCTTATATCAACGGTTTCTCTGATAGGAATTATTCTTAGCTTAATCGTAGCAGTGATATTACTGGCATTGACATTTGCAGAATATTATTCGGGAGGCGCATTTGTAAATGATAGTTTGCTGATGAAGAATCTGATTTATTTCTTTGGACATACTATTGCCAATGAATCTTTATATCTTGGTTTAGCTGCTCTTTATGAATTAATGCCTGAAGTAAGCAGCCGCCCGAAATTTAAAACCACTTGGTATGTAGCACTTGCATGGAACTGCACAATGGTGTTTATTCTTACTGCATTCTTCCATCATTTATACATGGATTTTGTACAACCACTCGGACTCCAAATGGTTGGTCAACTTGCTTCCTATTTTGCAAGTTTACCTGCCGCAGGTGTTACAGCCTTTAGTGTATTTGTTTTAGTTTTTAGAAATCATATAAAATGGTCGCTGACAAATGTTTTATTCTTTATTGGTATAATGGGCTGGCTGATCGGAGGTGTTGGTGCATTGATTGATGCTACAATTTCTAATAATGTAGCATTGCATAATACACTTTGGGTTCCTGCACACTTCCACACCTATAATGCGATGGGCAATGTGTTGTTTTGTCTTGCATTTTTCTACTGGGTAGCCAATGAATTTTCAGGTAGTCAAACGAAAACAAAAGCACAACAGTTAAAGACAGCACTTTTGTTGATTGGCGGTTTTGGATTTGTATTGATGTTCTATTTGGCCGGTGCAGATTCAGTGCCCAGAAGATTTTCTAATTACCCAGCAGAATTTAAATCAGCACCATTGATGGCGACATTGGGTGCCGTTTTTGCCACTATTTACCTGATTGCAATTTTGCTGATTTTTATTGAAATATTACGAAAATGTGTAAAGGCCTTTTCAGCCTCTTAATTTTATTTTTATTCTATACCAATGTTCAGGCACAATCTGAATATAATTTTTCAGAAGAGGAAAATATTAATGCAAAAATTGCTGATGTCCAACTGAATACTTCAGACGGGGGAATGATGTTATCAAATTTATATAACACTTCGCCCATTCTTGTAGCATTAGTATTTTCTCGTTGTACCGGAATATGCAGCCCATTCTTACTTCAACTAAGTGATAATATACGAACATTAAATTCAAAAGAGAAATTCAAAGTGCTTGTTGTAAGTTTTGATCCGATAGATAGTTTGTCTGATTTGGAAGACATGGATAATCGATTGGGGTTAAATAAAAAAGGACAATGGACTTTTGCAACAACAAAACAAATTGATGCTTTAAATTCTTCAGTAGGTTTTAGACCTATATGGGATAGTCTGCGAAAACAATTTGATCATGATGCACTTCTTGTAGGAATTAATGAAAATGGATATATCGCAAAAAAATTGACAGGTCTGCGCGGGATAAGTGATTTGAAGATGATGATTCAATCTATACATAATGAGTTTATTCCTTCTTATCCACTTCCGAGAAAAAATAATTTACTTTCATGTTTTACTTATGACCCTGCTACAGGAAAAAGAAAGCCCTCAATCGGTCTTTTAATATTAGTGCTCCCTGTTGTATTAACTTTCGGCCTTATCTTGTGGCTTGCCATAAGAAGTAAAAAATGGAGAAGAGCAACCAATAACCATTTAGCAGATTAACGCTTTAGGCAAAGATTGATTTGTAAACAAAACTAATAAATATAGCATGTCAACTATTTATATAAAAAACATGGTATGTAATCGTTGTGTAATGGTGGTGCGTGATGAGTTGGCAAAACTAAATATTGAAGCCACCCAAATTTCGCTGGGAGAAGTAATTTTGGAAAGAACGCTTACCGATGAAAAAAAACAGCACTTAAGTAAGGCACTTGAAGCTGTAGGTTTTGAAATTATTGATGACAAAAAGAGTAGAACAATCGAACAAATTAAAAATGTGATTATTGATATCATTCAGCACAAGGATAATGAACACAATGAAAATCTATCTAAAATTCTGAGCAATTCTTTGCACCACGATTATAATTATCTTTCTAATATCTTTTCGGAAGTAGAAGGCACTACTATTGAAAAATATTTTATCGCTCAAAAAATAGAAAAAGTTAAGGAGCTATTAGTCTATGACGAGCTATCATTAAGCGAAATTGCTAATCAACTTAATTATTCCAGTGTAGCTTATCTAAGCAATCAATTCAAAAAAATAACCGGCCTTACCCCCAGCCATTTCAAAAAAATTGGGAACCAAAAGAGAAAACCATTAGATGAGGTGTAAACCTTACAAATCAAACACAAAATAGTGTAATAACACACCCATGAATTCTTCAGAACTTTGCCATTGAATTAAACAGTAAGATTATGGCAATGGATAACAAAGAAATGATTTATTTACCTCTGGAAGATGTAGAAAGCGAGCATTGCGCATTGATTGTGGACAAAGGGCTTTCAAAAGTAAAAGGGATTACAACACACAAAGTGGAACTTAATAATCATCGTGCTGTAATAACAGTAGAGGAAAATGATGTTGTAGCGGATACAGTTAAAACAATAAAAGATTTAGGCTATGGTGTAACAACAGCAAAAAAAACATTTCCGGTTTTAGGAATGAGTTGTGCTTCTTGTGCTAATAGCGCAGAGACCTCTGTGAAATTTGAACCGGGTGTTGTTAGTGCTTCAGTAAACTATGCAACCGGAAAACTTACAGTAGAATATCTACCCAATATGATTACTCCTGAAGGATTGAAAAAAGCAGTTCAGGTTTCAGGTTATGATTTGATGATAGAAGATGAAACGCTTCAGGAAGAATCACTCGAGGCAATTCATGAAAAGAGATACCAGCAAATTAAATTTAAAACTCTTTGGGCAATCATTTTATCCATTCCGGTTTTTGTATATGGCATGTTCTTTATGAATGCACCTTATGCCGATTGGATTATGTGGGCATTTACAACTCCTGTAGTTTTTTGGTTAGGTAGAGATTTTTTTGTCAATGCATGGAAACAGGCAAAGCATCGGAGTGCAAATATGGATACACTTGTTGCGCTAAGTACCGGAATCGCTTATTTATTCAGTGTGTTCAATTTACTGTTTCCAAAATTTTGGACTTCAAGAGGATTAGAAGCACATGTTTATTTT
The DNA here is from genome assembly GCA_018268055.1 of Bacteroidota bacterium. Lineage (GTDB taxonomy): Bacteria > Bacteroidota > Bacteroidia > Chitinophagales > Chitinophagaceae > JJ008. The sequence goes on from JAFDXF010000038.1 coordinate 74,411, forward strand.
GAAGCTGCTGCTGTAATCATTGCATTTATCTTACTGGGGAAATTATTGGAAGAAAAGGCAAAAGGAAATACTTCAACCGCCATTAAAAAACTAATGGGCTTACAACCCAAAACGGTAGTAATAATAAGTGAAGAAAATATAGAGAAAGAAATTGCGATTGAAGAAATTAAAATAGGTGACATTGTTTTAGTAAAGCCCGGAGAGAAAATCGCTGTAGATGGCTCAGTCGTTTTGGGCGAATCGTATGTGGATGAAAGTATGCTAACCGGCGAGCCCGTTCCTGTTTTGAAATCGGCAAAAGAAAAAGTATTTGCAGGTACAATTAATCAAAAAGGAAGTTTTCGTTTCAAAGCTGAGAAAATAGGAAAGGAAACTATGCTGGCGCAGATCATTAAAACGGTTCAGGATGCGCAAGGAAGTAAAGCTCCGGTGCAAAAGTTAGTAGATAAGATTGCAGGCATTTTTGTTCCGGTGGTAATAGGCATTGCAATACTCAGTGCTATTGCTTGGTTAATCTTCGGTGGAGACAATAATATTGTAAGAGCATTACTTGCTGCTGTAACAGTCTTAGTCATAGCATGCCCCTGTGCTTTAGGATTGGCTACACCTACTGCCATCATGGTTGGCGTGGGCAAAGGTGCTGAGCAAGGCATATTGATTAAAGATGCAGAAAGCTTGGAGCTGGCAAAGAAAGTAGATACAATAATATTAGACAAAACAGGCACTATTACAGAAGGGAAACCTGAAGTAAGCGGTATTCAATGGTTGAATGATGATACCAGTAAAAAAGATATTTTATGGAGTATAGAAAAACATTCTGAACATCCATTGGCAGAGGCAGTAGTTAGATATTTGGAAGACACAAAAAATTTATTATTAGTCAATTTTGAAAGCATCACCGGAAAAGGAGCAAAAGCAGACTTTGAAAATGAAACTTATTGGGTAGGTAATAAAAAGCTATTAGTTCAAAACAATATTGCTATTGATAACCGGTTATTACAACAAGCAGAACAGTGGAGCAATGAATCAAAAACAGTGATTTGGTTTGCAGATAGCAAGCAAGCACTTGCAGTGTTATCTATTGCAGATAAAATTAAAACAACATCAGCTCAAGCAGTAAATTCTTTGCACCAATTAGGTATTGATTTATATATGCTTACCGGCGATAATGAAGCAACAGCAAAAGCAATAGCAGACCAAGTCGGCATTGAACATTATAAAGCAGAAATGCTCCCACAAGATAAAGCGGATTTTGTAAAAGAATTACAAGCACAAGGCAAAACAGTTGCAATGGTAGGCGATGGTATCAATGACAGTACTGCTTTGGCAACTGCAGATGTAAGTATTGCGATGGGAAAAGGCAGTGACATTGCGATTGATGTAGCAAAAATGGCCATCATCTCTTCCGACTTAAACAAAATTCCACAAGCCATAAAATTATCACAACATACTGTAAGCACTATTAAACAAAATTTATTTTGGGCATTTATTTATAATATTATAGGTATTCCAATTGCTGCCGGTGTTCTTTATCCGATAAATGGATTTTTATTGAACCCAATGATTGCCGGAGCAGCAATGGCATTGAGTAGTGTTAGCGTGGTAAGTAATAGTTTAAGGTTAAAATGGAGTAAATAAATTTTAGAACTAAACAATCAATAAAAAATGGAAAACAAAACTTTTAAATTCAAGACAAATATTAATTGTGGCGGATGTATTAAAGCAGTAACCCCTCACCTTTCAAAGACTGAAGGAATTGATGAATGGAATGTAGATACCAACAACCCTGACAAAATTTTAACGGTTCAATCAAATGGAGTGTCAGAAGAAAAGATCATTGAAACTGTAAAAAAAGCAGGATATAAGATTGCACCAATACATTCATAATATGTCACATGGATACTCAAGCAACGTAATGGAGTTATTTTGTAAAAACAATTAACTCCATTTTTTTATTCCTTATGAAGTGATTTTAATACAAAATCTAACAATGTAATCACGATAGCATTAAGATGCTACTTAACGAGTATCAATAAACATAGATATTTTTTATTTTTTTGTAACTATTCTTCATGCAAGTCGTTTTACTTCTAAAATAATCTAACCCGTATCCCGGCTACTCTGCCCAACTGTTAAACGAAAATAAAAATGAGAAAGACATTTGCTATAACAGCATTATTGCTGTGTATATTGCCTTTTATTGCCCATGCACAAGTAATGCAACATTCTATCACCGGAAGCATTCTCAGCATTGAGAAGAAACCTCTTGATGGAGCAAGCATCAGTTTGCTTAAATACAGTGATTCAACTTTAATAACGAATACACTTACTGACACTAATGGAGTTTATCATTTTACAGCGATAAAAAAGGGCACGTATTTCATTGCGGCAACAACAGTGGGATTTAAAAAAGAATATGCTGTTGTGGAGATAAATACAGCAGATGTATTACTCCAATCCATTGTATTGTTGCCTGAAGAAAAAAGTTTAAAAGGAATAACCATCACATCAAAGAAACCGCCTATTGAATGGAAATTAGATAGAACCGTTGTGAATGTAGATGCGACAGTAACGAATGCCGGGCTTTCAGCACTTGAAGTGTTGCAAAAAACGCCGGGAGTTTCTGTCGATAAAGATGGTAATATTAATTTGAAAGGCAAGTCGGGCGTTCAAATTTATATTGATGGGAAGCAGACATACCTCAGCGAGAAAGACCTTGCAAACTTTTTGCGCAATATGAATGCAGCTCAGCTAAGTCAAATTGAAATTATGACTAACCCTCCGGCAAAATATGATGCAGCGGGCAATAGTGGCATAATTAATATAAAAACGAAAAAACTCAAAGCTTTCGGTTATAATGGAAGTCTTACATCCAATTTTAAGCAAGGGTATTTTTTTAGACATAATGAATCGTTCAACTTCAATTACAGGAATAAGTTGTTCAATTTCTTTGTCAATGGAGGATATGCCAAATGGCGGTCAAAACAAAAACTCTTTCTTAACAAGAATTTTATTGACCCCATTACAAAAAATATAACTTCATCATTAGCTCAGCAAGCTTCTATGTTTACGAATGATGATGATGATGATTTAAAAATTGGCGTGGATTATTTTGCTACAAAAAGAACGACTATTGGTATCACTATCCATGGAGATAGAAATCCATCAACCTGGAAAAGTTTTACCAATACAAATTTATTTACGTCAACCGGTATTCCTGAAAACAGAACAATCACTGAAGTTGAAAACGCTCAAAAATGGAAAAGCATTAGTACCAATCTGAACTTTACAACAAAATTTGATTCAAGCGGACAGGAGATTACTTTCAACTTAGATTATCTTCATTATAACAATTATAGCTTTCAACCGTTATTATCTAAATATTATGCGCCAACGAATAACGCATTAAAATCAGCAGATACTTTATTAGGAAATCTTTTGCAGAAAATAACCGTTTATAGCACAAAAGCAGATTACACATTGCCGCTAAAAAATAATGCAAAACTTGAAGCGGGATTCAAAGCAAGTTTTGTCACAACCGATAATGATGCTAAATATGATTCACTCATCAATAACTATCCTATCCCTGATGCCGGACGTAGTAATCATTTTAGATATACCGAAAATATCAATGCAGTGTATTTAAACTATAGCAGACCTCTAAGCAAAAAAGTGACCGGGCAATTTGGGTTGCGTTTGGAAAACACTATTTCAAATGGTCAACAACTAACAGCTCATTCAAATTTTAAAAGAAATTCAATGCAGCTATTTCCGACTGCATATATTCAATATTCGGCAAATGAAAATAATCAGTTTGTTTTAAATTATGGCAAACGTATAGATAGGCCAAATTATAAAAGCTTAAACCCATTTTCGGAATTTGTTGACCGATATACAGTGCAAAAAGGGAATCCGGATTTAAAAGCACAAATCAGCAATAACATAGAATTAATCCACACCTTTAAAAATGTATTGAATACCACATTAAACTTCAGCAAGACGTCTGATATTATTTTGGATATCATTCAGCAAAATAATATTACACAAGAAACAATTCTTCGCAAAGAAAACATTGCATCGCAGCAGCAAATTGGCCTTTCTGTTTCTGCCTCATCCAAAATTACTAAATGGTGGAGTGGCAATATCAACGTAAGCATACGTAATAATTTATTTAAAGGAATAGTGGAAAACGAATCAATCTCCGTTAAGGCAAATGTTTTTGAAGGGCAATTTTCCAATGAATTCAATTGGGAAAAAGGTTGGAGTGCTGAAGTGAATGGATACTATTCAGGCAAATCTCTATGGGGCATTTCATTTATAAAACCGCTCTGCCAAATAAGCGCAGGTATTGCAAAGCAGGTATTACATGAAAAAGCTACAATCAAATTAAGCTTTAATGATATCTTCAATGGCGGCATTTATAATATTTCAAGTAAATACAGTACTACTGATCTAAAAATAAAAAATTTCAACCTTGAGCGTTCGGCGACATTAAGTTTCACTTGGCGCTTTCACAAAGGCACGCTTAAAGCAGAACGTAATAATAAAATCAATAGTGCAGTGGATGAGCAGAAACGGGTAAAATAGAATGTGGAGCTATATCTCGCTTACGATTCGAATTTCTGCTGAAATAGATAGCAGCTAATGATCTTTCTTGAAATAAAGACAAAACACCAATCTCAAATAACCATCTTTTAAATTTATCAGCAACATACTCATTTTGTTATTGTAAAATATTTGTCATATTTAATTTAAGATATTTTTGTCGTAAATTAAAATAGTTGCTTGTATCTTTGCAATTCTTAACAACGAATAAATGTTTTCAAAAGCTTGCGAACATGGAATTAAAGCAGTAATTTATATTGCTGCACAATCACTCGAAGGTAGAAGGGTTAATATAGGTGATGTGGTAGAACATTCAGGCTCACCAAAAGCATTTACTGCCAAAGTGCTTGGCGAACTAACCAAACACAATATTGTCAATTCACATACAGGGCCTAACGGAGGTTTCGACATTGAACCCAAACAAATCAAGCAAATAAAAATGAGTGATATTGTTCGAGCTATTGATGGTGATTCTATTTATAACGGATGTGGCTTAGGGCTTGACGAATGTAATAGTGCAGAACCTTGCCCCATGCATCATAAGTTTGTTGAGATCAGAAAAGAAATTAAAAAAATGCTGACATCAACGAGTATTTATGATTTGGCTTTGGGATTAAAATCCGGCAAGACGGTATTAATGCGTTAAATACTTATAATAATATGAGTTTTAAATTTTAAAAATATAAAGCAATGGAAAATAAAGAAATCTGGCTTGGCTCTTTAATTACAGCCACTCCACAAGAAGGAAGAGAGCTCGCTATTAAAATGGCAAGAAAATCAATTGCAGCTATTCAAACAGACCCTGAAGTAAGAAAAAAATTGCGCAACGATTATGCAAACGATACAGCACAGTTGATTGCTTCTGCAAATGTTGTGGCCATTGAGTTTCAAACAGTAGCAAAAGCAAATAACTACTGGAGAAATCAATAATTAAATATATTTAAAATAAACAGAGCAGCGAATTAAATGGCAATAACAAATGAATACACTCAAAGACATACAAAACCTGAACGATATAAAATTATTGGTAGATACCTTTTATGGAAGAATAAGAGAAGATGTAATGCTAAAAGATATTTTCAATAATGTAATTCAAGATCGTTGGCCGCAACATTTGGAGAAGATGTATCGGTTTTGGCAAACTGTTTTATTAGATGAGCGCACTTATAGTGGAACGCCATTTGTGCCACATGCCAAATTGCCTGTTGAAAAGGAGCATTTTGATCAATGGGTACGTTTGTTTAATGGAACTGTCAATGATCTTTTTGCCGGAGAAAAAGCCGAAAGAGCAAAATGGCAAGGCGAACGAATGGCAGAGATGTTTTTGATGAAAATTCAGTATTATAAAGATGGTTCTTCTATTCCTTTAATCTAATTGTGATAAAGAAAGAATTCATCTTCTATACCAGACAGAAAACAAATAAATAATTGGAACTTTCTACAGTAAGTAGAAATTTCATCTAAATTTTTTCAATTATGTTAGTTTCAGATTTTGAAAAAGCACAAGGGCACTGGATTCTTGCACGAATGGGTAAAAAGGTTTTACGCCCCGGAGGAAGAGTATTGACTCAAAAGTTGGTTTCCGGCTTACATATTTCAAATAGCGATGATGTCGTAGAGTTTGCTCCCGGATTAGGCTTTACCGCAGGATTAGCATTGGCGAAGCATCCTCACTCATATATTGGAGTAGATGCAGATGAAGAAGCGATTGCCTTATTACACAAAAGGATAAATGGCGATAATATTGACTTTCAATTAGGCAATGCTGCCAGTACACACATTGAAAATAATTCAAAAGATAAAGTATATGGCGAAGCAATGCTGACAATGCATGCCGATCATCGCAAATCAGAAATTATAAAAGAAGCCTACCGTATTTTGAAGAAAGGTGGATTGTATGCCATTCATGAGTTGGGCTTGAAAGATGTAGATGAAGCAAAGAAAAGTGAAGTACAAAGAGATCTCGCTTTGTCTATAAAAGTAAATGCCCGGCCACTAACCGAAGAAGAATGGAAGGCATTGTTAGAAAAAGAAGGATTTAGAATCAAAAATGTTTATACCAATAAAATGTCTTTGTTGGAAACAAAACGAGTAATAGAAGATGAAGGTTTTTTTCGCTCATTAAAAATTGGGTGGAATATACTCATACATCCGGCAGCAAGGAAAAGAATAACAGAAATGTATCGTGTTTTTAAAAAGCATAAAGAGCACATGAACTCAATCGTAATTATAGCAGAAAAAATTTAATCACACAATAAAAAATACAAATTATGAATATTTCTAAAGAAGCAATCGTTGGCGAGTTAGTAACTCAGGATTATCGCGCAGCACAGGTTTTTAAAAATGTCGGTATTGATTTTTGTTGTAACGGCAATATTTCACTGGAAGCAGCTTGTGTAAAAAATAATATTTCTACAGACTACGTAATCACTTCATTGAATAAGATAGCAGGCCAAAAAAGCGATGGTGGTATAGATTACAATTCTTGGCCATTAGATTTATTGGCAGATTACATAGAGAAAAAACATCATCGCTATGTAACAGAAAAAATCAAAGAGATAATTCCTTATTTAGATAAAATAACAAATGTACATGGCGATCGGCATCCTGAATTATCAGAAGTAAACAAACTTTTCAAAGAATCTGCAGGCGAGTTAGCTGCACACATGAAAAAAGAAGAGTTGATACTTTTCCCACACATTCGCAAAATGGTTCAAGCACAACAGACCGGTGCTAAAGTAGAAGCACATTTCGGCTCGGTGCAAAACCCGATTAAGATGATGATGCATGAACACGATACTGAAGGAGAAAGATTCAGAAAAATTGCATCACTCACAGACAACTATACTGTGCCTGCAGATGGATGCAATACCTATCGGGTAACGCTGGCATTAATAAAAGAATTTGAAGATGACTTACACCTCCATATTCATTTAGAAAATAATATACTCTTTCCTAAGGCTTTAAAAATGGAAGAGGCCGCAGGGTAATTAAAAAAATATAAACCATTCATCTATGCAATACTATGATAGCGTAGCAGAAGCACTCAATGCACTTGCCGCCAAAGGCTATACAACTGATTTTTCACTTTTAAAAGAACAAGAGTGCATTTATTGTCATAATACAAGTCAGTCACTCAGTCCAGATGAGTTTGTAATTGATGAAGTGCACCGATTTGAAGGAGCTACTGATCCTGATGATGAAATGATTGTATATGCAATTTCTTCTGAGCAATATAAAATAAAAGGGACTTTAATAAACGCATTCGGCGCTTATGCAGATGCAGACACATCGCATATAATTGAAAAACTGAAATACCGAAAAGAAGAAGCGGCAAAGCCCATAAAACGCTCTGAAGATTTGATTCAATTAAGCAGGGAACATCACCACGCTTTATTGCTTTGTTGGAAAATAAAAAATGGGCTTGCTAAAGATATTGCGTTACCGCGCATTATTACTTATGCCAATTGGTTCTACGTTAATCACCTACTGCCACATTTTGATTTAGAAGAGAAATTTGTATTCCCAATATTGAGCAAAGAAGATTTAAACAGACAAAAAGCAGAACAGCAACACACACAGCTTAGAGCATTGTTTGAACAAAAAGAGAAGGATCAACAAACGCTAACTGATATTCAAAACATATTAACGGATCATATACGCTTTGAAGAAAGAGTGGTTTTTAATGAAGCACAAAAATTGGCTAATCCGGAACAACTTAAAAAATTACAGGAAATAGAATTTGCCGATAAATTTTGCGATAATGAATCGGATCCATTTTGGAAATAAGATCCAATAACTGAAAAGAAAAGCGTAAAGTAAACCTTGAATTAAAATTTACTTTACGCTTTTTATTTTTTAATGAGCAATATCAACTATGCTATTGCTGGCCTCCTCGGAAGCCGCCTCCGCCACCACCGCCCATTGGTCGCTGTGGGCGCATGGAAGGAAGTATTTTATCTTTCCAAATGGCAAACTGCTCATCTGTCAGCATTGCTTTGATGATTTCTTCTTCTGCATCAGTAAATTTTTTTCGCTCAGTCATCATTGTTTCTCTCATAGCATCTCTGTCACCATTGCTGTTTTGAAACAACTCTTGCATTCTTGTATCCTGCATTTTGTATAATACCACTAATGCAGTATCTAATTTTTTAATCTTGCTTTTATCCAATTTAAAAGCACTATCTAATTTTTGTTCAACTCTGGCAGCCCTTTCTTCAGGGGTAGTACGCTGAAAACCGGCACCCGGCTGAGCCATTGCTGATGCACCGGCCATTGATACAACGAAAAGTGATAATAATAACTTTTTCATACTTTATTTTTTATTAAATATTAAGAAACTAACCAAATTTAGACGATATCAGCCTGAAAAACGTTCGGGATTTATTAAAATATTTTTAAGTCCCCCTATTTATTACCTCATTTGCAATAACTCAATTATCTTGCAGCTCCAAAATTTTAATTTTTTTATGGAGTACAGTAAACTCGTTGCCGTTAGTGGCCTACCCGGATTGTTTGAAGTTTTGAACAGTAAAACCGATGGTGCAATCCTGCGTTCTGTGGAAGACAAGACCACACGTTTTGTTTCCAGTCGTATTCATAATTTTTCGCAGCTGGAAAGTATTGAAGTATATACTACCGGAGATAATGTAAATCTTGTTGATATTTTCCATGCAATGGATAAAGCCGGCGGTAGCCTTCCAAATGAAAAAGATGCAGCAGATATCAAAAAATATTTTGAAAAAGCTTATCCGGAAATGGATTTTGAAAGAGTGTATGCAAGCGATATGAAAAAAATGGTAAAATGGTTCGACATTCTGAAAAAAAATAATGTTGAAATTAAATTGAGTGAATTGCCGGAAGAAAATCAACCTGAAGAAACTGAAACACCGGTTGTAGCTGAAGCACCTGCTGTAGAAGAAGCACCTAAGAAAAAAACTACAAGAAAAAAGAAAGCAGAATAAATAAAAAATACTGTAAGGGCTACAATACACAAGGAAACTTGATGTTGTAGCTTTTTTTATGAACCAACGATTCAAATAATAAATAGCATGAATTATACAGCAGACATAAAGAAAATACCTCACCACTTTTTGCCATACGATTTCACTATCAAAACATGGAATGAGCTAGAACCTTATTTTATAGAATTAGATACAAGAGAAATCGATTCGATTACGTCACTAGAAAAATGGCTGAAAGATGTAAGCGAATTAGATGCTGCCATAAGTGAAGATGTTTGTTGGCGGCAAATAAAAATGACTTGTGATACAGAAAATAAAATGCTGGAGGAATCTTTCAACTATTTCATGATGGAAATTCAGCCAAAGATTCAGTCCTATTCTGACAAGCTCAATAAAAAACTAATCAACAATTCATTCGCAAAGGAATTGGATCACAAAAAATATTTTACTTATATAAGGAATATAAAGAAAAACATTGAATTATTTAACGAAGAAAGTATTCCTATCATTGCAGAGCTAAACGTATTACAACAACACTTTGGAGGCATTGCCGGTAAAATGTCAGTGGAAGTAAATGGTAAAGAATATACGCTTCAGCAAGCCGCAAAATTTTTAGAAGATCCAGACAGAAGTGTACGAGAAGAAGTTTATCATAAAATAAATAATAGAAGACTACAGGATAAAGAAGCGTTGAATAAACTATTTAGTTCATTGATTCAAAAAAGAAAACAGATTGCAGCAAATGCAGGCTTCAAAAGTTATACAGATTTTCGTTTTAAAGAGTTAGGCCGATTTGATTACACACCACAAGATTGCTTTCAATTTCATGAAGCAGTGAAACTGCATGTGTTGCCACTCGTGAATGAACTATATGAAGCCAAAAAGAAAAAATTGGGTGTGGATACGCTACGCCCTTGGGATATTGATGCGGAGCCTGCAGGTATTCAACCATTGCATCCTTTCAAAACAGCAGATGAACTGATTGATAAATCAATTGCTTGCTTTGATAAACTCAATCCATTCTTTGGAGATTGCTTGCGCAAGATGAAAGATTTAAAACATTTAGATTTAGAAAGCAGAAAAGGAAAAGCTCCGGGTGGATATAATTGTCCATTGGCAGAGAGTGGCGCACCATTTATATTTATGAATGCGGCAGGTCAATTGGATGATGTAACCACAATGGTGCACGAAGGCGGACACGCCATTCATTCTTTTTTGGCACACCCTCTTCCACTCAACGGGTTTAAGGATTATCCAATGGAAATTGCAGAAGTAGCCAGTATGAGTATGGAATTGTTGTCAATGGATTATTGGGACGTATTTTTTAAAGATGCGGATGAATTGCGTAGAGCTAAAGAACAGCAATTGGAAAGAGTGATTACCATTTTCCCATGGATAGCAACGATTGATAAATTTCAGCATTGGATCTATGCCAATCCGGATCATACCGAAAATGAAAGAGCGGAAAAATGGCTTGAAATTTATACAGAATTTTTATCTCCAGTTATTGATTTTACCGGATTGAACGAATACCGTCATTATGCGTGGCAACGTCAATTGCATTTGTATGAAGTGCCTTTTTATTATATTGAATATGGTATTGCACAATTAGGTGCTATTGGTGTGTGGCAGCAGTACAAAAAGAATCCTGAAACAGCTTTGAACAATTATATCAATGCACTTTCACTGGGTGGCACAGCTACCTTGCCCGAATTATACAAAGCAGCAGGGCTTGAATTCAATTTTTCGGCTGAATACATCAGTAAACTTATAGAATTTGTAAAAACTGAAGCCATATCTATTTAAGAGATACAAAAAATACCATAAAAGTGGTATTTTTTAAATCGTCAGAACGCTTAGTTTCACATCTGATTTTTAAAAGCACCATTGGTGCTTTTTTTAAATAGTTTATGATCAGAGAGCCTTAACCATAGCCTTGCTGTTTCTACAGTAGGGCTCATTTTTCTATGACTATTCAGTCAATTAATTTCTTATTGCCTACCACTCAATATTTGATTTAATTTAGTGAAAAGCACTAATACCGATTCCCCCTGCCTGTTACCCACTCATCCATTTCTGTTATCTACTCATTTATCCGGCAGACAATGAATTTCTTATTGCATTTTTAAGAGTAAAAAGTTTTTTAGCCTTGCTTCATTCTTGCTTAGCTCAAAAACAGATTAATCAAAACCTTCAAAAATGAAATTCATAATCACCGTAATTTTTTTCTGCTCTGTAATGTGCACTAAATTATCTGCTCAGTACAACTATCCAATTAGCAGAACCGTTGACAGCAGCGACACTTACTTTGGCCATACTTACAAAGATCCTTACCGCTGGATGGAAAATTATAAAGACAGCGAAATGGTCAACTGGTTTCAACAACAAAACCGGTTTACCGATTCTGTTTTTACCGGGTTGAATGGCGTGGATAGCCTTCTTTCCAGCCTCAACCGATACATGAACTCACCCACCTGGGGCAGAAACGCATGGTTCGCAACCACTACAGGAATTTTTTATACTAAAACAAAACGAGGCCAGTTAGATGCACCCGTATATTTCAAGAGCAGAAAAGATACTGCCGAACAATTATTGCTTAATACATGGACTATCCAACCGGGTATGCGCTATCAGCTTTCTGCCATTACTGCTTCACCGGATGAAAAATATTTATTGGTAGCATTTGACAAAAACGGCGAAGAATATCCCTTTATCAAAATCATGAATCTGGCTACCCGTAAATGGCTGCAGGACAGCATCCCGCATTGCTGGCCCAATACCATCAACTGGACTGCGGATAGCAAAGGATTTATCTATGGCTACAACCTGTTGGAAGACCGCACCAAGCCTGATGCCAGCAATTATGATGTGGTAAAATATCATTCGCTAAATACAAGCACTGCAAAAGATGTAACGGTGATGGATAACAAACTTCGCAACCGTGCCGAGAAAAAATCAGCAACAGTTATTATGCTAATTTTCATATAGACAATAGTAAGCGAAGGATTTATTTAGAACCAAACCAGGGTTTTGAATTTGACTACAACAATTCCTATTACTGCAACAGCAATGAATTGCTGAACCCCAATAAAAAATGGAATCTCTTGTATAGCAAAAAAGATTCGGTATTTGGCAGTACCGTTAAAGAGTCAGAGAAGGGCTATTATTTTATTTCTGCCAAAGGAAATGGATTTAAAAGCTTGCGATTTACCTCGTTTGCAAAACCTGATTTTGCAAATGCGAAAATTCTGTTGCCCGAAGACAATATCTGGCAAATAGAAGGAATAGATGAAACGCTCAATTACCTGATTGTAAATTATTCCAAATATGGTTTTTTGAATAAGACGGTTATCATCAATAAGAATACCAATAAGCCGGTAAATATTTCTGCACTCGCAGCTTACGACCGTTTTGCTATTGGTTCACTCGGCAAAAAAACGGATGAATGTTTTTTTTATAAAAGACCGGTTAACAGGCCGGGCTATGTGTACCTATTTGATATAGCAAACAACAAGTTGATGGATGACCCGTTTTGGGCGCCACAAAACCAAACTATATTTCCCGGTTCCGATGATATCATTACCGAATTGATAGAAGTACCTTCTTATGATGGTACACAGGTGCCAATGAGCATTATGCGCAATAAGAACACGCCACTAAACGGCGATAATGTTTGCATCTTATATGGTTATGGCGCTTATGGTATCACTATAAAAGACAATAGTTACAATGAATATTCGCCTATCAACAATGCACTCGTACAAAAGGGTTTGATACTGGCTCATGCATACATCCGTGGCGGTGGTGAAAAGGGTGAACAATGGCACAAAGCAGGCATGAAAGAAAATAAACCCAACACCTGGAAAGATTTTATTGCCTGTGCAGAATACCTTACTAAAAATGGCTATACCAATCCGGCACGGTTAGGCTGCGAAGGCGGAAGCGCCGGTGGTATTTTAATTGGAAGAACGGTAGAAGAAAGGCCTGATTTGTTTGCCGCAGCGGTGAACAAGGTAGGCGCTGTAAATCAAATACGAGGCAAAGCCTGGGCGAATATGATTGGTAATTATGGCGAATATGGAAATCCTGAAATTGAAAGTGAAATGAAAGGATTGATAGAGATGGATGCCGTGATACATGTGAAGCCACAAACAAAATATCCTGCCATGTACATTACCACCGGTATAAATGATACAAGAGTAGCGCCGTGGATGCCGGCAAAATTAGCCGCATCATTTCAGGCGGCCAGCACATCGGGCAAGCCGATATTACTTTATTCAGAATTTGAAGGCGGGCATTTTGGTTATGCCAATGCAGATAATTATTTGGATTTATTTAAAAAAGGTTTACGACCGCTCTTCTTTCTTCTGTGGCAATGCGGGCATAGTGAGTTTCAGAAGAAATAAGACATTAAAAAAAATCTTAATAATAATTACAACTCAAATGAAATACGCAATCACCATTATTTTTTTCTGTGTTGTAATGTGCACTAAATCATCTGCACAATTCAACTATCCGTTTACAAAAACCGTTGACAGCAGTGATACCTATTTTGGTGTCACTTACAAAGACCCTTACCGTTGGTTAGAAAATTTAAAAGACTCATCTGTACTCAACTGGTTCAAAGAACAAAAAGAATTTGCTGATAAAACAATGGAAAATATTGATGGCGTAGATAGCCTGCTCGGCCAGTTAAAGAACTATTTAGATGCAAAAACATGGAACCGTGAGCCTTATTTCGCAACAACTTCTTTACGATATTACATCAAACAGGAAAGGGGGAAACGATCCCAGAGTTTTTATTACAAATCTGTAAACGATACAACAGAGCATTTAATTTTTGATTCGTGGGAAATTAACCCGGGTATGCGCTACTCAATTTCTGCAATAGATTTTTCGCCAAATGAAAAATATTTATTTGCAGCATTTGATAAAAATGGTGAAGAATATCCTTTCATAAAAATATATGACGTTACAAATAAAAAATGGCTGCAAGACAGCATTCCGCACTGCTGGTCAGGTAGCATAAGCTGGTCAAGTGACAGCAAAGGTTTTCTTTATGGCTACAACACCGGCGACCGCAATGCACCTAATGCCACGGAAAATAATGTGATGAAATACCATGCACTTTTTACAGACTACATGGCAGATAAAACTATTATGAATGAAAAAATCAGAAACACCATTGAAAAGAAGATTAGCAATGCGTTTAATGCCTGGATTTATACAAATAATGGCTCAAAAAGAATTTACTGCATTCCCAATGCAGGCTTCGGATTAGATAAAAATGCTTACTACATCAATAATACCGAATTATTAAAACCAATCAAACAATGGAAAAAATTGTATTCCAAAACGGATTCGGTTTATAGCTTTAAAGAGACTTCCGATGGCTATTATTTTATTTCTGCAAAAGGCAATGGCTTTAAAAGCCTTCGTTATACCTCTTATAATAATCCTGATTTTGCCCGTGCCAAAATTATTTTTCCTGAAGATAGTCTCTGGCAATTAGAATATATGGATGAAACAAAATCGTACATAATCGTTGCTTTTTCCAAATATGGCTTTCTCAACAAAGCAGTTTTTATTGATAAAAAAACAGGTAAGGAAGTTAACGTATCGTCTCTAAATAATTTTGACAGGTTTAGTATTTGGACAATGGGTACAAAAACGGATGAATGTGTTTTATACAGCGAGCCTGTAAACAAACCTAAGAATGGTTATCTTCTCAATATTGCAGATAACAAGTTAAGCAATGATGATTTTTGGGCATATCATGGCCAAACAATAATAGAAGGCAGTGATGATATTGTATCCGAATTAATTGAAGTGCCTTCATACGATGGCACATTGGTACCAATGAGTATTATGAGAAATAAAAATACCAAGCTGGATGGAAATAATGTATGTATATTATATGGATATGGCGCTTACGGAACTATTACAAGAGAAAATTTTTTCAATGAATTTTGGCCCCCTAATAACCTGCTGATTCAGCATGGCGTTATACTGGTTCATGCATACATACGTGGCGGCGGCGAAAAGGGCGAAGCATGGCACCTGGCGGGTATGAAGGAAAACAAACCCAATAGCTGGAAAGATTTTATTGCCTGTGCGGAATACCTGATTAAAAATAAATACACGCAATCATCAAACCTTAGTTGCTTTGGTGGAAGTGCAGGCGGCACATTAATTGGCAGGGCAATTACCGAACGCCCCGAACTGTTTGCTGCAGCCGCTATTCAGTCCGGTACTTTAAACCTGATAAGAAGTAAAGCCTGGCACAATCTAATAAGCAACTACCCCGAATTTGGTAATCCGGAAATTCCCTCTGAAATGAAAGGGGTGATAGAAATGGATGCGGTAATTCATGTGAAGCCCGATACAAAATATCCCGCTGTGTATCTTACCAACGGCCTTAACGATTCAAGAGTACCATCATGGATGTCGGGTAAAATGGCTGCTACATTGCAAGCCAACAGCACATCAGGCAAACCTGTTTTGCTCTTTACCAATTTTGAAGGCGGACATAATATAGATGACAATGCTGCTTCTATATTAGACATTTATAAAAACTTTTTAAAGCACTTGTTCTTTTTATTATGGCAAAGCGGGCATAAAGATTTTCAAATGAAATAAAGGAATTAACTACAAAAAAATATTTTCATGAAACAGTTGAACACAGCAAATGTAAAAACGAGTTATTTGTTCATTTGCTGTTGAATAAAATTTCTTTGCAAAAACAGGCAGCATTACATGCCGATTTTTATTCATGGATAAATTTAAACTGCTGTAATAAAAGATGGAATATCTGTCATAATTTTAATAAAATGATTGCAAATGCTGAGGCGATTTCGCTTTATTTTACCGGTGCTTTTTTTCATGTTACCTTTCTGGGTGTGCGCACAATCATTCCCCGACTTAAAACTTTTTCCTGTACATACCGGTTCATCATCGCCCGCAAAAAATATCAGTGATATTGCAATAGACCAACAAGGATTGATGTGGTTCAGTACAGAAGCCGGTGAGCTGCTGCGATACGATGGAAATTATACTAAAGTGGTTATTTCGCCTGACCAGTCAAACGCATCATTGCATGAATTGAGTATTGACAATAAAAATCAAATTTATATTTCATCAGCAGACGGTTTAATTTGTTATAATCCATTAAACGATAAACTAAAACGATACCGACATATTGAAAATGACAACAGAAGCCTTGCTGATGATGACAAACCTAACCCGTTTGTAGATAGTAAACAAAGGGTTTGGGTTACTTCTACCAGGGGATTGCAACAGCTTGATGCATTGACCGGGCAGTTTGTTTCGTATCATACACCGGATATTCCTGCTACATTTCCGCAAAAGGAATTTAACCACTTAGAAAAAATAACTGAAGACCGGCAAGGCAATTTATGGATTGCAAGCGCTTATGGTTTGTACAAAATTGATACCGTTGAAAAAAAATTGGTACCGTATTATTTCCCACACTATATATGGATTACCGGTATTTTCATTGATTCGCAACAACAATTTTGGCTAACGACCTGGGGCGCAGGCATGATAAAATTTGATCCTGAGTCAGGCAAGTTTTCTGATCTTCATTCGCCTGAAAATTTAAATAAAATATTTTACGGACCATGCGAATATGTGGACATCAATCAAAAGAAGTGGCTGTGTTTTTCCGATTATGAATCACTCATTTTAATGGATCCAGTGACAGAAAAAATCAAACGGTATTTTGTAGGAACCAGAATCAATAATTTGTATAAAGATAAAAGCAATCGCTTGTGGATGGCTACAACCGAAGGGTTATTTATTATAGACAACGTACAGCAACAGATCATATCTTATCCGCTGCATCAACAGGCAAATTTAGCAGCGGGTGAGTTTGGATTTCCAAAGTTTTGGTTTGATGCAGGTAACGAAATTTGGCTTACCGGCTATTTTGCAAAAGGCTTGTACCGGTTCACAAAGAATTTCAAATTTATTTCACATATTAAATCAATTCCGCCCAGTTCAAACAGTTATTTGTCTTCCATTATATCTGCCATTGTAAAAGATAAAAATCAAAATATTTGGTATTGTACAGATAGTGGCTTGGTAAAACAAACAGGCCATTCATTTCATGTGTTAATACCGCCATATCGTTTCAATAAAGAAAAAGGAACAAGTTTTAAAAATATTTTACAACGTCCCGATGGTAAATGGTGGATCCGGTCTTACTGGGATGGAATGAGCCTCTTTGATCCGGCGAAAGAAACATTTATAAAATATGAGATGCCCAAAGAGGTTACTGTAGTTACTGCATCTGCATTAGATAAATCAGGAAAGCTTTGGGTAGGAACCGATAAGGGATTATATCTTTTAAATGATGAAAACAAAACCTTTTTATCCTATCCAATGCACTATCCAAATGGAAGTAGTGATAGATTATGGAATCAAATATTTGATTTGTTGCCGGATAATAACAACAGGATATGGCTGGCCACGCAAATAGGTATTGCCGTATTTGATGCAGCGAAAAAACAATTTGACTTTCTAAATGAACATAGTGGAATAGGCTATAGTCCAACCTTTCGGCTGCTTCAGGATGATGATTATTTTATTTGGGCTATAGCTCAGGGAAAATTAATAGCAATTAATTCTGAAAACCGGAATGTGCAATCATTCGGAAATGAAACAGGATTGCCTGCCGGTTTTGATGATTATGGTTTATTCCACAAAACAATGGATGGAAATATCTGGCTTGCTTATACCGGCGGCCTTATCAGTTTTAACCCTAAGAAGTTGCTTGCCGGTAACATGGAAAACGGGAAAATTATTATAACGGATGTATATGAAGATGGTGTAAGAATGATGTATCATAACGACACCACCATTGAGGTAAATAAAAATGCTACCCAGATTCGTATCCGATTTGCTTATAACAATTACAGTATTTCAGAAAAAAATATCTTGTACTACAAAATAAGCCAGCAAGGGTTAAACACAAATTGGCAAAAGAGCAATGGCGAAATAAGCTTAGTGAATCTTGCGCCCGGAACTTATACACTTCAACTGAAAGGGGAAAATCCTGCTCTAAACCAAATGCCGGCTATTGCTTCATTTACTATTGTCATACCGCCTAAGTGGTATCAAACTATATTGTTCAAAACATTGTTGCTGTTAGTCGCATTGATCATTGTCTATTTTTTAAGCAGGTGGCGTATCAGGAATATTAAATCCAAAGCAGCATTACAGCAAAAAATTGCAGAGTCAGAAATGGCAGCGCTGAAAGCACAGATGAACCCGCACTTTATGTTTAACTGTATCAACAGTATTGATTCATTCATTTACAGCAATGACAAATACAATGCAACACTATATCTAAACAAGTTTGCCAAACTGCTGCGAAATATTTTAGACCACAGCAAAGAAAACACCGTACTCTTATCAAATGACATTGAAACCCTGAAACTGTATATTGAATTGGAAGAACTGCGGCATGAAGGAAAATTTAAAACGCATTTTAATATTGAGAAAGAATTGGAAAATACACAGATAATAGTACCACCACTGATTATTCAACCCTTTGTAGAAAATGCGATTCTTCACGGGTTGAGAAACAAAAATAGCAATGACGGAATATTGGACATTTCAATACAGAAATCAGGCAGCAGCATTGAATACATAATCACCGACAATGGAATTGGTCGTACCGCTTCTGCCATGCTCAACAAAAATAAACCTTCTTCTCATGGAATGAACATCAGCTTTGACAGAATACGTCTGTTCAACCAGGAAGAAAATCCTTCTGTAATAATAAAAGACAGAATAGAAGGTGATAGCCAATCCGGCACTACAGTAATCGTATCATTAAAAACAAAATACCGCTATGATTAAAGCAATCATTGTTGATGATGAAACAAGAGGGCGCATGGCGCTTCGCAATAAATTAGAGGTACATTGCCCAACCGTTGAGGTAGTTGGCGAAGCAGGCGGCGGCGTGGAAGCCATAACAATGATAAATCGGTTAAACCCAACACTTGTTTTTCTGGATATAGAGATGCCACAAATGAATGGTTTTGAAATGTTGGAAAAATTACAGGAAAAAGAATTTTATTTAATTTTTACTACGGCGTATAATCAATATGCTATTAAAGCCATTCGCTATGCAGCATTTGATTACCTGCTGAAACCGGTAGATATTGAAGAATTAAAAACTGCAGTGGATAAAGTAGAAAAAAACATTCACCAAAAATTAAAAGCAAGATTAGATCTACTCAGAGAGAATTTATTATTACCCGAAAAGAAAATGAAACGGTTGGCTGTTTCAACATTAGAAGGCATATTATTTATTGAAATCAACAACATCACGCATCTTGAAGCAAGCAGCAACTATACCCTGATTTATCTTGCTGATAAAACTAAAATAACGGCTTCAAAAACGCTGAAGGATTTTGGTGATATTTTGCCCTCCGATATTTTTCACCGGGTACATAATTCTTATATCGTCAATCTGAATTACATAAAACGATACATACGCGGCGATGGCGGCCAAATAGAATTGACCGATGGAACACTCATTGAAGTGTCAAGAAGATATAAGGATGATTTTATTGCGAAAATGAGTTAGTGAGGAATTGAAAACATGAAAATATTTTGTCGGCAAAATATAGACAAAAATAATTTGTGTGAATAAGAGGAATTGAAATCTATTTATTTTTTCTTACACGATTTTGCTCATTTTTTCGGTGGATTTAGTTTTTTAATTGCTTTATCAAAATCGCTTTCGTAAAGTTTATCCTGTATTATTCTGTATTTTTCGTATTCGCTTTCGGCTTTGAGTTTGGCTTGCAACATTGATATTTTACCTGCGTCTTTCAAAATAGGGCAATCGGCAAGTTCTAAAAACTGAACTAAAAACTTGTCCCAATCTTTCATATTCATTACCTGGCGGTTTCTTGCTCTGCTTTCTGCCAAATCCAAATAAGCGGTAACAATTTGTTCCAACACTTTAATGTGTTCTTCGTTCAAATAGTTTTTGGCAATGCTTACATCGCTTTTCAAAATTTTTCCGGCAGGTGCGTGTTTCCACGTTTTTAAACCCATATAAATTTGGGCGGCATCGGCTGTGGTGTAAATAATCTCGGCTGCAGTTTTTCCCGTAATTGCCCAATGCAGTTTGTTTTGCACAGTAGCAAAAAAATGCTGTGTGATGTCTGCTTGGCTGTCGTAATCAGCAGAGAGTGCATAGATGTCGGTTATTTTTTGATATAAACGCCTTTCGCTCATTCGTATTTCACGAATGCGTTCCAGCATTTCTTCAAAGTAGTCAATGCCGAAATGCTGAATTTGTTTCAATCGCTCATCGTCCATTGCAAAACCTTTGATGATGTATTCATGCAAAATGTTTGTAGCCCATTTGCGAAATTCAATAGCACGGTGCGAATTGACCCTGTAACCTACGGCTGTTATGGCTTTTAGGTTGTAGAACTTCACTTCTTTTTCCTGTTGTAAGCCTTCAATAGCACCGTGCTGAGTGGTGTGTCGGAAATTCCGACATACCACTTGCTCATCTAATTCGCCCTCTTCAAAAATCTTTTTCAGGTGTTCGGTAATGGTGCTTCTGCCTTTTTCAAATAGTTCGGCTATGGCTTTTTGGGTGAGCCACAAGGTTTCGTGCTGAAAATAAACATCAATGTTTACCTTACCGTTTTCTGCCGTAAACAGCACAAAGTTGTTGAACTGTTGCAGCTCGCCTTTGCCTGGTGTCATGTTTTTCTTCTTTGCCATCTATCTGTACCGGGTTTTACTATTTTGGTTATAGCCGACCAAGTTATGATTAAATTTCAAGTTGCACTCGTGTAAAGGAAAATAAACATTTCACCTGTATTAACGTATCACTCCACCATCTTCCTCACTGCATCAAAATCAAAATTCTTTGTGAAGTTGTCCAGCATCCTGAGTGATGAGGGCATGGTGACATACCGGAATGCGATAGTTATCAACTGAGGACTGGCAGTGCCTTTTGTAGATGTTTTAAAATAATCGGAATTGTATTTGTACAAGCCGCCCAAATTTTTCTCACCATCATAAAATTTCCAGAAGCGATTGTAATTCGTTTGCTCCGGTAACTTAGCATTATATCTTTTGCTATTATCTTCAGAGGGATTTATAATGGCTTGAGCAGCCAACCATTTTTCATCGTTTTCGCTTAATGCTTTATTGACAACTGAAATTTTATCCGAAACATCTTTCTCCCAATTCGCATAATACTTCATGTCGCTGGATTTTTCTTCTTTCAATTTTGTAACCAACTTCGTAAAATGCAATTTTTCTCTCTCATAATATTCCAGCAGGCTTTGCAAATATTCTTTGCGGCTTACCGGAATTAAAACGGGAATGTCTTTTTTCTTAATAAACCAATAACGATAAATGTAATTATTCCGGTTGTTGAGCTTGATATCTTTATCCGCTACATCCTGGAAGTAGTTTTCACCTGTGTTCACAGCTTTTATCAACTCCTGATTATTACAAGTCATGTAAGTAAACAGCCTAATCAATTGTGCATTTACATCAGCAGATTTATGATTTTTCCAATCAGCGTATTGCATTCCAAAATCATAAGCAGGAAAACTGCTGCCGAAAGGCGCTGATAAAAATTTATCTAATGTGGTTAGTTGTAATTGGTTTACATACATGCGTAAAACAGAACTGAATTCACTATTGCGAGTCAATTTTCCTTTAGCACAAAAGTATTCGTACAAGGCAGCCTGAAAAGAATATTGGCCTAATTTGGTAGTTCCCAAATATTGATTACCCTCGGTAGTATAATAATTTTCCCAACTACCACCAGTAAAGTTAAAACCTGTATGGCTTTGTGCTTCTGTTTTTTCTAAATCGCCCAATATTTTTTTTGCCATTGCTTTGTCAGCAGCAGTGGCCATTTTATTAAAGTATTCTGCTCTTACCGCCGGCCAGGGATATTGTGCAGCTGTTAAATATTTACCGGTTGTAGCATCTAACTCTGCAGAGGTTTTACAATCTTGCGCAATACTGCTTTGTGTTATTGCAATAAAAAAAAGTAATGCAATTGTTGTCCTGAGTTGATTTTTTTTATTTATCATTTTACTTGTATTAAATTTTTTATTTTCCAAACCCACTGATGGCGCCGCTCATATTTCCTGAAATTAAACTCATGCGGCCAGAAACAGTAATACTCACGCTCGGATCGTTCACAATGCCTGCAGGGTCATCTACGGTATTGGAACCGGCTGTTACTTTAGCCTCGCCGGTGGCATATACATCTTCTATGCCGCGGCTCGTAAACTCTACACCCATGCCCGCTTTTACAGAAGCGCCTACTTGCAGCGGACCTTTGCTTACAGAAATGCTTTTGTCAATCACCGTTGCTTCCACAGTGCCTTTAATAAATTTCAACTCTTGCTTATCGTTGAATTTGTAATTTAGATTTCCACTTAGTTTACCAAGGTCAAATTCCACCCTTGATTTACCACATTCAGATATTCCTTTCATAAGAACAAAATCCAGTGTAGTTATAAAAGCACAATGCATCTCATCAAAATCTGCCAGTTTGTAGCGTGATTGTTTTTGTTCAGGTGCTTCGCACTTGCCATATTTATTAGTGGCTATGTACCTTGTATTGCCCATCGCAGCCAACCATTCTTTTTTAGCAGTAATTCTTGTTGCTTCAAAGGTGGGTGCGTCCTGCGTAAATTGTTTCCAATATAATTCCTCATTAATTTTTAAATACAACTGGTGCAAATAATTTTTGTAGGCTTCTTCCAATGGTTTATTGTAATTGGCATACACCCACTCACTGTATTTTTTTTGTACCACGCAATTATCATAACCAATATTTTCTCCTTTTTTTGCCAGTTCGGTTTCAGACTCTGCTTTGACGCTGTTTTGCTTTTCTAAACTTTTTCGTTGAGCTTCATCTTTTGCGATAAAATCTTTTATCAAATCATCAATTTGCTTTTTGGCAGCTTTTAAACGAAAGGCAACGCCGCCATCCTTCTTCATTTCTTCCAGATGTCTTTGTGCATTTACTTCATACAAATTAGTCTTTTCTGCAGGACTGGCTTTCATTTTCAAAATGTCATCTACACTCTTATTGTCAAATTTTTTATAGTTCTGTTGTGCCTCTTGATTATTGGCTTGTTGATAAGGAATCAGTTCTTTTGCCAGTGACATTACTTTTTCATTCACCTGTTTTTGAAAAGCATCCCAATCGGCACTCAATTTTAATTCCTGTTCATAAGAAATGGGTGCATCCGGGCGAACAAATTTGCGCAAACCCAATGGATCAGGGTCGGGGCGAAATGGCATACGCATATCACTGCCCTTTACAGAATAACCCAACTTACGCAACTTGTTCACTTTATCTAATGAATAACTATAAGCCAAAGAGTTTTTCATTTTCTCAATTGCTTGTGTTTTGTTGCCTTTACTTTCCTGTATCAGGCATTGTGTATAGTTAGCCTGCGGATGATAAGCAAAAGCTTTTACTACCTTATCCAAATTTGCATTGGCTTTATCCACTTCACCCAAATAAAACCATGCCTGCCCCAGGTTGTTTAATATAGTTGTGTTGTCAGGGTGTTGTTTGTTGAGATACTCCAACAAAGGAATGGCTTTATGTGGCGCTCCACCCATGCTCATCATGGCGGCAAAATTGCTGAGCAAGTCAGCATCCGATGCATCATCAGCACAGGCTTTGCCCATCAGATAGACAGCAATATCAGGGTTACCAACAGCCCAGTAACCAATAGCTGCATTACCAATAGCTGCAGCATCGTATTTATTTTGTTTAAAGGCCGAATACACCTGTTGCCCAAATATTTTCACATCACCACCTACTCCCTTTTCAATATACTCATTCAGCGTTTTAATATAAGCAGGAACAGTAGCGGCGGTAAGCGTTATCTTAGGAATAGCATCAATCAGCCCGGCATTTCTTTTGGGAACTTCATCACCTCCAACAGCCAGGCCAATTTGTGCATCGGTAGCGCCTGCGGGCATTGCAGGCACATTGGTGGACATACCCATTTGCTCCATCATTTTTCTTTGCTCCGGTGTAAGTTTATCCAAAGCATCCTGTGCTTGTTTTTGCTTTTGTTGAATTTCTTTTTGGTTAGTTGGATTTTTTTGCTGGGCAAAAACCGGGAAGCAAAATGTTATAAACAATATTAGAAGATGTACTTTTTTCATCTGTAGAATTTATTCGTAAAAATAAGTTGATGAAACAGGACGGGGAATCATTAAAAAAGATGATTTTTTTAAATCTTTCCTAAGAATGCTTTCAGGATACAAAAGAACAGGAACCGCAGAAACCTTTATAAAGGCAGGATGTTTTAAGGTAAATAACTTGTAGGCTAATTAATGTTTTGATGTTCCGAGAAAGCCCGGCAGGGCTTGAATATGATTAGCCTTGAGTGCAAACTCATGGCTAATAACAAATACAATCCACAACCCTGCAAGGGTTGAATGCAGAACCACGTTAAAGCAAATATTTTTCATTAAATTCAATGTCATTCTCTGTTAGCAATCTTTTAAACTCATTCTGAAATGTTTCTTTTTTGTGATGTTCCTTTTGGTTTTTGACGTAATTGATAACGTTATCTTTTTCTTTTACAGAATAGGTAAAAGCGCCATAACTATCCTGCCATCCTTCAAAATCCGGAAATAAACCATTGCTTTTCATCCAAACACTGCTCGCTACTTTTATATCTTTAACATAATCAGCAAGTGATATTGACGGATGAAGATCTGAAAAAATATGAATGTGGCCTTCAACACCGTTAATGCGATAAAGATGACATTTTTTATTTTTCACAATTCCCCAAATGTATTTGTACAATTGTTCGCAATGCTGTTCTGCAATTGTCATTTTACGATATTTTGTTCCAAAAACAATTTGGTAAAAAATCTGGCGATAGCTCATTGTCGTTGTTTTTTAATAATCTGAGGGTTAATATATCTGCAATATAACTTCAATCTTTAAAATTCAACCCCGTTGGGGTTGTAATCTATTATTCATTTTGCCTCCCGCAATGCGGGAGGCTATTCATATTATAGCCCTGCCCGTCCGGTCAGGCGGGCCTGTCGGGCTAAAAAACCTACAGGCAATTCACTGCAAAATTGTTGTTCACTTTTATTCCTATTACCTTCCGCTATGCATGACGCAATTCAAATTAAAGCCCCGTCGGGCTAAAACACTTTCTGAACATCAAAATATGAATTAGCTAACTTTTACAACATGGGAAAAAATATAACTTTACAGCATGTCATCAGCCAGTATTATAGAAAGCATTAAAGATAAATTGCCCTCGCTGAGGGAAAAATATCCATTAGGCAGTTTGGCATTCTTTGGTTCTGTAACACGCCCTGATTTTAGTGCAGGTAGTGATATAGATATTATTGTTGATTTTGAAAGTGATGATTTTTGTTGTTTGTTGAGTTAGCTGACGAACTTGAAAAGATTACAAAAACAAAGGTTGATTTGGTTTCAAAACGCAGCATTAAAGAAAGGCATTGGAATTATTTGAAAGATAAATTAGTATATGCTTGAACGGCCAATAAAAATATTACTGGAAGATATTCTTCTTCTACAAAGCAATTTGTAATACTTCTTTCTTACCCTTTTGAAAGCATCACTGTTTTTTATACAATTGTTATTTTGAGATATGATATTTTTTCACCGCTATTATTTATAATCCAAAAATTTAGTTGCCTTCACATTAGGCGTTTCAAAATAACCCGACCTATTATTTGCTCCGGGGCTTCCTTCTCTTGCTGTGGATTGGGCATGTTGCAATAGCAACACATTGGCTTGGTTGCCTTCCCAATATTCAACAGCAAAGGGATAGGTAATTTGTTCTAATTTTCTTTCTGTTTTTTTCAGCAGCTTTATTCTTTTCTCCAGCACTTCTCTTCTATGAGAATCGCTCATGCCGTTATCTATCTTACCTACACTCCATTCTTCATTTGCGCCTTTTTGTGGTGTGATGGTTAGCTGGTTTCCGTTTACTGAATAAGTACCTGTTTCATATTGCAACACATTTACCGGTGTGTTTGCCATGCCTGATGCACCATTGTACACAAACTGGTAAGTGCCATCGGCATTAAATTTATATTGGTAAATCCAGAACCCACCGGTGTTAAATCCACTCAGGTTGCCATAAGCTGGACCATAGCGTTCCGGCGAATTGGCCTCCCATATTTTTCCTGCGAGGGGTAAGAAGTTGTTATTTGCGGTTTGTATTGAATTGGTTTGCTGTAAGGCTTCTGCTTTGCTAACCGTATTTATTTTTGTTCCCGGTGGCAGGTCAATCAGTGACTTCGTCTTTAAATCACGGCTATAGCTAAACGTTTTTTGTTCTGTGTTTTCTCTTTCTGTTGGTTTGTCAAATGAAAGTATTAAGGCATAGTTTTCACTTCCGGAATAGTATTTTATTTCAAAACGATAAGTAACCGTTTCTAATTTACTATTGTTGGATTTTATGCGGCTTCCCCATCCAACTGTTCTTCC
>JAFDXF010000039.1 GCA_018268055.1 Bacteroidota bacterium
TGTAAGCTCCCCCAAAAATAGTACGTTTTAAAAGTAGACAAAAGGCTTAATTTTAAAAACGTAAAAAAATGAAAAAGAGTCACTTTTCCCCAACACAAATTGCCAGCATACTCAAGGAGTTTGACAATGGCAAAACAGCAGAAGAAATTAACCGTGAACACGGCGTAAGCAAAGCATCTTTGTATAAATGGCGTCAGCGCTATGGTGGTATGGAAGCCACAGAGCTAAAACGCATTAAAGAACTGGAAGAAGAAAATGCCCGATTAAAGCGGATGTATTCGAATTTAGCCATGGAGCTGGATGTAGCCAAATACATTATTGAAAAAAAGTTATAAAGCCTTGCGATAAAAGAAGAATTGTTTGTGAATTTAAAACAGATCGACCCAAAGACATCAGCAAGGCGTGTCGTTTATTAAGACTAAGCAGGAGCAGCCTGCAGTATCAATCCATTAAAAGCGATGATGGTATTATAAGCCAGCTACAGCAGCTTGCCTTTGCAAACCCTGTAGAAGGCTTTTGGAAATGTTATCATCGCATACGCAACAATGGAACTATCGTTAACCATAAAAGATTACATAGAGTGTATAAACAAATAGGGATGCCACTTAGGCGTAAAGTAAAAAAGCGTTTACCAGCAAGGATAAAAGAACCTTTAGCAGTACCCCAAGGATTTACGCAAACATGGAGCATTGATTTTATGAGCGATGCTTTGAGTAACGGGACAAAGTTCAGGTCCTTTAATGTAATAGATGATTACAATCGTGAGGTGTTATTTATTGAAACAGATTATTCACTCAAAAGCAGCCGTGTTATTTGGGTATTGAAGCATTTAATTAACCGCTATGGAAAGCCCAGGAAAATACGGATGGACAATGGCCCTGAATTTGTGGCAAAGCTTGCCAGGCAATGGAGTGCAGCCAATGAAATTGAGTTTAAATACATACAACCAGGTAAGCCCACCCAAAATGCATACATAGAACGGTTTAATAAAACCTACCGACAATGTATTTTGGATGCATACTTATTTGACAGTATTGATGAAGTAAGAGAAGCTACGCAAATATGGGTGAAAGATTACAATACCGCAAGGCCCCACGATGCACTGGGAGGCATGCCCCCGAAGAGGTACAAAGAATTAAACAGCCAATCTGTTGGGCTCCGTTCCGCTTCGGCTACGCCTTCGCTTCACTACGCCCAACAGATTGAAACATCAAAATAATTGTAATGATAAAATATTCTACTTTTGAATTGTACTAAAAATGGGAAGCCTACAACAAACTGAGTAACCAATTTGTCTTTTTCTACAACAGGTTGACCATTTCACCAAATCCAACATTTACAAATATAAATCTGCGATGATGAAAAAACTTCCCCTTTTGATATAGTTTCATCTTTTCTATGCACAGAATATTTTTTCTCAGACAAAATTCAGCGATGAAACAAAAAAATATATTGAATATAACGATTCCATTATTGTGTTCAGGAATGCTTTATTAATTGATGGAAAAGGTAACGCTGCCAAACCACATCAAACTGTTGTAGTCGATAATGGCAAAGTATTGCGGCAAGCTACTGTGAGGCTGCCTGTATTCTGGCTGAAAAATTACCTTCTCTTTTAGTTCGCTACTCTACTTTTGCCAGGGCTCAATGTATTTCTTTTTACCCTTTTGTTTCTATCTTTAACTTCGATTTTTAGACAGGGTGCAGATTATGGTCGGATGATTTTAAAATCACAGCACAACAGTAATCTCTGAACGTCGTCTGAAATTATAATTCTCCCCTTCTAATTAAATTAGTTAAAAACAAATTAATTATTTAATACAGTAAATATTAAAACTATGTCAAAGTCAGCATCAGATCTAGTAAAAGAGGCAAAACAACAGATTGATAACTTAACAGCACAACAAGTTTCAGAAGAGTTATCACAAGCTAATGTTATACTCATTGATATTCGTGAAAGTGAGGAGTTAGAACAAAATGGCAGAATTCCCAATTCAATTCATGCTGCCAGGGGAATGTTGGAATTTTACGCAGATTCTACACTTCCTTATTATAAACCTGAATTTGATAAAAGCAAAAGAATAATTCTTCATTGCGCCTCAGGAGGCCGTTCTGCCTTAGCTGCTGTAACTTTAAAACAAATGGGCTTTGAAAACATAGCACATCTTGATGGAGGATTAAAGGCATGGAAAGAAGCAGGATTTGAAACGGAATAAATTAGTACGAATTATTTAATCATTAATACAACTTCAGTCATCATTGATATGGAGCAGGTGCGTATCTTTTCTTTCCAAAAAAAACAACATAAATTAGAATTACCAAACGCATTTACAACATCTTTACACGAGGCTGTTTTAGTCGAAAACAGGCTTTGGTAAAATCAATCTAAAAAAAATATCTACATTCTAACTGGTTAATCACGGTATAAGGTTGAATAAAACCAGATTTATAAATGCTGGAATTTTAAGTAAGTCATCATTAAAATTATGGTAGCATTTAATTTATTTATTGGCATATTTTATTTGCATGGCGAGCAACTAACTTCCATAAACCATCTTTCTTCATCCAAATATTTGTATACCGTCTTACAATCGTTTTCTCTGATTTTGATGAATCTGTCATTGATGTAACTATTTCCTTACCCATTGAGATTGCGATATCCCCATTCAAGAGAATTTTTTCTACCTCACGACTAAAATCTGTTCTTTGCTTTTGAAGAACAGGCCTGTTTATTGAATTTTGTTCAGCCAAAATTATTTTGTTTTCGGGATTGTTTACTATATAATCTTTGTCCCATAATTTTTTTAAAGTCATTGTATCTTTATGAAGTACTGCCTGAACTTCAGTTTGCTCAAGATTTCTAATTTCAGTTTCTACTGTAGCATTTTGTGCAGATAAATAATATCCGAAAAAAAACAAACAACTTGTAATTATTATTTTTTTCATAACCAAAGTTTTAAATTAGTTACATTATTTACTACATCAAGGTATGGCTTTTAATTGAGTACCCGGTATAAAAAATATAAGTAATCATTTCAGTAGTTAACAGTTGCCCTGGCGATAGGTTTGCAGAAGAAATAGAACAGGGCTTTAGATTTTCATTTGGCTAAGGTTTAGGATGAAAGGGGCAATAAATATCCCACTAATACCAATACTTGAATATTATTTGTAAGCTTGACTAAAAGTACTAATTTTAAAAAATAAACCTATAATAAAGCAACTATCTTAGATTTTAAAATGCCTTATCTAAAATGTAATTATGAAAAAGTTTGCTTCATTTCTCATTTCAATATGCCTATTAGCTTCCTGTTCAAAAATAGCAAGTGATAGCAACAATAGCTGCCCAAATTATGTGAAAGGGGATGTTTTAGTTGGAATCAAAAATACTGCATCAATTGAGGAAGTGTTTTCGCTTTTTAATCAACTTAACTTAGAAATTGATGAAATGACCGGCTTTTATTATACTTCACCTTATCCTCAAGATAGCTTAACAGTTTTAATAAATTACCTTAATACTAAACCGTATATCAATACAAGAAATTTTTCTGCAAGTGCTTTTGTTCATTATCAAACAGGCATCATAAACGTAACAACTTTGTTTTTTGATATGACTTTACCCAATCAACAAGATTGGATAAATAATGAAAAATCATTACAATTAACAGACACAAAAAACGACACAAAAAATATTTTTATCAAAGTTGCGCCTGGGCAAGAAAATTATTGGTTAAAAAAGCTTAAAAATTATAATATTGTTTCATGGGCAGAATTAAATTGTATTGGACAGATACAATTTCATTAATATCCTACCGCCAACATGAACTGTAAAACACTAAATAAATAAACAACTTTTTTTAAGGCCTTGCAGAGCAATTATTGAGTTGATGAAGCCAGTTGTTTTTTAACTGCCACAAGCACTTCATCAAATTAAATGTTTGACCCCAAGGGTCGAAAAAATCACAAGCACAATTTTACACTTAGTAGAAAAAAAGGCGAGGGTCAAGTTTTCTGTTTTTAAAACAGGCTATATGTTTATTGTAAGCTCTTACTCTAAACTTTTTCAAAGCAAGAGTTTTAATGTCCGAAAATAAAGCAGCCTGAAAATGGATGCAAGAGCAAAATAATTTGGATATTTATATAGTTAATGGTAGTTTTTAGACGGACTGATTGTTACCTGCCATTACGCACCACTCAACCTTACAAATATCATAACTACTTTATGCAAAAAGCTGACAAAAATTTTTCGCCAGGTAAGCATTACCATTTATTTTATAGAGAATATGTCTATGAAAAATGGTATCCCGTTTTGTACTACTTGGACGGCATAGAAGAAGTTGACAAATTTCTTCAAGGCGACAGACTTTATGAATATGGAATAGATTTTAGTCTTGAATCGTATGAAAAGTATGTAGTTTTAAAAGTTGGCAACTTAAACAAACCGGACACATACTATATTCAAAGGGAACATCTAATACCTAACGTAACATATGCAACAACACATTTAATGAAGGTTATCAAACCGAGTAGATTTGTTTACTTTTTTACAAGTGGAGCGTTTGGGTCAGGTGGAGGTATTGCTGGTATGCTCATATCCAAATTGGCGGGAAAGGGAATTGAAAAAATTAGGAGTGTTGTTACTGAAACCGTTCCCGGAAATGTTTTTATACTACCGTATTATGAAAATGGCCAAGTAAGGAAAATTAGAGTAGAAATTAGAGATAAGTACCAATACACAGCAGAAGTGTATTTCAAGCAAAATTGGACACCTAATGTCCCAAGTTTTGAAAACGCATCTGGGCCAAGTTCTTCAACCTGTTTCGTCGCAACAGTAGCATATAACTCACAATTTACAAGTGAACTACATACATTAAGGCATTTTAGAGATTCGTACTTAGCAAACAAATTATTAGGTAGCCTTTTTATAAAATGCTATTATAAATATGGTCAAAGATTGGCAACTTTTATTTCACATCATCCAACCTTAAAGAAGAAAACGAAGCTAATCATTGATAAAATTGTTCAAAAGCTAAAAAACAAAGGATATTAACTAAAAACAATTACTATGAGAGTTTTTTTAAAAATCATA
This sequence comes from Bacteroidota bacterium, assembly GCA_018268055.1. GTDB lineage: Bacteria > Bacteroidota > Bacteroidia > Chitinophagales > Chitinophagaceae > JJ008. The sequence goes on from JAFDXF010000039.1 coordinate 5,087, forward strand.
GCGACAATTATTTTTTGTATGATTTGGGGCAGTATTCAACGTGGCTGTCAAGTAGCAACAAGCCAACCAGGTTCATCGGGAGTTGGGTATTTATTGGGCAATCTTATTGGGCTCGCTCTGTTAATCGCAGGAATTGTTGGCATTTGGAAATACAACCCAAACAAAGGAAATAATGATGACAACCAAAAATTAGACAAAAGCTAATGCTACCTGACTATTACAAGATTTTCGGGCTTCCAAAAATTGCGACCAAAGAAGAAATAAAAAAACGCTACCGAGAACTTGCAAAAAAGTATCACCCTGACGTAAATCATAGCCCTGACGCAACTGCTAAAATGCAGGAAATACAGGAAGCCTATTATATTTTGGCTGATGACGAAGCAAGAAGTCGTTATGATATTCATTATGACAGAATTTATGCCAACAAAAAGGAAGAATTCAAAAATTCTAATGCCCGTAATCAAACACAAAGTGATAAAACAGAGCAGAAAAGCTACGAGTTTGACGACCCGATTTTAGAAAAGTGGATATTAAATGCAAAAAGTCAAGCGGTTGAATTCGTAAAGAACTTCTACAAAGACACAAAAGGAATTGCGGCAAGTGGTTGTAGTTATTATTTTAAAACTTTAGGCATTTGCATTTTAATTTTTATAGGCATCTTAATCCTAATTTCAATTTTCAGAGCATTTAAAACTTAAACAATGGAAGAAAACACAGAAGAATTTAATCAAGGAATTGGTTTGTTAAACTTCAAAGTTTATGAAGGAGCAATTAGTTTATTTCAACAAGACTTAGAACAAAATCCAAAAAATCTTGCATCATGCCATAACATTGGATTGGCTCAAACATATTTGGGTATTGACAAACAAGATAAATATCTGTTGCAATCAGCTATTCAAAATCTTGAAAAAGCTATTGCCATTGCAAACGAACTAAATTATAAAGACGGCTATCCTATCGCAAAAGTAAATCTTAAATGGGCGATAGAAGAATTAGCTAAGTTGAAATAGTACGGCAGCCAACACGAACTGCTATGCTGGCTGACGAATTAATCCTCACCTTTTCAGAGCGTTTAAAATCCGACAAAATTTCTTAAATTTGACCTTATGCAAGTACAATTAGACATAGGATTTGACCAGATACTTAAAATCGTTAAGAAATTGCCATCAGGACAATTGAAGCTACTTAAAGCGGAAATAGAAAAAGAAACTAAGAGCGACAAATCCATTGATTTAGAAACATTGCTTTTAGGAGGACCGACAGCAACTAAAAAGCAACTTGACACAATTGCCCACAACAGAAAAGCAATCAACCAATGGCGGACAAAATAATTTTGGTTGACACTTCCATTCTTATTGACTATTACCGTAAGACTGACAAAGAAAAATCAACTTGGATTAATTTGGTGCGACAAGAATATTCCTTTGCCATTTCAGCAGTAACAAAATATGAAATTTATTCATGTGCAACTGCAAGTCAAGTAACTTTTTGGGATAGTATTTTACAAGCAATTACGGTTATGCCCTTTGACGAAATTTCAGTTGACACAGCAGTTATTATCAATTACACATTGAAAAATAAGCGAAAACAAATAGACTTGGCAGACTTGTTTATTGCAGCTACGGCAGTTGCTTATAATTTGCCTTTTGCTACGTTAAATAAAAAGCACTTTGACAGAATAGGCACACTGCAACTTATTGACTAAGGCGAACACACAACATGAACTGTGTAAAAACAATTTTTTTAAAGCCATTACTAATCAGTAATTGGGTTGATAAAGCCTGTTGTTTCATACCACCACAAGCACTTCAACAAATTAAATGTTTGACCCCGTAGGGGTCGAAAAAATCACAAACACAATTTTACACATAGTAGAAAAAAAGGCGAGGGTCATGTTTTCTTTTTTTAAAACAAGCTATATGTTTATTGTAAACTCTTACTCTAAACCTTTGTCAAAGCAAGAGTTTTAATGCCCTAAAATAAAGCAGCCTGAAAATGATTGCAATGGCCAAATAATTTCGATATTTATATAGTTAATGGTAGTTTTTAGACGGACTGCCGTTATGCGCCATTTCTTTGTTACTCCTTAATTTTTTGTAGTTTAATAAGAAATACTTACTTTTGACGTTAGTAATCTAAGACAGGAGTATGATTGTATCTTTTGGCAATTCTGAAACAGAGCAAGTTTGGCTTGGCAATCGAGTGAAAAAGCTACCAGTAGGAATTCAAAATATCGGAAGACGAAAACTTAGAATGCTAAACAATTCAATTGATATTGCTGATTTAAGAATTCCACCAGCGAATAGATTGGAGAAACTTTCAGGGAAGCTAAAAGACTTTTATAGTATTCGAATCAATGACCAATGGAGAATCATTTTCAAGTGGAATGCAAGAAACGCTTTTGAAGTTGAAATTATTGATTATCATTAAAACTAATAAAAATGGCAACGCTTAAAAATATACATCCAGGTGAAGTTCTTTTAGAAGAGTTTCTTATTCCCTTTAACATAACAGCGTATAAACTTGCAAAGGACATAGAAATTCCTCAAACAAGAGTTTCAGAAATTATAAAAGGTAACCGGAGAATTACAGCTGATACAGCTTTAAGACTAAGCAAATATTTTGGAAATTCTGCCAAATTTTGGCTTGGTTTACAAGATGATTTTGACATTGAAGAACAAATATCGACTAAAGGTTCTTTACTTAAATCCATCAAAGCTTTAAAGGTTGCTTAACGGCGCATAACATTGCATTGGCAATATGGCGGGGCAACAAATATATCCTCGGCTTTTTGTTCGCTATTCAGCTTCAGTTTCGGAAGACGAATAACGCCAAGCAGCAGAATAAACAATGAGTTTTTGTATCTTTAACCAGCAGCGGCACCGGGCAGACGGAACACAGAATACCACCACATCGCCAATGCTTTACCGTCAGACTGTCTAAAAACTAATCCACATTTACTGTATAACTATTATGTGTAAATGCAGATATTTTGCATAAATTTAGGTATGCAATACATACAAGGTAACAACAGATCCCAATGTTTACTCTTTCCAAATAGCCTTGATGAAATCATTGATGAAAATAACGATGTGAGATTTATTGATTTTATTGCTCAAAGCTTTGATATCAACTTACTCGACAAAAAATGGAGCAAAAAATTTCTTAATGAATTTTAGTTTTTATTTTTCTCCATTAAAGCCCATAGTAAGTTTATTTTTTGCTCTTACAATCAATCCATTTTCACAACTGTATTTTTAAATGCCCGAAAATAAAACAGCCTGAAAATGATTGTAATGGCCAAATAATTTGGATATTTATATAGTTAATGGTAGTTTTTAGATGGACTGCCGTTAGCGACTATATTACAACCGACCGTACCAAACAGAGAATTTGTATATTTGCAAGCACAAAAATTTAAGTAAGACGAAATGTAAAAAATAATTTCTTTCAGCCAAATCAGAACAACTACCACAAAGCGGTTGTTGTATTGTTTAATCTTTAACGAAAGAAATTATGCTAATTCTACAAAACATTTCATATACACACCCAAACAAGGATTTACTTTTCAGCGACATTAATTTAACGGTAAACAATCACGAAAAGACAGCGTTAGTTGGCAATAACGGAGCGGGAAAATCTACATTGCTCAAAATTATTTCAAAAGAATTACAACCATCAACCGGGCAAATAAGCGTTGAAACTGAGCCATATTTTATTCCGCAAATCTTCGGACAATACAATCATTTAACCATTGCAGAAGCGTTGAAAATTGACAAAAAAATGAACGCTCTGAAAGAAATTTTGGACGGAAACACAAGAGAAGAAAACTTCAATTTGTTGAATGACGATTGGACAATTGAACACCGTTGTAAGGATGCTTTACAATATTGGCATTTGACCGATTTAGATTTATCGCAAAAAATGGAAGCGTTGAGTGGCGGACAAAAAACAAAAGTTTTTTTAGCAGGAATTTCTATTCATCAACCTGAATTGATTTTGTTGGACGAGCCAAGCAATCATTTGGACATTGTAAGCAGACAACTTTTGTACGATTTCATTCAATCCACAAAAAGCACTTTGATTGTAGTTAGCCACGATAGAAAATTGCTCAACCTTTTGGACACGGTTTGCGAATTAAGTAAACACGGAATTAAAGTTTATGGAGGCAATTACGACTTTTACAAAGAGCAAAAGCAAATTGAAAACAATGCTTTAAGCCAAGACATTCAAAGCAAGGAAAAAGCATTGCGAAAAGCGAAAGAAAAAGAACGGGAAACTATAGAACGACAACAAAAATTGGATAGTCGGGGAAAAGGCAAACAAGAAAAAGCAGGGGTTGCCAAAATAATGATGAACACATTGAAGAATAATGCCGAAAATAGCACATCAAAACTCAAAAGTGTTCACGCAGAAAAAATAGGAGGTATTTCGCAAGACTTGCAAGAACTTCGTTCTTCCCTACCCGACATTGACAAAATGAAATTCGGATTTGACAATTCTGCGTTGCACAAAGGGAAAATTTTGGTTACGGCAACGAATATCAATTTCACTTACAACACACAACCGCTTTGGAAAGATAACTTGAATTTTCAAATTACAAGTGGTGAACAAATTGCATTGAAAGGACAAAACGGTTCAGGAAAAACAACTTTGATAAAACTCATTTTGGGCAACATTGAACCACAAACAGGAATAATTTATCGAGCAGACAATAAAGCAGTTTACATTGACCAAGACTATTCTTTGCTTGACAACAAACTGAAAGTTTACGAACAAGCCCAGCGATTCAATGTTTCCGCATTGCAGGAACACGAAATTAAAATCCGACTTAATCGCTTTTTATTTACAAAAGATGATTGGGACAAATCTTGTAGTGCATTGAGCGGCGGCGAAAGAATGCGCTTGTTACTTTGTTGCTTGACAATAAATAGTAAATCACCAGATATTATTATTTTTGACGAGCCTACAAACAACTTAGACATTCAAAATGTAGAAATTTTGACGACAGCCATAAATGAATATCAAGGAACATTGATTGTTGTGTCGCACGATGAAACATTTTTGGAACAAATAAATATAGAACGGACAATTGAACTTTGACAAAAATACAGCCGTTATCGGTTTCCCTTTCCCACAATGTCTCCTTTTAGAGCTTATGTAGCTTGGCTAAGGGACATTGCGGTGTCAGTAGTACAAAGCCCAATCTCTTTTCATGATTTTATTCATGCCTGTTCGAAAAAGAATGCAGAACAGAAAAGTTTATTCAACAAAAATCAGATTATACACACTGGAATTCAAGTAAAGGAAACAAGTTGGTTGAACTGCCTGACCAATTTGAGCATAGTTCTGCAAAGTTTTATCTTGCAAGTTAATAAGGTATATATACGGTTACTAATTTTATGGAACTGCAGGATATTTTGATTGAACAAAGGGAATGGTGGAAAAAAAACCGCAATACCCCTTAGCCTGGTTGCAAAAAAGCTATGATAGGAGATATTGCGGGGGAAAAAAGTAGCTAACGATAACAGATTTCCTAAAGGCAAAACAAGATGGAAATTTATATTAGTAACCAAAGATTTTAAAGATGAAATCAAATCTTTGCTAACACAGAAAAACAGAAAATATGGACACATTCACGAAGGTGAAAATTTTGATGTGTTCATCTTGTCGTGGGTTGACATTATTAGTGAAGCTAAATTACGACACGAATTTATTAAAGAGAAATTGAACTTAAACTTAGAAGATAACAAAGAAGGTTTGAACTATTTAAAAGACAAATACAAACAATATCTTCCAAATGAAAAGTGATAGAATTAAAACACCTGCTGCCAACATCGTAACCCGTTATCGGTCATTGTAACCTCACTACAAATCAAAAAAGTCACATCAAAAACCCTATTGAAAATTTGACTATACACTCTTGTAATAGTTTCAAAATTTTATTTATCTTTGCTGCCAAGATAATTGATAAGAAAGAATATGTTTAACAAAGAGGAAATAATTAATTTAAGAAAACTAAGCCAAAAATATGCCTACACATCGATTCAAATGCACGAGAGTATTGGCAGAAAAATTGGACTAAACGGTACTGACCATAAATATTTAGGCTTTTTAATTCAAAAAGGTCAAGTGACAGCTGGTCAGCTTGCTGTATTAACGGGTCTAACAACTGGTTCGGTCACAGGATTGATAGACAGGTTTGAAAATAAGAAACTTGTAAATAGGCAACCAGACAAAGCAGACAGGAGAAAAATAATTATTGTGCCCAATATTGAAAAAATCAGAAAACTAATTACACCATTTTACAAAGATTTTCAGAACAATACAGACGAACTTTTCTCATCATTCAGCAACAAAGAATTAAGCGTATTGGAAAGTTACTTCCACAAAGCATTGGAATTAATGAACAAAGAGATTGAAAAAGTAAACGAAAAATAATAAATACAATGGCTACTAGGAAAATAGACAACAAATCTACGCTTCACCTTCCTACAGCATTTGCCCAAACTTTTTTTCACGGGACAAAGGCAGACTTGAAAATTGGCGATTTTATTCAAGTAGGATTTAATACCAATTATGAAGAGAATAGAGTATTAAATCACGTTTATGTTTCAGCAACACTAAATACAGCAATGTTAGGTGCAGAACTTGCTACCGGCAACGGCCGTCAAAGGATTTACTTGGTGGAGGCGACTGGTGAGATTGAAGATGACCCCAACGTTACCGACAAGAAATTTCCAGGAAATCCGACAAAATCTTACCGTTCAAAAGCCCCTTTTAAAATAGTAGGAGAAGTTTGCGTTTGGCATGGACGTACACCTGAGCAAATTCAAGAAATAAAAGGCGGTTTAGAAAAACTTAAAGCACAAGGAAAGAATATTATTTTAGACTAAAAACAACAAACCGCTAACATTGGGCTTGCTACTACGCCGGCTGACGGAATAAAAATCAACATTTGTTCCCTGCCTGCTTGACACAGTCAGGCAGGGCTGTTCATCTGCAGTCCCGGCTGAAAATTCTTTGTTCGTTTCCGATAATTATCGGAATACTTATCTTCGGCATTATGTTCGCTGCTCCATAGCTCGTGTCCTCCCGAACCACAATTTAGCCTAAAGTCTTGTTCTAAATTAGGGGCCTTCACATCACTTTAAATTTATTATTTTGAACATTCGATGGATAGCAGGGACACACCCAAATTTTCAACTTTTATTTTTGTTTGGACCATACAGGAATTACAAGTCATAAAAGAGAATCTTAATTGTCTTGTATGACTATACGGTTAATTAGGCATTTTAAAATAAGAGAAACCAACGCCAGAATACATTGAGTTCTGTACCAGTCACTGCTGAATGCAATCAGCGTATTATTTTATAGAAACCTTCATCACACCCACCTTCTTACCTTTTTGCAATAATCAGGATACACTGCGGGAAAAGCAATGGTAAGATACTTTTCTTCTCTCTTTATCACGTACTGCTGTATGATCGTGATAACAACAGGTAGTAAAATAAAGGTCCACATGTTTCCCTTAAAGAAAGCAATGCCGGTGTATAAAAATACAAGCCCCAGGTACATCGGGTTCCTCGTATAACTATATATCCCTGCTGTCTGCAGTGATGTGGCCGGTCTGATGGTCATCAGCGTGTTTTTTGAACGGATGAATCTTGCCAGTGCAGGAATCGTTATGGTTAACCCTGCCCCGATACAAATCCAGCCTGCAGCATAACAAACGCTGTTCTTTAACCATTGACCCGGCAAGGGCCAGTAACGATTGATCAGCAGGGAAAGCAGGAATATAGCGACATAAATAAGAGGTGGCGGAATGCGAACGCCGGGGTTAAGTTGTTTGGTCATGATAATTTATTTTACAGGTGTGGGTGATAAAAAACCAAGTTGCATCAGTAAGGCAAAACGGTCGGGTACACCCCAGTGTTCCACAACCTGCCCGTTTTCAATTTTTGCCCGGTCAAAAACATCAATGGAAAATTTCTTGCCGGTGGGTTCATGCCCCATAAAAGGTCCGGTATGCTCTCCGCTGGCTTTGTAATGAACCCAGACGATATCATCGTTTACGGAATAGTTCATTAACTCATATTTCCTGTTGCTAAAGGCAGAATCAAGACTTTGAATTGCTTTTTTCAGACCTTCTTTTCCTCCCTTCATTCCGAATTGGTGTTCAATCCAGTTATCGTTGATCACTTTGTCTATCACAGACATATCAGCATTACCAAAACCCTGCTCTACTACGAGGCGTAACACGTCAAGGCTGTCATTTGTTTTCATAAATTTTTATTTAAAATTGAAGATGATCCGGCCGTCTTATAAATGACCTGGTTTGCCAGATGCAATATGAACGTTCGTGATTGCGATTCAAAAATAATGAGCGCCGATTTGTTTTATTAGTAAAAAACCGACATTTTACCCGGTTGGTAATTCGGAATAGCCGCTGGTATGTTTTAAGTAAAATTCACTTGGTGGAAAATCAGCAAATGATTTGAAATCCTTCAGTATATGAGAAGAGTCTGTATAACCACATTCCAATGCGATCATGGACCAGCTTTTATCAGGGAATTGATTTTTGATTCTCATGGCATGTTCAAAGCGTACGATGCGGATAAAAAGTTTGGGGCTGATCCCTACTCTTTGCACAAAGCTTCTTTCAAACTGTCGGAGACTGAGGCAGGCTTTTTTAGCCCACTCTTCCAATGTAAGATTTTGCAGAGGATCCAGCATCTGAATGGCCACGTCATCAATCGGTTCTTCTGGTCGTATTTTCTTATCAAATTTTTTCTCGATAAACGAAATGATCAAGGCAGCTATATCAGCATAAGCTGTTTCCCTTATCGCTTTAAGTATTTCAGTAACATCATTACCCCAGAAACTGGTAGCATCTAACCCGGCATTTACGGTTTGTTGCATATTTGCTCCTAAAAGCCGGTAAGTACCTGTGGGATGAAAGGCTACCTTAATCATTAAATGATCATTGCCAAATTTCAAACCAACCGGCGTGTATTTAGGGCCAGTTACAATTACTGGTGGCGCAGGTATTTCTACCTTAACAGCCGGGACTACACTAACCGGGTCATGTGCAAAAAAATACAGGTTCTGTTCTGTGTTGGCCAGGCAGGTAATAAAAGGGGGCGGCAAATCCTTTTCTTTATCCCAGTTGGCCGAGAATACCTGGATCTCTCTGATGATCTTCGAAAGTGCAGGAGAAGGAGGATATGTTTTAAAGAATGGCAAAAGAAAATTAATGCTGTGAATTTACAGATTTACTAACAAATCTTGTGATGACTTGTTCCGTTTTGTCTCATTTTTCAGGAGCGTAAACGCCAATATTTTCACTGTGCTGTCCTTAAATGTAGGATACCCAAACATAGGAAAGTTACTGCTATCCTGGGTTTGCAACTTTGGACAGCAGCGTTTTTTTACATTTTTACATACCAAGGTTAGCGAAGGCTGTAAAAATGTCTTTTCGTAAAATGAATATAACCCTAATGTTTAAACGAAAAAAATTGAAACATTCTTTGCAGCAAACCAATAAATAAAATTTCGCTTTTTATGAATCATTTAAGACTGAAAGAACGAGTAATTTTGAAAAAGCGCAATGATGATATAGATTTGTAGAGGATATAAACAAGTTGTACTCTATAATATTTCGACATCATGCACATATTTGAAAACGTAGACGACGCCATACTAAGACTTACAAACCATTCGCAAAACTTTCACTTCCCAACTAGACAAAATTTAGTAACTGCTAACGACATTATTAAATTCTCTGTTCAACAAAATGTATTTAGAGCATTAGGATTAGCCAATCACAAACCTTCCGTTATTTACAGAAATTGGGCGACAGCAAATTTTGAAAGTTTGCACACTCAATTGACGAACTGTCAAAGCGGAAACGTATTTGGTTTGATAATAAAATCCTATACTGACAGTTTTCTTAGCAGTTGGCGGACAACTACAAATGAAAAGCTCGTTTATGGTCCTGCAAGTAAAATTGTCAATCTTCTTATTAAAACAATTCAAGAATCAAGTCAATTTAAAGTTGACAGCATTATTAGGTTTCAGCATGTTCCGTGGGACTCATATACACTAAGACCTTTACGCAAAATAATAAATGAGTTGGCGGACACAGACTATTATATAAATATTCCAACAACGGCTGCAATGTCTTTCGTTAACTCGACAGAACTGTATGACATACTTGAAAAGGCTATTTTTAATTTGTATGACAGGCTTCCAGGACAACCACCAACTATTTACTTTGACTATTTTGCATGGAACGACAATCATTAATTACAGCGTACAACAGGCGGTTTGGCAATATAGCTGAGCGACGAATGTATTCTCAGCTTTTTGTTCGCTAATCGGCTTCAGTTCCAGCCAACGATAACGCCGAGCAACAGAATAAACAATGAACTTTTATTTATAAATTTAGCAGCAGTTACGGGCTGACGGAGCATTGAATACCGTCACATCGTCAATGCTTCAACATTAGCTGCTATTGTAGGGCGACACTTTAAAAACATCATCAAGAAATTAAAAATTAATAAAATGAGAAAATTAATTGTAGCAATGCACACAACACTTGACGGTTTTGTAGCAGGACAAAATGGAGAAATGAATTGGATAAATGTGAACGATGAAATTTTTGAATTTGTAGGAAAATTAACCGACCAGGCAGACACAGCACTGTACGGACGTATAACTTATGAAATGATGAATAGTTATTGGGTTACAGCAGGTGACAAACCTAATGCAACTAAACACGACATTGAACATTCTCGTTGGTACAATCAATCCACAAAAGTTATTTTATCAACTACAATCACTGACAACGGACTTGACAAAACAATAATCATTCGAAATAACCTTGCAGACAACATCAACAAGTTGAAACAAGAAGACGGTAAAAATATTGTGATTTTTGGTAGTGCAACTGCGACTCATACTCTATTTAACGAAGGACTAATTGACGAACTTTGGATTTTTGTAAATCCTGTAGTTATTGGGCATGGGCTACCACTTTTTAAAGGTGCAAAACAGAATATCAATTTGACACTTGTAGAAAGTAAACAGTTTTCTTGTGGGGTAATTGGGCTTCATTACACAAAAAAATAATACACAGAAAAAACAACGAACAGCCAACAGGAACTGAATAAAAAACCAACTTCTTTACGATTATTCTGGGCTGCGGTTCCGGCTGAAAATTCTTTTCTCGGCTTTTGTACATTTTCTGTACTTTAGTTTTACATTCGGCTGATCCCGATAATTATCGGGAGGCGAGAGTGGCATTGAATACCCTTCCTTCGCCAATGCGTGGCCGTCAGACTGTGAAAAAACTATAAAACCTCAAAAAAAACGCCCCACAACTTTTCACTACAAGCTAATAGCGGTTGATTTAAGCAACCTTTAAAATTGCGTGGCAATAATTGATCAA
>JAFDXF010000003.1 GCA_018268055.1 Bacteroidota bacterium
ACCATAATCTATAATGGAGAGTTTTTTAATTATCGTCATCATAGGTCTCAATTGGAGTCTCAAGGAGTAAGTTTTGTTTCCGAAAGCGATACAGAAGTACTTTTGCAATTGTATATACGCAAGGGCATCAATTGCCTGCAGTGCATTAATGGTTTTTTTGCTTTTTGCATTTATGATAATTTAGAGAAGACAGTTTTTTTAGCGAGAGACAGAATGGGCGTTAAGCCTTTAATTTATTATAGTGATAATGATAAATTCATTTTCGCCTCAGAACTAAAGGCATTAATGCAGTTTCCGATAGAGCGAAATATTGATCAACAGTCATTATATCATTATTTTCAATTCAACTATATTCCTGACCCTTGGACGATTTATAGCAATGTAAATAAACTTAGTCCGGGGAATTATCTGCTTATTGACCTTAAGAAAAATTCTGTAATTGAAGAAGCTTGCTATTATTCAATTCCGGAGACTGAAATGTTGGATATGCCGGACTATCAATCGGCACAATTGCGTCTTAAAGAGTTAATGACAGATGCTGTAGGGTTACGATTAGTTAGTGATGTACCTCTGGGATGCTTTTTAAGTGGTGGAATAGATTCATCTGTAATAACTGCATTAGCTGCACAGAAAGTTAATAAGCTTAATACATTTTCTATAGGATTTAAGGATGAACCTTTTTTTGATGAAACTGCATTTGCATTAAAGGTTGCAGAAATGCATAACACCTCACACCATGTTTTTAAGCTCACCAACAGTGAACTTTTTGAAAATCTTGAGGAAATATTAAGGTATATAGACGAGCCTTTTGCAGATTCTTCTGCTATTGCAGTTTTCATTCTTAGTAAATATACCCGCAAGCATGTAACAGTAGCACTGTCTGGCGATGGTGCAGATGAAATGTTTGGAGGCTATCAAAAACACAGAGCAGAATGGCTTATCAGAAACAAACCCGGATTGACACCAATTGTGAAAATAGCAGCTGCATTATTACCCTCCAAATTCAGTTCAAGAGAGAGTCTTATAAAAAACAAAATCAGGCAGATACATCGTTTTGCTGAAGGTGTTACTCTAAGTAATAAAGAGCGTTATTTACGTTGGTGTTCCTTTACGAGTGCCAGCTATTTAAATGAACTCATCATAAAACCATTTGACAATGAAATAAAAAACAGGAATCAACATTTGTCGGCATCTGTTAAACAACAAATATCTTTGAATGATGTGCTGTTAAGCGATATGAAACTTGTTTTAACAGGAGATATGTTACGGAAAGTTGACAGTATGAGTATGGCCAATAGTCTTGAGGTGCGTTCACCATTTTTGGATTATAGGGTAGTTGATTTTGCATTTTCACTAACTGACAGATATAAAATAGACAGAAAATCACAAAAGAAGCTGGTTAAAGATGCTTTCAGAACACTCTTGCCGGAAGAAATTTATCATCGCAGTAAAAGAGGTTTTGAAGTGCCGTTAATTAAATGGTTTCAGACAGAACTTAGTAGTAAAATTGAATTTCTCTTAGGCGAAGAAATGATACAAAGTCAAGGATTATTTAATCTAAATGCCATTAAACAATTGAGGCATGATGTAATGAACAATCCTTCCGGGGAGTCTCAGGCAAAAATGTGGGCGCTGATAGTTTTTCAGAATTGGTGGCTAACCCATCATTTAAAATCCAACTGATTATGCCACGTGTACTACGCATCATAAACAGACTCAATCTTGGTGGCATCACATACAATGTTACTTATCTTACCAAGTTTATGCAACCGGAGTTTGAAACCATACTCGTTTCCGGGGTTAAAACCGAAGACGAAGAAAGTTCAGAGTTTATATTAGATCAGTATGGGATAAAGCCTAATTATATCAGGGAAATGAAGCGTGAAATAAATTTTTCATCAGATCGCAAGGCATATAATGAGCTTAAATCATTAATACAGAAATTTAGACCTGATATTGTTCATACGCATGCTGCAAAGGCAGGAACACTGGGTCGTTTGGCTGCATTTTCTTGTAATGTTCCTGTGGTGGTGCATACTTTTCACGGTCATGTTTTTCATTCTTATTTCAGTCCATTAAAAACAAAATTATTTATTGGAATAGAACGTTATCTGGCTAAAAAAAGTTCTGCTATTGTTACCATTAGCGAATTACAAAAACATGAAATCTGCAATGTTTTTAAAGTGAGTGCACCTGAAAAAACACATATTATCCCTTTAGGCTTTGATCTTAGCAGGTTTCGGGAAAATACCGGGGATAAACGAAGTGCTTTCAGGCAGATGTATAAGATTCCTGATGATGTTATTGCAATAGGGATTATTGGAAGGTTTGCTGCCATAAAAAATCATTCGTTCTTTCTTGAAGCGATGCAATCAGTTATCAATGGAACATCTCAAAAGGTAATAGCTGTTTTGATAGGTGATGGTGAAGAACGCGAATCTATTTTAGATAGTTGTCGTAAACTGAACATGCCATTTGCAAAAGATGCTTCAAACTCTGAAACAAAGGTTGTATTAACATCCTGGATAAAGGATATTGACAGGGCTTTAGCAGGCTTGGATATAGTAGCATTGACTTCGCATAATGAAGGTACACCGGTTAGCTTGATTGAAGCACAGGCTGCCGGCAAAGCAGTTATTAGTACCAGAGTAGGAGGCGTAGAAAATGTAGTTGCTGAAGGGCAGACAGGTTTTCTATGTAACAAAGACGATATGCAATCGTTTGTAAATCAACTCTTACAACTTGTTGAAGATAAGATGTTAAGAAATAAAATGGCTGATAACGGCTGGGACCATGTTAGAAATAAATTTCATTATACCCGATTGGTTAGTGATATGAAAAACCTTTATAATGAATTGCTTTCTGCCAAAAGATAGCTATATTACTTTACTAAAAAGTTTACTTTTGCACTGCGAAAAAAAACACCATCCAAATAAAATGAAGAATATCGGAAAATTATTGTTAGTCTTAATGTTCGGAAGCCTTTTGACAGGCTGTACTATCAATTCCAGCATTATGTTTAAGACTCAAAAGGACTTCATCAGCCAACCTGACAGGACAATTGGAAATATAGAATATAAAATTGCGCCAAATGACATTCTAAGCTGTAGTGTTTATACCAATGATGGTATTAAATTGATTGACCTTACAGCAAACTCAAATTCACTTAATGAATCTTCGAATTTAAGTACAGCAATGAATGGTTCAAATCAATATACTGTGGATATTGACGGATTTGTTAAGCTACCCATTATTGGAAAAGTTAAAATACAAAACTTAACAACTCGTGAGGCAGAAAAGCTTCTTGAAGAACAATATGCAACCTACTACAACAAACCTTTTGTAATTGTAAAAGTGTTAAACAGAAGGGTATTGGTGTTTCCTGGAGAGGGTGGTGCAGGAAAGGTGGTAACATTAACCAACGAAAATACCACACTTATTGAAGGACTTGCTCTTGCCGGAGGTATCTCTCAAAACGGAATTGCAAAAAGAATTAAGTTAATAAGAGGCGATACAAGAAACCCACAAGTAACCATCATTAACTTGTCAACCATTGAGGGTATGAAAGAGTCTAACCTTTTGTTGCAGGCAAATGATATTATTTATGTGGAGCCAAGAAAAAGAATTTCACAGGGAATATTGTCTGAACTTGCACCAATCGTTGCTATCTTTAGTGGAATTGCAAGTATCTTTATTGCTTATGACGTAATTAAAAGAAATCAATA
>JAFDXF010000040.1 GCA_018268055.1 Bacteroidota bacterium
AATGAATGAATGGTGCGTTTAACGATTGAAATAAACAATGTAATCATCACAATTCCGATAACATTAATGTCATTTCAAATCACACGCATTGCCTGAAAGGCAAATATTCATTGAGCCTAATGCAACGCATTAGGCAACAAAATGAACGATGCAAGCGCAGCGGCGCATTGGGCGAAAAAACGAATGGTGCATATTTAACGATTGAAATAAATGCCATTTCAAATTTGTACACATTGCCTGAAAGGCAAATATTCATTGAGCCTAATGCAAGCGCAGCGACGCGTTAGGCGACGCATTGGGCGATTAAATGAACGGTGCGAGCATAGCGATTCATTAGGTGCATCAGCATTTCGATGCATTGGGTGGTGATTTAAAAAAAGAAAGCAGCCCTTTTTGGGGGCTGCTTCTGAAGCTCAAAAATTAAACCATCAAACTCAAAATCAATCTTTGGTTTTTCCTTGTTTAGAAAAATTAAAACGGAGCAATAACTCGTGAGCATTGTTGCCGCCATCAAATACATTATTGGGTGTGTTATAAATATCAAAAGCATAGCCAATAGTAAGCTTCTTATTGATATTTAAACCTGCTGATAGTATGAAACTCTGATGTGCTCTATAGCCTAAGCCCCACCAAAATAATTCATTATGCTCTACTCTTACACCACCTTGTATTTCAAGAGGTGCATTAGGTAGGTAAGTAAACAGCACACTAGGTGTAAGTGTAGTGCTGCCATCTATATCCCATTTATATGCTCCATGGAAATAATAGTGGCGATACAGTCTGGCACTTTCACCGGTACCAAGGTTGCCGGTGTAGAATCCAAGTTTTGATTGTACCAATTGTGATGCTGCTGCACCTAACTGTAATTTTTTCCCATTGTAAGAAACTCCAAAACCTGCATCAAATTTGAATTTGTTGCTGCTGGTTCCTAAAGCAGGATCTGCACCAAGCGTACTACTCAGTTTAGCACGGTCTATTGCAAATTGAAGGCCTCTTGCTTCAATGCCTAATGAGAATATGCCACCATTACCTGTTGGTATATGCTTTGCGAATTGTAAAGCTACACCTGTTCTGGAGGTAGGGCCGGTTTCATCGCGATAGATATATCCACCAAGTCCAATATTATGTTCCGGTAATCCAAAAGAACCAAACACAGTTGCGGTTTTTGGACTTCCACTGATACCACTCCACTGCGTGCGATATGAAACGCCAACCATATTAGTGGCTTGCGTTCCTGCTGTGGAGGGGTTGTTATAAATTCCTTGCAGCTCGTACATAGAAGATGTCTGTAACTGCTGTGCTTTAACCTGCACGGTCAGTATGATTGCTGCTATGATTACAATATATTTTTTCATCTTTTTATTTTTTGTTTTGACAAATGACAAATGTGGTTAACGCAAAATGGTAACATCTCCTTTTAAGGATATTGTTTTGTTTGTGATGGTAGTGTAAATAATAGAATAATAATAAGTACCATCAGCTACAGGTTTGCCATTATAGGTTCCGTCCCAATCATTATTATAATTGTCATTTTTATATACAACGCCTCCATACCTGTTATACACTGCTACTGAGATACGCTTAGTACAAGCTGCTCCATTGGTCACCAACCAGCGGTCATTCATACCATCGCCATTAGGAGTAAAGGCATTCATTATTTTGATACAATAAGGAATAACCGTTACAAGTGCATTATCAAAAGAAGTACAACCATTTTGATCCAAAACAGCCATTGTATATGTTGTGGTTGTAGTAGGCTTAGCGATCGGAGTAAAAGTATTAGCGCCTGTAAGCGTACTGTTAGGTGTCCATGCTATTGAAGCCGGAGTTCCATTACTACTTCCTGTAAGTGTAACCTGATCTCCTTCTACAATAGTGAAATCAGGTCCTGCATCTACCGTTGCAGCAACTTTTGTTGGCACTGTGATTGTTTTGGTCAATAGACCACAGAAAGCATCTTTAATCGTTATCGTTTTTGGACCAATTGATTGATTGGTAAAAATATTAGACGATTGAAATGCACCACCATTTACACTATAAGTATATGGCCCGATTCCTCCCGAAGCACTGATTGTTATAGTACCGGTTGCGCTATTATCACAACTTGCCGTAATAGTTTCTGTACTGTTTACATTTACATTCACAGTATTACCATATTCCATTATTGGCGCACCGCTGATATTGGGGCCTGCAATAAATAATTTACGATTAATGAAAGGTACAGAGGCAGGTACTGTTTTAGGTGAAAAAGCTACTGCAGTAAATAAGCTGCCTGTTGGAGCTAAATCTAATGTCCATGAAGCTCCTCCATTATTTGTTTTTAGTAAGATACCTCCCGGAGAAACTATATATCCATTATTGACATCATGCATCATTATTCCATTCAGATTACCCAATGGTGATATAGCATCTATATTGCTCGAAATGTCAATCCATGTATTACCGCCATCAAGTGTTTTATAAACACGACGATTGTTTGCAGCAGTAAACATATTACCAATTACGAACACTGTGTTATTATCTAATGCATACATATCAGTATAAGAAACTGCCGAATTAGGGTACCCCGTTGGTGATATATTGATTGAAGGGAATGGGCTGATATTCGTCCATGTTGCACCTGCATCTGTTGTTTTATATATCGCACCTCTGTTACCACAGATATAACCAATATTACGACTTGGGAATTCAACACCTTTGAAGGTAACATACTGCTGTGCTTGTGTACCGGTAGTACCGATCGGTCCTACTTTTATCGTATCCCATGCAGCACCATTATTAAAAGAACGATATACAAACCCGAAACGATTTGTGGCAGGAACAACAAATGAGCCTTGGCCACCACAAGCCCAAAGACTATCATTTCCAATAGAAGCTAAATCATTGATTGTGGATACACCACCGTAGTTATCAATAAATACAGGATTCAAACTAGTTCCCTGATTTGTAGAACGATAAATAGTTCCAATGCTGGTAGTAAAATACGCTTTGTTTAATTGGGGATATGTTACCGATGTAATATTAGCGTTCAAACCGGCTAATCCTCCATTGGCTTTGTCCACCCATGTTTTACCACCGTCAGATGTAACGGTAATATTTGAACCACCTGCAGCAATACCATTATTGCAGTCGGTAAATTCCATATCGTTGTAAGTTGCCGTAATAGGTATAGAGCTATAAGTACTTTGCCATGAAGAACCGGAAACAGAATCTCCTACGACACCATTAGCTCCTAAATAAAGAAGTCGGCCGTTGGGTGATATATCCAATGCGGGCGCACTTTGAGTATTACTCCAGTCAAAACCCTGTGGTCCAAGAGCACTTCTTACCCAGTTTCTACCGGTGTCTGAAGACATCCATAAGCTACCTGGCGTACCAAAAAAGCTACTGCCCATTGTACCAACAATCAATACTCCGTTACTGTTGCGTACCATGTGGTAAGGGTTTGATGCAGAGAGCACTTGAGGATTGGGAATTGGCGGGCCTGCATCAGGTCCACCGGTTGGTGGTGAAGGAAAATTCAACATTGTATATTTCCCTTTTTCCAATGCGCCACTATTATTTACGTTTGCTGTTTTAGAGTTTGGACCTGTAGTTACTTTTACAACTGTATTATTATTAAATGACATTAATACAACTGTGGTATCATTAATGATATTCATTGCTCTATACGTCTGTGCAGCAGGAGTAAGATTTTGATAGCCTGTAGTACAAGTAACAGTGTTCGTATTTATACCCGTATATCCAATTCTTTCTTTGCTTATAGAATAATCAGTAAGCACACCCTGTTCAAATTTCCAGAGTAACGCTGCTGTGTGTGCTCCAGTTGTCAAAGTCCCCGTACTGGGCAAACAAGTTGAAGCTACAGCATTTTGGCTAACCCCCGGAAATAAAGGGCTGGCTTGGCCGCAGATATAACCAATGCCATTGGGCAAAAACTCTATACGATAAATATCTTTTGCTTTTGAATCCACAGGCAATAAGACAGAAGAAATATTAGGATTATTGATGTAGCCACAGCGTGTTACACCATTGGATGCAGGAGCACTGATAGAATCCCATGTAGCTCCGGCGTTGTTAGTAACATATAGTTTAGGAAAAGAATCCAATGTGTTGAACTGCCCACCTATATATCCTTTATTGTCATCTAAAAACCAGCAAGCATTGATGTTTTTAGAATTAGCCCAAAGAGGCGATTTTATAAAGGTCCAAGTGGTTCCTCCGTCTATTGTTTTAGCCATAAGGCCGCGATCGCCTACAGCATAAGCCACATTAGCACTTACATAGTGCACATCGTTAAACGATGCTTTTGTTACAAACCCCAATGGGTTGGAATAGGTAAAAACACCGTATGTCCAGTTGCGGCCACCATCTGTGCTTTTGGCAATACCGCCATCACTACCAACGGCTATTACATTATTGTTGTCAAAGTAGTCAACATCCAGTACGGAAAAACCGAACTGTTTGGGATTGCTGAAACGCCAACTTGTGGCATTAAATCCCTGTGCATGTGCGGATACGTTCAACAGTAGTAAAAAAATTACTACGGGGAAGTACCACTTGTTTTTTTTAATGATGCTTTTCATTCTAGCAGATTTAAATTTTGGGCAATTAAATGATAGGACAAGAGTAGGTAATCTTCAAATTTTTGGTTGTAGAATTAATTCTACTGAAATTTGAAAAAGGAAGAATGACTTTAGCAGTCTGATATGAATTATAAATTTCGATCTTATATTGTATTGTTACTGATATGTTTGCAGGTATTTTCAATAAATAGTACCGGTCAAAACAAATCTAATAGAGGCAAAGAGTTTTGGCTGGGTTATAGCTTCAGTTCAAACTTCTTTGCACATGCCGGACTTGGAGACCCTGTGAATAAACAAGAATTAGCATTATATATAAGTACTACCACACAGACAGCTCATGTTACCGTAAGTATTAATGGTACTACATGGTCGCAAAACCTTACTATTCCGGCTAATACAGCAGATGCATCTATCCTTATTCCAAAATCAGGAGCCAATGATGCTAGAATACTTTCTGATGGTGCGTCAAATAGAGCAATACATATTTTGAGTGATGTGCCGGTAGCGGTTTATGCCCACCAATACGATGCAATGTATTCTGCTGCTACTATGCTTATGCCTTCTGATACATGGGGATTTACTTATTATTCAGTCAGTTATTATCAAACATTGGGAAATTCAAACCCGCCATATATGATAAGTCCAACAGGAATCAATTTTCCTGATTGGTATGACTGGTTTTATGTAATTGCAAAAGATGATAATACAAGAATACAAATCACTCCATCAGATACTTGTAAAAATGGTTGGCTTCCGGGACAGACTTATACGGTCAATCTAAATAAAGGAGAAATCTATACTGTATTTGGAAAAGCAAACTTCGCTGATGGATGGTTTTCAGATACTGTTAATTCCAGTAAAGACCTTACAGGCAGCAAGATTGTGTCTGTTGCCGGTGGTGATGGCAAGTGTCATCCGGTAGCACTTTTTTCAGGAACGGGTGGTATGCACGTTTGCCAAAAAGATGGTGGCGAAGCAGTGCAGCAGCAAGTGTTTCCTGCACAGGCATGGGGCACACGCTATCTTACTCATCATACGATTAGTAATTTTAGCGGCGATATCAATGCAACTTTCAGAAACTATTACAGAGTGTGTGTGAGGGATCCTTCTACCGTTGTAAAAAGAAATGGTGTAGCATTGACCGGATTAATAAAAAACTTTTACTACCAATTTGTCGATTCAATCGGAGGCGATTATATAGAAGCAGATAAACCAATTCTTATTTCTCAATACATACCTAATAGAGCACAATGCTGGCAATCCATCCAACCGATGCAGTTGGCTATTGGCGATCCTGAAATGTTTTATCTAAGTCCTATTGAACAAGGACAGAACTCTGTTATTTTTTACATCAGCTCTTTAAATCTTATTTCAAAATCTTATGTCAATATTATTATCCCAACACAGGGCCTAAGTTCTCTAAGAGTAGATGGCTCGACTGTACCCGGCTCACAAATAAAAACACACCCTAACAATAATGCATATTCAGTAGCCGTCTTTGATTTGTCGGGAGGTATGGATATGCAGCATACTATTGTAAGCGACTCTACATTCACTGCTACTGTGTATGGTTTAGGCGCCTACGAAAGTTATGGCTATAATGTAGGCTGTAATATTAATAATCTTGATGTAAAGAGTGAGATTAAAAACGTTTTTAATACTTCAGGTGTTCCCGATACTATTACATGTCCTAAAACACCTTTCAGAATCTTTGCAAAAGTGGGTTATCCTTTAACCAATATTCGTTGGCATTTTAGCGAAGTTCCCGGATTAACACCGACTGCCGATTCTATAATTGCTAATCCTGTACCAACCGGAACATCAATTATGAATGGAAGAACCTATCATGTTTATACAGTTCAGCAGGATCTTTCTTTTGCAACGGCTGGTACTTATAAAATACCTATCAGCTATACAGCTCCCGAAATTGATGCATGTAATAATACAATTACCGATACACTTACAGTACTCGTAAAGCCAGGACCTGTTGCCAATTTCAGCATTTCACCTCAAACCTGTTTGGCCGATACGGTTACATTTACCAATCAATCAAATACTACAGGGTTTAATATCACACAATATTTATGGAATTTTGATGATGGCAGTACTCAAAATACTGAGAATGCTCGAAAGCGATTTTCTTCATCCGGCAGTCACGATGTGCGCTATCGTATCTATGCAGACAATGGCTGTACAGGAGATACTACCAAGACGGTGAATATTACGAATGGTACAGGCCCACAACTTTCTTTCACCATAAGTGGAAAATATTGTGTGGATAGTGCTATAAAACTCACTTCATCATTACCTGCTGATGGAAGTATGGTATTCTGGTGGGATTTTGGCGGCAATCTTCTTACAACATCTGCTAATAACTTTGCTGTATTTACAAACACTACACCGGCTACAAATATTGTAGTAAGACATTCAGCTACTGTTGCTGGTACTTGTAGTCCTGATACGGTTCAGAAAATTATTCCATCAATCAACACTAACCCGGCTCCGGCTCCGTTTTCTATTATCGGAAGTCCTGCTTGTCCGCAAGCATCATTGCAGTTCAATTCGGCTGCTACCGGTATTACTACTTGGCGTTGGGATTTTGGTAATGGCACAGGCAATCAAATTCCTCCTTTCACACGTAGTTATAACTCCTCGGGTAATTATACTGTAAAGCTATCTGTAGCCGATAATAATGGTTGTGGCTCGACGGAAACAACAAACTCAGTAGTCATTACTCCCTCGCCTATTGTAAATGCTGGGCCTGACAAGATAATTAGCCTTGGCGCTTCCACGATATTAGATGCTACTATAACGAATCCGGATAATTATAACTTCCTTTGGTCGCCACCTTACGGACTTAGTTCCACTTCGATATTAAACCCATTGGCTACACCAGATGTAACAATAACTTATACGATAACAGCAACAGATAAATTGACAGGATGTATTGGAAAAGACGCAGTACAGATTACACCCATTTCAAAATTGTATATACCAAACGGTTTTACACCCAACAATGACGGCAAGAATGATAAATGGGAAATACCCGGACTTGCTTTATATCCTGATGCTTTAGTAACAGTTTATAACCGATGGGGCGAGAAAGTTTTTGAATCCAAAAACTATTATGGCAATCCTTGGAACGGTTTGTATAAGGGTTTGATGATACCCGGCTCTTATGTATATACAATAAAACTATATCCTGATAAGCCGGAAGTGATAAAAGGAACGGTTACAATTATTCAATAAATCGTAATAAAGACATTAGATAATGCATGGAAATAGGCACACTGAATAATAATGAAAATATGACTCGTTCCGTATCACAACCCTGCATATTGATAGCCGATGATCACAGTATGATCAGAAAGGGATTAAAGTTGCACATGCAATTGACACTGGGCTATGCAGACATTACTGAAGTGGGCACTTGTAGCGAATTGATGAAGGATTTGATAAAGAAAAAATATACTCATTTGGTTCTTGATATCATATTATCAGACGGCAGTACATTGGAAGTAATTCCGAATATAAGAAGAGTATATCCGAATCTGAATATCTTGGTGTTCTCAATGCAGCCGGCAGAGATCTATGGCGAAGCAGTAAAACAATACGGCATTAATTATTATTTATCCAAATCGTGCGGCGACGAAGAATTGATACAAGTATTACACAAGTTTTTGAAAAATGAAGCGCCACTTCGCAGCAATAATATTCAGCATCAGGACAATCCCTTTACTACACTTGCCCCTCGTGAACTGGAAGTACTGCATTATTTATTAAAAGGATTGGGTACTAAAGAAATTGCAGAATCACTGAATTTGAAAATGAATACGGTATCTACATTGAAAACTCGTATCTATGAAAAGACCAATGCAGGTAATATTAAAGAATTGATAGAACTTGCCACACTTTATAATGTGAACTATTAAACAGAATGAGTTACTTTGTAATTCATTCTGTATATGAAAAAAGCCTTTGTTTTATTTTTCTTCCTGCTTTTTATTTTTAATCGACTTCTTGCACAAGATGTTGCCCCATATCATATTCAGCAATTTACAACGGAAAACGGACTTCCTTCCAATGGCATAAAAGGATTGGAGTGGGACGAAAAAAATGACTTTCTATGGATCGCAACCGAAGCGGGCATCTCTCGATATAACGGACGTGACTTCGTCAATTTTACAAAACAAAATACACCCGGTCTTTTTCATGAACGCATGGCTTATGCCGTAAAAAGCATCAGCGGCGAAATATTTACTGCAGATGTAGGAGATAATGTTCTATCTGTAAAGGAAAATATCATAATCGGACAAAAGTATAATGAAGCAAAAGATGTAGTAGGTTTTAAAAAAAGATTTTACCTGAGTATAGAAGGAAATGTTTTGAGAAGTAAGTTGCTAGCGTTTATACTGCAGTCAAAAGATCCAGTTTGGAGCAATGTACTTCAGTTGACGGATACTTCAATACTGATTGTAATCAATAACCAAAATTTTTATTACATAACAGAAAATGCTGTTGAACCTATTCATATTACTATTCCCGCAATGTACGGTGCTCCGGTATTGATCAATGGACAGTTGTTTGTTACAGATAACGAAAAAAGATTTTACATTCTTAAAAACAACTTTCGAACGTTTGAACCCATAAAGATTCTTTCTACAATTGACAAACCTATTTCTATCAATAAGAATAATAGTCTATTGTATTTTGAAAACGGAATGCATCTCCCAATTTTGTTTTCGGATAATAAAGCATGGTTGCTTGATTATAAAAATGATGCGATTGAAGCAACATTAATTTGTTCAGTCGTTCCTTCATATTCTTTTATACGCTTTGCACAATACAGTGAAAAAAATAAAATTCTTTTTATTGGCACTGATTCAAAAGGCGTGATTGTTGTCAACAAGAATAGCGTCACCACAATGAAGAATGATAATACAGATATTGGAGAACGAAATGCTTATTATGCTCAGATAGAGTTATCAAATGGAGCAGTACTTACCAATGAAGGGCATATTATAGGAGCAACCAATCATCGCCCCGTTGCACTTCCAATAAAAGGTAAATTTGATTATAGTACTTACAAAAGCGGTGATTCTCTATTATGGTTTGTGCAGTACAATGTCAAGTATGGTAAAAACTTATTGCATCGATATGATTATAGAAATGGAGAAACAAAGGTGTATCATAAGATACCCGAAGTAGTGTCCAACTTTGCAATGACGACAGCCGAAGGAAAACTTTATTTCTCTTATTATCTTGGATTGGGGATGATTAGCGGCGACACTTTACAATACTTATTTTACCCGGGAAAAAATAAAAAACAACAGTCTGCTTCTTATTCTATGCTGGAGTTTTCGCCGGGGGTATTGGGAGTGGCTTCTTGTGATGGGTTGATTCTGTATAATCTTGCGAAACAATCAACCGATACACTGCTGAATCTATTTGGTTATTGTATTCGTAGCTTATGGAAATACAAAGACTATGTGTTTATAGGTACTTACGGCAAAGGTTATTATGTATGGAAGAATGGTAAGATTAAAGCCATGCCACTTGATAAAAATAATTTTTTGCTTTACACACACTGTTTTATTCCTGACAACAATGGCTTTTGTTGGATAAGCAGTAATCGTGGTCTGTTTAAAGCACAACTCTCTGATCTTATTGATGCGTATGAGCATGATCGACCATCGGTTTATTATCATTATTTCGGAAAAAATGATGGCATGGGAATTACTGAAATGAACGGCGGTTGCTCTCCTTGTGCACTTGCTCTGAAAAACAATACACTTTCGTTTCCTACAATGGATGGTCTTCTTTGGGTAAACCCGGATGAAGCACAACCCTTGCTGCCTGAAGGCAAAATTTATATTGATGAATTTATAGCAGGAGATATAAAAATTTCACCCGATTCTTTAGCTATAAAATCAATACCTTTTAGTAAAAGAGATATTACGATTAAACTTGGATTTGCGTCGTGGTGCAATAAAGAAAATATTTATTTAGAATATCTATTGGATAATAGTGATAAATGGATTCCGGTAGTTTTAGATAATAATGCTGCTATTGTGCTTTCAAATCTTGATCCCGGGAAACATCAATTAAAGTTACGTAAAATGAATGGCTTCGGAATTAATAATTATTCTTATCAAAATATTCAATTTAATATCAGCACACCCTGGACAAGAAGTTGGTGGTTTTATATACTTAGCAGTTTATTATTGTTAGGTAGCATCTCTCTTTATCTGCGCTTTCGTACGAGGCAATATAAGATAAGACAAAGAGAAATGGAAGAACAGGTAAATGAAAAAACAAAAGAACTAAAACAGCAGAATGAAATACTAGAAAAAAGCAATAGCATAAAGACGAAGCTTATTTCTATAATCAGCCATGATATCATCACGCCATTAAAGTTTGTAACGGTAGCGGGCAAGAGTCTGTTAGAAAAAAAGAAATTGATGTCGGAAGAACTACAACAGGAAACGGTAAGAGAAATGACCAATACTTCGCAAGAGCTGCAACTGCTTTCCACCAATATTCTAAACTGGATCAAGTATCAGAATGAAAATAGGCGAATGGCGAAAGAAACATTTTACTTATATAAAATGGTAGAGCAAGTGATGGGTATATTACAGTCGCTTGCAAAGCAAAAAGGCCTGTTGATACAAAACAATGTAAAGGAAGAACAATTAGTATATCAATTTTATGAGCCGTTAAAAATTCTTATTTATAATTTATTGACCAATGCCATTCACTTTACTGAAAAAGGCACAATCGACGTGAATGCTATCGAGCAAGATGGAAACATTATTATATCGGTAAAAGATGAAGGAGTAGGAATGACCGCTGAGCAAATAGAGCGCTTAATGGCAGATGAGATAGTAGTGACTTCTGCAAACGTTGACAATAAGAAAGGACACGGCCTCGGCTATCTTATAATAAAAGATTTGCTAAAGACAATGGATGTTACCATTCGAATTGAAAGCACGAAAGCAAAAGGAACAGAAGTGTTTATCAAAATGCAAAAACAATCCGTTAATTCATAGTAGCCATTACTTTATTATAGCTACTACATTTATTTATTGACAAATTCTTAAAACTCTGCACTCTTTGGTGTTCTCGGAAATGCAATTACATCGCGGATGTTCGTCATGCCGGTTACAAACTGTACCATTCTTTCAAACCCTAATCCAAAACCTGCATGTGGTACAGTGCCAAATTTGCGAATATCTAAATACCACCAGAGTTCCTCAGCAGGGATATTCATTTCTTTCATTCTTGACACTAACTTTTCTAATCGTTCTTCTCTTTGAGAGCCGCCAACAATCTCGCCAATTCCGGGAACCAAAATATCCATTGCGGCTACAGTTTGTTTGCCCGCTTCGCAGCCATCATTTTGACGCATGTAAAATGCTTTAATGGCAGCAGGATAGTTATAAAGTATTACAGGCTTCTTGAAATGTTTTTCTACAAGATATCTTTCGTGCTCACTCTGCAAGTCCATTCCCCATCCTGTGATGTCGTATTGAAATTTTTTCTTCTTGTTGTGATTGCTTTCTTTAAGAATGGATATTGCTTCTGTATAAGTAAGTTTTTCAAAACTATTATTCAGCACAAACTCCAATTTTTCTATCAAACCTAATTCGCTTCGTTTGTCTTGTGGCAATTGTTTTTCTTCTTCTGCAAGCCGCTGTGCCAGAAACTCTAAATCCTCACGATTATTATCCATTGCATAGCGAATCAAATATTTGATAAACTCTTCAGCGAGTTCCATATTATCTTCAATATCATAGAAAGCCATTTCAGGCTCTATCATCCAGAACTCGGCAAGGTGTCTTGCCGTATTGCTATTTTCTGCTCTGAATGTTGGGCCGAAAGTGTAAACATCACCAAAAGCTGTTGCACCAAGTTCTGCTTCCAACTGGCCGCTTACTGTAAGATTGGTGCTGCGCCCAAAAAAATCTTCTTTAAAATTAATGGAGCCATCTTCTGTTTTAGGGGCTGTTCCGTCTATAGGCAATGTTGTTACTCTAAATGTTTCACCCGCACCTTCTGCATCACTCGCGGTGATGATGGGTGTGTGCATATATACAAAGCCTTTGTCATTAAAAAATTGATGAATCGCAAAAGCTAATGCATGACGCAGTCTGAAAACAGCACCAAATGTATTGGTACGAAAACGCAAATGCGCAATTTCTCTTAAAAATTCTAAGCTGTGTTTTTTGGGCTGCAATGGATATGCTTCCGAATCACTGTCGCCTAATATTTCTATTTCTTTGGCTTTCAAATCCATCTTTTGACCTTTGCCAAGCGAAGGCTCCACAATGCCACGTACTTTCAGCGCTGCCGAAGTAGTAATTCTTTTTAATAAACTTTCATCAAAGCTGCCCAGCTCTACTACTACCTGTATATTATTATTTGTACTTCCGTCGTTGAGTGCAATAAATTGATTGTTGCGAAAAGTACGTACCCATCCCATCACTGTTACTTCCTGCCCTTTTGGTTCTTGAGTTAACAGGTCTTTTATTTTAATTCTTTTATGAAACATAATTATTTTTTTGAGCCGTGCAAAGGTAAGCCTCAATAATGAGCTTCGGGTTATGGAATGGCCATAACTATCTAATAAATTCAATATTTTTTTTGATTTTCCAAATTTTATACTATTCTTGCAGTGGAAAGAGGCTGATGAGTATAGTACCTCTGAAATTTTTACTCCATCTTCTGCCTTTTTCTTTCAATATAAATTTCAAAATTTCAAAGATTTACAAGACTGGTAATGCAATGTTTTGTGTTTACGAATTAACCCCTTTATGTATTTTTTATGTATGACATCCTTCAATTGAACGACATGCTCGTTCCTGAATTGCTCGACATTGCAGAGCAACTAAAAATTTCAAATGCAAAAAAACTAAGCAAACAAGATTTAGTATATAAAATTCTAGATAGCCAAGCTATTGCCGATGCCAAAGCTGCCGGCCCTTCTACAGAAGGAAAGCGAAAGCGCATCATAAAAACTACTACTGCCAACAGTAGTGAAGAAGCAGAAGTAGTAAGCAATGATACAGCCGCAGAGGACTCTAAAAAACCCAATATGCAGATAAAAAAACACGTACATCCTCCTGCCGAAAAGCAGGCGGCTACAGAAAAAGCCCCCATAAAAAAAATCAAAAAAAGAATAGAACATAAAGAGCCTGTAATAGTAGAATCGGTTTCTGAAAATATCATTCCTGAAGTAAACACCGCTACAGAAAAAGAAGTGGTAGCAGTCCCCTCTACTGTTGATTCACCTGTTGAGCCACCGGTGCAACAAAACAAACCTTATCCGCAAAAAAGAGAACAACTGTTTAATGTTGAGTTTGATGGTATAATACTCAGTGAAGGTGTATTGGAAATGATGCCCGATGGATATGGATTCCTTCGCTCTTCCGACTACAATTATCTTTCTTCACCCGATGATGTTTATGTATCGCCCTCACAAATAAAATTATTTGGTTTAAAAACAGGTGACACTGTATCCGGTGCAGTACGCCCTCCGAAAGAAGGAGAGAAATATTTTGCATTGTTGAAGGTGGATAACATCAATGGAAAAAGCCCTGAAGAGGTGAGAGATCGTGTACCTTTTGATTATCTCACACCGTTATTTCCATTTGAGAAATTAAATTTATTTACTACTCCATCCGATTTATCAACTCGTATTATAGATCTTTTTACTCCAATCGGAAAAGGACAACGTGGATTGATCGTAGCACAACCCAAAACAGGTAAAACAATGCTATTGAAAGCAGTGGCCAACGCCATTGCCGAAAATCATCCTGAATGTTATCTAATGGTAGTGCTGGTAGATGAAAGACCGGAAGAGGTAACCGATATGGAGCGCAGCGTAAAAGCAGAAGTAATTGCTTCTACTTTTGATGAACCTGCAGAGAAACACGTGAAGGTTTCTACCATTGCATTGCAAAAAGCAAAACGATTAGTAGAGTGTGGCCATGATGTGGTTATTCTTTTAGATTCTATCACCCGCTTGGCGAGAGCACATAATACCGTTGCTCCCGCATCAGGAAAGGTATTGTCTGGTGGTGTAGAAGCGAATGCGATGCAAAAGCCAAAACAGTTTTTTGGCGCTGCACGTAAAATAGAAAATGGCGGATCTCTCACCATCATTGCTACAGCTCTTGTAGATACCGGAAGTAAAATGGACGAAGTTATTTTTGAAGAATTTAAAGGAACCGGTAATATGGAATTACAATTAGATCGCAAATTGTCCAACAAGCGTATCTTCCCTGCAATTGACATTGTATCATCCAGTACAAGAAGAGATGATCTGTTATTAGACAAAGATGTATTGCGAAGAATGAACCTACTTCGTGTTTATCTTACTGATATGAATTCTGAAGAAGCCATGCGAGAACTTCAAAATAGAATGAAAGGAACAAAGAACAATGAAGAATTTCTGGCAAGTATGAACAGGTAGTTTCTTAAAATATCTAATTTCTATAAAGCCGGGATACATTCCGGCTTTTTCATTTTTTTTATTATTTAAGAAAATAGCAAAGGTTTTCTTAAAAATTTACGTCATAGCAGTTGTCAACCAAGGTTTTTACAACTACAAAAACTGCAATATGAGAAAACTATTGTTATTCTGCCTCACGGCAGGAATATTAGCATCCTGCTTTACCGAAAAAAAAGGATTAAGAGAAGAAGAGGAAGAAAAAAAAGACAAGTATGATAACGCCTTTAGATTAGGTCAAGAAGAAGCAGAAAAAATGAAAGATCCCGCTCTGGGATATGTTCCTTACAACAGACTGGCGCAAGCTCTGGAATACACAGAAAGATTAAAACAAGAAACACCATTGCAAAGAGGTTACCTTCCACTTTCATGGGAAGAAAGAGGTCCTATCTATGATAGCGTAGGCCCCTCCAATGGAAATGGAAGAGGCGGCGGCACAGGTAGCACAGCCGGTGGCTCTACTTCTGGCCGTATTCGTGCATTTTTATTGGATACTTTAAATGATCCATCAGGCAATACCGCATTTACCGGTGGTGTAGCGGGTGGAGTATGGCGTTGTACTAATTTCTTGGATCAATTTCCAAATTGGACAAGTGTCAATGATAATTTCAGCAATCTAGCCATTTCGTCTTTCGCACAAGACCCAACGAATCCGCAGACTATTTATGTAGCAACCGGCGAAGCAACCAGCAATGCCGATGCAACTTATGGCGATGGGGTTTATAAATCAACGAATGGTGGTCTTACCTTTAATAAACTGCCTTCAACGTCTAACTTTTTAAGAAACTATAAAATCGGATGTGATGCTGCAGGAAATGTTTATCTCGCTTGCCGCATTACTGTTTTGCCTATCGCACAAAGCCAAGGCCTTTTTCGCTCAACAAACGGAGGTAACACATGGACAGATATTACACCCTCAGATTTAACCACTGCCGGAAATAATACTTGTACAGATTTTGAATTTACCGCTTCAGGAAATTTGAATGCAACATTTGGTTATTTGGCTGCAAACAATATGGTGAACCAGCGCTATACGACCAATCCAACAACGGTTACTCCCGGCACATGGTCTGCAGGTGCTGGTTTCAGAGCTTCTGCAGGAGCTATTCGCACCAAATTAGCTGTTTTGGGTGAAACACTTTATGCAATAACAATCAATACGGCTTATAATACCGATAGTTGTTGGAGATCGGATGATGGTGGTGCTACTTGGACGAAAAAAAATACTGCAATTCTTCCAGCCGGCTTAGGTAGCGGACAGGGTTGGTATAATATTGCAATGGCTATCAACCCAACAAACTCTGATATTTTAATCGCAGGTGGATTGGATGCCTATCGCTCTACAAATGGAGGTGCTACATGGACTAAGTTTACAAACTGGGTGAGCACAATGCCTTATGTGCACGCAGATCATCATTTCCACATGTATTGGGTTACAGGCGGACAAACAAGAATGATTATGGCCTGTGATGGAGGCCTCTTTTACTCAAATGATAATGGGGCTACTTTTAAAGATAAAAATAGAAATCTTGGTATTAAACAATTCTACGCAGGAGCTATTCACCCTACTGCAGGCTCGCCTTATTTGATTGCAGGCGCGCAAGACAATGGTACACACCAGTTAAAAAATCCTGGACTTAGCTATTCAATTGAGGTAACAGGCGGTGATGGATGTATCGTGCATATCAATCAACAAAACCCGTTGATTCAATTTGGAAGTTATGTGTATAATCAATATCGTCGTACTACAAATGGTGGAGCTACTTGGAGTTCTGTGAATCTCTCATCTACTCAAGGTTTATTTGTAAATCCGTTTGATTATGATGATGCACAAAATATTATGTATTGTAGCAATGGCCCATTAAGTCAGATACGCCGCTGGCCCAATGCAAATACTGCTAGTGCTAGTACTGTTCTTCAGTTTTCAACAGCAACTTTAGGAGCAACTACTATATCGCTTACTGCTTTAAAAATGTCTCCTTATAATGCTAATCGGGTATTCTTTGGCACAAACAATGGAAGAGTTTTTCGTTTGGAAAATGCAAACACCGTAACCAATGCGAATATAGATGCAAACACTACTCAAATCAGCAGTGCTGCATTTCCTGTTGGAACAATCAACTGCGTGAATGTTGGTACTGATGATAACAACATCATAGCAACTTATACAAATTATGGTGTAAGCAGTGTTTGGTTAACATCTGATGGTGGAACGAATTGGACACCGATTGAAGGTAATCTGCCCGATATGCCCGTTCGTTGGGCAATGTTTGAACCGGGTGATAACAATAAAATTTATCTGGGAACAGAAGCAGGAATTTATACCACAACAAAAGTAAATGGTATGAGTACTGAATGGCTTCCAGAGCCGGGATTCCCTGCAGTAAAAACAAACATGTTGAAAATGAGAGCAAGCGACAGTACAATTGTTGCTGCAACACATGGCCGTGGTTTGTGGACTGCAAAAATTCCTCCTTGTAATACAAATACAATTAATGCTCAACCTTCCAATCAGGCAGTTTGTCCTGGAGCAACTGCTACATTTAGTGTAGGTATTAACGGGCCTACTACTTTATATCAATGGCAAGTAAGCACAGATGGTGGAGCAACCTTTACAGATATTGCGGGAGCAACTAGTGCTAACTATACTACACCTGCAACTACTCCTTCGATGAACGGCTATAGATATAGGTGTATTGTGGATACTTATTGTTCGGGATTACTAACTTCAGGAAATGGCACTCTTACTGTGAATTCTGTACCGGTTATTACAACATGTACTCCAAATATTACAGTAAATAATACAACAAACCAATGTGGTGCTAATGTAACTTATGCTGCAACTGTAGCTTCAGGAAGTCCTGCCCCTGTTATTACTTATTCTCAAGCTTCAGGAAGTTTCTTCCCTGTTGGTACTACTACTGTTACCGCTACTGCTACCAACAGTTGTGGTGCTACTACTTGTACTTTTACTGTTACTGTAAAAGATGTTCAAGCTCCGGTTATCACTTGTCCTGCAAACATCCTTGCAACAACGCCAATCGGCTCTTGTACAGCTGCAGTAAACTATCCGGCAGTTACCGCTACAGATAACTGCCCCGGTGTAACCATAACAAGAACTGCAGGCCCTGCAAGTGGCGGCACATTCCCATTGGGAACTACTACTGTTACACATAAAGCAACCGATGCTGCCGGCAGTTCAGTAACTTGTTCATTTACTGTAACAGTCAATGACGGACAATTACCAATTATTACTCAGCAGCCAACCAATCAAACAGTTTGTTCCGGAACAAATGCAACATTTAGTGTAACTGCTACGAATGCACAATCTTATCAGTGGCAAGCGTGGGATGGCAGTAGCTGGGTAAATATTTCAGGTGCAAATGCTTCAACTTATACAATAAGTAATGCTATAAGAACACAAAACACAAACTCTTATCGTGTTAATATCATAGGGCTTTGTACAACGGTTACATCTACACATGCCAGCTTATATGTAAATCCATTGCCAACTGTTAAGTTGCGTACTTCAATAGCTCCTTCGCTTACTCCTACACAAACACTTACGATTACTGCAGATGCAAGTCCAGCAGGTGGAAGTTATGTTTGGTATTTGAACGGAGCACTTATGAATGGAGTATCCGGTAGCACATTGAGCGGATTGGCTGTAGATAATGCTGGTGTTTATAAAGTGGTATATACAGATCCGAATGGTTGTGTAAACACCTCTGATAATTTAACAGTAACGGCACAAAAATCTGATGGTCTTTGGATTTATCCTGTTCCAAACAATGGACAGTTCCAAGTACGATTCTACAATCAGCCCGGCGAAAAGGCAACCGTTCAAGTCTTTGACGCTAAAGGTGCTAAAGTGTATGAAAAAGGATTTGTTACCGTTCTTGCTTATTCAAGATTGGACATTAGCTTACCAGGTATTAAAACTTCCGGTACTTACTTTGTAAATGTGCTGGATCAAAATGGTAAGAGAATAGCAGCTCGAGGAATTGTTGTGAAACCATAAATAGGAAGCATTAGCTTCATCCCTAAAAGGCCGCCGTTTTTCAACGGCGGTTTTTTTTATACAGTATTGCATTCAGGAGTTAGCTTTGTCACGAATCAGGTAAAATAACTTGTGCCGGTAGAAAGAATACATATTGAACAATTCATAACACTCGCAGCAGAACATCCGGTAATAGATGTGCGTAGCCCGGGTGAATACAATCATGCTCATTTGCCAGAGGCACACTCTATGCCTTTGTTTACAGATGAAGAAAGAAAAATCGTTGGTACTTCATACAAACAACGCAGTCGTGAAGTAGCAATAAAAGATGGTGTTGATTTCTTCGGCCCAAAAATGAGAGCAATGATTGAACAGACAGAAAATATTATTGCAGTACACTCCGAGAAAAGTAAAGAGTCGAAAATAATTTTAATCTATTGTTGGCGTGGTGGTATGCGCAGTGGTGCAGTATCATGGCTTTTGGATTTATATGGCTTTAAAGTTTATACACTTATAGGCGGGTATAAAAAATTTAGAAACCATGTATTAGATATATTTAAAATTCCTCTTCGGTTTCATGTTTTAGGCGGTTATACCGGTTCAGGGAAAACAGAATTATTGTTGGCGCTAAAAAAACATAATGAAGCAGTGATCGATCTGGAAGGTATTGCATCACACAAAGGTTCTGCATTTGGAAATATAGGATTGCCGACACAACCCTCACAGGAGATGTTTGAAAACATACTCGCTTTGAGTTTGCAAAATGCAATGAAGGCGAACAAACCTATTTGGCTCGAAGATGAATCGCAAAGAATAGGACATATAAACATACCCAAAGATTTATGGACAACGATGCGTAATTCGCCGGTGTTTTTTCTCGACATCCCATTTGAAGAACGTCTAAAATATATTGTGCAAGAGTATGGAAAGCTTGATAAAGAACAATTGATTGCAGCTATAGAGCGCATCAAGCAAAAATTAGGCGGACAAAATGCTCAACCGGCTATTGAATATTTACAAACGGACAACTTCTTAGAAAGTTTTCGGATTCTTTTGAAATACTACGATAAATTTTATCAGCGCTCCCTACACAATCGGGAGAACATAAATTCGTTATTACATTGCATTGAATGTAAATCTATAACCACTGAAAATACCCGACCACTACTTGCTCATGCTCAAAAAACATATTCTCCCATTTAGCATTGCGATAATATTTCTTTTCGCATCGGTAACATTATGTGCGCAAACACTAACCGGACTTTGGTCCGGCACACTTACTAATGACAGTTCCTCCATTAGAAAAGATCAATCATTCGAAATAGCACTTACTGAATATAAAGGAAAAGTATATGGTTATAGTTGCAATGAATTTATTGTAAATGACACCTTATATTACATTGTTAAAAGAGTAAAAGGCGTAATCAACGGAGATGAGTGTAATGTAACAGACGAAGAAATCATTGCTTACAACTTCAGAGGTAAATTGGACAAAGGCGTAAAAGTTACCAGCACATTCAAGAGAAATAAGGCAGACAGTTCATGGTATCTTGACGGAACATGGAAAACTAATGCAACAAAAAAATACTATGCTGTTACCGGAAAAGTGACACTTAGTGAAGAAAAAGATTTTAGCTTGTCAAAAGTATTTCCACACTTAGAAGAATTAAATCTTGCCGATCAAGTTGCTTTTTACAAAGATCGAAAACAAGAGGCGGTAGTTGTCAAACATATAAAGCCACAGAAAATAAAAATTAGTACCGAGGACAATAAAGATTTGACTGCTAAAATAAATATTCAGCCTTTAAAGCCCGAACTACAAAAGGCGGAAGCAGATATTTCTGTTGTTGGTTCCATTCAGGCAGATGCTATTGTTGGTGCAATAAAAAAACCGGAAAATGATTTAGATAAAAATTATTCTACTACCAATATTAACAGTAATAATATAAAGCCTGCTCTTATTGATAAGTCCGCACCACAAATAGAACAAAAGAAAATTGCAATATCTGAAAAGGCAACAATGAAAAATCCGGTTGCAAGTAATGTAAGTAAACCAAAATCGGAAGCCTCAATTGCTGCTAATACAAATACACCAACATCGACAACCACTCGGCCAAAAGAAAATCCTTCAGTTGCAACTGTTGACATTTCAAAGCAAGCAAATATAAATACTACACCAAGTAATACTAAACCCACTGAGCTTGTAAAAGAGACCGTTACAACAATAGCCAAAATAGAACCGGTTACTCCAAAAGTTATTAAAAGCGATAATGAAATAACAGCATCGGGAATTGTAATTGACAATCGAAAAACAGAATTTACAAAAATTGTAAACTATAAGTCTGATAGCTTAGTACTTGCATTATACGATAATGGGGAAATTGATGGCGATACAGTGAGTGTAT
The DNA here is from genome assembly GCA_018268055.1 of Bacteroidota bacterium. Taxonomy (GTDB): domain Bacteria; phylum Bacteroidota; class Bacteroidia; order Chitinophagales; family Chitinophagaceae; genus JJ008. Next base: position 21,502 of record JAFDXF010000040.1, read on the forward strand.
ATATGAATGGGGAGCCGCTAATGATTCATCAAGGATTAAAAGCATCGGCAATTAAAAAGACAATCTATATCAATAAAGAACAAGAAGATTTTAATCTCGTTCTCTTCGCAGATAATTTAGGTAAATATCCACCCAACACCGGCTTGCTTGTAGTAAGAGATGGCGAAGAAGTGTATAATATTCTCTTTAGTTCAGACTTGACCAAAAGCTCCGGTATCATATTTAGAAAGAAGCAGTAATTGTTAACAGCTTTCATTAATTTATTTTGTCGGAAATTTGCTCCATGATAGAAACGTTGAAACTTACTCAATATTCGCATGGCGCAGGTTGTGGCTGTAAGATAGCACCCAAAGTATTAGACGAAATTTTAAAAAGTGAAATCACCCTTCCCAGTAATGAAAAACTATTGGTGGGTAATGCAAGTAAAGACGATGCTGCTGTTTATGACTTAGGTAATGGCACAGCTATTATATCTACTACCGATTTTTTTATGCCCATTGTAGATGATCCTTTTTCGTTTGGCAAAATAGCAGCGGCAAACTCTATAAGTGATGTATATGCAATGGGTGGTAAACCGCTTATGGCCATAGCAGTACTTGGCTGGCCGGTAAACAAATTATCTACTGATATTGCTCAGAAAGTTTTAGATGGAGGAAGATCTATCTGTAAAGAAGCAGGTATTCCATTGGCCGGTGGACACAGTATCGATTCTCCCGAACCAATATTTGGTCTCGCTGTTACCGGCATTTTACCTATTGAAAATCTAAAGAAAAATAATACTGCACAGAAAGATGATTATTTGTTTTTAACCAAACCGCTTGGTGTAGGTGTTTTATCAACCGCACAAAAAAGAGGATTATTAAAGCCGGAGCATTTACAACCAATGACAGATCAAATGTCGAAGTTGAATAAAGTCGGTGAAGAATTAGGAAAGATAAAAGGCGTAACAGCAATGACTGATATAACAGGATTCGGACTGTTGGGTCATTTAATCGAAATGGCGGAAGGAAGTAATTTAACAGCTGAAATATTTTATGATCAAATTCCTGTTGCAGCAGGAGTAAAAGAATATATTGCCCAAAGAATTTTTCCTGATGCTACAACCAGAAATTGGAATAGCTATAGCGATAAAGTAAAATTTGAATCGGGTGTAAATGTAATGGAGGCATTTAGTTTATTACCCGATCCACAAACCAATGGCGGTCTATTGCTTAGCGTTAAAGAAGAAGCGATAGAGTCTGTCAAAAATATTTTAGGAGCAGAATTAATTTCTATTGGAAGAATGAAAGAAGTAGGAGATAAAACAATAGTTGTCAAATAATATTTTTCTTTTGTAAATAGAAATAAAAAAGCCACTCAAAGAAGAGCGGCTTTTTTATTTGCTGAAACAAAATATTATTTCAGGTTTTTAGCAAGATGTTTTGCCATGTCAAACATAGATACTTGGCCTTTACCACCAAATACTACTTTCAGATTTGCATCAGCATTGATCATACGCTTGTTCTTGCTGTCCTGCAATTTGTTTTTCTTAATGTACTCCCATACTTTTTTAACTACTTCAGTACGAGGCATTGCTTTGCTACCTACTACTGCTGCAAGAGCAGGGCTAGGTGTAAGCGCTTTCATAAACGCAGGGTTTGGTTTACGAGCTACTTTCTTTTTAGCTGCTTTTTTAGGAGCTGCTTTTTTAGCTGCTTTTTTAGGAGCTGCTTTCTTTGCTGCTTTTTTAGGAGCTGCTTTTTTGGCTGCTTTTTTTGTTGCCATGTTTTTTAAATTTAGAATGTTAACGGGTTAAAAATTTTTAACACCTCAAATGTATGTATTTTTTTCATTGAGAAAACTAACTTTTTCCCCAATGAAAATTATAATTTTTTATAGGGATTCCGAATAAGGCATAACGGCAGGCCCGGGATAAAAGAAAATTTGATAAACAAGTTGTAATATTTTTCTTAATAATGAGTTTTTCAAACACTATAAAATCCCTATTTTTGCCGCCCATCCTGAGAGGGTTGGTTAGCTTCCTCCTTAGCTCAGCCGTAGTTTTTCAAAACGACGAAGGAGTTTTAGAAAAACAAGGTCCCGATGAGCAAAGCGATATCGGGATTGGTTTACGCAGGAAGGGAAGAAAGAAAGATTGAAGATTTAAGACATATTCCTCCTTAGCTCAGCCGTAGTTTTTCAAAACGACGAAGGAGTTTTAGAAAAACAAGGTCCCGATGAGCAAAGCGATATCGGGATTGGTTTACGCAGGAAGGGAAGAAAGAAAGAT
>JAFDXF010000041.1 GCA_018268055.1 Bacteroidota bacterium
AACTCTTTCAAAATTCCAAATCTGATTATCAATTAGTTGTAAAAAATATACGCAAGTTTTGTGTTTTGCGGATATTTAATATGCGCAGGTTTACATATTGTCTAATGGGCTTTTTACTTTTTTCAGGTCTTTTTGCCCTACCTGTGTGTATAACAGTGTGGTTTTGATGTTGTTATGCCCCAATAGCTGCTGAATGTAGCTGATGTCTGTTCCGGCTTCGAGCAGGTGCGTAGCATAGCTGCCCGCATCTTACCAGCGTTAGTCTATTTGGAGACTCTGCTTACTTAAAAATAGTATTTGTAAATTGTCTCGCCCTAAAGAGGGTTGATGTTTTGCCCTATCTACGAAGAATTAAATTTAGCCTCTCTTTACAATCTGTGCCACCAAAATAGCTTCTGAGCAAACTTTATTTCCTACATAGGTCGTTCCTTTCATTTCGCATATTCCTCTACGAATAGGGGCAATTAGCTCCATTTTCAAAACAAGTGTATCACCGGGGCGTACCATATTTTTGAACTTACAATTGTCAATTTTTAAAAAATAAGTATCATGCTCTCCGCCGCCGCTTAAATTGATAGCTAAAATACCACCACATTGTGCAAGCGCTTCTATCTGTAATACGCCGGGCATTACCGGATTGCCGGGAAAATGGCCTTGAAAAAACCATTCGTTGAAGGTTACATTTTTTATCCCTACAATATGTGTATCGCTCAATTCAATTACTTTGTCCACCAATGCAAAAGGATAACGATGAGGCAATGTTTTTTCAATAAACTGTTGATCGTAAACAGGTGGTTGATCCGGATTATAAACCGGTATTCCTTGTGTATGTTTATTTTTTTTGATGTGTTGTTTAATTTGCTTTGCAAACTCCACATTCGTACTATGCCCAGGCCTATTAGCAATAATTCGGCCTTTAATCGGATAGCCAATCAGGGCCAAATCGCCAATGACGTCTAATAATTTGTGCCTGGCCGCTTCGTTTGGAAAACGCAGTTCCAGATTGTTGAGATAACCTTCGCTTTTTACTTCTATATTATCTTTATGAAAAACTTTTTTTAATCGGCTCATTTCTTGTTCGCCTACAGCCTTATCCACTATTACTATTGCATTATTTATATCGCCTCCTTTGATCAAGTTATTATCCAGCAGCATTTCCAACTCGTGCAAAAAACAAAATGTACGACATGGTGCAATTTCGTCTTTAAATTCATTGATATGCTTTAGACCGGCGTGTTGTGTTCCTAATACCGGCGAATTAAAATCTATTAACGTGGTAACTTGATATTCCTTAGCAGGCATTGCTACCATCTCTACCCTTTTTTTCTCATCATAATAGTAGATGTTATCATCAATACTATACCATATTTTAGCTGCATCCTGTTCCACAATTCCGGCATCTTCAATAAGCTCTATAAAGGGCTGCGAACTTCCGTCCATAATCGGCATTTCAGGCCCGTTGATTTCTAAAAGACAATTGTCAACACCCATTCCTACCAACGCTGCTAAAACATGCTCTACGGTACTCACTTTCACGCCATTAACTTCAAGCGTAGTACCACGGCTCACATCAGTTACCAAATCGCAATCGGCTTTTATAATAGGCTGATGCGGTAAATCCACACGCTGAAACTGAAAGCCAAACCCCGGTGAAGCAGGATTTAATGTCAGGTCCACCATGGCGCCTGTGTGCAGGCCGGTTCCAGAAATACTTACTGATTTGCTGATTGTGTGCTGTTTGTCCGGATTGAATTGAGCAGTATTCATTCCGCCAATATATGGCTTTTTTTCTGTAGAAATCATAGAGGGCAAAGGTACAATTTAGACATCAAATGTTTATCTGTAAACAATTTGAACTTTTAGTTAATGTGTGAATGGAATAATAGAAAATATTTTAGGGCTGTCAGCTTTTAGTTTGCTATTCGGCCCCGAATGCTTTCGGGGAACCGGCTGTTCATTTCTACTCCGCCACAAAGGTCAATGCACAAAGTCTTCAGCGGGGTATTCATTTCCATCCGGCAGCTTTTGGGCAATAGAATCTATATTGATCAATGTGTAATTGGTGATTTTAGCATTGTAATTTCGGATGAGACAGCACATAAAGCGTACTGATCCCCTTAAAACTTAAAAACCTTTTTACGTTGTTTTCTCAGCCAATAATTGTTTCACTAAAACTTCCAACTCTTTTATTCTTTTTTCCATTTCAGGAAGATTGCGTGCTATGGCTTGACTGCGTATTGCCTGATTGTATTCATAAGCAGGAGAGCCTGTAACGGCAACTCCGGGTGTTTTTAAAGATTTACCCAGACCTGCTTGTGCATTTATCTTTGAACCATCGCAAATATGAAGATGCCCTGCAATGCCGGCTTGTCCGCCTATCATCACTCCATTACCAATTTTAGTACTTCCACTGATTCCAGCTTGAGCAGCTATTACTGTGCTATGACCTACTTCTACATTGTGTGCTATCTGAATCAGGTTATCTAATTTGGCGCCACTTTTTATGATAGTAGAGCCAATCGTTGCACGATCTATGGTAGCATTAGCGCCTATTTCTACATTATCTTCAACTATTACATTACCTATTTGCGGCACTTTTTGAAGACTGCCATCGGCTTGAGGTGCAAATCCAAAACCATCGCTACCGATTACTGTACCGGCATGTAGAATAACATTACTACCTATTTTACAATCATGGTATATTTTTACTCCGGCATGAATCACCGTGTTTTCACCTATGGAAACATGATTGCCTAAATAAACATTCGGATATATTTTAGTATTGTCACCGATTTTCACATTTTCTCCCAGATAGGCAAATGCACCAACGAAAACATTTTGACCATAAACAGCAGTTTTAGAAATATAACTTGGCTCTTGTATTCCAGTCAGTTGTTGCTGTATGATTTCTTGATACTTGCTTAATAATGTTGCAAAAGCTGAATAGGCATCTGTTACTCGAATTAGTGTAGTCGATACAGGTTGCTTTAGTTCGTAAGTAGTATTTATAATTACAACAGAAGCTTTTGTAGTGTATAAGAAATCCTCGTATTTGGGATTTGCAAGAAAAGTAAGTTGGCCGGGTTGTGCTTCTTCAATTTTTCCGAAAGAAGAAACTACAGAACTGGCATCACCTTCTAATTGGCCATTAATGAGCAGTGCTATTTGAGAAGCCGGAAAAGTCATATAGTTAAGATGTAGTAAAGTAATGAATATCGTACAAACCGGCCTTTGGTGTGTGGCTAATCTGATTGATATGCTTGTTTATATTTTTAAATAACAAAAATAATATTTTTTAACAGTGTCCTTCAGGTTTTGCTGAATCAAGGCATTGTCCACCAAGGAAATGTCTTTTACGCTTCCGTCTTTGAACAAGATGTTGATGCGTTCGTCTTTCGTGTTGTAAGTAGTATTACTTGCTTCGCCCGTAAAAACAAAATAGCCGGCTTCTTCTTCAGTGATATTTAAGACCGTTGCAATTTCTTGTTTTTTAAATTTTATAAGATCTTGATCAAACGGCTCAGCTTGCAATTTTACTTTCAACAATTTTCTTTCTATTATAGAACGGCAAAGCATTGATAATATTTTGTCTTCATGTATTTGCCAACTTTTAATGGCGCTCATCACATCATGGTCATCTAATTGACAAAATTCAAAGAGCCAATGTTGCACGCCTGCAGTAATTTTTTCTCCGCCTTCTAAAAAGATGGTAAGAAATGGTGAGGGCGCTTTGGCTTTTATCTCTTTTGCTCTTTTTAATATTTTTTGCAATACTTTTTCTGCTCCCAAAACTGTTTTATGCAGATAGACTTGCCAATACATCAGTCGCCTGCTCAATAAAAATTTTTCAATGGAATAAATCGCTTTTTCCTCTACCATCAGATTGCCGTCTTTTACGGTCAGCATTTTTAATATTCGGTCATAGCCGATTACACCTTCTGCTACTCCAGTAAAAAAACTATCACGATTCAAATAGTCCATCCTGTCCACATCCAATTGTCCGGAGACTAATTGATGCAAGAATTGCTTTGGATAACTATCATTGAAAATTTCAATAGCAGTATTTAAAGCGCCGTCAAATTCTCTATTCAGTTGTTGCATCAATAATAAAGAGATTTGTTCATGACTTACATCTTTGATCAACTCTTCTTCCAAAGCGTGTGAGAAAGGGCCGTGGCCAATATCGTGCAAGAGAATCGCAATCTTTGCGCCCCATTCTTCATCGGCTGTAATGTCGATCCCCTTGCTCTTCAGTTCGGCAAGTGCAATACACATTAAATGATATGCACCCAAGGAATGGTGCAAGCGTGTATGAACTGCCCCCGGATATACCAAGTGTGCGAAAGCCATTTGATGAATATTTCTCAACCGCTGATACACAGGGTGTGCAATGACTTTTAAAATCAAATGATTGTCAATGGTAATAAATCCATATACCGGGTCGTTTATAATTTTTCTATTTGATAACATTGTTGCTTTTTTGTTAAAGGCAAGACAGCAAAAGTACAAAGCAGGAATTTAATACGCTACATTTGAGGGATACTATAAAATTGTAATGTTTTTCTAATTTTGAAAAGAAGTATAAATTGTAGTACACAGTATTTTAAAACAACGGTTTAAACAATAAAATAATTCATGGCTATAGCAAAAATTATATGGGTGGACGATGAAATTGAAAGCCTGCAATCGCAAAAACTATTTTTAGAAAACAAAGGATATGAGGTACAGACTTTTACCAATGGCTTTGATGCGATAGATTATGTAAAAGAAAATGCAGTAGATGTAGTTTTGATAGATGAAAGTATGCCGGGTATTACCGGTTTGGAAACTTTGGCAAAAATTAAAGAGATCAAGCAAACACTACCGGTGGTGCTCATCACTAAAAATGAAACAGAAAACTTGATGGACGACGCTATTGGTTCTCAAATAAGCGATTACTTGATAAAACCTGTAAACCCCAATCAAGTTTGGCTCAGCCTCAAAAAAATAATTGACAATAAAAGATTGGTTGCCGAAAAAACTACTACGGCTTATCAGCAGCAGTTTCGCAATCTATTTATGGCGCTCAACAGCAATCCGGATTACAATGAGTGGATGGATATTTATAAAAAATTAGTGTATTGGGAATTAGAGATGCAAAAAAGTGATAGCCCTGAAATGCGAGAAGTGTTACAAAGTCAGAAAGGAGAAGCCAATACAGAATTTTTCAAATTTATTTCTAAAAACTATGCTTCATGGATTTTGCCAAAAAATAATGACAGCCCGGTGATGAGCCATACGCTTTTTCAAAGCAAAGTGTTGCCACATGTTGAGCCGGGGGTGCCTTTGTTTTTTATATTGATCGACAATCTTCGATTTGATCAGTGGAAAGCAATACAACCCAAATTTGCCGAGAACTTCAGAATACAAGAAGAAGAATGTTTTTATAGCATTCTACCTACTGCTACACAATATGCACGCAATGCAATTTTTGCCGGGATGCTCCCAATAGAAATTGAAAAAAAATTTCCTACTCAATGGAAAAATGATGATGAAGAAGGCGGAAAAAATTTGCATGAAGAAGAATTTTTCAGAGCACAGCTAAAGCGTTTGGGAAAGGGCGCTCTTAAAGTTTCTTATACCAAAGTAGTCAACAATCAAGCAGGCCTCGATTTGGTAAACAACATCCACAACTTGCTCAGCAATGATCTAAATGTAATTGTGTACAACTTTGTTGATATGCTCAGTCATGCACGTACAGAGATGGAAGTATTGAAAGAGTTGGCAAGTGATGAAATGAGTTATCGCAGCATCACCGCAAGCTGGTTTGAGCATTCACCTTTACATCAAGCATTGAAAAAAATAGCCGATAAAAAAATCAGCATTGTTTTGGCAACCGATCATGGAAGTACAAGGGTGAAAACACCCTGCAAAGTAGTGGGTGATAAACAAACAACCACAAACCTTCGGTACAAACACGGACGCAATTTAAACTATGAACACAAAGAAGTATTGGCCTTTCGTGATCCTCGCGAAGCAGGCTTACCGGTGCCCACAGTTAATTCATCATACATCTTTGCGCGGGAAGATAATTTTCTCTGTTATCCCAATAACTACAATTACTATGTGAATTTTTATAAAAACACCTTTCAGCATGGCGGCGTAAGTTTGGAAGAAATGATTGTACCGGTTATAAAAATGGAGAGTAAATAAACTGTATTTGACCCTTACAAGAAAATGCCCACATTTGTGGATAAGAAAAACGGGTTAAAATAAGGGAGTATGTAGTTTCGCTTTCACAAGAAAATATTATTGAAAAAAGATTACCTGCAGATTCATCAACTATGAAATATACACAGACTAACTTAGATAAATTGGAAGCGATACCAGAACAGGCAGGATATGTTTTACGTTATGAACGAGGAACTTTTCAGAGTGGCTATTGTATTCTGGAGCAAAAAAAAGTAGTCGTACTCAATAAATTCCTGCAAACAGAAGGGCGTATCAATACATTACTTGACTTAATACCTCAATTAACGATTGATACCACTTTATTACATGCTGAAGCAGAAAAACTGTATCGAGAAATTATTGCGAAACTGGAGATAGAAGGTCAGCATTGATATTGCTTTTCATCATTCTCTTATTTCACTTTATTTTTACAAAGTGAAATTTCCCCCATTAAAAATTACTTTACTTGGTACAGGCACCAGCACCGGAGTGCCCATGATTGGTTGTCATTGCGAAGTATGCACATCTACCGATAAAAAAGATAAAAGACTACGCACTAGTGTTTTAATACAATCATCAACAACAACAATTGTGGTTGATGCCGGACCCGATTTTCGATATCAAATGTTGAGAGCAGGTGTAGAAAAATTAGATGCTGTACTATTAACACATCCACACAAAGATCATCTTGCCGGATTGGATGACATAAGAGCATTTAATTTTTTTATGAAAAAGGCTGTTAAGATTTATGCTAATGCTTTGACAGAAGAAGCAGTGCGACGTGATTTCTATTACGCATTTGCCGATACAAAATATCCGGGCATTCCTGAATTTGATTTGAACACCATTACAGACCAACCTTTTATGGTGGGCGATATCCCTGTAATGCCTATTTTAGTTTGGCATTTAAAAATGCCGGTACTTGGATTTCGCTTTGGAAATTTTACGTACATCACCGATGCCAACAGAATTGAAGAGTCGGAGAAGGATAAAATCAGAGGTAGCCAAATGATGGTAATAAATGCTTTAAGAAAACATCAACATATTTCCCATTTTACACTTGGTGAAGCCATTGAACTTTCTCAAGAACTTGGAATAAAAGAAACTTGGTTCACACATATATCTCATCAATTGGGACTGCATAAGATTGTAGATGCAGAACTGCCTGTTGGTATGCATTTATCGTATGATGGGCTCATAATTCAGCAGAAATAAAAAATATTTTTCAAGAAAAACGAACATCTGTTAGTTTGTATTAAAAAACTACTATATTGCACCGCTTTTTGAAGCACCCAAACTAACTGCTATTGCTTGCTAATCACTACGCTATGCCATTCTAATTAGAGTGGCATAGTATTTTTTAAATGAACGGTTTATGAATTTTCAAATATCAGAACTTACAGAACAAGTAGCCCAAACTGCCAAAGATTTTGCCTTACAGCATATAAAACCCCATTTGATGGAGTGGGATGAAAGTCAGGAGTTTCCGGTTCATATATTTAAGGAAATGGGAAAGCTCGGAATGATGGGCGTATTGGTACCTGAAGAATATGGCGGTGCAGGTCTTTCTTATTTTGAATACAAAGCCATTATAGAAGAAGTAGCAAAAGTTTGTGGCTCTATAGGTTTAAGTGTGGCTGCACATAATTCATTATGTACCGGGCATATATTGTATTTTGGTAATGATGAACAAAAGAAAAGATGGTTACCAAAATTGGCAACTGCCGAATGGATTGGCGCTTGGGGGCTTACTGAGGCTAACACAGGAAGTGATGCCGGCAATATGCAATGCACAGCAGTAAAAGATGGAAATGATTGGATAATCAATGGTACAAAAAACTGGATTACACACGGTAAGACCGGAGATATTGCCGTAGTCATTTGCCGCACCGGTGAACCAAGAGCAAAAAACAATTCAACTGCATTCGTAGTAGAAAGAGGAACAAAAGGGTTTAACGGGGGGAAAAAAGAAAATAAATTAGGCATGCGTGCCAGCGAAACAGCTGAAATGATTTTTGATAATTGTCGTATATCAGATGCAAACAGATTGGGCGAAGTAGGTGATGGATTTAAACAAGCAATGAAAATATTAGACGGAGGAAGAATTTCGATAGCCTCTCTTTCATTGGGTATTGCAAAAGGTGCTTATGAAGCAGCTTTGAAGTATGCTCAGGAAAGACATCAGTTTGGTCAACCGATTTCCAATTTTCAAGGCATTTCGTTCAAACTGGCAGATATGGCAACTGAAATAATGGCTTCTGAACTATTGATATTACAATCCTGCGATTTAAAAGAACGCAAGCAACCGATGACAAAACAAGCCGCCATGGCAAAATACTACGCCAGTGAAGTGGCAGTAAAAGTAGCCAATGATGCGGTACAAATTTTTGGAGGTTATGGTTACACTAAAGACTTTCCGGTCGAAAAACATTATCGTGATGCAAAACTTTGCACCATTGGAGAAGGGACAAGTGAAATCCAAAAATTAGTCATAAGTAGAGAGGTTTTGAGATAGAAATACTAAAAAAGTAGATTTTTTATTGCTACGTGCAGATTCCGGCAAAAAATTTGGTTTAAAAAAAGTTAATTTTTTATCTTGTTGTCCGTTTTGGCTCATTATCCAATGTAATACTACACACTTATGCGTTTTAAGAATCTGAAGCTGTTGACAGTTATTGGTCTTTTTGTTTTTACCTCTGTGATATCTAATGGACAGAGTTGTATTCCCACAAACATAAATGGTACAAATATCAATTTGCTTTGCAATCAGACCTGTACTACTATGGTATTTAAAGTACCACACATAAAAAGTACAGAGGATTATGTAGTGAATAGTATTCCATACACTCCTTATCCATATCAGGCTTTGGGTGGTGTGCAATTAACAGCTATATACACCGATGATGTGTTTTCTAGTACTATCCCAATTCCCTTTCCATTTTGTTTTTATGGTGCTACATATAATAGTTGTGTGATTGGCTCGAATGGTGTGCTGTCTTTTGATATTTCGAATGCCAACGGGGCGAATTCATGGCCACTAACTTCAAGTGGAGGCTCCGGTACACCAATTCCTATTCCGTATGCAGGAGGTACGCAAAACAGTTCGTCATCTACCTACTACCCTAAGGCTTCAATAATGGGGCCGTATCATGATATTTATCCAACCAATTCAAATGGAGGATTAAGAAGAATAGAGTACTCTATTGTTGGAACTGCTCCTTGCAGAAAATTCGTAGCAAGTTTTTACAAGGTTCCCTATTTTAGTTGCACATCAATATCGGCAACTCACCAGATTGTGATAAATGAAAGCACTGGTCTTGTTGAAATTTATATTGGAGAAAAACCGGTGTGTAGTGGTTGGAATAGTGGTTTGGCAATCTTAGGTATTCAAGATTTTACCAGAACAAAAGCAGTAGCTGCACCCGGTAAAAACTGTACAGTATGGAATGAGAGTCTTACGGGATATAGGTTTACACCAAATGGAACAACTTCGCTTTATTCTATTTCAGAATTATTAGATATGACCGGCACTGTAGTAGCTACGGCAGATACACTCACTACTACTCCAGGATTATTAGATATTCGTTTTCAAAATTTTTGTCCTCCTGCAGGAAATAATCAATACGTAGTACGCACTTCTTTTAAAGCATGTGATAATCCTGCAAACCTTTTGACAAGCTTAGATACAATCACTATAAGTCGTGTGAATAGCCTTGGCGCAACTGCTTCTAAAACAGATGCAACTTGCGGCCCTGCTGATGGTACTATTACAGTAACCGTTCCTGCAGGTGTAGGAACTCCTCCTTATACTTATGTATTAGATGGTGGCGCTCCGGTTGTTGGTCCTAGTCCTTATACATTTACGGGTGTAGCTGCAGGCGCACATACAATCGTTGTAACCGATAATTCCGGTGGATGTACCAGCACAATAAACATTTCTGTTTCACTTACGGGAAATATATCATCTTCACTTACAAAAACAGACGCAGCATGTACCGGAGTAAATAATGGTGCTATTACAGTTACATCGGCAAGCGGTATTGGCCCATACACATTTAGTTTAAATGGAGGAGCTGCAGTATCCGGCACTATACCATATACATTTAGCGGCCTTGCTCCGGGCAATTATACTGTTAAAGTAAACGATATCGGAACTGGTTGTACCTCTGCAATTATGAGCATTTTCGTCGGTATGGGAACGGGCATCACAACTAATATAAGTACAACACCTACTGCTTGTACCGGTGTTAATAATGGAACAATTACTGTAACTGCCATTACGGGAACACCTCCTTACAACTGGCAAATAGATGGTGGTGCAATTGTATTGGGTGGTTCGCCTTATACATTTACAAGTTTGTCACCCGGCACACATACGGTAGCAATTACTGATGCGGTAGGATGTCTGTATAATGCTGTTGTTACAGTTGGCTTTGGATCCGGAGTAAGCGGAAATATAACACCTACACCCACAACTTGTCCAACTGCTGCTGATGGAAAGATTATGATAAATGCAATTGCCGGTACTGCACCTTATACTTATTCATTAGATGGAGGTGCTGCTCAGAGTGGTGCCAATCCATATACATTTTCTAATCTTGCTGCAGGACCACATACTATCGTTATTACTGATAATGTAGGATGTCAGTTTACTGCAAATGTTACAGTGTTTGCAGGACCATCATTAACCGCTACTGTTTTGCCAAGTGCTACGTCTTGCAATGGCGCAAGTGATGGTTCTATATTGGTTACACCGAATAGCGGTACTGCTCCTTTTCTATATTCTATAGATGCGGGTGCTCCTGTTTCAGGCGGCGCAAATCATACTTTCACCGGACTTAGTTCAGGATCGCATACTATTGTGGTTACAGATGCTTCCGGTTGTGCTACATCATTAATGACAATAAATGTAACTGCAGGGCCTCAATTAACGGCAACTACAACACCTACTGCAACCTCTTGTAACGGCGCAAACAATGGATCTATTTTGGTAGCACCTAATAGTGGTACGGCTCCTTATTTATATATACTTGATGGTGGAGCACCTGTAAGTGCCGGAGCAAATCATACCTTTTCCAATCTTAATCCGGGAGCACATACAATTAAAGTTACAGATGCTTCAGGTTGTTCTACAACATTAATAAATGTAAACATAGCAACCGGCCCGCAACTGATCACTACAGCTTCTAGTACTGATGTTTTATGTTTTGGTGATGCTAATGGCGTTATTACCGTAGCAACTCCTACAATTGGAACTGCACCTTATCAATACTCTTTGGATAATGTAACATGGCAAAACTCTAATGTATTTAATGGATTAACGGCCGGGCCTTATACTGTTTATTTCAAGGAAGCAGCCGGCTGTCAAGGATCATTGACGATAACAGTAAATGGGCCAACTGCATTAGCAACAAATGCAACAACAGTACCGGTAATTTGTCATGGTCAAAATAATGGTGTAATAACAATAACGGCAAATGGAGGAATAACACCTTATCAATACTCAATAGATAATGGAGTGACTTGGCAATCTTCAAACATATTTAATGTAGCACAAGGAGCATATACAATTCTCATAAAAGATTTCAATGGTTGTACCAAAACGCAAACGGTTACAGTGACAGAACCGGCACAGCTGACTGCAAACTCTATAAACGGAAATGCCTCTTGTGCAGGTGGTAATGATGGCGTGATAACAGTAAATGCTTCCGGCGGAAATACGAATTATACTTATTCAATAGATGGAGTAAACTTTCAAGCGGCTAATGTATTTAATGTGGCTCCGGGAAATTACACTATAACAGTAAAAGACAATTTGGGATGTACTACTACTTTTACTACTACGGTTGGGCTTACTAATAATCTCACGCTTACCCCTCAAGCCGATCCTACCATTTGTGAAAGCAAATCTGTACAATTAAACTTGATTTCAAATGCAGTTTCTTATTCTTGGTCACCTGCCACAGCTTTAAGTAATGCAAACATTTCTAATCCTATTGCCAATCCTATTGTAACTACACAGTATATCGCAACTGCTACTTTAGGAATATGCGTTGCTTATGATACGGTGATTGTATATGTAAATCCTGCACCTATTCCTAATGCAGGACCCGATGGTTTGATATGTTACGGACAAAGCTATCAGTTACAAGGAAGTGGCGGTGTTCAATACACATGGACTCCTTCTACTTATCTGAATTTCACAAATATTTCGAACCCTACATCTACTCCATCTAAAACGATAACTTACACTTTAACCAAAGTGATTGATGCCAATGGATGTGAATCATTAACAACAGATCAGGTAACAATTGATGTAACACCACCTATAAAAGTTACTACGTTCCCTTTTGACACTATTGGTTACCCCGGCGATCAGTTTATGATTAATACAACGACTAATGTTCCAAACATTTCAACTTATACATGGACACCCACTTTCGGATTGAGTGATCCTACTATTGCTAATCCAATAGTTACTGTAGGACCCATTGGCAGCGATGTTTTATATCAATTAAAAGTGAGTACAGCAGCAGGTTGTAAAGGCGAAGGATATGTAAATATAAAAGTATATAATGGGCCTGAGTTATACACGCCGACCGGCTTTACTCCAAACGGTGATGGATTGAATGATAAATTTTATCCTTTCCCTGTAGGAATTAAATCACTGAATTATTTCAGAGTATTTAATCGTTGGGGACAACTCGTTTATTCAACAACTACTTTAATGGCGGGATGGGATGGTAAGCTGGCCGGCGTAGATCAGCCTTCAGGTGTTTATGTTTATATGGCGGAAGGAGTAGATAAAAATGGTAAAAAAATTACGAAGAAAGGTACGGTTGCTTTAATTAGATAATTCAAATACGATTTTATACTCAACTGCAATACTTGAGAGTAAAAAGTATTTAATCAAAAGAGTGTGTAAGTAAATAGACACACTCTTTTTTTGTTTTCAGTATTGTAGCTTTGCCGTATCATGAAATGGAAACGCATAAAATATGCTGTTCTGAATTTTAAAACTAAACTCTTTGGTGGTATGACAATATTTTCAAAAATAATTGCGGGAAAAATTCCTTCTTACAAAATTGCGGAAAATGAAAAATTCTATGCTTTTCTGGATATTTTTCCTTTGAGAGAAGGACATACTTTGGTGATACCCAAAAAAGAAATTGATAACTTATTTGATTTGCCGGATGCATATCTATCTGAAATGTTGCTCTTTGCGAAACCTATTGCCAAAGCAATTGAAAAAGCTTTTGATTGCAATCGATGTGGGATGAGCGTGGTAGGCCTTGAAGTACCACATGCACATATTCATCTGATACCGATAAATGAAGTGAACGATATGAACTTTATGCAGCCAAAGCCACAGGCTTCTGCTGAAAGTTTAAAGAAAGTTCAGGAAAATATATTACAGCATCTTTTATAGAATTTTATTGCCTCATTAGTTTGAAACGCTGCTTTTCATTGCCTACTGATAACTCTAAGAGATACATACCCACTGTAGGAATATATAGGGAAGTACTTTGTTCAAAACCGGTTGCTTTCGTATTGTACTCTTGAATCTTTCTGCCATTCACATCATATACCTTTAATGTTACTGCTTCATCTGCTGCTGCTTGATAAGTAATCCAAAATGTTCCGGACGAAGGATTGGGATAAACATTCCATTTTATATCATTATTAAATACAATAGGCCTTACTGCTGAGTAGCTTGTGTTACCGTTGTTATCTATAATTTTTAAGCGATAATAACGAACGCCAGTTTTGCTAGCTTCTATGTCCACATAACTATATTCTTGTTGCGTTGTACTATTCCCTCTACTGCTTATTGTTGCTAAAGTGTTGAATCGGTTGTTTTGATAGTCGTTATTCCCTTTGGCAACTTCTATTTCATAATGATGCACATTTGTTTCACTTGCAGTGATCCACTTTGTCAACACATCTTTGTTTTCTTGTTTAGTAGCTGTAAAGCTAATGAGTTGTGCGGGCAGTGGTGTGTTCTTGTCGAAGCCTCCGTTGTTCAGCCAGAACTCTGAAAAGTTTTTTACTTTATATTCTGCATAGTAACCTTTATCAAATGGAACGAATTTTATTTTGGCATTATTGATGAAAAGATAATTTCCTGGAATATTATCTGATAGTGTTCCGTTTTCTCTAGTTACATCACTTGGGTCGCTGTATTTTGTTACGCCCAATTCATAAGCCATAGAAGGCTTGAAGCAATAGCCGCATCCTGTTGCATTGATTAACGCTTCTGTTTCTGTATCTAAAAAATATAAACGAACAGTTGCCGAATCTGACAAATGTATCGTTGCAGGTTTAATGGTAATATTTCTGTCGTGATAATATTGATCACTGTTAATGCGTACTGCTCCGGTATTAATATATGATTGTACATCTGTACTTCCCATATTTTGCCCATTTGGGTTTATGGAAGCAATCAATTTGTTCGTTCCGGATTCTATAAAATCAATCCACCCATTTCCATTTGCTGTTTGATTGATAATGGGGCTGGTTCCTGTTACATCATATATTCCATGTATATTATCATAAATGTGAATATCATCAATAGCGATTCCATCTTTGCTAAGACCGGCATCAGCACTCATGACAAAACGTAAACGAATATTGCTATTGTTGATAGTGGGCAAAGCGGTAGTGGCTACATGCCAGCGTGTATAATTTTCTACGCTCCATAATTGATTGCCCCCGTAATTTTGATTATACCAGTTTGTTCCACTTCCATAAGAGCCAAGTTTGTTCCATGTTGTTCCGCCATCATTTGAATATTCTACCCAAGCTGCATCGCAAGGACTGCCTACACAAGCTTCTAAGTCAAGCGCAATACTTAAACTTAAAGTTGGATTGGTCATTGTTGATAAATTAAAGCAAGGAGAGTATAAATAAGATTTTTCATCATCATTGTAATAACCATCCAAATTTGTTTTCCAAATTTTAGTGCCACTAGCGGCACGTTTTATTTTAGGCGAGTTAGGTGTGCCATATTCCCAACTATTATTTTTTCCAT
The DNA here is from genome assembly GCA_018268055.1 of Bacteroidota bacterium. Classification (GTDB taxonomy): domain Bacteria; phylum Bacteroidota; class Bacteroidia; order Chitinophagales; family Chitinophagaceae; genus JJ008. The sequence continues at coordinate 15,242 of JAFDXF010000041.1, forward strand.
CTGAATACCAGTAGCCATTATTCGTTTCAAAGTCTTCCAGATATGGAAAACTGCTGATCATTGGTAAATTATTTATTTTCACTCTTGCTGTGTCATTATCACGAACATTATCTGTTGGATAATTGACTCTTGTTTCAATTGTGTGATAGCCGGGTGCAGATAAATCAGCTGTTGCCGTAAAAGTATATTGTATGATGCTTTTTGCATTAATAGAAGCAATCGTTTCGGTAGCAATCGTAGCTCCATCTACCAATAACACTACCGGAATATTAGTTTTTACAGCAGATGAGGTATTGTTTACTGTCACCTTCACAGGAACAGTGGCAGTATATCCGCAAGCAAGAGCTGTCGGAGCATCAATGCTGATCATTTGAATATCATCTACTGCTTTATATATTCTGATGTCGTCAAATGTATATCCTGCACCGCTTTCATTGTCTGCTGTCATATACTGACCCCATTGCCCCCAACGTGCTTGAAAACTTGAACTGAAGTTTTGGGTGTGTGCCATAAGAGAATCGGCCAATTGAATGCTGGATGATAATTTATAATTGCTATCAACAGGATTTTGGTTGGCAAATAGATCATAAACGGAAATCCAATTAGCTAAATCATTTCCGCGAATCCAGAGTTTGTTTGCTGCATTGGATAACTGACCATGATTTTTATATCTGAAGTCAAGGCGTATATCATCTGTGGCAGTGTTGAAGCTTGACAAATTAAATGTGCCGGTTAAAGAATCAGTGTTTCCGCTTAAGTTGTATAAACTCACATCAAGATTCAATGCTTTGCTGCCAGAGTAAGCCATTCCACTATTGATGAAAGTGCGCATTCTCCCTTTTGCAGTACTGTTTACAAAATCATATCTATCACTTCCGTCAATGCCCATTTGCTTTTGGGTAATCGTTTGTTCGGCAGAAGATTCCAAATCATCTTTCCAGGGTAGTTGTACATTCGTGATCGGCTGATTGTCCAACTGCTTGAACACTTTTATCAAAGAGTTATTCGGCACTACAGGATCAGTAGCTTTAGTTGCTGTTACTTCAATGTTGTAGGTGCCTAAGGCAGATAAATCAGCATTGGTAGCAAATGTATAATCTAATGTGGCTCCTGCTCCAATGTTTGCAGTTGGTGCTGTAATCGTTTCTGTTATCGGACTACCTCCATTGATGGTGTATGACACAGCGATATCACCTGATGATACAGCATCGTCTAAATTTTTTATTCTGATGGTGATGGGAACATTATTGCTGAGTGATGTTGAAGTGTTTATTCTTCCTGATGATGAAGGAGAAATAATAGCATCTAATTTTAAATCGTTATCGGAAATAGCTCCTGCACATGTTCCATCATTTGGTTGGCGAGATATGGCAATAGATCTACGTCCGGGATGCCCATTGATTCGAGCACGAACGGCTACCCAGTAAACAGAATCTTTTGATAATCCACTGAACGTGTAGTTTGTAGCTGTAGTAGTAGTTACCGATTGCATTTCTTTACCTCTTAACCACATTACTTCATAATCTGTTGCACCCGGAATTGCATTCCAAGTTATACTGATATATCCTTCGCATTGCACAGAAGCAAGAGCAACGGTAGGCAATTGAGTAATGACAAAGGCATTGCTGGTTTGTGTATAAGCAGTATTATTTTTAGTCAGTCTGATTTTAGCAAAATCAGTAGGAATATTAGGGACAGCCCATGGATATAAGCGTGATGATGCGGAAATATTATTATCCAAGATTGTCGATGTTGCAAAATCATCGGTTGAAAATTCTAATTTGAATGAATTAATTTCATCGGTATAAGAATCCCATTGTATGTAAAATGTGTCTAAGGTTGATGTATTGGGTATTAGCATTTCTCCACCTACAGGGTTGGTCAATGTCAAGCTTTGTGGAATGATATCATATACCAAAAAATATTCTTGCGAAGGGCCTAGTGCTATTGTTGTGCCATTTACTTTTAAATCATAATTACCCAAAGCCGGATTATTGATAACAACTTGTTCGATGTTATTCATTTTGTCTAATCCCGTAGATGCAGCATTTGCAACATTTACGGGCAAAGTGTCTAATGTAAATGGAAGTACAGTGCCGCCAGGACCGGTTACACTTAAATCAAGATCATTCACCAAAGTCTTATTAGCCAATACAGAAGCTGCAGGATCATTCCAGTAAAGCATTACTTTTAATTGAGCAGTATTAGCAGGTACATTGATGGTTTGTGTATTGGTAGCAGATTGAGTAATGCTGTTGTCAAAGTATGTATTGTTTTCCATCATTGTTACAGAGCGCAATAAGTTCATACTGCCAAAACCATAAGAAAAATCAGGGCCATTTTTTCCTCTGTCTGATGCGCCATTACAAAGTAGAGCTTTCATCAAGCCGTTTTTAGGATTTGCATTTGAGTTTAATTGGCGATAGCGTTGAATTAAAAGTGCTAAGCCTCCCGATACTCCCGGCGCAGCCATACTCGTTCCATTGTTATAGCTGTATAAATTATTTGTCCATGTCGATGCTTCAAACTGACCCATTGACATTATCTCAGGTTTGATTCTTCCATCTCTTACCGGCCCTCTGCTTGAAAAAGATGCCAAATCTCTTTTGTAATCAGTTGCGCCAACAGTAATAATATTTTTTGCAGATTGAAAACCTCCTAATACTGTTTTAAATCCGGCAGGATAAGGAGCACAAGTCATATTTCCATCATTGCCTGCAGCAAAAACGTGTTGTAGTTTTGGAAGGTCAATTGCTTGTTGATCTAATATTCGGGCTGTTAAATCGTACAAACCATTATAATAACAATCTCCGGTAACTGAACCATAAGAATGATTGCCGATTACCATATCATAGTCCTGAACGTAAGCCGGTGCATAAGTAATGATATTGGTAAAGACTTGTCCTAATATTGTTGCCTTTGGGGCATAGCCTGCATACAATTCGTAGATTAATCCCGCACCACCTACAGTGCCGGCTACGTGTGTAGCGTGTGCAGCAGGAGGAGCACCTACTCTGTTGATTAATCGACCGGTAAAATCAAGATGTGTTTGCATATCGCCATTATCTCCGACACCTACTACTACACCTTCTCCATCAAGTGCTCTGCCACCGTTTGCAAGGGAAGCCTTCAGTGTATTAGCTCTGGATGCTGCCATACTGTTGGTGTTCAATGCCTGCGGTGCAGGAGGCGCTGCTTGCACATAATCAATAAAAGGTAATGAAGCCAATTCATTCAACCGAGTTGTAGTTATTTGTAAAGAGATAATTTGATACTTGTTATAGTCGGTTGAAACGATTTCAAAATTTCGTGAAGCTAACTGTTGTGCCACTTCCTGATAAGAAAATGTTTTTGGAAAACTTATCCAAACATTCAGTTTGTTATCCCCTTTCACTGCCCAAGATGGATAAATTCCTTTTGTCAATTCAGGTTGCATTTTCATTTCGGGCTGCAATTCAAAAACGGCTCTTGTTTTTGCTTGTGTAAGTGTAGTTGCATTTAACGAGCCGCTGATGGTAGCTGTGTATGCAAAGTTTGGGATGTAATCTAACAACTCAATGCCTTGTTGTTTTAAGTTTTCTATTGTTGTCGTATTAGGTATTTCTTCAAATTGTAAAATAACCAACGATTTCCCTAATCCTTTTTTAGCAGTTTGATTGAAACTATCTATTTCAATTGAGGTGATATTTTTTGCAGGGGTAAAACTGCCACTTTTTAATGAAAGTTGATAACGGTTGTCATTTTGTGCATTTACTGAAAAAGCAAATAGCATATAAATTACCGTAAGGGAAATTGGATTGAGCTTCATAGCAGGGTTTGAGAGCTAAAAATAAAACAATTTGTTGAAATAAAATAGTAAGATAACGATGTATATTGCTTAAGCAATAGCTGATTTTTCTGCAAATACAAAACGGTGCATTTGCTTTAAAAAGCGATAGATGTCTTCCATGGATTGCATGTTCTCTCCAATCAACATAAATAAACGACCTGTCTGTTTAAGTTTTCCTTTATTGCTTTCTGTTTGTAGGAAACGTATGATTTTATCAAAGGTGACTGATTCATAATAAGGTGAATCTGGCCGATTGATGAAGAAGCAACGCAATGTATTATCTTTCAGACTCATTTTTTCAAAGCCTAATTCAATGGCTAATTTGCGGATGCGTACGGTTTCAAATAAATCAATAACGGGTTGAGGGATAGGGCCAAAACGATCTTCTATTTCTTTGATCATTGCTTGCAATGCTTCTTCGTTTTCACAATTATCCAATCGTTGGTATAGAGATAATCGTTCAGTGATGCTTTCTACATAATCATCCGGAATTAAAATTTCCAAGTCGGTGTCGATCGTACAATCGTGTACAAAATCATCTTGCTTTGCAATTTCTTCTTTGAAGAGCTCTTTAAAGTCGCTGCGTTTTAATTCACGAATGGCTTCATCTAATATTTTTTGATAAGTTTCAAAACCGATATCAGCTATAAAACCGCTTTGCTGTCCGCCCAATAAATCGCCTGCACCACGTATATCTAAATCACGCATTGCAATTTGAAAACCACTGCCAAGTTCACTATGCTGTTCTAATATTTGTAATCTTTTACGCGAATCATCAGGTAGTGTACTCATGGGCGGCGCTAATAAATAACAGAATGCTTTTTTATTGCTTCTTCCCACACGACCTCTTAACTGGTGCAAATCACTCAAGCCAAATTGATGTGCATTGTTGATGATGATGGTGTTTACATTCGGAATATCCACACCGCTTTCTACAATGTTGGTACAAACTAATACATCATATCTTTTATCAATGAAATCTAAAATTCTTTCTTCCAAGTCATTGCCATCCATCTGCCCGTGTGCATAGCCGATACTCAGATCGGGGCATAGCGCTTGAATGATAGTAGCCATTTCTGCAAGACCTGCAATGCGATTGTAAATAAAAAACACCTGACCGCCTCGTTCCGTTTCAAAATAAATAGCATCACGAATAAAATCTTCGTTATAAACCTGCACTTCTGTTTGAATTGGTTGTCTGTTTGGCGGCGGAGTATTGATGATGCTTAAATCTCTTGCGCCCATCAATGAAAACTGAAGCGTTCTGGGAATAGGAGTGGCTGTGAGTGTGAGACTGTCGATTGCTGTACGCAATGTTTTAATCTTTTCTTTATGGCCAACGCCAAATTTTTGTTCTTCATCTACTACCAATAAGCCAAGGTTTTTAAATCTTACATCTTTACTTAATAAAGCATGAGTGCCTATGATGATATCGATTTTTCCTTCTTCTAATTTTTGTAAGGTTTCTTTTTTTTCTTTTGATGTTTTAAAGCGATTGATAAAGTCGACCGTTACCGGAAAATCTTTTAAACGGTCTTTAAAAGTTTTGTAATGTTGAAATGCCAAAATAGTGGTAGGCACTAATACAGCAGCTTGTCTTCCATCCACACAAGTTTTGAATGCAGCACGTATAGCAATTTCTGTTTTACCAAAACCAACATCACCGCAAACAAGCCGATCCATCGGAGCAGCGGATTCCATGTCTTTCTTTACATCAGCCGAAGCCTTTGCCTGATCCGGCGTGTCTTCATAAATAAATGAAGCCTCCAATTCTGTTTGCATATAATTGTCCGGCGTATGTGCAAATCCTTGTTGCGCTTTTCTTTTCGCATACAATTTTATCAAATCAAACGCAACTTCTTTAACCTTGGTTTTGGTTTTTTCTTTTAGTTTATTCCAAACATCGCTGCCGAGTTTGTTAATCTTTGGAACAGTGCCATCTTTGCCTGTAAATTTTGCAATCTTATGCAAGCTGTTGATGTTGACATATAGAATATCCGTGTCTTTATAAATCAGTCGTACAGCTTCCTGCATTTTCCCGTTTACTTCTATTTTTTGCAAGCCGCTGAATACACCTACTCCATGATCGATATGTGTAACAAAATCTCCCGGTTGCAATTCTTGCAAAGTGCGCAGTGTGAGCGCTTTATTTTTATTATATGCTTGCTTTACCTTGTACTTATGATAGCGTTGAAAAATTTGATGGTCGGTGTAGCAAACAATTTTCAGGTCTTCGTCTATAAAGCCTTCGTGGATAGAAATAGAAACCGGATTGAAAACGATAGCCGCTTTCATATCATCAAAAATGCTTTGTAATCGCTCTAACTGTCGTGGGTTTTCGGCAAAAATGTATAATTCATATCCTGCACCTTCATTAGCTTTTAAATCTTTGATCAGAAAGTCAAATTGACGATTGAATGAAGGTTGTTCTTTAGTGTTGAATTGAATGGTAAGCGTTAAAGGAAAAGAAGGAGTAGCAAACCCAAAACTTACAATATGGCGTTTTGATATTTTGGCCTCAAATTCTTCAGCGGTGATGAAATCATTGATGTCGGCTTCCTTTTTTTGATTGGAATCATCATCTTCTTTTAGTAAAGCTTTTGATCGTTTGATGTTTTGTTCACCCTGCTGAAGGGCAAGTTCTTTTTGGTGTTTTTTATAATTCAAAAAAACATTCAATTCTGCTTCATCATCAGCAAGCTGTTCTTTGCATAGGTCATAATCTTGTAACCACACAATAGTATTTTCGGGCAAGAAGTCAAACAGTGCTACACGTTCTTCATTCTTAAATTGTGTGTCCACATTGGGAATGATGCTGAGCTGTAAAAGTTTCCGTTCGCTTAGTTGCGTTTCAGGATCGACAATCCGGATGGAGTCCACTTCGTTTCCGAATAATTCAAGGCGATAAGGTTTTTCATTTCCGTAGGAATAAATATCCAGAATACCGCCACGCATGGCAAACTGCCCCGGTTCGTAAACGAAGTCGGTACGTTCAAATCCATAATCAGCGAGTTTTAAAAGCAATGCACCGGTGTCTAATGTATCGCCTGTTTTTATATGAATGATATTGGAAGAAAGTGTAGATGGTAAAACCACTTTTTCAAACAGTGCCTCGGGATAGCTGACAATGATTTTTTTATTTCCACCCTGTGCCAGTTTTGTTAAGGCTTCTGTGCGCAGCATTACGTGCGAAGAATTCAAGAGCTCAAAATTCTTCCTTGTTTTGAATGACGAAGGAAAATAAAAAATATCCAGAGCATTGGTTATATTTTCTAAAGTGTTATGAAAATAAGCAGCTTCTTCGGCATCATTCAGAATTATTAAATGATTTTGCTTGGTTAATGATGGATGAGCAAATGCTGCTGCTACTACAAACTGAGAAGCACTGCCTCGAAGATTTTCTACATGTATTTTTTCAGAGTTATTGGAACTGTTTTCGGTATTAATGGGCAATGAAAGCCTGTCCGCCAATTGAAAAAAGCGGGGAGTGTTTTGAAACCGTAACAACAAATCCTGCACACTCATGTAGCTTGCAAAGATATGGACTGTGTAGGAATGTGAGATAGAATGTAGCAGTACGCTGACTCTATGTATCTTTAACCGTTGAAAGTTTAATATTTCATTTAGAAAAAATATAACCTTTCTTGCATCTGTAAGATATTAAAATAAAGACAAATGAAAATCCGCCTTCTTTTATCATTTATGACTTTGAGCCTGCTGGCTTGCACACAACCTAAAATGAAAATTTATGGTTATGTACAACACTTTACTCCGGGCAATATTCCTGTAAATGATGAGGGAGAACCAATGAAGTATCCAACGGTCAACTATTTTATTTACATTACATCAGATTCTGTAGATAAAGTAAAGGCCTCAGAAATATGGGTAGCAGGACAATGGTTTAAAGTAACAGGACAAAATGCAGTCACTACACCTATTACTGTTACCTATCCTGTCGAAAAAACATTGGTAGCTGCTACTAATAAAAAAACAGTGCAGTTGAATATTGATGTTGCACAAAATCCTGCTATTGCTTCTTCAGTCAAATTAGAGAAACTAATGAAGAGTAATGAATTGATTATCGGCTATTGGTGGAATGGTAAAAAATGCTATGCTACATTGAAAAAACTAATTCAATTACCACCTTTTGAAGGTATCTGATAAATTCCTCAATGTATAAACGCCTCGCATTTATTCAATTGTAACTTGCACAAAATTTTACAACATGGCTTTATTACCTTGGTTGAAAGGAAAGGTTGTCAGAATAGAAAAGGAAACAGATTTTACTCATCGGTTTTGGGTTGAAGTACAAGATTTAGCGGAATTTGACTTTAAACCCGGTCAGTTTGTTACGCTCGACTTACCGATTGACCCAAAACCAACCAGAAGATTACGCAGTTATTCAATAGCTTCCTGGCCGGATGGAACAAATGTTTTTGAATTAGTGATTGTACTAAATCAAACAGGTGCAGGCACACAATATATTTTTAATGAAATAAAAGTTGGTTCAGAACTAACCTTTCGCGGGCCGCAAGGCGTTTTTGTTCTACCGGAAAAGTTAGAAAAAGATATTTTTTTGATATGCACCGGAACAGGTGTGGCCCCTTTTAGAAGTATGGTACATCATATTTTCAATAGAAACATTGCTCATAAAAATATCTACCTCATTTTTGGTACACGTACCCAGCAAGATATGCTGTATCATCAGGAATTAACAGAGCTACAAAATAAATTAACCGGCTTCTATTATTTGCCTACACTTTCTCGTGAACAATGGGATGGCAGAACGGGCTATGTACACGGCGTATATGAAGAGCTATGCAAAGATCGTCCGGATGCACATTTTTATCTATGCGGATGGAAAAACATGATAGATGATGCACGAAAAAATATTCAGGAAATGGGTTATGATAGAAAGGCAATCAACTCAGAATTGTATGGATAAGTATTAAATGATAGATTTTTATTCCTAATTAGTATTGACAGTTTCATCTCAGGTCTAAATAATTATTGACCAAAATTTTCCAAGCAAATTTTCTTTCTGAAATTATTGCTCCCGCACACACTTTGAATAGTGTTCCTGCTGTATATTCGTCCAAACTGATAACTTATGGGTGCATCATCACTCATTGTATTGATTATTGCCGCCATTGCCTTCTCGGGCATTGCTATTCTCATATCCAAATTAGTATTAAAAGCTACTGTAAATAAACAGAAAGGCGAACCTTATGAATGTGGTGTGCCTACACAGGGCAAAACTTGGGTACAGTTGAATGTGGGCTATTATTTATTTGCTTTAGTGTTCCTGATTTTTGATGTGGAGTTGGTTTTTCTTTATCCATGGGCTGTAGTGGCCAAAAGTATCGGATGGATTGCACTTGTTGAAATAGTGATTTTCTTTTTTATACTCTTTATCGGGTTTTTATATGCACATAAAAAAGGGGCGTTGAAGTGGATGTAAGTTTATGGTATAATAAAATCTGAAACAGAAATTTTCAAATGGCACAAAAGATAAAAATTATTGAAGACGGATTGATAATGCCTCAGCAACCGGAGCATTTGAAAGATACTTTTCCCGGTGAACTGCATCCGCTTCCGGGTGGTGGTATTACAGTGAGTAAGTTGGATGTATTGCTCAATTGGGCAAGGGCAAATTCGCTATGGCCACTCACATTTGCTACAAGCTGTTGTGGTATAGAAATGATGTCCACCGCTTCGGCAAAATATGATTTTTCAAGATTTGGTTTTGAAGTAGCAAGAGCTACACCGCGACAAGCAGATGTAATTATTATAGCCGGAACAATCGTAAACAAAATGGCGCCTGTACTGAAACGATTGTACGATCAAATGGCCGATCCGAAATATGTAGTGGCTATGGGCGCTTGTGCAATTAGCGGTGGCCCGTTTTTTTATAATACTTATTCGGTAGTGAAAGGGGCCGATCATATCATCCCTGTGGATGTATATGTAGCCGGATGCCCGCCGAGGCCTGAGGCATTATTACACGCATTAATCACATTGCAAGAAAAAATAAAAGCAGGAATGACACGTGAACAAATACGTGCCGAAAAAAATGCAGGATGACAAAGGAAGAATTAAAATTGAATATAACCGAGTGGTCGCCTGCTTCGACTTTTGATGAAGCAGGTCAATGGCTTAATATTAATGTTGAGGCCAATGAATTTTTGCCATTCATGCAGCAGTTGCGACATAGTGAAGCATTGTGTTTTGATTATTTATTCTGTCTTACCTGTGTAGATTGGAAAACACACCTTACAATGGTTTATCATCTGAGTTCCACAAAGTTTCGGCACAATGTAGTAGTGAAAGTAAAATTGGATAGAAGTAAACCTGAAATAGAAACAGTAGCTCATATCTGGCGCACAGCAGAATTTCATGAAAGAGAAGTATATGAAATGTTTGGTGTTCATTTTTTAAATCATCCGGATTTGAGATTATTAATTCTACCGGAAGGGTGGGAAGGAAAAAATCCGCTGCGCAAAGATTTTGAAGATCCGATAAATATGATAAAACTATAAAAGAGAAAATTGTACAGAGAAACTGAAATAATAAAAGATTTTTCTACTGATGGCAACGGTGATATGATTATCAACGTGGGCCCGCAGCATCCTGCTACTCATGGTGTATTGCATTTGGTCATTACACTAAATGGCGAAACGATTAAAAAGATAGAGCCGCATCTGGGATACATTCATCGCTCGATTGAGAAAATGTGTGAGAGTCTTACATTTCGTCAGTTTATTTATGTTACGAGTAGAATGGATTATTTATCGGCACATATCAATAATCATGCTTGTGTCTTGTGTGTGGAGCAAGGAATGGAAGTAGAAATACCGCCACGTGCACAAGTTATTAGAGTACTGATGGATGAACTGACTCGTATTGCTTCACACGAACTATGGTGGGGCGCTATGGCGATGGACTTAGGCGCATTCACACCATTCTTTCATGCTTTCAGAGAAAGAGAAGCGATTAATGATATCATGGAAGAAACCTGTGGAGCAAGATTAACCATGAACTACAATGTGCCGGGAGGTGTGGTCAACGATTTGCACCCAAATTTCCAAAAAAGAGTAAAAGAATTTTTAGAACTATATAAAAGAAAGGTTCACGAATATGATGAACTACTGACGGAGAATGTAATTTTTATCAATAGAATGAAAGGCGTAGGTGTGCTTAGTGCAGCAGATGCTATTTCTTATGGATGCAGCGGCCCGGTGGCGAGAGGAAGCGGCGTAAGCTGTGATGTGCGAAAAATTTATCCGTATGAAATCTATGATCAATTAGCATTTGATGAAGTTTTAGAAACAGATGGCGATTCATTGGCAAGGTATAAAGTGAGAGTTAAAGAAATGAATCAATCTATAAAAATTATTGAGCAATTGATTGACAATATTCCCGAAGGAGATTTTGTAGCCAAAACAAAAAATGTATTGAAACTTCCCAAAGGAGAATATTATCAAAGAGTGGAAACGGCACGTGGTGAATTAGGTGTTTATATTATTAGCGAAGGAAGTACGATGCCTTATAGAATAAAATTCAGATCACCCGGATTTTCAAATCTGAGTGTGTTAGATAAAATTGCACGTGGTGGTAAGATAGCCGATTTGATTGCGATGATGGGAACATTGGACTTAGTTATTCCGGATATTGATCGTTAAAAAATTAGTAGTATAAAAAACTTATGTGGAGCTTTTCAGAAATAGCAAACAATCTTCATCAATGGCTCACCGGTCAGTTTAATGATACGTGGACATTGATCATTGAAATGGTTTTAGCCGGATTGGCCGTAATCAGTTTGTTTGCTGTTTTGGGTTTAGTATTAGTACTGATGGAAAGAAAAGTTTCTGCATGGATGCAAGTACGTTTAGGCCCCAATCGTGTAGGCCCAAAAGGAATGTTTCAAACATTGGCCGATACAGTCAAACTGATGATTAAGGAAGGTGTAACACCTGCTAATGCAGATAAATTGATGTTTAATTTGGCACCATTTCTTGCCATCATTGTAGCGATGTTGTTATTGGCACCGATTGCTTTTGCATTGAATTTTCAACTGTGGGATATCAATATTGGTATATTTTATATAGCGGCGATTTCATCACTGTCTGTTATTAGTATATTGATGGCAGGGTGGGCAAGTAATAATAAATATTCTTTGCTTGGTGCGATACGTAGTGGCGCACAAATGGTGAGCTATGAATTATCTGCCGGTCTTTCTATATTAACCATTGTAGTATTGGTAGGTGATTTAAAAATTTCAAGCATTGTTGCTTCACAAGCAAATGGGTGGTGGATATTCAAGGGACATATTCCGGTGATCATTGCATTTCTTACATTCATTGTAGCTGCTACGGCAGAAACAAACAGAGCGCCTTTTGATATGGCAGAAGCAGAAAGTGAATTAACAGCGGGCTTTCATACCGAATATTCGGGAATGAAGTTTGCACTTTTCTTTTTAGCCGAGTATGTCAATGTATTTATTGTATGCTCTATTGGCGCTATCTTATTTTTAGGAGGGCCAATGCCATTGCATATTGGAAACTGGGAAGGTTTTAATCATGTAATGGATTACATTCCTTCGAGTGTTTGGTTTTTCGGTAAAACATTTTTTCTGATATTTTTGATAATGTGGGTACGTTGGACATTTCCGCGGTTGCGGATTGACCAATTGTTGAATTTAGAATGGAAATATTTATTACCCATTAGTATGATTAATTTATTATTAGTAACTGCCATAGCTATTTTAAAATGGCATTTTTAAAATAAATGATTCATTCATAAAACGTAAATGTTATGAGTGTAAAAAAATATATTGGTGATGCATGGAAAGGTGCTGCCTCTTTGCTAAAAGGGATGAGGCGGACAGGCTATTATTTTACACATCATAAAGAAATAATCACACAACAGTATCCTGATAATCGCAATGAATTGGATTTGCCCGAACGATTTAAAGGGGAAGTGGTGATGCCACATAATGAAAATAATGAGCATCGCTGCACCGGTTGTCAGGTTTGTGAATTAGTTTGCCCTAATGGTTCTATAAAAGTTATTTTCAAAAACGATCTGATGCCGGATGGCAAAAAGAAAAAAGCAATTGATAAATTAGTCTATCATTTAGATATGTGTACGATGTGTAATTTGTGTGTGGAGAATTGCCCTTCCGATGCGATCAAAATGGCACAAACATTTGAACATAGTGTATTTGATAGAAACAAATTGAAAAAAGTGTTGAATAAGCCTGATTCAAAGATTATGGACGGTGTAGAATAATAACTTGGAAAACGAAAACTGAAAGAAAGGAATGACCGGAAACGATATCATATTTTACTTGCTTGGCATACTCACTTTAGGCTGCGGATTATTGTCGGTTACATCTCGACATATATTTCGTGCAGCCGTTTTTTTATTGTTTTCGCTCATCGGTATTGCAGGAATTTATTTCTGGTTGCAATATGAATTTATTGCTGCTGTACAGATTGTAGTGTATGCCGGAGGCATCACTGTACTGATTATATTCTCCATTTTCTTGACACAGCAGGCAGGAGAAAAATTGCCAATACAAAAATTGAACAGAAAAATATTTTCAGCTTTAGCAGTGTTTTGTGCTTTCGCATTGGCGTTAGTGCAGGCTTATCAGCATGGATTTATAACGAATAATAAGCCCGCAGCTTCACCATCGGTACAAGATATAGGCAATCAGATGTTGAATGTAAATGAAACAGGCTATGCTTTGCCTTTTGAGGCAGTATCTATTTTATTGTTGGCGGCTTTAGTAGGTTGCATTGTCATAGCGATACGAGAAAAAAATAATACAAACAATATTTCAGAAAATCAGAATGTAGAAACTTCACAAAAATGATGACACCGGGATTAGAACATATATTATTCATCAGTTTTGCCCTTTTCTTTATTGGCATATACGGTTTTTTTACTCGTAGAAATCTGATTACGATGCTAATGAGTATTGAACTGATTTTAAATAGTGTGAATTTGAATTTTATCGCATTTAATAAATATGTGTGGCCGGATAAAATGGACGGATTGTTTTTTACACTTTTTGTTATTGCCATTGCAGCAGCCGAAGCAGCAGTTGCTATTGCAATAATTATTAATCTGTATAGAACACATCGATCCATCGATGTAGAAAACACAGAGGATATGAAGTTTTAATTTGGAATAACTAGAGTAAATTTTTGTAATTAATTAAATGAACCAAACGATACAAATAGCATTGATTCCCTTGCTTCCATTAGCAGGCTTTGTGCTGCTAAGTTTTTTTGGCAAGAAATATTTTGGAAAAAATTCCGGCTTAATAGGAACAGCTTTTTTATTGGCATCATTTATACTTTCTTTATTTACTGCATATAAATATTTCTCCGCCTCTGTGGATGGGCATTATTCTTCTGCCATTGCTTTGAAATATACATGGCTTGTATTTTCAGATAAGCTTTCCATTGATATGGGATTATACTTAGATTCAATATCCATGATGATGATTGTTGTGGTAACGCTGGTATCATTGATGGTACATATTTACAGCCTCGGATATATGAAAGGTGAAGAAAGATTCAGCGCTTATTATGCCAATCTTGGATTATTCACTTTTTCAATGCTTGGCTTAGTGCTTTCTTCCAATATATTTCAGATTTATTTCTTTTGGGAATTAGTTGGTGTTTCTTCTTATTTATTAATTGGATTTTATTATGACAAGCCAAGCGCTGTCGCTGCCAGTAAAAAAGCATTCATTGTAACACGTTTTGCAGATTTAGGTTTTTTAATTGGTATTCTGATTCTTTCTTATTCAGCCGGCTCATTAGATTTCAATACAATGATTCATAACTTGACTTCTCCCGAATCAAGCGAATTAAAAACAGCAGTAAGTACTACATTCTTAAGCGTATCTGCTGTTACGTGGGGCGGTTTATTAGTATTTATGGGCGGAGCAGGAAAGAGTGCAATGTTTCCTTTACACATTTGGTTGCCCGATGCGATGGAAGGGCCAACGCCTGTTTCTGCTTTGATACATGCTGCTACGATGGTAGTGGCCGGTGTTTATTTGGTAGCAAGGTTATTCCCGATTTTTTCATTGACCACACCAATAGTGTTGGAAGTTGTTTCTTGGGTTGGTGCTGTTTCTGCAATTATTGCAGCTATAATTGCTTGTACACAAACAGATATAAAAAGAGTATTGGCTTATTCCACCATGAGTCAAATAGGATTTATGATGTTTGCTTTGGGCGTTTCTAAATATGGTGGTGAAGCGGGTTTAGGTTTTACTGCATCTATGTTTCATTTATTCACCCACGCATTGTTCAAAGCTCTTTTATTTTTAGGTGCAGGTGCAGTCATTCACTATGTACACAGCAATGAAATAAAAGATATGGGCGGATTGAGAAAGTCAATGCCAATTACACATATTACTTTTTTGATTGCCTGTTTAGCCATTGCGGGTTTCCCATTCTTAGCAGGATTTTTTAGTAAAGAAGAAATTTTATTAGCAGCATATCATAATAGTCCGGCTATTTATTGGATTGCATTGTTCACTTCTGCGCTTACTGCTTTTTATATGTTCCGCCTTTACTTCAGCATATTTTGGAATAAAGAACATACTACTCACGAAAAACATCATGGAGAAGGCCCTTTTGTAATGATGTTGCCTTTGATCATTTTGGCAGTCGGTGCCATCTTTGCAGGGTATATTCCTTTTGGAAAATATGTGAGTGCTGATGGTGCGCCTTTGGCATCTCATTTTAAGATTAGTTTTTCTATACTGCCTGTTGCGTTAGGCTTGTCAGGAATTGCCATTGCATGGATAATGTATAAAAAACAAAACGGATTGTCGGATAAAGTAGCAGCTTCATTCAATGGATTTTATAAAACTGCATATAATAAATTTTACATAGATGAAATCTATTTGTTTATTACAAAGAAAATTATTTTCAATCTGATTGGGAAGCCGGCTGCATGGTTTGATAAAAATATAGTGGACGGAATAATGAATTTTACGGGCAACACTACAGAATGGGTTTCTGAAAAAATTAAGATAGTGCAATCGGGTAAAGTGCAGCAGTATGCTATTTATTTCTTAGTTGCAGCAGTAGTCATTGCAGCAGCATTTATTTATATATTAAAATAGAATGAACCTTTTATTAATTATAATAATACCCTTTCTAACCATTCTGTTTGTTTTATTCAGCAAAACAAAAGAACAAGTTCGTTGGGTTTCTTTGGTTGGGTCTGTTACACAACTTTGTATTTCATTTACTTTATTGTTTTTATTTAATCAGGAGAGAGCGGCAGGCAACTCTGTTCAAATGTTGTTTGAGTCCAATTATAAATTATTCAACTCGCCAAATGTAAATTTCCATTTCGGCGTAGATGGAATTTCTGTAGCCATGATATTGCTCACTTCATTTGTATTAACTGCCGGTGTACTTGTGTCGTGGAATATTGGCAACAAAGAAGATAAAGGCCCTGGCTTGACGAAAGAATTTTATTTTCAATTACTCTTCCTTGCATTTGGTGCTTATGGATTTTTTATTTCGCTTGATTTATTTATTCTCTTTTTCTTCTTAGAAATTTCAGTAATACCTAAATATCTTTTAATTGGAGTTTGGGGAAGCGGCAAAAAAGAATATAGTGCCAATAAATTAGCACTGATGTTGATGGGCGGTTCTGCATTAATTTTAGTCGGTATTTTAGTTTTATATTTTAATGCAGGGCATACATTTGATATCATACAACTTTCGCAAATGCAATTTAGCAGTCAGATACAAAAAATTGTATTCCCTCTTATTTTTATTGGCTTTGGTGTATTCACTGCATTATTCCCTTTTCATACATGGGTGCCCGATGGTCACTCATCTGCACCTACGGCCGGTTCTATGTTTTTAGCCGGTATCTCTATGAAGTTGGGTGGCTATGGTTGCATTAGAGTAGCTACCTATTTATTGCCGGAAGGTGCAAAGGAATATGCAAACATCATCATTGTTCTTTCTACAATAGGTATTTTATATGGAGCATTTGTAACGATGATGCAAAAAGATTTGAAATACTTAAATGCCTACTCATCGGTGAGCCATGTTGGTTTTACTTTGTTAGGCATTGGTATGTTGACACAAACGGCCATCACCGGTGCTATGATACAAATGGTGAGCCATGGTGTGATGACAGCATTATTCTTCGCTGTGATCGGAATGATATATCAACGCACACATACTCGACAGATCAATGAAATGGGCGGATTGATGAAAGTGATGCCCTTTATTATGACTTCATTTTTCATAGTCGGCTTTTGTTCTTTAGGACTGCCCGGCCTCAGTGGATTCGTTGCTGAGATGACAGTGTTTGTTGGTTCTTGGGAAAATAATGATGCATTTCATCGCATTGCAACGATTGCAGCTTGTATGTCAATCGTTGTCACTGCTGTTTATATATTGAGAACAATTGATAAAGTGGCAATGGGCCCGATACTCAACCATGAGTTTTTGAAAATTACTGACGTGAAATGGAATGAAAAATTCGCTGTTATATTATTAATCGGAGGCATTCTGGCCATTGGCTTAGTACCCGAGTGGCTGACGAATTTATTAAGACCGGCAGCAGAAATAATTATGAACAGAATAAAAGGAAATTAAAAAAAAGGCAAAGAAAATTTTAATTCATAGTGATTATTCATTCTTTGCTTATTGAAAAATATTTATGAGTGATTTGCTTATTATAATGAAGCAGGAATTGATGGTAATCGTTATCATTTTCTTTTTGTTGTTTGTAAAACTCGGCAAAGGGATGAAGAATGAAACCTTGTTGCCATTGATTCAGATATTGTTGTTATTACAATTTATTGCCGGATTCTTTTTCAATCAAACCGGTCAGTTGTTTGGCGATATGTTTTATACCAATGGATTGATTGCATTTGAAAAAGCAATATTAAGTTTCGGTGTTTATTTGATTTCTTTATTAAGCAGCGACTGGCTGAAGCAGTCAAAACACATGCCTGAGTACTTTATGCTCATGCTGGCAGCATTGCTTGGCATGGATTTATTGATATCCAGCGGCAATTTGTTGATGTTTTATTTAGCATTAGAATTAGCCACTATTCCTATTGCTGCAATGGCCAATTTTGATTTAGAGAAAAAACAGTCTTCTGAAGGTGCGATGAAATTTATACTGAGTGCAGCTTTTTCATCAGGCATTTTATTATTTGGCATTTCATTGATTTATGGAATAACAGGTACAATCAGTTTTGCTGCACTGTCACATCAAGCCGTAAACAGTACCTTGTTAATTTTAGCTTTTGTTTTTTTCTTTACGGCATTCGGTTTCAAAATGTCTATTGTGCCCTTTCACTTATGGACAGCAGATGTGTATCAAGGCTCCCCAATCGCCACTACTTCGTTCTTATCCGTTATTTCCAAAGGCTCGGTGGCATTTATCTTCATTACGATTTTGTATAAAGTGTTTGGGCAAAGTGAAACGGTATGGTACTGGATGTTGGTAGTACTTTCTGTTGCTACTATGTTGATTGGAAATTTATTTGCCTTGCGGCAGCAGAACATAAAACGATTTTTAGCTTTTTCTTCCATTGCACAAGTTGGTTTTATTTTGGTTGCCATCAGTGGTGGATATGTTGTCGCTACTTCAGCAGTTGTTTATTTTATATTGATTTATATTTTCAGCAATCTTGCCGTTTTCGGAGTTGCAGAGGTTATTACCAATGCAACGGGAAGGGAAACGATTAACGACTACAAAGGTTTATATCGTACCAATCCGTTTTTAAGTTGGATTATGGCTTTAGCAATGTTTTCACTTGCCGGTATTCCGCCTACTGCCGGCTTTTTTGGCAAACTAATGCTGTTAACTGCCGGAAGTAACAGCGGTAATTTTTGGTTTATATTAATTGCCGGTTTGAATATGGTTATATCTCTCTATTATTATTTGATTGTGGTACGAGCCATATTTATGGATAAAAATGAAAATCCTATTGCACCGATAAAAATATCTGTAATGGCAAAATATGGAATGATCCTCTGTGCGGCAGGAATTATCTTGGTGGGTTTGATTGGAAAAATATATGAATACATTCAATCATTAATTTAAAAAGCAATATCCGATGGCTTTAAATAAAAATCATGAATATGAAGATTGGGATGGTGTCCGTTACGGAATTGTAGAGAAAAACGTATCATCTGATCGTGCAGCTTTTTTGAAAGATATTTTAGAGCATAACGGTTATACTGTTGCAGTAGCTCCTGCACCTGCTCCTAAGGCGGCGCCTGCGCCAAAACCGGCTGAAGGTGAAGTAACAGCTCCACAGCCTGAAGTGCCAACACCACCTTCATTGTTTCATGTGGGTGTGACCGATTATACATTTAATTCCACCAATGCAATTTTTGGAAGAGCATTGAAAACTAAAGATGGACACATTGTTACATTGGCTTATTGGCAGCAGAAATCGCCGATAAACAATGATGAGCAGCCTTATTATGAATTCGTAAAATAATAGGTTATTTGCTCACAGATATTTTATTTGAATAACCGTTTATCAAATGGGAACTTTTCTACTGATAGTATTTTAATTTTTGCGAAATCTCGATGTTTTGGATTGATGAGTAAATTATAGTCTCCTTTTGTTACTGCCGAAGGAATTTGTAGCACACAATATTTGTTATCGGCAATAAATTTATCTCCTATTTTTTGAGTTACAGATAGATGAGGGAAAGCGTTCCAATCGGCTGGCAAATCAGCTACATTAAATTTTTTTAAAGAGACATTGTCGGGGATGTAAATGGTGGCCATCATATAATCAGCCGGTAAAGTTGCAAAAGTAAAATGTACTGCAACTTCAGCCATTGCAAGCGAACGATTGGCGGCTGTGTAAATAATTTCTACACCAATGGAATTCCACCTTGCACCTTTTAGTGCAGCTCCTTTTCCGGATAAGGTATCGGCAAATTTATTTCTGGATAATCGATATACTTCCATTAAGCTAAGATTCCATAGTTTATTCTCGTTAATTCGCTTATTACTAACTCTTTTCCATAGGAGTCTTTCAACAGCTCCATCGGTTTTAATTTTCCCAATGAAAAATTAGGAGTATCTAACCAAAGTTTGAACTTTTCCATATCGCCGAAAACATCCACTCCAATATTTGTTACTTCTGCCATTTCAATTATTTTTTCAGATTGAATGGGTTTAAAGATTTTTGAAGTCTGCTTATACCTTTGCAATGACTTTGTAGAAATATCCAAAAAATCTGCCCAGTTGTCTTCAGTGAAAGGCGTGTAATGCCTTATTAAATTAAAGAATGAATAAGGCACGCCTTCTCTAATGACGAGTATCATCAACATTTTATCACTCAAAAACTCTGAGTAGGTAATATTCTTTTTTTTGGAAATAAACCTTTGATCAAATTTTGATCGTTTGATTATACTGGCAACTTCCTTATTAAGTTTACTTGTGATATTAATTGTAGTAGCAGACATATAAACAGATTTAGACAATTGTCTGCTAATTTAAGACAAATTTCCGAAATCAATGCATTCATACTGTTAATTATAATTATTGAATCTCTTTAAAATTGAGTTCTGAACTTATTGGCGAGCATGAATATTCAGTTTTTTTCAAAGCAGCTCATTTTTTTTAACACCGAGGTTTATCTGTTTTGTAAACTGACGGAAAAGGTAAAACACCTTTCTTAAAATGTAAAAATATTTATGCAATGGCGATCTTGGCAGGAAAAGTTGGAACTTCCATTTTTGTTAAAATACTTAATTTGTAGTATCCCGTTCTGGCAATGAAATTCTTGTCTTAATTTTAATTACAGAAAAGAATGAATTACTGTAATGAAAAGAGCAATTACTTTCTTACTGACAGTTTGCTTTCTGGCTAATGCTTTTCAAGGCATAAGCCAGACTCGTCGTATTGATAGCTTGCTAAGGGAAATGAAGTCTGCCCATACGGATGTTCAAAAGTTGAAAACAGCATTGGCAATTTGCGAAGATTATAAAGCTGTTTCAAGAGACACGCTAGATTTTTATGCCTTTTACGCCAGACAGCTTGCTGAAAAAACAAACAACAAGGTACTTAAAGACCTTGCAGAGCTGGCAGTGGCAAGCGATTACCTGAGATGGGGATGGGGCGATAGTGTATTAGTAACAGTGACTCCGCTTATCAATAGAAATAAAGTCGGTAATGCTGAAGAGAGGAGTGTTTATTTTAAGGCATTACGTTTAAAAGCATTGAGCTACGGTTCCAAATCACGGTTCCAAGAAGCATTGGAAGTGTTGTATAAAATCATCAATGAAGCAGAGCAATACAAAGACACTCTTGCGCTTGGTGAAAATCTCAACACAATTGGATCTATTGCATTGGCTCGCAATAACCCGAAAGAAGCGCTGAAATGGCTTTCGAGAGTAGGCGCTTTGGAGTTAGACAGGCCTGAGTTCAAAAATATACAAGGAGCAGTTTATGTAAATATGGCAGAAGCCTATTTGCAAATGAACAAGATTGACAGCGCCGGTTTTTTTATCAAGAAGGGTATATTAATTTTTAAAGAAACAGAAAATATGTTCAACCTAGCTATGGCTTTGCAAAAGCAGTCAGCTATTTTCATTGCAACAGGCCAACTGCATGAGGCTGAACAGTCATTGAAAGAAATGATTCAATACAGATCGGAATCCGGAGATCGAGATATGTATCTTGATGATAATATAAGTATGATTGATTTTTATATTGAAACGAAACAAATAGACAAGGCTATTGAGTTATGCAAACAAGTGCTTGCTACCGGTAACCTGCACAACAACGAAGGTGATTCTTCTCGGGTGTTTGCCAATAATATCAATATACAATTAGAATACTTTAAGAAACTATCCCAGTGTTACAAGATAAAAGGAGATGAAAAACTTTATGCAGAAACGTTAGAAAAAATTATTAACGCTTCGGATTCTTTTTACCAGGTTAACTCTGCCGAAGCTATTGCAGAACTTCAGACAAAATATGAAGTTCAAAAAAAAGAAAATACCATCATGCAGCAAACGATGGCTATTAACCGAAAGAATTCCCGATTCTATGTATTGACAATAATAGCTGTCTTTGTAGTACTGACACTTGCTATTTGGTTTTTTAGTTTTAGAAAAAGGGAGAAATACAAACTACGAACCATCCTTGAGAAAGAAAAATTACTTGCTGCACAATCTGTTGCTAAGGCAGAGGAAAATGAGCGAAAACGGATCGCTGCAGATCTTCATGATAATCTCGGAACCTTTGCTGCTGCCATTCTCTCCAATTTGGACTTGATTCAACCGCTTGATGAAGCCCAATCTAAATCTGCCATCCATGAATTACGAAACAATTCACAGGCAGTAGTATCTCAGTTGCATGATACCATCTGGGCATTGAAAAAAGATGCACTACCACTTACTTCTATAAGCGATAGAATTAAATTATTTATTCAGCGCATACAGCCAAGTTATCCGAATATATCCATCAACGTAGTAGAGAAAATTGAACAAGATGATACATTGAGCCCTGCTCATGCATTTCATCTTTTCAGAATCATACAGGAGGCGGTAAACAACTCTTTAAGACACAGCAAGGCTAAAGAAATCATAATTGGTATCCAAAGCAATGATAAAGAATGGTCTGTAACGATTACAGATGATGGTGCAGGGATAGATATTAATAATACCAAAGGAAACGGGCTTATCAATATGAAAGAGCGGGCAAAGGAAGCAGGAATGAAAATTGAATGGGTAGTAGGTGAAGTATCAGGTACTAAAGTAATTATATCAAAAGATACATTGGTTACAACATAGATTATATGTAAAAAAACATTTCAAAAAATGAGTAGTAGCACAACTTTAAATATCGCATTGGTAGAAGACAATGCCCTCAACAGAAATACTTTTTTGCAAAAGATTAATCAACTGAAAGGGTATTTTATTTTGTTCAGCGCAACAAACGGCAATGAATGTCTTGAAGAATTGAAAGGCCTCCCTCATCACCTCTTGCCAAAAATTATTTTTATGGACATTGAAATGCCTGAGCTGGATGGTATTCAAACCATCTCGCTTGCCAAGAGTTTATACCCGCAAATTCAATTCATTGTCTTGACAGTTTTTGATGATGATGAAAAAATATTTGAAGCAATACGTGCCGGCGCATCAGGTTATCTTCTGAAACACGAAAGCGCAGCAGTACTGGAAGAAGCCATGCAGAGTATTTTGAAATATGAGGGAGCACCAATGAGCCCGGCTATTGCACGAAAGGCATTGCACTTACTGAGCAGATCAAATATTTCTCTGGAAAATAAAAATGTCACAATGCCTGCTTGTATCACTGAAAGGGAAAAGGAAATACTTCAACTGATGGTTAGCGGGTGGGACTCAAAGCGAATAGCAGCAGCTTTAAAACTGAGTGTATTGACAGTACGTAAACATATATCAAATATTTATGAAAAGTTGCATGTCAACTCAAAGGCTCAAGTAATCGGCCTGGCCCATAAGCATAATTGGACTAATTGATCACCACCTATAAGTGTTTCAAGAAATTTGACTTTCATTTAGTAGATAAGCACTGTCTTTTTACTTTATTGACAAAAATCATTGTCGAACAAATCTTTGATTCAATATATTTGCACCCTTATGCCGATGCTTATTTTCAAAAACATCATTCGCAGGCCTACCTGATTTGTAGTTCACACAAATCACTCATTTCTTATTTTATATTTTTTAATTTATTCACGCCGGTAGCAATATCGGTAAAACTTAATTTATGCAAACGATTATAGAACCCTTCCGTATAAAATCGGTGGAGCCGATTTATTTTAATACCAAAGAAGAAAGAACAGTTATTTTAGAAAAAGCCTTTTACAATCCTTTTCAGATTCCTGCACGTGATGTGCTGATTGATTTACTCACAGATAGTGGCACCAGCGCAATGAGCAGCGCACAGTGGGCGGCCATTATGTTGGGAGATGAGTCTTATGCAGGCAGCACCAGCTTTTTCAAATTTGAAAGTGCGGTGAAGAATATTATGGGATTCCCTATTGTCATCCCTACGCATCAAGGAAGAGCAGCAGAAAAAATATTGTTTACCATTCTCGGCGGTAAAGGAAAATATTTTTTGAGTAATACGTTGTTTGATACCACAAGAGCGAACATTGAATTTTCCGGAGCCGAAGGCATTGATCTACTCTGTGCAGCAGGAAAATTGCCATCTGTACCTGCCCCATTCAAAGGGAATATGGATATTGATGCACTCAAGAACAAGATTCAAGAGTTAGGAGCAAATAATATTCCGATGGTCATCATGACGATTACCAATAACTCAGGCGGTGGTCAGCCGGTAAGTGTAGAAAACATTAAAGCTGCAAGTGCAGTTTGTAAAGAAAATAAAATTCCATTCTTTATTGATGCCTGTCGTTTCTCAGAAAATGCATATTTCATCAAAAAAAGAGAAGCGGGATATGCAGATAAAACAATAGCAGAAATAGTAGCTGAAGTTTTTTCTTATGCCGATGGCTGCACAATGAGTGCCAAGAAAGACAGCTTCGCAAATATTGGCGGTTTTCTTGCCATGCACGATAAAGAGCTGGCAACGCAATGCAGAAATCTTTTAATTATCACTGAAGGCTTTACTACTTATGGTGGTTTGGCCGGACGTGATTTAGAAGCTATTGCAGTTGGTTTGTATGAAGTAATGGAAGAGAGTTATTTGCAGTATCGCATTCGTAGTATGGAATATCTTACTGAAAAATTAATAGCAGCTGGAGTACCTGTGATGCAACCTGCAGGTGGACATGCCGTTTATTTAGATGCGAAAGCTTTTTTACCACATATACCATTACATCAGTTTCCGGGGCAGGCGTTGGTTTGTGCATTATATGAAGAAGGTGGAATCAGAAGTGTAGAAATCGGTTCATTGATGTTTGGAAAATATGATGCAGACAATCAGTTTGTTCCTGCACAAATGGAATTGGTGCGTTTGGCAGTTCCTCGTCGTGTTTACACACAAAGCCATATCGACTATGTATCCGAAGTAATTATCAATGTATTTAATAACAGAAATGAAATAAAAGGATTGGAGATTACAGAAGAAACACCGCTACTCAGACATTTTACTGCAAAACTTAAACCCGTTAAATAAATTTTTATGCCAAAGAATATAAAAAGAAGTTGGGCAGAACCATACAAAATGAAAATGGTGGAGCTGCTCAAAATGACTACACCTGCACAAAGAAAAAAAGCTTTGAAGGAGGCAGGCTATAATACTTTTTTATTGCGTTCTGAAGATGTGTATATTGATTTGCTGACCGATAGTGGCACATCTGCAATGAGTGATCGCCAATGGGCAGGAATGATGATGGGTGATGAAGCGTATGCCGGCAGCCGAAATTATTATCACTTGGAAGATGTAGTAAAAAAAGTTTATGGTTATAAATATTTAGTACCTACGCATCAAGGAAGAGGTGCAGAGAATATCATTTCCAGAATCTTGATTAAGAAAGGAGATATTATTCCGGGAAATATGTATTTCACTACGACTCGTTTGCATCAAGAGTTAGCCGGAGGAAAGTTTGAAGACATCATCATAGATGAAGCACATGATTCCGAAAATTTATTTCCATTCAAAGGCAATGTGGATTTGAATAAATTAGATAAACTGGTAAAAAAATATGGTGCTAAAAAAATACCTTATGTAAGTATTGCTACGAGTGTAAATATGGCCGGTGGTCAGCCTATCAGTATTCAAAACCTCAAAGAATTAAGAGCTTATACAAAAAAGCACGGTATAAAAATCATTCATGATATGACTCGTGTGGCTGAGAATGCTTACTTTATTCAGGAAAGAGAAAAAGGATATGCAAATAAATCTGTGAAAGAAATAGTAAAGGAGATTTGTGCGCTTACAGATGGCGCCACAATGAGCGCCAAGAAAGATGCTTTAGTTAATATCGGTGGCTTTCTGGCAGTGAATGATTGGGATGTGTTTGAAGAAGCAAGAAACATGGTAGTGGTATATGAGGGTTTGCATACTTATGGCGGCCTTGCCGGAAGAGATATGGAAGCGATGGCTATTGGCATTACAGAAAGTGTGGATGATGATCATATACGTGCTAGAGTAGGGCAGGTGCTTTATCTGGGAGAAAAAATGATGGAGTATGGAATCCCAATTGTAAAACCCATTGGCGGCCATGGAATTTTTGTAGATGCAAAAAAATTTTTACCGCATATACCACAAGATGATTTTCCGGCACAAACATTAGCAGCTGAAATTTATTTAGACTCAGGTGTTCGTACTATGGAGCGAGGTATCGTATCAGCCGGAAGAAAAGCAAATGGAGAAAATTATTATCCGAAACTGGAGTTGGTTCGCTTCACAGTGCCGCGTCGTGTTTACACCCAGGCACACATGGATGTGATTGCAGAATCAACGGCCAGAGTGTATGATCGTAGAAATAAAATAAGAGGGTTGAAAATGATTTATGAACCAAAATATCTTCGTTTTTTCCAAGCTAAGTTTGAAATAAAATAGATGATTTGAGTATGTAAATGTTATTACAAACTCTTTTCCATAACATAATGCGGGATGGTGATTTCAGTGAATTCGCCTCCCGCTACTTTATATCCCATTTTTTCATAAAAGCCAAGTGCATTTTTGCGTGCATGCATGGTGAGTGTTTTATAGCCTCTATCTCTAGCAATGTTTTCGGCAAAGTTCATCAATACTCTGCCGATGCCTTTGCCCTGAAGGTCATTAATTACAGCCATTTGACGAAGTCTTACTTTGCCATGACCTTCATCTACGAGCATACAGCAGCCAAGCATATAATCGTCTTCAAAGGCGCCGATTAAAATGTGATGGTCTTCTGCTTCCAATTCTTCTTTTGAAAAAGTCAAGCCAAGCGGGCGGCGCAAAATATCATTGCGCAGTTGAACCATCTGCCAATATTCAGTACTGTTATGGTCCAGAATTTTAAGGGCCATTAATAAAAAATTAAAGTATGTAATGAAGTGAATTACCCGTCCTTGCGACAAAATACAAAGAACTTACAATACGAACAACCATTTATTCGGATTATTTTGCGAAAATGACAAAAAAATTACTTGCTTATCCCCTCAAACTCAGGGTATTATAGAAAAATGGAAAAATTACTTGTTTCCTATGCTTATTAAATCAAAAACTATATTTTTGCTGCTTGTAATCAAAACTTAAAGAACATGTCAGACATCGCATCAAGAGTAAAGAAAATCATTATCGACAAGCTGGGAGTAGATGAAGCAGAAGTAACGAATGAAGCTTCTTTTACCAATGATCTCGGCGCCGATTCGTTAGACACAGTTGAGCTTATTATGGAGTTTGAAAAAGAGTTTAATATCTCTATTCCTGATGAGCAAGCTGAAAACATCACCACTGTTGGTCAGGCAATTTCTTACCTGGAGGAGAACGCCAAGTAATTAAATGTGGTCCCGTGTTGTAACGGGGCAATAAACTTACCGCCTTTGTTTGCAATAATTTGCATCGAAGGCGGTTTTATCTTTTAGAATTTATCTGTTATTATTGCAAATTGAAAATTTGCTGAAACTGTATTAATTTACACCATTATGGAATTAAAAAGAGTTGTTGTAACAGGTATGGGTGCACTGACACCAATAGGTAATACTGTTGACGAGTACTGGGATGGTCTTATCAATGGAGTATCCGGTGCTGATATGATTACCTTATTTGATGCATCAAAATTTAGAACTCGTTTTGCCTGCGAGGTAAAAGGGTTTGAGCCTACTCAATTCTTAGACAGAAAAGAAGCAAGAAAAATTGACCGCTTCACTCAGTTTGCATTGGTGGTGAGCGACCAAGCAATGGCTGATGCCGGACTGAATAAAGACAATATTAACCCTGATCGTGTTGGTGTGGTTTTAGGTAGTGGCATTGGCGGCTTAATTACTTTTCAACATGAAGTAACTGACTTTGCAAGAGGAGATGGTACTCCACGATTCAATCCATTCTTTATTCCAAAAATGATTCTGGATATAGCTGCAGGTCATGTAAGTATGCGACATAATCTGCGCGGGCCTAATTATGCAGTAACCAGTGCTTGTGCCAGCAGCAGCAATGCCATAATGGATGCATTTAATTTATTGCGATTGGGAAAAGCAGACATCATACTTACAGGAGGTAGCGAAGCGGTAATCAGTGAGGCAGGTGTAGGCGGCTTCAATGCAATGAAAGCAATGAGTGAAAGAAATGATGATCCGAAAACAGCCAGCAGGCCTTATGATAAAGACAGAGACGGCTTCGTAATGGGTGAAGCATGCGGTATTTTGGTATTGGAAGAATTGGAACATGCCAAAGCCCGCGGAGCAAAAATTTATTGCGAAGTGGTAGGCGCAGGTGCAACAGCCGATGCGTATCATATTACTGCACCACATCCCGACGGGCTGGGTGCGAAAAATGTAATGCTCTCCGCATTGCAAGACGCAGGTATGCGAGCCGATGAAATTGATTATATCAATACACACGGAACATCTACGCCAATTGGCGATGGTGCCGAAATAAAAGCAATTGTTCAGGTATTTGGCGATCATGCATATAAATTAAACATCAGTGCTACCAAGTCAATGACGGGGCATTGCCTCGGTGCTGCAGGCGCTATTGAAACAATAGCAAGTATTAAAGCAGTGATGCACGATATTATTCCACCTACTATCAATCACTTTACAGATGATCCGGAACTGGATCCAAAATTGAATTTTACTTTTAATACAGCACAAAAAAGAACAGTAAGAGCAGCGCTGAGCAATACTTTTGGATTTGGTGGGCATAATGCTTGTGTGATTGTAAAAAAATATAATAGCTAATCATTGAAGTAAGTGAACAGCAGATTTTATATACTTTAATTAAGTGGATATCATTAAATTTTTTTCCGGAAAGAAAGAAGGCGGCTCCGGTTTTAAAAAGGAGTTGAAAAACATTCTTGGTTTCAAACCTGCCAACCTTGCATTATACAAAACTGCTTTGACGCATCGCTCTATCCGCGAAGCTGCAGATGAAAATAATGAACGCTTAGAATATTTAGGAGATGCGGTATTAGGAGCAATTACTGCAGATTTTTTATTCAAGCGATATCCATACAAAGAAGAGGGCTTTCTTACCGAAATGCGTAGTAAAATGGTGAACCGACAGCAACTGAATGATATTGCCATTCGTATGGGATTGAAAAAAATTTCTTTATACAACAAAACAGATTCTTCTTTAAAAATCAGTAATATTTTTGGTAACACACTCGAATCTTTGGTAGGTGCCATTTATTTAGATATGGGTTACAAAAAAACAGCCAAGTGGGTGTTGGACAATATTATTTTGCCGCACATGTTTTTAGATGATTTGGAAAATTTAGAAATCAATCAGAAGAATAAACTCTATGGATGGGCAAATAAAAACGGAAAAGTATTAGAGTTCGAAACACTCGATGAAAAATTAGAAAACGGCAGAAGATTATTTACCATAGCAGCTGTTATAGACGGAAAACAAATAGCACAAGGAAAAGCATTCAACAAAAAAGATGCATCTCAAATTGCCGCTCAGGCAGCAGTAGAAAAATTAGGCATTATCAATACGGATTCGGTAGGGGAAGACGTGGGGGAGTAGATACATTTAATTCTTATTAAATGATTGTCGTTATTTACAGAACACGTTGCAAATAATTAATGCCTATAAAAAACGAAAAATTGTAAATTTGAAAATAGCTTATATTGTGAGAGAATAGAGAAGTATAATTATTATGAAAGCAAAACCGTTTTTGAAGTGGGCAGGCGGAAAAACTCAACTTATTTCTGTTATTGAACAGACTTTGCCAAAAGATATAACACAAACAAACTTTACATACATCGAACCTTTTGTTGGTAGCGGTGCTGTTCTATTTTGGGCGTTGAACAACTATCCAAACATGAAGAAAGCTGTGATAAACGACATCAACGATGACTTAATAAACACATATAAAACTATTGCAGATAGGCCAAAAGAGTTGATTTCGATTCTTGAAATTTTACAAAATGAATATCACGCTTTGGAGGGAAGTGAGGATAACAAAAAACTCTATTACTACAAAAAAAGAGAATTGTACAACACAAGAAAAGAAGAACAAAGCGGACAAGCTGCTTTGTTTATTTTTCTGAATCGTACTTGCTTTAACGGCTTGTATAGAGTTAATCGCAAAAACGAGTATAATGTTCCAATGGGCGGTTACAAAAAGCCGACTATTTGTGATAAAGAGAATATATTAGCCGTAAGCGAAGCCTTACAAAAAGTAGAAATCTTGTGTGGTGATTTTGAACAAACTTTGGAACACGCAGATAAAAATTCGCTATTTTATTTTGACCCACCATACAAGCCATTAAGCGAAACATCAAGTTTCAATTCATATGCAAAAGATGAGTTTAACGACAAGGAACAAATCCGTCTAAAATATTTTTGCAATAAATTGGACATCTTAAATCATAATTGGATTTTAAGTAATTCAGACGTAAAAGGTAAAGACAAAAATGATAATTTCTTTGACGAACTGTATTCAGATTTCAATATTCAACGAGTTGATGCAAAAAGAAGCATTAATGCAAATCCTGAAAAAAGAGGGAAATTAAAAGAATTACTAATTACAAATCAAGTGAATAAAAAAGAATATGTCAGACCAATTTAAAACCTTTTTATCGCAACTTTCAGAAACCAATGCAACACTTGATTATTTCACAGTCTTCAAGAAAATTAAGAGTAATATAAACAAAATTGCAATTAAGTTAAATCAATTAAATTACTTGATTGGCAAAGAGGATTTGAAAGAAGCAGTTGTTGAGCTTTATGATGAAAACCCGAAAGTTTTTGAAGTTTTGGATATTCTGATTGCTATTCGTAAAAATAAGAAAGCCAAAACATTTAATAACAAAGGCGAAATTGTTTTACTTGACACCTATTTCACTTCACCCAAACTGATTTTGGAATACATTGAAGAAACTGGTTTGGCAGAAGTTTTTAGAAATAAAGATGTAACCAATTTAGTAGATTATGTTTTCGGAATTGAGGTTGGTTTAGATACAAATGCAAGAAAAAACAGAGGCGGTGACAATATGTCAAAAGCTGTTTCAATCTTTTTTGATAAGGCTAAAATATTTTATAAAAAAGAAGTTAATAGTACTGAATTTCTTGAAATTGAAAGTTTAGGAGCAGATGTAAAGCGTTTTGATTTTGTGATCAAAACTAAAAAGAAAACCTATCTGATTGAAACTAATTTTTACAATACAGGTGGCTCTAAATTAAATGAGGTTGCAAGAGCTTACTCTGATGTTGCACCAAAAATCAATCAATACGAAAATTACGAGTTTGTTTGGATTACCGATGGGCATGGTTGGTTTACTGCAAAAAACAAATTGGAGGAAGCATATAACATAATTCCAAGTTTGTATAATTTGACAACCCTTGAGGGATTTATAAGGAAAATTCAAAAGGAAGAAATAAATAGTGAATGGTAAAAAGTAAAGCACTTAAAACACCACATATGATCGTTAAAGGTATTGAACCTTTGGTCATAATTGAAGTAAACGACACTTATATTTTAGGCGTTTACCAAGGTTCTTTGTCTGATTATGATTTATTACTTAGATACAGACAGAAAGATGAAAATACAAAATCGGGTTGGTCAAGAATCAGAACACCGAAACATATACATTGGGCAGTAGATGCAATTATAAAAATGCACCATAATGACAATGAAACTAAAAGGTTTTTACAATTTTTAATCGATTTATGGGACAATCAAATCCAGCCTTTAAATACGGATAAAGAAAGAAACTTACTTTTAGATGTCGAAAAGTTAAAGAACGAAGCTAATACGGAAGCAGGCAAATATCCCGAATTAGCAAACAAAGGAGAATATAGTATTAAGTTTCTTTATCTTATTGCGAAGCTTTTAATGATACAAGAGAAAACTAATTTATCAACAGCTTTTATGTTTAAGAATTTACTAAAAGCACTCGAAGCACACAAAGATATTTACAAGATTATTTCTATAGCAACGCATAATAGGAGATAAATGATAACACCTTATTTCAAATCAGACGACAAAGACTTCTATCTTCTTCAAGGAGATACGATGAAGCTATTGCCTGAATTTGAACATAAGTTTGATATGGTTTTTGCCGACCCTCCTTATTTTCTTTCTAACAACGGTTTATCCATTCAAAACGGGCAAATTGTTAGTGTAAATAAAGGTAAATGGGATAAATCAGAAGGCTTTGAATTTATCAACAATTTTAATAGGCAATGGCTTTCGTTGATTCGGGATAAAATGAAGGATGATGCTACCATTTGGATAAGTGGCACCATGCACAACATTTTTTCTGTTGGACAAATCTTGACTGAATTAGGGTTTAAAATTTTGAATATCATTACTTGGGAAAAAACGAATCCACCACCCAATTTTTCGTGCAGATACTTTACCTATTCAACTGAACAAATTATTTGGGCAAGAAAAAGTGAAAAAGTTCCGCATTATTTCAATTACGAATTAATGAAGCAACTTAATGGCAATAAACAAATGAAAGATGTTTGGAAATTACCGGCAATCGCACCTTGGGAAAAATCTTGTGGTAAACACCCAACACAAAAGCCGTTATCGGTTTTAACTCGTTTGATTTTAGCTTCGACAAAACCAAATGCTTGGGTTTTAGACCCTTTTGCAGGGAGTTCAACAACAGGTATTGCCGCTAATTTAGCTAACAGACGATTTTTAGGAATCGACCAAGAAGAAGAGTTTTTGACTATCAGCAAAAACAGAAAATTTGAAATTGAAAACCCTAAAACTTCAGCAACATATAGGCAGAAAATTGGCGGCTTCAATAATAAAAGTGAACTTGAATTGTTTTTATCCGAAGAGCCACTATCAGAGTATATAAATGATATAAAATGGTAAAGGGAGAATAAACATTATTTAATTATAGTCTAAATGCTCACAATGCCTTTATAGAACTTATTTTCGGTAGCCTTATCCTCCATTCCCTTTTTAAAACCAAAATACCTTCTCAAAATTTCAAGAGTAGTAAAATTTTCACCTCCTTTCCTGACACAGTTCAATCAAAATGCCATTGGTAGTTTTTGGATGTAGAAAGCAAACCAATTTATTATCGGCGCCAATTTTTGGATGCTCATTCAATAAAATAAAACCTTCCGATTGCAGCCTTTTCATTTCAGCTTCAATATCTGCAACGTCAAAAGCTATATGATGAATGCCTTCTCCTTTTTTTTCTACAAAACGAGCAATGACTCCTTCCGGTTCAGTACTTTCCAACAGTTCAATTTTATTTGGCCCCGTTTGAAAGAAAGCAGTATTTACTTTTTCACCTGTTACCGATTCTGTTTTATAGCAATGGGTATTCAGTAATTTTTCAAATAAAGGGATAGAATCTGACAAATTTTTGACAGCAATGCCAATATGTTCAATTTTTTTCATAAAAATAGTATTGCGAATTTGGTAAAATGTAGTCGCAAAGCGAATTTAACCCTTTCCGCTTAGACCCTTTTGAGTTAATTTTGCAACAGAAACAAACCAAAGAATTCACAGAATATTTCAACTTATGTTACAACTTCCTATTTATTTAGATCACAGTGCTACTACGCCTTGTGATCCTCGTGTAGTAGATGCAATGCTTCCTTATTTTACCAAGAATTTTGGTAATGCTGCAAGCCGTAATCACCCATTTGGCTGGGCTGCAGAAGAAGCAGTGGATTATGCTCGTGAGCAGGTAGCCAAATTGGTTGGCTGCGATCCTAAAGAAATTATTTTTACCAGCGGAGCAACAGAGTCCGATAACCTTGCTTTGAAAGGTGTTTTTGAAATGTATGCAAGCAAAGGCAATCACATCATCACTTGCAATATTGAACACAAAGCAGTGCTTGATACATGCAAGCATATTGAAAAAGAAGGCGGCGAAGTAACTTATCTCAAAGCAACCGAAAATGGGTTGATCGACTTAGCAGAATTAGAAGCAGCGATTAAGCCTACTACAATTTTGATTGCCATTATGTATGCCAATAATGAAATTGGTACTGTAATGCCGGTGAAAGAAATCAGTGCGATTGCTAAAAAGCATAACGTACTTTTCTTTACAGATGCTACACAAGCAGTAGGAAAAATTCCGGTGAATGTGATGAGTGATGGTATAGACCTGATGGCTTTTTCCGCACATAAATTATACGGGCCAAAAGGCGTAGGTGCATTGTATGTGCGTCGGAAAAATCCAAGAGTGAAGGTAACTGCACAGATAGACGGTGGCGGGCATGAAAGAGGAATGAGAAGTGGAACACTGAACGTAACAGGCATTGTAGGTTTTGGAAAAGCCTGCGAAATCTGTATGAATGAAATGGAAGAAGAAACAAAAAAATTAAGTGTCTTACGCGATAAATTACAAAATGCACTTTTAAAGATTGAAGAAAGCTATTTGAATGGGGATAAAGATCACAAACTACCGCATGTTACAAATATTTCATTTAAGTATGTAGAAGGCGAAGGGTTGATGATGGGTTTCAATAAAAATATTGCAGTATCATCAGGTTCTGCTTGTACTTCAGCATCTTTAGAGCCTTCTTATGTGTTGAAAGCTTTGGGCTTAGGTGATGATTTGGCACATAGTTCTCTGCGCTTTGGATTGGGCAGATTTACAACTGAAGAACAAATTGACTATACGATAGAGCAAGTAACAAACACAGTAAATAAATTAAGAGAAATGAGTCCGCTTTGGGAAATGTTCAAAGAAGGAATTGATTTAGACACTGTAGAATGGGCACATCATTAAGATGTTGAAATTTAATTCGCAATGGCAGAATATAAACAGAAATATAAAACAATCTTTAACATTTAAAAATCAACAATAGTTATGGCATACAGCGACAAAGTAATAGACCACTATCATAATCCCAAAAATGTGGGTACATTAGATAAAAGCAAAAACAATGTAGGCACTGGTTTAGTGGGCGCACCTGAATGTGGCGACGTAATGCGTTTGCAAATTGAAGTGGATGAAGTTTCCGGCGTGATTAAAGACGCAAAGTTCAAAACGTTTGGTTGCGGCTCTGCCATTGCATCATCATCTTTGGCTACAGAATGGCTGAAAGGAAAATCGGTGGATGAAGCAGCGAAGATTGATAACATGGACATTGTAGAAGAATTAAATCTTCCACCGGTGAAAATTCACTGCTCTGTATTGGCCGAAGATGCAATCAAGGCAGCTATCAATGATTATCGTAAGAAAAATGGCTTGGAAGAATTGAAGTTCAATGAAAGTGTAGTACACTAAAAATATAGCACAATTGGAAAACGGAATATACATAAGTGATAAAGCAAAAGTTAAAGTGCAACAACTGATGGCTGACGCAGGCATTGGCGCAGATGATACATATTTTTTAAGAGTAG
Organism: Bacteroidota bacterium; assembly: GCA_018268055.1. Lineage (GTDB taxonomy): Bacteria > Bacteroidota > Bacteroidia > Chitinophagales > Chitinophagaceae > JJ008. The sequence continues at coordinate 50,554 of JAFDXF010000041.1, forward strand.
GTGTTGTGGGTGGCGGTTGCTCCGGTTTGAGTTACAAATTGGATTTTGATAATGAAACAAAACCAATGGATCAGGTATTTGAAGATAACGGTATGAAAGTGGTAACAGACTTGAAGAGTTTCTTATACCTTGTCAATACAATGCTTGACTTCAGTGACGGACTGAACGGAAAAGGATTTTTCTTCAGCAACCCGAATGCGAGCCGAAGTTGTGGCTGTGGAGAAAGTTTTGCAGTGTAATAAAATTTTAACTGAATGAATTACAAAGCCCTTCTGAAATGGAGGGCTTCTTTATTTTACTCATTTTTGAATATTTAAACAATCTCTACCGATAAAATACGACTGCTTTGACTTATTTTGCATCATTCTATTATGTGGCCTGTTTGTAAAAAAGAACTCAGTCAATTTTTTAGTAGCCTTACCGGATACATTGCAATCGTAGTGTTTCTCTTGGTGAATGGCTTAGTGCTTTTTGTATTTGATGATAATATTTTTGATTTTGGTTATGCCACACTCGATAAATTCTTTCAGTTGGCGCCTTGGGTTTTATTATTATTGATTCCCGCTATTACCATGCGTAGCTTTGCCGAAGAATTTAAAACAAACACGTATGAAATTTTGCAAACAAGGCCGTTGACTCGCTGGCAAATTATTATTGGAAAATATTTCGGAAGTCTATTGGTAGTGTTCATTGCATTGCTACCTACAATCATTTATGTTTTTTCTATACAAAAATTATCAACCGGCGAAGGGCTTGATATGGGCGCTACCATTGGTGCTTATATCGGATTGTTTTTTCTAGCTGCTGTTTTCACTGCTATTGGAATTGGTTGCAGCAGTTTTACCAACAATGCTGTAGTAGCATTTATTGTAGGATTGATTGCTTGCGCTTTGCTTTATTATGGATTTAATGCCATTAGTAAATTGCCGGCATTGACCAATGGTGCAGATTACTATGTAGAAATGGCCGGAATAGATTTTCACTATCACAGCATCAGTCGCGGCTTGATAGATTCAAGAGATATAATTTATTTTCTATCTGTGATTATAGTATTTCTATTTATTACCAACCGTAATCTGCAAAAAAGATAATGAAGGCACTCAACAAAATATTTGTTTCAAAATATGGTTGGCTTTTGCTGATTGCAGGATTGTTAGCGATAAACTATTTCGCTTCTATCGTTCACTTCAGGATTGATTTAACGAAAGAAAAAAGATATACCCTTAGCAATGTAACCAATAGATACCTCAGTAAATTAGATGATAAAGTACAAATTGATGTTTTTCTGAAAGGCGATTTTCCTTCCGGTTTCAGAAAATTAGCGGGCACGACAAAGGAATTTTTGAGTTTACTCAAAGACAGAAATAGTGCTAAAATTCAATATCGTTTTATCGCACCTACAGAAACAATGGACGACGCCAAAACGATTTATGGAGACTCATTGGTAAAAATGGGTGCCATCCCGATCAACCTTACGGTGCAAAAGAAAGAAGGACAAAGCAGCAATATCATTTTTCCTGTAGCTGTTTTGCATTATAAAGGCAAACAGGAGTTGGTGAATTTATATCCCGGCGCCAGCAGTCGTATTTCTCAAGATGAAATAAATAGTGCTGAAGCATTGATGGAATATCAGTTTGTAAAAGCATTGGATAAAATCACAACTGATAAACACCCTGCTGTTGCTTACTCAATGGGTAATGGAGAACCGACAGATAGCCGGACCTATCAATTGGCTGAGTCTATTAAGAAAGAATATCAGTTGGGCTTGGTGAATTTAAACGTACTTCCAAAAATACCTGAAGCAGTAGATGTGTTGATGATTGTAAAGCCTTCCAAACAATTTACAGAAGATGAAAAATTGAAAATTGATCAGTTTGTAATGCGTGGTGGGAAGCTGCTCTGTTTCATTGATAACTTATATGCCGAGCAGGACAGCCTTTCTATGAAGCCGGAAACAATTGCTTACGATAGAAACTTAAACTTGACGGATTTGTTTTTCCGTTATGGACTTCGCATTAATACCGATTTGGTAATGAGTTTGGAATGTGATGTGTTGCCATTCGTTGTTGGTGGAAATGCAGCAAACCCTCAAATGGAATTTTTGCCTTGGAATTATTATCCATTATTGGTTGGAACAAATAATAGAATAACCAAAGGATTGGGTTATGTATCCAGTAGATTTGCAAATTCTATTGATACAATTGCGGTAAAAGATGTACGGAAAGAAAAATTATTGGTTACCTCTAAAAATTCAAGAACGATTAGTACGCCTGCACTCATCAGCTTGAATGAAAATAAAACTACACCCGAAGATAATCAGTTCAGAAGAGACAGCATTCCGGTAGCAATGTTGCTGGAAGGGAAATTTTTATCCTTATATCGTAATAGATTGACTACTGTACAAGCAGATACTTTAAAAGCAATCGGCGAAAGCTTTTTACCTAATTCCGAAGACAGCAAAATAATCGTTGTAGCAGATGGCGATATGTTGTTTAATGAATATATACCGGGCGAAAATCCGAATGCAGCCCCTGAGCCTTTACCGATGGGTTGGAACAAATACACTTATACAGAATATTTGAAACAATCTTCTTTTAGCAAATTGTTTGTTCCGGTTGCCAATCAAAATTTTTTGCAGAACTGCTTAGAGTATCTGACAAGCAATCCTGCCATTAGTGAAACGAGAAATAAAGATATTGTTTTACGGCTATTGGATTCTAAGAAAGTGAAAGAGAATAAAAGTACTTGGCAGTTGATCAACATTGCTTTACCAGTTTTACTACTTATCATTTGTGGATGGTTTTATCAAGAAATCAGGAAAAGAAAATATGCCGAATAGCATGATGCTACTACCTTTATCTTTGTACCTATTATCATTTTAAATGAGCAAACAAGAAATTACCTATCTGGTTTTTGGTATTGTGTTAGTACTTGCACTAATCTTTGATTTGGGCTTATTAAGTAAGAAAGGCAAAGTAGTAACCATAAAACAAGCATTGTGGCAAACATTGTTTTGGGTAGGCTTGGCATTGGCATTTTTTGTATTTATGTGGGTAGAAGAAGGTCAGAGTCTTGCTTTACAATACTTGAGTGGTTATTTGATGGAATGGAGTTTGAGTATTGACAATATTTTTGTATTCATTCTTATATTTTCAGCATTCTCAGTCAAGGAAAAATATTATAGTCGTGTATTATTGATAGGTATTTTGATGGCGATTGTATTTCGAGTCATTTTTATCAGTGTAGGCGTTGCATTGGTGGAGCGTTTTCATTGGGTGCTTTATATCTTCGGAGTATTTCTGGTTTATACAGGTTTTAAAATGTTTACAGCAGATGAAGAAGAACAGTTTGACCCTCAGAAGAGTAAAATCTATTCAATGTTGAAAAAAATTATCCCGCTTACCAATCATGATGGCGAAGGAAAATTTAGGATTAAGGAAAATGGGAAGAAAGTTTACACTACATTGGCTGTTGTGATTTTGATGCTTGCCGGTATAGACCTGGTGTTTGCATTAGATTCTATTCCTGCGGTGATGGGTATTTCTCAAAACAAAATGGTTATTTATACTTCAAATATTTTTGCAGTACTTGGGCTTCGCTCCCTATTCTTTTTATTGCGTGGTGCTGTTAGCAAGTTTGATTATTTGCAACAAGGTATTGCTATTGTACTTGTATTCATTGGCATAAAAATGCTGGCTGAGAAATGGGTGAACCAATGGGTTGGTAAAAATGAACAAGTATTTATTTCTCTTGGCGTAATCATGGTGTGTATTGCCGGTTCTATGTTTTATTCAATCTTTATGGATAAGAAGAATGCTAAGAACGAGAATGAAGCACAACAATAAACTTCTATAAATGAGCGAATACTTGGTCAGCCAAATTGCTAAAGTGATTGAAGCGCAATCTTCAATAAAGGCTGATGCAATCATTCATCATCTTTTATTAGATAGCAGAAAAATTTTCGCACCGGCTACTTCTTTATTTTTTGCAATAAAAAGTAAAAGAAGAAATGGCCACCAATTTGTTTCCGAGTTGTATAACCGAGGGGTGAGAAATTTTGTAATCAATGAAGAAGTGAATACTAATCTGTATCCCGAAGCCAATTTTCTTTTGGTGAAAAATGTATTGGGTGCATTACAGCAGCTGGCTGCTTATCATCGCAGACAATTCAATATTCCGGTCATTGGTATTACAGGAAGCAATGGTAAAACGATTGTAAAAGAATGGCTCTATCAATTATTACATACTGATTTTAATATTGTAAGAAGTCCGAAAAGTTATAACTCACAGATAGGAGTGCCACTGAGTGTGTGGCAGATGAATGAGCATCATACATTAGCCATATTCGAAGCCGGAATTTCTCAATGCGGCGAAATGGAACGGTTGGAGAAAATAATTCAACCAACGATTGGCGTATTGACCAATATCGGAGAAGCACACAGCGAAGGATTCCATTCTTTGGAAGAAAAACGAAATGAGAAACAACTACTATTTCAAAATTGCACACTGCCTGCGACTTTAAATATAACTGAGGTAAAAAAGAAAAAGTACTGCACAGAAATATTTTGTAAGCTAAATGAAAATGATACGATACTAAGCTCCATTGAAATTCCGTTTACAGATGATGCTTCTATTGAGAATGCCATTACTTGCTGGCAGGTATTGGTAACATTAAAAATTAAACAACCGATTATTGCGGAACGGATGAAACAGTTGCAGCCTGTGTTGATGCGGCTTGAATTGAAAAATGGAATCAATAACTGTGTCATCATCAATGATAGTTATAGCGCTGATTTAAGTTCATTAGAAATTGCATTAAACTTTTTAGACCAACAAAGTATAGGAGTAAAAAGAACAGTAATCCTTTCAGACTTTTTACAAAGTTCTATACCCGACGATGAATTGTATGGTCAAGTTCTGGATTTATTGCAAAGACATTCAATCAGTAAATTAATTGGAATTGGGGAAAGAATAACTGCTGCATATTCCGAAAAAAAATTAAATATGGACATGTGGTTGTTTTCAACAAAAGAAAAATTTGTAGAACAGTTTTTGTCTTCTCAATTCAAAGAAGAAACAATTTTAATAAAGGGTGCAAGAATTTTTGAGTTTGAAGAAATTGTTCAATTGTTAGAGCTAAAAGCCCATCAAACCGTCTTAGAGATAAACTTGAATGCTATTGCACACAATTTGAAAGAGTATCAGAAAATACTTTTGCCTGAAACAAAGGTGATGGCAATGGTAAAAGCTTTTGCTTATGGTAGCGGAAGTGCAGAGATTGCCGGTGTTTTGCAATACAATAAAGTAGATTATTTGGGTGTTGCCTATGCCGATGAAGGAATTGAATTGAGAAAAGCAGGCATTCATTTACCCATTATGGTAATGAATACAGAGCCGAATGCTTTTGAAAAAATAGTTGCTTATAATCTCGAGCCTGATTTATACTCGTTTGATATTTTGGAGCAGTTTGAGCGTTATCTGATTAATGAAGGTATTTCGTTTTATCCGGTGCATATTGAAATTGAAACCGGAATGAACCGACTTGGATTTTCAATTGCTGATTTAGATAAATTGGCTAATAAATTATTGTCAACTGCTTCATTTACTATTCAATCGGTATTTACTCATCTGGCTGCAAGCGAAGAAGTAGTAAATGATGTATTTACAAACCATCAATTTACTCTTTTTAATCAGGCAATCAATACACTGAAAACAAGAACCGGTTTGACGTTTATGTCGCATATTGCAAACTCAGCCGCTGCTATTCGTCACCCACAGCTGCAAATGGATATGGTGCGCTTAGGGATCGGACTTTATGGAATCGATAGTGCTGCATCCGGTAAATTGAATCTGCAAACAGTTGCTACATTAAAATCTACCATTGCACAGATTAAAAATTTAAAAAAAGGAGAATCCGTAAGTTATAATAGAAAAGGTATTTTGCATAGAGATGCACGCATTGCTACCGTAAGAATCGGCTATGCTGATGGTTATCCCAGAAGATTGGGAAATGGCAATGGAGCAGTTTTGGTAAAAGACTTGCCCGCTCCGATTGTAGGTACTATTTGTATGGATATGTTTATGATAGATGTAACAGATATTCCAGAGGCCAAGGAAGGCGATGATGTAATCATATTTGGTAATGGTCTGTCTGTAGAAAAAGTAGCTTCCAATGCAGGAACAATATCTTATGAAATATTAACGGGTATTTCTCAAAGAGTGAAGAGGGTTTATTTTGAGGAATAGGTAGTAGCTATTTATAAATTCTTTCAAATACCGCTTCCGCCTTTCTTACTATATTTGCCGCCTCTATGAAGTCGTTGAAGCTGAAATATGTTGTATTGTTAATTGCCGCTATAATTATAGCCGATCAAGCAATTAAAATCTGGATTAAAACCACTTACGAAGTAGGTCAAGAAACGCATGTGTTAGGCCTTTCATGGTTTCGTTTGCACTTTATTGAAAACTCCGGCATGGCCTGGGGATTAAAATTCTGGGCTGAAACCGGAAAAGTGATTCTTACATTGTTTCGTTTAGGCGCTGTTATTTTTGGTGTTTGGTATCTGAGAAAAATTGTCAGAGAGAAATATAGCAGAGGGTTTATAATCTGTGCTGCATTAATATTTGCCGGTGCGCTTGGCAATTTGATCGACAGCATGTTCTACGGAATGATTTTTGACAAAGGATTAGTGTTCAATGCTGCAATACAAGATTATCTTCCACCTTATGAAGGTTTGGCACATTTCTCATCAAAAGGATATGGCTCATTCCTACACGGAAGCGTTGTAGATATGTTTTACTTCCCAATTATTGAAGATGGAACATTTCCTTCTTGGCTACCTATTATAGGCGGAGAAAAATTTACTTTCTTTAGCGCTATTTTTAATCTCGCAGATGCTTCTATTTCTGTTGGTGTTATTCTTCTTTTAATTTTTCAAAAACGGTTTTACAAAAAACAAGTAGTTGAAAAAAGTAAGCAGGGCGCTGAAACAAATGTGGAAGTAAGCGATAATACACAGATACTTTAAAAAAATTAAAACAATAAATTGGAAAGCCCCGCATAGTACGGGGCTTTTTGTTTTAGGGTTAAACTCAAGGTTAAAAAATTATACTGTTTAGGCTTTTCTCAATGTGGATGATTCTTTAATATAACGCAGTGCGGCAGCCTTATCAGATATTGTATCGGCAATAATTCTTCGCACGATTGCTGTACTTGATGATGCACTACTGAGTATTGCTTTCAGATAAGGTGACTTTTGTTCTACATTGTCAGATGCTTTTGTTCCTGCAATTAGTTGAAAAGGGATACTATTCATACAATTGGATTTTTGGTTTTGGAAGAAATTGAATTTCTAATACCAAGATAGAAATACTTATAGTGTATTGGCAACTTTTTTAAAATGAAAAAGCCGAAGACAGTTGAAATCTTCGGCTTTTACGATAGCAATTATACGAGTGTATTTTAATTCAATTTGCCAACCATATTCGCCGGTACTACCCATTCGTCAAACTGCTCCGGTGTAACATAACCTAATTTTACCGCCATTTCTTTCAATGTAGTTCCTTCTTTATGTGCTTTCTGTGCAATCTCTGCTGCTTTGTAATAGCCAATCTTAGTGTTCAATGCTGTGACCAACATCAAACTATTGTCCACATGTTTTTTAATATTTGCTTCGATTGGTTCTATGCCTGCTGCACATTTATCATTGAATGAAACACAGCCATCGCCAATCAATCTTGCACTGTGCAAGAAATTGTAAATCATAACCGGCTTAAAAACATTCAATTCAAAATGACCGGTAGCGCCTCCAATGTTTATGGCCACATCGTTGCCCATCACTTGCGCAGCAATCATTGTCAATGCTTCGCATTGTGTGGGATTTACTTTGCCGGGCATAATAGAAGAGCCCGGTTCATTATCAGGAATAAAGATTTCACCGATACCACTTCTTGGCCCACTGGAAAGCATACGAATGTCGTTGGCGATTTTCATCAGGCTAACTGCAACTGTTTTCAAAGCACCATGCGCTTCTACAATTGCATCATGCGCTGCCAATGCTTCAAACTTATTTTCGGCTGTGATGAATGGTAAGCCGGTAAGTTGTGCAATATGTTTAGCTACATTTTCACTGTAGTTTTCAGGAGTATTGATGCCTGTGCCAACAGCAGTACCGCCCAATGCTAATTCGCTTAAATGTGCTAAAGTGTTTTTAATAGCTCTCAATCCATGATCCAATTGAGATACATAACCACTGAACTCCTGACCTAATGTAAGCGGCGTAGCATCCATAAAGTGTGTGCGGCCAATTTTCACCACGCTCATAAATTGTTTACTCTTGTCGGCAAGCGTATTGCGCAATTTTTCAATTCCGGGAATAGTGATTTCCAATAAAATTTTATAAGCAGCAATGTGCATCGCTGTCGGAAACGTATCGTTGGATGATTGTGATTTATTTACATCATCATTCGGATGAAGAAATTTTTCTTTATCATCCAATTTGCCGCCATTCAATACATGCCCACGATATGCCACCACTTCATTCACATTCATATTACTTTGTGTGCCGCTTCCTGTTTGCCATACAACGAGCGGAAAATATTGGTCTAATTTTCCTGCTAGAATTTCATCACAAACTTTTCCAATCAAATCACATTTTTCTTTTGGTAATACACCTGCATCAAAATTGGTTAATGCAGCCGCTTTTTTTAAATAAGCAAATGCATGAATGATTTCCTTTGGCATCCTGTTGATGTCCTGAGCAATTTTAAAATTATCAATACTACGCTGTGTCTGTGCGCCGTAGTAGGCATCTACAGGCACTTTTACTTCGCCCATAGTATCTTTTTCAATTCTATATTCCATAATAAAAAGGGGATGTTAAAAATTCGATGCAAAGGTAAGTCAAAGCAGATAACCTTCTAAAGCAATTCAGATTTACTTTATAAACAGATTATTTTTCAGCTATATTTTATTGATCTACTGCTAAATATTTTTCAAGAAGAAAGTTAGCAGCAAAAAGAAAATGAATAAATCCGTCCAAAGAGCAAATTTTTCATTGATACCTGAAGATTTTTGAAATAAATGTTGTACTCCAGCGATGCCGTAATATACTCCACTTGCAAAAGCGCTAACAATCCTCCATTCTGGTTTGAAAATAGAAATAATACCTACAAGCCCAAAGCATAGATTGGCAAAACCTAATTCTCGGAGTATTGGATAACTTTCGGTGCTGTCGATATGAAAAATTTGTTTTGCCGTAAACTCAGGATTTTTTATTTGCTTGAGGCCTGCCAAAAATAAACGAAGACCCACGGCTGAAAAAATGAACCATTTACCAAATAAGTTAAAGTTCAAAGGGCTATCATTCGTTATATGTTCTGAATAAAAACCTATTATAGGTAAAATAAAAGTCAGAACAGATACTGCAATAATGTAAAATAAGTTCGGCTTGTCAGCCAAGTTATTTTCTTCAGTCATAAACAACTATTCGTTTTAATTGTCCAAAAGTAATTGAAATCTTTGCAAAGCACTATAATGGTTAACTACAATCAAAAATAAGATACTCAATCGAAATGATAAACCAAATTGTAAAATAGTCGCTTATAGAAGGTTTAAATTTTTCTTTTCCCAATTCCACATTTCATCCTTAAATTGAACTATGAAACGAATAATACTTTTATCAATTGCAGTTTTTTTATTTGCGACTTCTTATGCACAGCAAAAACACAGCTTCACTTTTAGTGGCAAACAATTTTTATTGGATGGGAAGCCCTATCAAATAATCAGTGGCGAAATGCATCCTGCTCGTATTCCAAAAGAATATTGGAGGCATCGCATTCAAATGGCTAAAGCAATGGGCTGCAATACGATTGCTGCTTATGTATTCTGGAATTATTTAGAAGAGAAAGAAGGTGTTTTCGATTTTAAATCAGAGAATAGGAACATTGCAGAATTTATAAAAATTTGTCAGCAAGAAAAGATGTGGGTATTGCTTCGCCCCGGGCCTTATGTATGTGCCGAGTGGGATTTTGGCGGACTGCCACCTTATCTGTTAAAAACTCCGGATATAAAAGTACGTTGTATGGATAGCAGATATATGTCTGCCGTAAATAGATACATCGTAAATCTTGCAAGAGAAGTGAAGTCTTTGCAATGCACGAATGGCGGACCAATGCTGATGGTGCAAATTGAAAATGAATACGGCAGTTTTGGCAATGACAAACAATATATGGAAGAACTACGTAAGCTCTGGAAAAAGAATGGCATTGTAATTCCTTTCTATACTTCTGACGGTGCAACACCTTATATGCTAGAGGCTGGAAATATTGATGGCGCTGCAATTGGCTTGGATAGCGGAAGCAATGATGGCGATTTTGAACAAGCGACCAAAAGAAACCCTAACGTGCCTGCATTCAGTGGTGAAACGTATCCTGGTTGGTTAACACATTGGGGCGAAAAATTTGCAAAGCCTGATACGAATGAATTGAAGAAAGAAATTACTTATCTACTTAAAAATAAAAAGTCATTCAATTTTTATGTGATACATGGTGGAACAAATTTTGGTTTTACTGCCGGAGCAAATGCCGGTTCGCCTACGCAATACAATCCTGATATTACCAGTTATGATTATGATGCACCGATTAATGAACAGGGATTACCTACGCCAAAATATTATATGCTGCGTAATTTGATCAAGCAGTATGTTGATTATCCGGTACCCGAAATACCTGCTGCAATAAAAACAATCGAGATTCCTGAAATACAATTGTATCAATCGGGTTCGATTTGGCAAAATTTTCCTGATCCATATTTATCGCCACAGCCCAAACCAATGGAAGCATACAATCAAAATCAAGGATTGATGCTCTATCGAACAGAATTGATTGGGCATAAATCAGGAAAACTCACTATCTGGGAACCACATGATTATGCATTGGTGTTTTTGAATCATAAGTTTATAGATACAGTAAAACGTGATGGCGGAAAATGGACTGTGACTCTTCCTAAATACGATAGTACCGTTAAAAATCCGGTATTGGATATCTTAGTAGAAGGGATGGGGCATATCAACTTTGCACAGTTCATGATTGATAGAAAAGGTATCACAGACAGAGTAACATTGAATGGAATGACTCTGATGAACTGGGAAATATTTCCCTTTCCGATGGGTTATAAATATGTAAAAGAGACCAGTAAAAATCAAAGTTTAGAAAATCATCAACCGGGAATATTTTATAAAGGTAAGTTTGAGCTAAGCGAAACCGGCGATACCTATTTTGATATGCGCAAATATTCAAAAGGTATTTTGTATGTAAATGGGCATAACTTAGGAAGATACTGGAATATCGGGCCGCAACAAAGATTATATTGCCCTGCTAGCTGGTTAAAGAAAGGAGAAAATGAAATCATTGTTTTTGACTTGCATCAAATGGATGCGGCTAATATTTCCGGATATAAAACCATGGAATAATGCGAATTGAAATTTTTTAAAGATGAAAAAAATATTCTTAGTACTGTTTTTTCTTTTTGCAATAAAAGCAATTGCACAAAGGCAAACACAAAATTTAATTATTGTAACTACGGATGGCTTGCGCTGGCAAGAACTTTTTAGAGGGATGGATTCTTCTATTGCAAATCAAAAAAAATTTCATCATGGTGATAGCACTTATATCTTCAAACAATATTGGGCAAGTACAGAAAATGAACGAAGAGAAAAACTGTTCCCATTTTTTTGGAAAAAACTTGTACCACTCGGGCAGGTATATGGCAACAGAGATTTAAAAAGCAATATGAATGTTGCCAACCCTTATTGGTTCAGTTATCCAGGATACAGTGAAATATTTTCAGGCTATGCCGATACAGCTGTGAATAGTAATGAGTATCCACCCAATCCGAATATTACAGTATTAGAATTTTTAAACAAGCAACCTTCGTTGAAAGGAAAAATTTCAACTTTCTGTGCATGGGATGCTTTTGATAGAATATTGAATAAACAAAGAAGTGGTTTGCCTGTCGTAGCTGCATTTGAAAGCACAGGAGGAAAAACACCAATTGCAGCAGAACGATTAATCAATGCAATGAACAAAGATTCATATAAGCCTTTCGGCGAAGAAGAATGCCTGGATGTATTTACACATTATGCTGCATTAGAAAATTTAAAAAATAAAAAACCACGTATTCTTTACATAGCTTATGGAGAAACAGATGAATGGGCACACTCCGGAATTTATAAATCCTATTTGGATGCGGCGCATCAAGTAGATAAATGGTTGGAGCAACTTTGGAACATTGTTCAGAAAGATCCACAATACAGAGGAAAGACTACATTGTTGTTCACCGTAGATCATGGAAGAGGCCACGCAGATAAATGGACAAGTCATAATAATAGGATACCCGGAGCCGACGAAATTTGGTTTGCAGCAATTGGCCCCGACACTCCTGTAATGGGTGAAGTAAATAATTCTAAACAATTGCATCAAGAACAGATAGCACAAACAATTGCAAAGCTGCTGGGTTATACTTTTAAAGCAAATCATCCAATAGCGGAAGAAATAAAATCTGTTTTTAAAAGTAAATAATGAAGCACTATTTATTTATATTATTCCTTTGTTGCAGCTTAATCAGCATTGGACAAAAAAAACAAATACAGCCACGGCCCAATAATTATCAACTTGCATGGCATGATATGGAGTATTACCTATTTGTGCATTTTGGTCCAAACACATTTACCGGCAAAGAATGGGGTGAAGGAATAGAGCCGGAAGACATCTTTAATCCAACCGAACTGGATTGCAAGCAATGGTGTAGAATTGCAAAAGCAGCAGGCGCAAAAGGAATCATTATAACCGCAAAGCATCACGATGGTTTTTGTTTATGGCCAAGCAAATTTTCAAAACATACTGTGCGAGAAAGTAAATGGAAAAACGGCAAGGGTGATGTGCTGCGTGAATTATCTAATGCATGCAAACAATATGGTTTGAAGTTTGGTGTATATCTATCTCCATGGGATAGAAATCATCCGGACTATGGCACAAATAAATACAATGGAGTGTTTGTGAATATGATGAAAGAGATAATTAAGAACTATGGTCCTATTTGGGAGATGTGGTGGGATGGCGCAAATGGTGAAGGCCCGAATGGCAAGAAACAAATTTACAACTGGCGGCTTTTTGAAAATACGATGCGTAGCATTGCTCCACAAACAGTCATCTTCAGTGATATTGGTCCGGACATTCGTTGGGTAGGAAATGAAAATGGTTTTGCAGGAAAAACAAACTGGAATTTATTAGACACAGTCGGATTTAAAAGAGGTGAGGGCGCACCACCTAATGACACATTGCAACAAGGAAATTATTGGGGTAAAAATTGGATACCTGCTGAGTGCGATGTAAGCATTCGCCCGGGTTGGTTTTATCATAAAGAAGAAGATGCAAAAGTTAAACCGCCACATCAATTGTTTGAATTGTATTTAAAGAGTGTTGGAAGAGGCGCTAATCTTTTATTGAATGTACCACCTGATGAGCGGGGACTAATCAATGGCAACGATTCTACTGCATTGCTGGAGTTTAAAAAATTAAGAGAAGATAATTTTAATACAAACCTTGCATTGAAAGCAAGAGGCGAGTTGCATTACAAAGGAATTATTTACTCCACTAATAAATTAACTGATAATAATACGGCTACTTCCGAAACTATTCCTGATTACAAACAAGGAGTTTTTTGGATTAAGCTAAAACAGGAAGAAAAAATAAATTGCATTGTGTTACAAGAAGCAATTGATAAGGGGCAACAAATCAGCAGAGCAAAAATATCTTTAATCAATGGATCTCAACCGGTAGAAAATTTGAACATTACCACCGTAGGGCATAAACGCATCATTACCTTTCCCGCTCAATTAGTTAGTGCGATAAGAATACAAATTGAAGATGCGAAGGCTGCACCTTTCTTGAGCGAAGTGGGTGTTTATTTGATTGATGAAAAATTGGTGGAGCAATAAATTATTTATTTCCCTTTAAATGCTGCTTTTCTCTTTTCCATAAATGCTGCAACACCTTCTTTCATATCTTCGGTGTCAAAACAATTACCAAAGGTTTCAATTTCTAAATGATAGCCATCTATTGATTCGTCAAAAACTGCATTGGCGGCTTTAATGCATCCGGCTACTGCAAGTGGCGCTTTCGTATTGATGATATCAAGAATTTTTCGGGTATGATCTAAAAGCGTTTCAGAAGTGGTAACATAGTTGACTAATCCCAACTCTTTTGCTTCATTGGCATCAATCATGTGCGCAGTCATTAATAGTTCAAGTGCTTTTCCTTTTCCAATTAACTGTACCAATCTTTGAGTGCCACCATATCCCGGTATCAAACCAAGGTTTACTTCCGGCTGACCGAATTTTGCTTTTTCAGATGCCACTCTGAAATGACAACTCATTGCTAATTCACAGCCACCGCCCAATGCAAATCCATTCACAGCTGCAACAATCGGTTTACTTGCATTTTCAATTCGTGCAAAGATATCCTGACCGCGTTTCGCCAAAGCTTTTGCCTGCTCTTTGTTTAATGTATCAAACTCTGATATATCTGCTCCTGCCACAAAAGCTTTGTCTCCTGCTCCGGTTATGATCACAGATTTTATTTCCTCATTACTTTCAATTTCATCTAATGCAGTATTCAAATCAGTAAATACATCTTTGTTCAGTGCATTTAATTTATTCGGACGATTAATCGTAATAGTAAAAATTCCGTTCTCTAAAGAAGTTAATAAAGTAGTGTACATAAAAATATTTATTAGAAGTTTCTATTTTCTTTTACCCATTGTGTGATGTAAGTAGCAATCTCTGTTGTAGGTGTACCGGGTGCAAAAAGTTTTCCAATTCCAGAAGCATTCAACTCATTCATATCATCTTCGGGTATAATACCGCCACCGGTTAAGAGTACATCATTCATCCCTTTTTCTTTCATCAAGGCAAGTACTTTTGGAAAAACAGTATTATGTGCGCCACTCAGTATGCTGATACCGATTGCATCCACATCCTCTTGCAATGCAGCATTTACTACCATTTCCGGCGTTTGGCGCAAACCGGTGTAGATTACTTCCATACCTGCATCACGCAGTGCTGTTGCAATTACTTTGGCGCCGCGGTCGTGGCCATCGAGGCCTACTTTTGCTACCAAAACACGAATAGGTCTGTTCATTTGAAAAATTAATACTGCGAAAATACATTCTTTCCGCCAGAGCGTGTATATTGTAAGATGCAATACAGAAATTTTGGAAATACTGATTTAAAAGTAAGCGAAATTGGATTTGGCGCATGGGCAATCGGTGGTGCTGCAATGATTGGTAATACCGCTATCGGCTGGGGCAATGCAGATGACTCTGTTTCTATAAAAGCAATTAAAGCTGCATTAGATGCAGGTATCAATTTTTTTGATACTGCTGATATTTATGGCTTAGGACATTCTGAAGAACTGCTTGGAAAAATAATTGGAAAAGATAAAGAAATCATTATTGCTACAAAAGGTGGAAACGTGGCACGAAATGAACAATTTACCGTTGATTATTCCGGTAAGCACTTAATATTGGCTTGCGAAAATTCTTTAAAACGACTACAAAGAGAAACAATTGATTATTACCAATTACATTCCGCACGTTTGCAGCATCTTGAAAATAATGAATGCATTGAAGCAATGCAGTTATTGCAGCAGCAAGGTAAAATCAGATATTGGGGTTTGTCATTAAATACTTTTGAGCCTTTACCTGAAGCAGAGTGGTTAAGCAATAGAAATTTAGGAAATGGATTTCAATTAGTGCTGAATTTGCTGAATCAACGATCACTACCAATTTTAAAATGGGCTGAAGAAAAAAAATATGGAATCATTGCAAGAATGCCTTTGCAATTTGGGTTATTGACCGGAAAATTTGATCAGAAGATTGAATTTGCAAATTCCGATCATCGCAAGAATAGGTTGACGCAAGAAGTGGTTGCAGCTTGCGCACAAGCACTTGAGCCAGTTTGGAAATTATGCGAAAAATATCATTGCTCTAAAACACAACTTGCTTTAAGTTATATCAAAAGCTACCCGCAGGTATCCACTATTATAACAGGAATACGAACGCCGGAGCACGTTTTTTCTAATACAGCCGGCCTTTTTCAATTAGATACTGACGATATACATTTGATTGAAATGTATGGGCAAGAACAACTCGCAGCAGTATTGCAAATTATTCAAAAGCAAGGGTAGAGATTTTTAAAAAATCTTCAATGCTCCATCAATTCTTTTCACTGTTTCATCTTTACCCAATACTTCAGCTATCTGAAAAACAGGAGGGCCAAACTTGCCACCCACCAACATGATGCGAAAAGGCAATTGTAATTCACCCGGTTTTATGTTTTTTTCCGTAGCCAATTCTTTAAACATATTTTCTAAAGTAACTGCATTCCATTCGGAGTTTAGTATTTTCTCAGAATACGCCACAAAAAATTTCTTTTTGTCTTCATTCCATTTTGGTCGTATCGCATCTGCATCTATTGTTGCAGGTGTTTGAAAGAAGAATGATGATTGCGGTACAAAATCAGGAAGTAAGGTGCATCTGTCTTTTATCAGGCCGATTATTTTTTCTAAAAGTGTATCATCAACAATTGTTATACCGTTGGTTTCCAATAAAGTTTTCACTTGTGGTAGTAAAAATGAATTCGAAGATTTCTTAATCCATTCATGGTTAAACCACTTTGCTTTTTCATAATCAAATTTGGCTCCGGCACTATGCACTCTCTCCATAGAAAATCTTTCAATTAAGTCCTCCATAGAAAAAATTTCTTGTTCGCTTCCATCATTCCAGCCCAACAAAGCGAGATAGTTTAGAAATGCTTCAGGCAAAAATCCTTTTTCTTTAAATCCTTCAGTTGTTTCACCTGTTTTGGGATCCGTCCAGTTCATTGCAAAAACAGGAAAGCCGTATTTAGCACCATCTCTTTTACTCAGTTTTCCATTTGGCCCAAGTATCAAAGGAAGATGCGCCCATTGCGGCATATTTTCTAAGCCAAAAAGATATTTCCAAAGCAGAATATGAACAGGAGCGGAGGGAAGCCATTCTTCGCCTCTGAATGAATGACTGATTTGCATTTGATGATCGTCCACCACTACAGCAAGATGATAAGTAGGCATGCCATCTGCTTTCAATAAAACTTTATCATCCACTGTTGAAGTGTCAAACTTTACTTCACCACGAATCATATCTGTAAAACTCAGCTGATCGTTTTCGGGTACTTTTATTCGGATAACAAATCGCTCGCCATCGGATAACAGTTTATGTGTTTCATCAGAAGAAAGCGTAAGCGAATTACGCATCTTCATTCGAATGTGGTGATCGTATTGAGGTGTAGGATTGTGTTCGGTCTTTAAATCCTGACGCATTTTTTCCAATTCTTCAGGAGTGTCAAATGCATAATATGCATAGCCGTCGTTTACTAACTGCAGTGCAAACTGTTTGTATCTTTCTTTACGTTCACTTTGGCGGTATGGGCCAAAGTCTCCACCATGTTGTACACTTTCATCAGGTATCATACCACACCATTTTAGTGTATCAAAAATATATTCTTCGGCACCCGGTACATAGCGACTTTGGTCGGTGTCTTCAATACGCACAATAAAATCGCCCTTATACTTTTTGGCAAACAAATAATTGTATAAAACTGTTCGCACGCCACCTAAGTGCAAACCACCTGTGGGTGAAGGAGCAAAACGTACTCTTACTTTTCTTGACATAGATGCAAAGATAAACCTCGAAACCCTTTTCATTGCATTTTGTGTTGTTTGAATGAAATCACCTCATAAGTGTAATTATATTTGCATCTATAGAAAGGGAAACAGTTTGAATCTTTTTTATAAATAACAATATGAATTTTCTAAAGAAAGACAGATATTTAATTCGCTCACCTTGGTGGATGAAAAAATTATTTTCTTTCTGTATTTGGGATATGCCGATTAAAGAAAATATTCTATACCTGACTTTTGATGATGGGCCACATGCAGCAATAACACCCATTGTATTAGATACTTTGAAAAAGTATGATGCAAAAGCAACATTTTTTTGTATTGGAAATAATGTGACCAACAACCCTGAAGTATTTCAACGAATCCATAAAGAAGGACATGCTGTTGGCAATCACACGTATCATCATCTGAACGGCTGGAAAACAAGCACAGATGAATATTTAAAAGATATTGCAGCAGCAGATACTTTGATAAACAGCAAATTATTTCGCCCGCCTTATGGAAGAATTAAAAAGGCACAAGCTAAACAATTGCAAAGAGAAGGGCATGTTGCACATATTGTAATGTGGAATATTCTTGCGGGCGATTGGGATATAAGTATTAGCCCCGAAAAATGTTATACTAGAATTAAGAATAAAATTTCTGCAGGTGATATTATTGTTTTGCACGATAGCGAAAAGGCAAAAGACAGAATGTATTATTGCTTGACTAATTTGCTGAAAGATTTTTCAGAAAAGGGGTTCCGTTTTGAAGCAATAAAGTTTTCTTGATAGTGTAAAAAAGTTAGGGCCTGGGTAGATACCCTGGCCCGTTTTTAATCCGTACCCTATGAAAACTGCTTTAAAGATAGAAATAATTTGAAATTTTTGAAAGTTTTTCTAAAAAACCTTTGAGTTTAAAAGATATTTGTTGCTAACTGATTGATTTAAAATCATTCAACAAATAAGAGCTCTGCTCAGATATGGTTTTTGGAAGTGATAAATTTTGATTATGACAATAATAGATACACATGCCCATGTATATGTGCAGGAATTTGATTCCGACTTAATTGAAATGTTGCAACGAGCAAAAGATTCAGATATTAAAAAAATATTGATGCCTGCAATAGATAGTGAAACACACAATGCAATGTTGAGTGTAGAAAAACTAAATTCAGAATTTTGTTATAGTATGATGGGTGTACATCCTTGCTCTATCAAAGAGAACTATAAAGGCGAATTAAAAATTGCATGGAATTTCTTGGAACAAAGAAAATTCATTGCAGTAGGCGAAATCGGCCTTGATTTTTATTGGGACAAAACTTATGTAAAAGAACAAATTGCAGCTTTTAATGAGCAAATAGAATGGGCTTTGCATTTTGATCTTCCAATTTCTATTCACTCAAGAGATGCTATGGATGAGTGTATTCAAATTGTGGCCGAACATCAAAAAGGTAAATTAAAAGGCGTCTTTCATTGCTTCTCGGGAAATGCAGAACAAGCTGCTAAGGCTATTAATCTTGGTTTTTATTTAGGAATTGGTGGTGTGCTTACATTTAAAAATTCAGGATTAGATAAGGTAATTGTAGATGTGCCGATAGGAAATATAATTTTAGAAACAGATGCGCCATATTTAGCTCCAGTACCTTATAGAGGAAAACGAAATGAACCTGCATATCTGCAAAATGTTATTGAAAAATTATCTCAAATTATGGGCATGAGTAAAGAAGAGATTGCAGAACAAACAACGACAAATGCTGAAAAATTATTCGTTTGCTGAGCAATACATGATTATTTTTGCATCCCTTTAAATTGGAGACCTGTCCGAGTGGTTGAAGGAGTCCCGACCCGTCGGGAGAAAGTGTGTAAGAATTTAAGTTCCCTTTCCTCAAAATTTATTTTTATAATTTTCTCTTTATCTCTAAGAAATTATTCGTTTGCTGAGCAATACATGATTATTTTTGCATCCCTTTAAA
>JAFDXF010000042.1 GCA_018268055.1 Bacteroidota bacterium
GGAAATGGCAACACGCAATTGAATCCTTTTAAAGTCTATACCACTGCCGATGGTACTAACTGGACAAATATTCAAACCTACAGCCCGGTTTCTCTAACCGGTAGTTTTTATACATTAAGTTTAAATACTTCCGACATTCAGGTAAAATTTGAATACATTAAAGACTCTTTAGGATTCAATGTAGCACTGGACGATATAACCATTTCTAATGGTCCTGTGGGCATTAACAATATCTCTTCTGAATCTTTAAATATTTATCCCACCATTTCAACAGGAGCCATCAATATTGAAAGCAGTGCAGAAAAGAAAGCAATAGAAATATCGGTGATAAACGTCATTGGTAAAGAGGTAAAAAGATTCAACTTTATACAAAACAATGGCAAATCAATTATCAACCTTTCCGAACTGCCTGATGGTGTATATGTATTAAAAATGACCATCAACGGACAACCATTTACCAAGAGAGTGGTCATTAAACGATAGATAACATTACTTAAAAACCATAAAAGCCTCTTTAAACAAGGGGCTTTTTTTATGAGGTGTAATCAGGTTAAATTACGCAACAACTTCAACAATAATGCCTGATACCTGTATGGATCAATGGGTTTAATAAAAGCCATGTCTGCCAGCATTTGCAACTCTTGTTTCTGTTTTAAATCAAAAGCCATACTCCACAAGGCAACTTCTGTAAAATTTGTCTGATTGTTGTATGTGATTTTTTCCTTTTTAAGTTTATCTAAAAAACTATTCATACAGGTTTGTTCTGCCAATAATCTATTCCCTTTAAAACGGCTTCGAATCATTTTACTTATGTTGCCTGTTACTTTTTCGATAGTCACCTTTTGTGAACAATGAAGTGAAAGTTCAATAATGCTCTCTGTAAATCGCAGTAATGTTTTTGAAGAAGAACGATATGTTTTCTTCTTCGTGATTTTTTCAAATTCAGCGGCAGCTAATTTTCTGAGTGTACTATCCACCGGTCTGAAACCAAAGCGGTAATAAAACCAAAATGCTCCACTGGCAATACCATCTGGATTATCAAGTCCATACTGATAAGGCTCCACTTCAAAATAATCTATATCGAAAACCTGCCTGTAAACACGCAGCAGCTGACAAAGCACCATGCCCGACTCGCCACCCCGAAACCATTCAAAAATATTGATCCCAAACAATGCGCGTTTACCAAACACCCATCCACCACCATAGGCACAGGGGAATCCGTTTTTAAACAATGTATAACCGATATAAGATTCAAACGGTAGTTGCCTTTGCGAAGTCATACCATAAATTGCTACCGAAATGCCACGCTCAAGCTGGTAATAGCGTAAGGTATTTTCATCCATATAGGTAACTGTATCGGTCTCGCGGTTGGTGAGTGCCATTGCATTCTTTATTGTCTTAATCAGTTTAAGTTTGTCTGGCTCGGTTAATTTTATGGCAGCATTAATTTCAGAATCTAAAACAGTTTTATAATCAAACTTTTTTAAAATCTCATCGTGATAGAATGTTTTATTCCTTGTGAAACGATTAAAGGGTAATGAAAAAAATTCGTTTAGTGGTGTTAAGTCACATTGCAAACTCAAACTGTCAAACAAGTAATCTTTTACTTCAGGTTGGTAAATTTTAGAAAATTCATTTACAAGAAAATTGAGAACTTCATGCTGTTTAATTCCAAGTGATTGGAGTAAATCGTCATTACTACGACCTGCAGTAGTTTCGGATTTCTCTGCCGGGTTTAAAGTCAGCTTTAGCAACTCATTTAAATCTACTTCTTTATTTACAAACTGCTGAAATTTTACTTTTAGCTCTTTCTGCTGCAACAGCCATTGTAGAAAATCATGTGTAAACTGCACTGACATAATGGTAAAAGGCAATCCACTGTTCTGTAATTTATGTTTAAATGCAGCCGTTTTGTTTTTAATGGCAGCAGTTAATAGCTTCAACTTCTTTAAAGTAAACGCTTCTTGTTTCACCGACTGCGGATAGGCTAATTGAAACATTAAGGCATGAAACAGTTGTTCCATATCCACAGTGTTTAGCTGCGAAAATTTTCCGTCAGCCAACACTTTAATAATTTTATTAGGCAGTGTTATTAATCTGTATTCCTGATTAGACTCTCTTTTTTTCATATTCAGACAATATTAACAAAACTCAATAAAACCATCTACAAACAAAATATCACCCTACATACTGATAAATATCATATCAAACATCGGGGATTTTCGACCTCTTTGCAAAAATATTTTAAGATGCCCATCTATCAACGACAGGGTAAGACCCCTAACAAAAGACATATTGTTTTCCGCCAAAGTAATGGCAGTCTGTACCATGAGGAACTTTTCGGTACAGAAGGATTCTCTGGAATTTCCTCCTTAGTATATCACCTCAATCCGCCCACCATGGTTAAAGATCATGGCAAGCCGTACAGTGTAAGACCGGAAATAGCTGTTGAAGACAACCTTCAGGCAAGGAGTTTTCTGGGCTTTGAAGTAGCTCCCGAAAACGATTATCTTAAAAGCAGAAAAGTACTCTTTGTAAATGATGCCATGCAGATAGGTTTGGCCTCACCAACAAAAGGTACTAAAGATTATTTTTTTAAAAATGCCGATGCCGATGAGATGTTATTCATCCATCGTGGAAGTGGTGTACTGAAAACCATGTTTGGCTCAATTGATTTTGAATATGGCGATTACCTTATCATTCCCAGAGGTATCATCTATCAAATTAATTTTACCACTGCTGACAATAAGTTGCTTTTCATAGAGTCTCATGCTCCTATAGAAACGCCTGCACGCTATCGCAATCAGTATGGACAGTTTATGGAGAACTCTCCTTTTTGTGAGAGAGATTTTAAACTTCCTCATTCCTTGCAGACACATGATGAAAGGGGCGAATTTCTGATCAACATAAAAAA
>JAFDXF010000043.1 GCA_018268055.1 Bacteroidota bacterium
CAGCACAAACGTCGGCCAACGTAAAAGTATACCGACAAGCCCGCCAATATCTTTTAACTACGGGCTTTTTTTAGGTGGGCTTGTCGGATACTTTTATAAGAGTTGCCTGCAACCGTAGGGCGACAGTGCTAAACTTCAACGTTTTGGCTGACAAAAAAGCGACAGACAGATTTTCGGCAAAGCCGTTTGGCTATTCTTCGCAAAATTAAAAGAGGTGTTGCCAACGCACAAGCCGACACAAAACACCACATTTAATTTTGCCCAACCGCACCCAATAAGAAGTAAACAAAAGTTGTTGAAAACTTTATTTAAGACAATTTTTGTCCTTTACAAAATTGTCCCTACTTTTGGGACAACATTTAACCAAATAGAAAATGTCCAAACAGAAATTAACATCATTTGGTGAGTTTATACGACAGCTTCGTGAAGAAGCGGAATTACCACTCAGAAAAGTAGCAGCACAACTTGACATTGACCCTTCATTATTAGGAAAAATTGAGCGAAACGAAAGACAGCCAACAAAAGAAGTCATATCAGGTATTGCTAAAATCTTCAAACAAGACGAGAAAAAACTACATCAAGAATATGTGAGCGACCAAATCGCTTATAGAATTTTGGAGGAAGAAGCAGACATTGAAACACTAAAAGTGGCAGAAAAAAAAGTTGAATACTTAAAAAGAAAACAAAATGGCTAAGACACCCGAAAATAAAATCATTGACTACATTTCAGGAATTGAAGTAAACGCAACACCTGAAGAAGTTGAAGCGGTGCAGGTTTTTGCCCGACAACTTGTAGAAGATTACGGCTACAAAAAAGAGCAAATTCAAACACGACCACAGTTCAGAGTTAAGGCAAGACCGTCTGACACGAAAAAAGAATATCCCGTTGATATTGCAGTTTTCAACGACAAGAAAAAAAACGAAGATGATGTTTTCATCATTGTTGAGTGCAAAAAGAAAAATCGCAAAGACGGAAAAGGTCAATTAGAAGATTACTTGCGACTTTCAAAAGCAAGTTTAGGAGTTTGGTTTAATGGTGATGAACGTTTGTTTCTTCGTAAGTTTGAAAAAGACGGAAAAATAATTTTTCAGGAAATCCCGAACATTCCTGTTGCAGGACAAAGAATTGAAGACATTGGAAAATTCAAACGTCAAGACCTCAAACCGACACACAACTTAAAAGCAATTTTCAAATCAATTCGCAATCATCTTGCTGCAAACACAGTCGGAGCAACAAGAGATGAAGTGTTGGCACAGCAACTCATCAATTTAATTTTCTGCAAACTCTACGATGAAAAATTTACGCCACCGAAAGAAATTATCCGTTTTCGTGCAGGAGTTGATGAAAAACCAAAAGAAATTGAAGCGAGAATTACCGATATTTTCAAAGATGTAAAAGAAAATGCACCCGAAGTAATTGATAATGACGATAGGATAAGTTTAGATACCAATTCTATTGTGTATGTAGTGGGTGAGTTGCAAAACTATTCACTGATGAACAGCGAAAGAGATGTTGTCGCAGACGCTTTTGAAACGTTTATCGGACACGCTTTGAAAGGTGGACAAGGGCAGTTTTTTACGCCAAGAAATGTTGTCAAAATGATGGTTGATATTTTGCAACCGTCAGAAACCGACAAAATAATTGACCCTGCTTGTGGCAGTGGTGGTTTTTTGATTGATTCGTTGAAATACGTTTGGGATATAGCCGATAAAAAACATAGAAAATTGGGTTGGACAGAAGCCCAAATACAAAACGAAAAAATAAAAATTGCTACTAATAATTTCAGAGGACTTGACAAAGATTATTTTTTGAGCAAAGTTGCCAAAGCGTATATGAATTTGGTTGGTGACGGAACAACAGGGATTTTTTGCGAGGACAGTTTGGAAAAGTCAAAGAATTGGAAACAAGAAACACAACTAAAAATTCAACTTGGCACTTTTGATATTTTGCTGACTAATCCACCGTTTGGAAGTAACATAAAAGTTGAAGGCGAAGAAAAACTAAAACAATTTGATTTGGCTCATCAATGGAAAAAGAACAAGGAAGACAAGGAACTTGAAAAGCGAACAATAAAAGAAAAAGAAGCACCGCAAATTCTTTTTATTGAAAGATGTTTGCAGTTACTAAAAGACGGTGGCAAAATGGCAATCGTATTACCTGACGGAATTTTTGGAAATGAAAGTGAAAGCTACGTTAGAAATTGGATTTTGAAAAACGCTAAAATCGTTGCCGTTATTGATGTTCCGCTTGAAACATTTTTACCAAACACAGGAACAAAAACATCAATTCTTGTTTTACAAAAACTTCCCAAAACAAAAATTCCTGATAACTATCCTATTTTCTTGGCTTCGGCTGAATATTGCGGACACGACCGCAGAGGAAAAGAAATTGAGCAAGACGACATTATTGAAGTTGCGAGCGAATTTCACAAATGGAAAAAGGAAACCAAAATTGATTTCTAAATGGCACTACGAACACTAAATATTGACTTTAATAATCTCAAACAAGAGCCTTACAATAGATTTGATGTAAAGTTCTATTTGGTAAATGATTTCTTTGATAACATTTCAGAGGAATATCATTTAGATGTTAAGCCATTGAGTAAACTGAAAGAAAGTGTTATTAGCGGAAGTTACATTGACACTTACACAACCAAAGAAAATGGTATTCCATATTTACGAGTTGGCGACATTAAACCATTTTCATTTGACGAAAACGAAGACGATTTGGCGTATGTTTCAAAGGATGTTCCCGATAAAATTAAAATCAAAGAGAATGATGTTTTAGTTGCAAGAACACAGGCAACTATTGATAAATTAGGAACTGCGAGTATTGCCGATAAATCAATTTCGGGTTGGGCAACAAGCCAACACACAACACGAATTACGATTGACAAGAAAAAACTTTCGCCTTTCTATTTAGTTGCTTATCTCAACTCTAAATTTTTCAAAGCACAAGCGGCTTTGGCAAGTCACGGTAGCACAAGAGTTGAAATGACACATTCGCAACTTAATCAAGTAAGAGTTTTTATTCCTGAAAAAAAATTACTTGATGAAATCGTTGACAAAGTAAATAAAGTCATCAAATACAACCGTGAAGCGTTGGACTTAATTGAAGAAGCGAAAAGCGAATTCTTATCAATTACAAAACTGAAAACAAAAGCTGTAAAAGAGAAATTCTTTTCAGGCGATTTAAAAACGCTGACAGAATTTGACATTTGGAATCCAACTTGTCATTTACCGTTTTACGTTGAGAATGAAAAGAAACTAAAAAAATCATTCAAAACTTTACCGCTTGGACAAGTTGCCGACATCAAAAAAGGAAGTGAGGCGGGAAGTAGTAATTACGAAATTTACTTGAACAAGAAAGAAACAGATTTTGCGTTCATACGAACATCAGACATTATCAATAATGAAATTGACTTGTTTCCCGATTATTTCATTTCGCAAGAAATAGTTGCTTCACTCAATCAAGACATAAAAGCAGGAGATGTTTTGTTTACCAAAGATGGGAAAATTGGACAAACTGCAATGGTAACAGAAAACGACAGAGCGTTAATTGCTTCGGGCGTTTCACGAATACGATTGAAAAAAGAAGTTGCGAAAGAACATAAGTTTACACCTGAATATCTTTTTGTTTGTTTGTCAGTAAAAGAAACAGGATTTTATCCTGCAATTCGTAGAACAGTTATCGGCACAACCATTCCGCATTTAAGAGAGGAAAGAATGAAACAAATTTCTATTCCAATTTTAAGTGAAGAACAAATAAAATCATTGACAGAAAAAATTAAAAAAGCGTTCAAGCTAAAATCAGAACGCAAAAAATTGATTAACGAAGTGTTGCGGGAAATTGATAGCGAGTATGAAAAGTTTAATAAGTAAAAAATAATCAATATGGGCGGTAATGCAGGAATAAGAGGCTATATCATTCAAACCATAATCTGTGTCTTAGATGCTTTAGAAACAGATAATAATTGGCTTTCTGTAACATTAGAGCCATTAGATGAATCGGAGAAAGTGGATATTAAATGGACATATCCAAACAACAAGATAAAAGCAACGCAAGTAAAATCTTCTGAAAATATTATCGGGCTTGCTGCCGCAAAAAAGTGGTGTGAAGAACTTGAAACGAATTCACCTAACTTAGAAGAATATGAGTTGGTTTTAGTTGGAACTTTGGCAGCTAATCTTCTGAAGAAAAAAGAAATTGGGAAAGTAAAAATTAGCGAACCTAAATCGCTCAATATTCAAACACTTATTGACCAAGCCTCAACCAAAATAGATTTCTATTTTGAGAAAAAAGGCAAAGCCAAAATATCCCCTAAGGTTAGAGAAATGATTGTTCAGGTTTTGACTATTCATTTTGAAACAAGTTCTGTTGTTGGTGCTGAAATAAAGCGAACAGAATTTGATGCAAAGCTATTAGAATGGATTACAGCTATTGAAAAGCAAATGGAAACAAATCCATTTATCTCTTTAGCACCACCTGTTGACAATCAAAACATTCCTTTTAATCAAAGAATAGCGAAGAAAATTTTAGAATTAATCGGGTGGAATCAATTCGGGGAAAACCATAAAGTTGAGATTTTTAATGAGCATACTTCTGAAAACGATGTTCACCAAATTGAATTTGTTGGCGATTTTGAAAGTAAACTAAAAGAAGATACAGGGGATTTTGTAATGGTTTCTTCTCTTCACGACTTAAAATACCCTGATAGTTCAAAAGCAGAAATAGTAAAGTATCTCAACGATACAGAAATAGTGTATAATGATTTTAAGCAAAATAATTCCGTTCCACTTAAAGCATATAAGAATACAGAATATTTCAGTTTACTCTTTTGGTTAACTACCGACCCAAATGAAGTTTCAAGCAATTTCATTCATCACACAAAGGATAATTACAAAAGAAATTTATTGAAAGATGATATAAGCTATTTCCTAATTGATAACAACAAAGCGAATTTTTTAATTAGCAGTATTGCAACTGCGAAAAACTATCGTGATAATGTTCCTGTTAAATTTCTTTATCCTATAACAGAAGGCAATCAAAGTCCGCACAGAATTGGTGAAAGAGGCTTAAAACTTCCTGTTCAATATATTAACTCATCAGTAATACCAATCACAAAAGAAGATAAGAATAAAATAAGTTTCCTTTTGTTTTGTTCTGATACATTTTCAAGTGAATCTTTAAAGAAACTTATTTGGCTTACGATTCGCCTAACAAGTGGATTTGGGAATGAGTATCTGTTGTATTTTCCCGACTATGATGAAACTATACATAGTAACGAGGCTAAAGAAGTCGTTCGTTCCTTTAACAAGGATTTGCTTGACGAAAGAATAAAAATACTTCGCTACATACAAGCCGACACAAAAGACTTAGATGCCTTACCTAACACACAAGTTGTTGCTAACAAAAACGAGAAGTATGATGAATCAGAACAAGAGCCAATAGATTCAGACAAACATATAAATGAAGCGTTCATAAATATTCTTCCTTATGGCGATTTACTAAAACCATTCTTGAAAACAGAGGCAATCACTTCCAGTGATTTAGTTTATTTTTTAGCTAAGAAAGGGATTTATGTAAAAAGTGCAGACAAGACGAAACTTACAAATCTGATGTCAACGCTTCTTTTTAGTCCTGATGAAATAGAAGATTTTAAGTCTTACATCAATGTAAAAAACAGAAATGTTCACACTAACAATGAATTTTACAACATTAAACAAAATCAAAGTTTGGAAACAGTTTTCAAATCTGTTAAACCTAACCTTGATAATTTAACCGAAGGGCTTAACACTAAAATTGTCAATCACGATAAAATAAAATTTGTTCAAGACCCAATAAATAAAGAGGAATTTAAAATTACCTTGATTACAGAAGTAAAAGACCCGACAAGTAGTTTAGCAGTAAACACTAATTGGGGAAAATCCGAAGTTGTAGTAAGAAAGCAGGATAATAAACTTGTTGTTGTTTCTGAAAATACAATTACAAGAGAGGATAAATTAATAGCCAACAGAATCGTTAAGCAATTGGCAAGCGAATTTCAAAGAGTTGATTTTATTGAGGAGAAAAAAATCAAAGTTATGTTCAATGGCTTTAAATCTAACCTTGAAAGAGTGAATTTTCTTTTAGGATTTAGCAATATCGTATCTTCTTCAATCTTCAAAGAAGCAGATATTCAGTCAATAAAATTCAAGTTTGATGAAAAGACAACAGAAATTCCTGAAATGTATAAAGATAAGATTGATAAGGATATGATAATTCGTTTTGAGGGGAAAGGACTAAAAACATTACAGGAACTTTCCGAACAAAACGCAAAGCAATCAATCTTCTTGGAAGAGATAGCTATCTTTTACAAGTTTGATTACCTCAATGTAAAAAACGGTTTTTATAGAGTAACATACAGTTTTTCCAATGCTTTAAAAAACAAACAAGGATATGACGGTGTTTTTAAATCAGAACCTTGGCTTTCAACAAATCATCGTCAGGTTAAAACTCTGCCAAGCATTGAGGGTTTGAAGAAAGAATTATCCAAAGAAGTTGAAAGACTAAAACTTGAAAAACTAAAACAATTCAACATAATAGAATGATAGATTTTACCAGTGTTCAACTTGAGCAAATCGCAATACATCAGGTTGGGAATAAATTAAGAGATGAAGGACTGAAAGTATCTTCCGAGAATATAGATGTTGAAGATTCTGAAACAAGAAATTACTTGCTAAAGTATTTTTTATCTCCATTTGAAAGTAACGAAGTTTATAATTTCACTCACCCATCAGAACTTAATTTGAATGAGATTTACTTCTTCGCAAAGAAGATATTTTCAAAAGCCGATTCTTTTTTTGAAAATTCAGTTGAAATAGCTAAACACCTTTATGAAAAATCAACTCACCCAAAAGTAAATGCAGGTGAATTATGTATATGCTATTTCAAAAAATGTTCCTTGGGTGGAATTACGGCAGATGCTATTGGCTTTTTCAAATCAGAAGGCAAAGATGTCTTTTTAAAGTTTGATTCTGTAAAATCTAATTTCAAGATTAAACACGAAAGCGGCATCAATGTAAATAAACTTGACAAGGGTTGTTTGATATTCAACATTGAAAAAACAAATGGCTTTAAAGTGTGTGTAATTGATTCCAACAAATCAAATGATACACAGTATTGGAAAAATGATTTCCTAAACATCAAACCTGCATCAGACGATTACCACTTTACAAAGGACTTTCTTTCAATTACCAAAAACTTTGTAACCAAACAACTTGACGAAGAATTTGAAGTAACAAAAGCAGACAAAATTGACTTATTAAATCGTTCGGTTGAATATTTTAAAACTCACGACAACTTTGACAAAAAAGAGTTTGAAAAAGAAGTTTTGCAGGACACAGGAATAATAAAATCATTCCGCAACTTTGACAACAATTACCGACAAGAAAACGACATTGAATTATCAGACAGTTTTGAAATTTCCGAACAAGCGGTAAAGAAACAAGCACGAGTTTTTAAAAGCGTTTTAAAGTTGGACAAGAACTTTCACATATACATTCACGGAAACCGAGAACTGATTGAACAAGGCATTGACCAAGACGGACGGAAGTATTACAAAATATACTACGAAACAGAAACATAGCCAACACTTTTGGTAGCACATTTGCATTTTTGCCGACACGCAAACCCAAACAAAAAATGCAAAAGAGCTACCAAGCCAACGCACGACAGACACAGCAAAACAAGACGGACAAACTAACGACTGAAAAGAACGGCAGCAGGCAACAAGGGTTTGGCGTCAGGCGGGGTTTCGTTCTTCGTATGAAAGTTTTTGCTAAATTTGAAGTGTCGGCTTCGTATTCAGGTTTGTGGTAAAAATCCCGCCCGAACGCCAAGCCCCGAACCGTTGAACCAACATTGCTTTCAGCAATGAGTTAAAGCGAGTTTCGTTAGATTTGGGGTTACAAAATTTTTAGTTATGGAAAAAAAACGCTAACACCCTTTGCAGTGAATGCGCTGCAACGAACC
>JAFDXF010000044.1 GCA_018268055.1 Bacteroidota bacterium
CTGGTGGTCGCTGGTTCGAATCCAGTCACCCCGACAACAGTAATTAAAAGCGTTCTGCCCGGAGCGCTTTTTTTATTTCACACATAATCGTGTGAATATTATTCAATCCGGCAAGGATTATTGCAGGCAACAGTCGTTTATTTTTCAGTCCGAAATTTAATACATGGCATTAAGCAGAATTTGGTCTTACATGATTTTGTTTGCTGTTGCAGTAGCTGGCTATCGCTATCTGCAAGGCGACAAGAATATTTTTAATGACATGGTGGTTGAAAAGAAACTAACTGCTGGAGAAACCTTCAGTAAAGTTTCTTATTACGTCATAGGTCAGGGCATTGACAGTGTTCTCAAAGACATTAAATTAAAAAATGCCAATTGGGTAAAGACAGATAAATTCTCAGAGGCTCAGGTTATCATTACCACCTCAGGTTTAAAAATTACGTTACGTGAGCAACTAAATAATCAGCTTGCAAAAATTAGTTTTACAAATATTAACGCTCAAAACAGATTTGCAGCTGACAAATTGATTTACACAGAAGAGTTTGCCGACAGCACATTAAAGACAACTGATAATTTGTTGCAGGCTAATGTGGTTCTTACCGCAGAAGTAAATACAGACTCGCTTCGTGCTGCCTGGATTGCCGCCAGCAACAGACAGAAAATTATTGGTAGCAATGAGGTGAATCTGTGGCTTCCTAAAAACATTGACGGTATTTTTGAAACAGGAAAATTTGCTGTGACTATTGCCATAGGGCTTATAGGTACGCTGGCATTGTTTATGGGCTTACTCAACATTGCTGAGCGTGCAGGTGGCATCAACATTATAAGCCGACTCATCAGTCCATTTTTGTCTAAACTTTTTCCTTCACTCCCAAAAGATCATCCATCCTTCGGACACATGGTGATGAATTTTTCTGCCAACATGCTGGGGCTTGACAATGCTGCTACACCTTTTGGACTTAAAGCCATGCAGAGTTTGCAGGAGATTAATACCAACAAAGACAGAGCAAGCGATGCGCAAATTATGTTTTTGGCATTACATGCATCAGGGTTAACACTGATTCCCGTTTCAATCATTGCAGTTCGTTCTGCAAATGGATCGCACAACCCCAATGAGATTTTTATTCCACTTATGCTGACAACTTTTGTATGTACACTCACTGCTATGGTTGTGACTTCGCTCAAACAAAAAATTAATTTATTCCAACGTGGATTGCTTTTGCCTGTTGCCGGACTAAGTTTAACTTTAAGTTTGTTTGTTTGGTTCCTTAGCAGCCTGCGACCATTTGCATTAGATCAGTTTTCTGATGCATTCAGCAATGGCGCTATCTTACTGGTGTTTTTTGGAATTATTGCCGGAGGCTTGTATAAAAAAATTAATTTGTTTGATGCTTTTGTTGATGGCGCAAAAGGGGGCTTTGAAACAGCTGTTAGAATTATTCCCTACATGGTGGGTATGCTGGTAGCGGTGAGTATGCTCAGAACCAGTGGTGCTTTTGATTTAATTATAGATCCGGTAAAACATCTTATTGCAATTTCGGGCATGGATACCCGTTGGGCCGAAGGCTTACCTACTGCTTTGCTACGTCCATTCAGTGCCGGTGGTGCCAGAGGTTTTATGATTGATGCCATGCGCACTTTCGGGCCAGATTCTTTTATTGGTAAATTAGTCAGCGTTTTGCAAGGCTCGAGCGAGACAACCTTTTATGTGGTTGCATTGTATTTTGGTTCTGTATCGGTAAAAGATACACGCTATGCTATTCCCGTAATGCTTCTTGCTGATTTGGCAGGCGTTATATTCTCAATTGCAATTTGTTATTTATTGTGGGCTTAGTCTAATAGGTTAGTTGTTAGTGGATTACAATAATAAAGGTCAGGTTTTATTTAAGTTGATTTTAAGGCCAAAAATAGAGGTATAGTAATCAAGT
The DNA here is from genome assembly GCA_018268055.1 of Bacteroidota bacterium. Lineage (GTDB taxonomy): Bacteria > Bacteroidota > Bacteroidia > Chitinophagales > Chitinophagaceae > JJ008. Next base: position 1,926 of record JAFDXF010000044.1, read on the forward strand.
TTTTTTATACTTTCGCAACCTCAAAAATTTTAACCGTAGTATTTTATGAGTCAGATAGTTTATGTAGTTCCGGTGTTGGGTTTGTTGGCCCTGGTTTATATGTTTATAAAAGCCTCGTGGGTAGGTAAGCAGGATGCCGGTGAGCAGAATATGCAAGAACTTGCCAGCCACATTGCCAATGGTGCTATGGCATTTTTAAAAGCAGAGTGGAAAATATTGTCCTATTTTGTTGTAATAGCAGGATTGCTTTTAGCATATTCAGGAACACTACATGGCACTGAGGAATATCCTGTTCATTCAAGTCCTATTATAGCTGTTGCATTTGTGATAGGCGCAGTTTTTTCTGCAGTAGCAGGCTATATTGGAATGAACATAGCCACAAAAGCCAACGTTCGTACTGCACAGGCAGCGCGAAGCAGTCTTTCAAAAGCATTAAAGGTATCTTTTACCGGAGGTGCAGTGATGGGTCTTGGTGTTGCAGGGCTTGCCGTGCTGGGATTGGGGTCTTTATTTATTGTTTTTTATCAGTTGTTTGTTCCAGCAGGTGCAGCTATCACCGGAGTAGAAATGAAAAAAGCTATTGAAGTTTTAGCAGGGTTTTCTTTAGGAGCAGAGAGTATTGCATTGTTTGCCCGCGTGGGTGGCGGTATTTACACCAAAGCTGCCGATGTAGGTGCTGACTTGGTTGGAAAAGTTGAAGCCGGAATTCCGGAAGATGATCCACGTAACCCGGCTACTATTGCAGATAATGTGGGTGACAACGTAGGTGATGTTGCCGGTATGGGTGCTGACCTATTTGGTTCCTATGTTGCAACTATTCTTGCTACCATGGTATTAGGCCAGGAGATTGATGCTTCTGCTGATAAGTTTGGTGGACTTTCGCCTATTTTATTGCCAATGCTCATTGCCGGAATGGGAATCGTTTTTTCTATTGTAGGAACGTGGTTTGTGAGAATTAAGAATGAAAACGACAATGTACAGAATGCCTTAAACATGGGTAACTGGTCTTCAATTGTACTTACAGCCATTGCCAGTTATTTTGCTGTGACTTATTTACTTCCTGAAAAATTAGTTATTCGTGGATTTGAGTTCACACCCATGAATGTTTATTTAGCCATATTAGTTGGACTGGTAGTGGGTGCATTAATGAGTATCATTACAGAATATTACACAGCAATCGGCAAGCGTCCGGTATTATCAATCGTTAAACAAAGCTCAACTGGTCATGCCACCAACATTATTGGCGGATTAGCCGTAGGTATGGAATCAACTGCAGTGCCTATGATTGTACTTGCAGGAGGTATTTTTCTTTCCTATTCATTAGCCGGTTTATATGGCGTAGCCATAGCAGCAGCCGGTATGATGGCTAC
>JAFDXF010000045.1 GCA_018268055.1 Bacteroidota bacterium
CATATCAATAATGGCATAAAAAATACCATCAAGTCCTCCTGTAACATTTTTATAAAATAAATAATATTTATTCTGCCCGTCAGGAAAAGGTACTATCTGTAACTCATTATATACCCCCCCCCCCCATGGGATATGAGTTTGTCATGGTATCATGCAAGGCATTCCATACTATTGTTCTGGCTATATACATCCATGTATTACTATAAAATAAAAGATTACCATTATTGTCTGCTATGCTAACACATGAGCCTCTGCCTTCAACAGATGAGGTAAAAGGTACAGGATTATTAATGTTACTAAAATCAATCCCTGCGCTGTCGCCAAAGCACCAGATGCTGTTTCGGTTCTGCGCTTTTGATTCATCGGTTACTAATAACACAGAAGCTAAAAACACAAAAATGAACTTGAGTTTCATATAGCAAATATAATCAAAAAGGGGCTGCTACAGCAACCCCTTTTTGAAAAATACTAACGAATAATAACTAATTTATTAACCATTTTAAGATTAATGCTGTCGTATAACCTGCACGAGTAAACACCCGGCTTTAATCCGGATAAATTAAATTCGGCAGAACGGGCATTGGGATTAAGCGGATAAGATGCTGCAAGGCTGCCGTAACTGTTGTAAATATCCAGTTTAGCACTTGCTCCAAATGCGGAACTCATTTCAAAAATAACCCTGCCTTTGGTGGGACTTGGATACAGTTTCCCATCCTGCTGATCTATTAATTTATTCTCTGGCGGTGATGCGGTGTTAGCCATGCGGCTTTCTTCTTCGCCAGGCAGTATGTCTATTATATCTAAATTAAGCATTGCCCGTGCAAAATAAACGCCCTCACCACCATAAAGCGGGTGCTGAACCGCCACTTTGTTCAGGTTTTCAAACGTAGCGGAATCAAGCGTAAGCGTGTCGGCAATGTATTTTAAATAGCAGTCAAGCACAAACTTTTTGTCAAGATCCTGTTCTAAAGAAGAGGTGATTCCGGTAAGGATTCCGGAAGCCGAAGAATAATTTTGTGAGGCTATGGAATCCTGAACCGTTGCAAAGTTTCCGGCAATGCCGGATTTGCCTGCATTGTATCGGTCAATATAAACCGAATCGGAAGGCACGTGCAGGTGAAGCCATGAGGTATCGCTCCGCATCAGTTTATAAAACACCTCTTCCATGAGGTATTTTATTTCGGACGAATCGGCATGGGTAATAACAGAATCATAAACCAGAGAACCAAATGCCTGGTCGCGCAAGTCCTCATCGGTGGTAAATGCTGGCGTACAGCTTCCGGTTTCATTATCGGCAGGAAAAGTAGTGAAAATATTAGTAAAATTTCCCGGGTTATAATCAAAAGAGCCTGAAGGTTTATACATCCAGTTAAACATGTTAGTAGTTACCATAAATCCTGCTGCTTTATCACTAACGGGGCTTACCCAGTGGTTTTTCCAGCCTTCGCTCAGGGTTGGGTCATAAGTTCCCATAGTTTCCACTTTCACCCCCTGGTTAGTTAGTTTATTGGAAGAATTGTTGTTACTGAAATACGTGGAGTTAAAACATGATTCAAACTTGTTGCAATACAAATTGGTTTGGCTACAATTACCAAACACCATAATGCCTGACTCCATGTTTTCAATGGCATTGCCGGTAATACCGCAATGCACGCTGTTGCTCAGGCGCAAGCCCTGCATGAGCTCGCTGCCTGCACCGGAGGGTGTTTCAGTCCAGTGTACGGTATTGTTTTCAACCGTACCGTAAGCCATGTTTTCAAGCCATAAGCCTACATGGTTTGCCGTTAATCCGGCAGGTATGGCAAACAGCACCGTGTTATCTTTTACATCAGCATAAGGCGCATAACCCACCGGGCTTATGGTGTAACCCACATTGCTCACCTGTATGCCGTTTTGCACATTTTCTATGTGGTTGTTTTCTATCGTGAGCTTTACCTGCCGCGTAAGAAAATTACTTACTTCAATGCCCATAGCTCCGTAATGCGCGGCATCATAGCCTACATTCAGGTTCAAATCATTATCCTTTATTACAGTGGAGTTATTCATCCAAACATTTGACAAGGAAATGCCTTTGTTGAACTTGTCTATTGTATTGTCTTCTATGTTTACGGTGTTGCCGCTTCCGCCAATAGAGCTTAATGCAATGCCGGTATAACTTTCGACAAATGCATTGTTCCTGATGTCGACATTCAACTGCATATAACCGGAAACACCCATTTCGCATTGGTTAAAAGCATTGCTCTGCCCCGTTGATGCGCCTCCCACGTTTAAGGTTTTGTAACCGGCTTTAATACCTCTTGCATTAACGGCTGCATTAGGAATTGAAATGGGGGGAACAGGAGGAACAATAGCCCTGTTTTGGTAATTATTACCGCCAATGTTGTAAAAGGCGTTATTATACACGTTCAGATTGGAAGACTCGGCATATATGCCGTTGCGGTTTTGTGAAAAGCAAAAAAAATGGCAGCAACAAAGCGTTGCTGCCATTAGTAAGCATCTCAAATTATTTAATAACCACAAACCGCTTTTTAAAGTATTCGCCTGTTTCATTCTTTATTCTAAGGTTATACACTCCATCAGAAAGCGAAGATACATCAATGCTGCCATTTGTGCCATTAGTTTGTTTTTCTATTATCAGTCGCCCGTAAATGTCGTAAACAACCAGTTCATTTTTTGCATCGCTTAATCCTGATATAAACAAGATGTTGTTTACAGGGTTGGGGTAAATGTTTATTAAGTCCCCCTTTGGGGGATATAGGGGGCTTATGCCTGTAAGCGTATCACACACACTGCCCGTTACCGCCCCCAACTCATAATCGGGATTATTGGGCAAGCCGTAATATGTACGTTTGCCGCCTAAGTAGAAACTGAACGGTTGATAATTACATGCTGCGCCAATATTATCAGGCTCG
>JAFDXF010000046.1 GCA_018268055.1 Bacteroidota bacterium
CAGAGTGACACTGCGCTGTGATATGCTGCGCTCGCTGTGGTTAAAATAAAAAGCGTTTCAAGAAATTGTATTAATAAAATCTCAGCGATCCCAGAGCGACACTGCGCTGTGATATGCTGCGCTCGCTGTGGTTAAAATAAAAAGTACTGCAAGAAATTTTGGGGAATAAAAACCACAACGATCCCAGAGCGACACTACGCTGTGATATGCTGCGCTCGCTGTGGTTAAAATAAAAACATTTGCGGTTAAATAAAGTAATTTGAAAAATTTCGTTCTCATAGGTGCAGCAGGTTATATTGCTCCCAAGCATTTTAAAGCCATAAAAGAAACAGGGAATAATTTGCTCGCAGCAATGGACCCGCATGATTCTGTAGGAATATTGGATAGCTATTTTCCCAATGCAGATTTTTTTACAGAGTTTGAACGCTTTGATCGTCATTGTGAAAAATTAAAAAGGCAGGGAACAAAAATTGATTATGTAGTAGTGTGTAGCCCCAATTATCTGCATGATGCGCATTGCAGGTTTGGATTGCGTTTGGGTGCAGATGTGATTTGCGAAAAGCCGGTAGTATTGAATCCATGGAACTTAGACGCATTAATAGAAATGGAGCAAGAAACAGGAAAGAAAATTTATCCTATTCTTCAACTGCGTTATCATCCGGATATTATTGCACTGAAAGAAAAAATTGAAAAAGACAAATCCGGTAAAAAATATAACGTAGCATTAAAATACATAACACCGAGAGGCAAATGGTATCACTATAGTTGGAAAGGAGATGAACATAAAAGTGGAGGACTGATAACCAATATAGGTATTCATTTTTTTGATTTGTTGTTGTGGATATTTGGTGAGGTGTTAAAAGTAATTGTCCTTGAAAAAAATGACACGAAGATGTCTGGTATTTTGGAATTGCATCAGGCAAGAATTCAATGGCTATTATGTATTGATGCCGATGTATTGCAGATGGAGGATATATCCAAAGTTAAATCGGTAAGAACTTTGATTGTTGATGGTGTAGAAATTGACTTGGGTAACACATTTGAAAATCTTCATACACTGACTTATAATAATATACTCAACAATTCTGGATTACATTTAGCAGATGTTGTAAGATCAATAGATCTGGTGTATAATATCCGTAATATAAAATAGTATTCAGCGTTTATGACAGTCTTTTGTTTGTGTGAAAATATTTGTAATACATATTTGTTTTCATGCAAGACAGAATATTTAAAAGAAAACTTATAATTTTATACTCATTTTATGAAAATGAACGAACCGTATCTGTTAGAATTTTCCAAAATAGGCACTTCCAATTTAGGGTACATCTCAGTAGCCGAAAAGCAGAATTTGCCTTTTGAAGTTAAAAGAATATACTGGACATATTACACCCCCGAAGATGTGCAACGGGGCGGGCATGCACATTTTGAATTGGAGCAGATATTGGTGGCGGTAGCAGGAAAAATTATTATTAAAGCAGAAATGCCCGGAGGCAACAAACAGGAATTTATTTTAGAGAAGCCCAATATTGGATTATACATACCTAAAATGTGCTGGCGAGAAATGCAATATACCCACAATGCCGTACAAATGTGCATTGCCAGTATGGAGTATACAGAGAGTGATTATATTAGAGAGTATCAAGAATATATAAGAAATAAAAAATAAATTGGTGGCAAATAAAATTTGTATAGCGGGGAAGAATAATATTGCTGTTGCTATTACTGAACATCTTTTAACTACATTTCCTAATATTGAAATTTTATTTATCTCAAATAAATCTGATACTGGAGAGAATGGCTTCCAACGCTCATTTAAATTATTTTGTAATGTAAATAGGATTAGAGAGGTTACTTTGAAAGATGTTTACTCAGAGTCAGACTTAATATTCTTAAGCTTGGAATTCGACACAATAATTAATCCTTCATTGTTTTTAACTTCAGAGTTATTTAATATCCATTTTTCATTACTTCCTGAATATAAAGGGATGTACACTTCTGCATTACCAATTCTAGAGGGGAAGTTTTACTCTGGAGTGACTTTACACAAAATTGATGAAGGAATTGATACGGGTGATATTATTGCACAAACTAAATTTGAAATAGATGACGAGATGACGGCAGAACAGTTATATGGATTATATGTTGATTATGGAGCGGTTTTAATAAAAGAGAACTTAAGTGATATCTTAAACAATAGTTATATAGCAGAAAGACAGCAAAAAGCGTTATCTAGTTATAATTCAAAGAAGAGAATAGACTATAATAACTTATCAATTAACCACAATGCAACAGCATTCCAGATTAAAAGACAGATAAATGCATTTGTCTTTGCAACATACCAACTTCCCATAGTTAAGGGCTACTCTGTTTATAAATCGAAAATTCTTGACGAACGAAGTAAAACAAAACCCGGTGAAATAATCACAAGTACACCATTTTTTATTGACATAAGTACAATTGATTATAATCTAAGAATATATAAAGATTTACGAAAAGAATTGTTTGAGATAGCACAGAATGGAGAAATTGAACGATTAAAATTATTTATAGAACAGGATTATGATTTGAAACAAAAATCTGAACGAGGTTGGGATATCGCAATAGTAGGTGCGTATAACGATCAATTTGGTTTTTTGAAATTCCTCATAGAAGAGCTTTCATGGAATGTCAATTCAACAAATTACAATGGCACAACTTTAGCAATGTATTTAATGACTAGAGTATCACAAGGAGTGAATAGTGATTATTTTGAGACTTTTATTAGGAAGGCAGATATAGATTTAAGTATTAGAGATTATAATCAATGTAATTTATTAGACTACGCCATGCGTTATAATTTAAAAGATTCTCTAATTGAATTAATAAGAAAATATTCTAAATGATTAAGTTCTTAGACCTTCAAAAAATTAATTTTCTTCATCAGCAAGAGATAGAGGAAAGAATACTAAACACCTTTCGCAGTGGGTGGTATTTGCTGGGCAATGAAGTAAAAAACTTTGAACAAAACTTAGCACAATACATTGGTGTAAAAAATGCTATTGGCGTGGCTAACGGCTTAGATGCTCTAAGATTAATTTTTAGAGCTTACATAGAATTAAGCGTTATGCAAAAAGGCGATGAAGTGCTGGTGCCGGCAAATACTTACATTGCCTCTATTTTAGCATTAAGCGATAATGGATTAGTGCCGGTACTGGTAGAACCGGATATAAATACCTACAATATTGACATTACAAAAATTGAAGAAAAGATTACTTCAAAAACCAAAGCTATATTGATAGTTCATCTTTATGGACGAGTTGTTTTTTCTGAATCACTAAGGACTTTAGCTCAAAAATATAATTTGAAAATAGTAGAAGATAATGCGCAGGCAATTGGGGCTACATGGCAAGGTATAAAATCAGGTAACTTGGGCGATGCCGCAGGGTTTAGTTTTTACCCCGGCAAAAACTTAGGAGCTTTAGGAGATGCTGGCGCTGTAACGACAAATGATGATGTTCTGGCAGAGTGCATTAGAGCTTTAGCAAATTATGGTTCTAAACAGAAATATGTAAATATTTATAAGGGACTGAACTCTCGTTTAGACGAAATACAAGCGGCAGTATTAGATGTTAAGCTAAAATACATTGATGCAGAGAACGAACAAAGAAGACAAATTGCACACCGTTACATTCAGGAAATTAAGAATGAAAAAATTATTTTACCGCAATTACCTTTTAATACAGCGGAGCACGTTTGGCATTTATTTGTTATCAGAACAGCAAATAGAGATAGATTACAAAGCAATCTGGCCGATAATTCTATTCAAACACTAATTCATTATCCTATCCCCCCTCATTTGCAAGAGTCATATAAAGAACTTGGCTTTGAAAAAACATCTTTCACAATTTCGGAAGATATTGCAAATACTTGTTTAAGCTTACCCATTTGGCCTGGGATGGATTCTCAACATGTAACATCTGTTATTGAAGCCTTGAATAATTAATCTTGAATTTTTAGAATAATTATTAAAAAGATGAATAGCAGACACTAAGCGGTAAGCTATACTAATGTTTCTTTAGTTGGACATTTTTTACTTAGCCATTTCTTTTTACGGAAAAGGAATGGCTATACTATGAAATATTATATTGACATGAAAAGTTCTTTTAAATATTTAGAAGGGTTAAATAAGATAGAAACAGAAAACTGTTTTTGAAAAGCGAAAAAACATACGGAAACATACTAAAATCCATAATGATTACCGGTGGTTCCCAAGTATTAATAGTATTAGCCGGTATTGTTCGGACAAAAGTATTGGCAGTAGTATTAGGGCCAATAGGTATCGGTATAGCATCGATCTATCAGTTGATTATTGACTTATCGAAAAGTATAACAGGTTTAGGAATCAATGTCAGTTCTGTTAAAAATATTGCACAAGCCGCAGCATCAGATGATTCTTATAAGCTTTCCAAGGTATTCTTTATAGTGAAGAGATGGACATTGTTCACAGGGTTGCTCGGAATGATTTTGTGCATTGTTTTTGCAAAATCAATAAGCAAATATGCTTTTGGTACTGCTGACTTTACGAATGGTATCATCATTGTATCTATTTCTATCTTACTTATGCAAATAGCTAATGGAAGGTTGTCATTGCTTCAGGGTCTTAGAAAGATCAAAGATTTAGCGAAAGTTAATTTTTTTATTGCGATTATAAGCCTGATTCTAACTATACCACTTTATTTATTTCTAAAAGAGGATGGAATTGTTCCATCGTTTATTATAATAGCGGTTGTAACATTAACATTATCTTTTTTATATACCAGAAGGGTTGAACTATCAAAAGTGAGATTATCGTTTAACCAAACTTTTTCAGAAGGAAAAGAGATGGTACGTCTCGGTTTTTTTACAGTCGCTTCAAGCTTTCTGGAACTTGCAACAATGTATATTGTCAGAGGGTTCATTGTTCAACGTGGAAGTGTTGATGAAATGGGTCAGTTTATTGCAGCTTGGTCTATATCAACTACCTATTTATCGCTAATTCTGACAGCGATGGGTGCGGATTATTTCCCGTCTATTAGCGCAAAGGCAGAAAAAAGCGACGAATTAAGAAAAACCTTTAATGAGCAAGTACATATTTCCTTATTAATTATCTCTCCTGTGATTATTGGTTTAATGACATTTGTAAATACAATTGTTCACATTTTGTATTCAACAGCATTTATTCAAACTCCTGTGATATTGTATTGGCAGTTGGCAGGCGATTTTTTTAAAGTGCTTGTTTGGCTATCAATGTTTATATTATTGGCAAAGGGGAAGGGGTTACTTTATTTTATATTAAGCCTGATATGGAGTGCTGCATATATAATTGGCAATATTATAGGTTGGAAATGGGTTGGTTTGGACATTACAGGCATTGCTTTTATGATAGCGTATATAATCGCTGCAATATCTTCTTTTGTTGTTATTTGGAGATTTGAAGGAATCACATTCGATAAGCGATCATTAAGTTATATTTTTTTCTACTTGATTGTTATAGCGGCATCACTATTGGCTCAATTATATTTAGATAAGACAATGGCAGTGATTGTTGGGGTGTCTTGTTTGATTGGTTCAGTTCTATTTTCTATCATAAACTTAAAATCTTTAATCAATTTGAAGGCCTTTTTAAATTTTAGGAGTTAATGCTCAAAGTATGGAAACGCAATCAAAAAATAACGAAAAGCAAGTAGTTGTCTCTGTAATTAGTTTTTGTTATAATACAGGGTCAAGATTTATTAACACTTTGGAGTCCATACGTACTCAGTCTTATCAAGATATAGAGCATATTATAATTGATGATGGCTCAACAGACGATTCTGTTGAACATATCAAAAACTGGATTGGCAAACATAATTATAAGTGCAAATTAATTGTAAATGAAAAGAACAGGGGGATTTGCACTACGGCGAATATAGCAATGCGAGAGGTAAGTGGAAAATATATATCACTTATTGGCGATGATATTATGCTTCCTGATAAAATAAAAGATGACGTACTGTTTATGGAGCAGCATCAGGAGTTTGGATTCTGCCATTCCAACATAAGAATATTTTATGAAAATGGGAATGACGGACCATTGCTAAAACCACATCATTCAGAGAATTTTTTTTATGATTTTATAAGGTGGAAAAATTTTATTTATACACCAACGATATTTTATAGAAAAGAAGTATTTGAAAAAGTTGGCCTTTATGATGAGGACTTATCTTTTGAAGACATGGATATGATTTTGAGAATTTCTTATGAATATAAAGTAGGCTACAGAGACGAGGAGACAGTTAAATATTATCGTCCGGTAATTGGCTATTCAGAAAAACGAAGCTTGTTGATGAAGCGTGATTTATTTAAGATTTTAGCGAAATGGAATTTCTTGAAGAACTATCAATATATTATAGCAAGATGGAACTTGGCATTATTTTACAATACTTCTTCACTTAATAAGAAACTTGCATTAAAATACTTGCCCAAAGCAATACGGTTTTTCTATGATAAAAGATTTATGCGTGCTGTTTTTAATATGGTATTTAAGTAAGCTTATTGTCAATCATAGACACTACACTCTAGTAACATTTAAATGAAAAAAATTTTACTTTATTACCCGCCCAATTATCGATCTGTTGTAATCGAGACAATTTGCACAGTCTTGATTGAAGAAGGGCATGAGGTAATAATTCTAGCTTTATCGGATAGAGGCCCCATTCATAGTGAGTTAGAAAAAAAGGGGATTAAAATCAATAATTATACTATTTCTCGTAAGCCTTCTTGGAAGTTTTTTTTGAAGCAAAGTAGAAACTTAAAGCGAATTTGTAAGAGAGAAAAAATTGATTTTGTCTGGAGTCATCTTCAAGAAGCCATATTACCATCACTTTTGGCACTGCCGTTTTTAAATGCCAAAGTCATAGCCTTTCGTCATCATGCCGAGTCTGAATTTTATGCAGAGCTTGGAAATAAGTTTGAATTAAGGAGAAATAAAAAGGAGCAAATGATTGACAAAGTAATAAATAGATTTGCAAAAAAAATTATTATTCCATCTTCAGGTGTATGGCGCAGTATGGAAAAATATGAACACTGCAATATGAAAAAGGTAAAACTAATTCCATATATCTACGATTTTTCAAAATATCAAAAGCCTGAGGATGAAAAAGTAAAAGCATTAAGGCAGCAATATCCGTGTAATCTGATGTTGATCATGGTGAGCCGTATGGTTGCTACCAAACAGCATTTACCTGTTTTTGAAGTAGTCAACAAAATGATTAAAGAAGGGCTTTCAATAAAAATGTTGGTAATGGATGATGGGCCATTAAAACCTCAGTTAGAGCAGTATGTTTTAGAAAATAATTTAGAAGATAAAATAATATTTACCGGTTTTCGCCAGGATTTTGTGAATTATATGGCTGCATCTGATTTATTGATACATCCTTCACTTACTGAAGCGAGCAATAATGTAGTGAAGGAAATGGGTTTGTTACAAAAAGCAGTAGCAGTTTGTAAAAGTGTTGGAGATTTTGACGATTATATCAAAGAGGGAGAGAATGGATATTTCTTAGATCCTGAAAATCTGGAGCGTTCCATTGAACAAGTAATTAGAGAAGCATATACAAATCCTGAAAGATTAAAAATGGTTGGTGCCGCTCTAAAAGATTCTGTATTAAAATATTTTAGCGATACGCCCGAAAATAGGAAACCTTATCTTGAGTTATTGCAGTAGCATTTGCGTAAGATTACGATTTTGTTTTTGAAAAATACGAATATAGCATTGTGGAAACACCCGATTTGTATGATAATAGTAGATAAATTGGCCATTCAGTTTCTTTTGTTTTATAGTTTTACGGAGTTAAAAATCCAATATCCGATCAATTTGTGTTGCAAATTGAATCGGGGTTTTAAATCTGTAAAACTATTGTCATGTACGAAAAACCCGGACTTGTTTCCATCATCATACCTGCTTATAATGCAGCAAATTTTATTGGAGAAACCATTCAATCCATATTACAACAATCTTATACAAACTTTGAGTTGATTATTATCAATGATGGATCAAGCGATAATACAATTGATGTTTGTAATTTATTTTCGGATAAAAGAATTCTTTTGATCAACCAAATAAATACAGGGGTTGCGACTGCTAGAAATAATGGAATGAACCTTGCAAAAGGAGAATATATTGTCTTTTTTGATGCAGATGATTTAATGACTACTGATTTTTTGAAGGTACGTATAGAGGTTTTATCCATCAATGATAGAGCAGGTTTTGCGGGTGGGGTTGTAGAAACTTTTCCGATAAAAGCAACTACCAAAAATGCAGTAGCCAATGACCCTGAAAAAGAAATTTTGTTTTTTGACAGCAATGCATCTACTGTACCTTCAAATTACATTTTTCGGAAGTGTGTTTTAGCTGAAAATAAAATAGTTTTTAATACAGCTTTAAATAGTACTGCTGACCGGTTTTTTATATTGGAAGTGTCAAAGCATATTAAAGGTTTGTGTCTTCAAACAGAAAAAGGTAAACTGCTTTATAGATATACTAATCAAAGTATGTCCAATTTGGTTTCGACCAAATTGATAATAGATAATGAAAAGTTTTATTACGAGTTAAAACGAAAAAACTTATTGCCCAAAAAGAATCTTAGCCGATTCCGCAGTTTATATTTTCTTTCCTTAGCCAAAGGGTTTGGTATGGTACATTCTTGGAAATCAGTTGCAAAATATATAATCAAATCTTTCATTAATCATCCATTTCTTTTTTTACAAGATATGGGCAAAACGATAAAAAGGCATACAACCAAGCCTTTAGAAGCATAAATTTGCATTTTATTACACATTATAAAATATTTATTCCTTATGTCAGACGAAAGACAAGTAGCTGATGCTTCAGGGCGTTGGTGGGGCGAGCATATACACCGTTATAATGAAGCATTAAAACTTATCAATGAAAACGATGTTGTATTGGATATCGCTTGTGGTACCGGTTTTGGCAGTGATATGATCGCTCAAAAATCCAAGGGAAATGTGATTGGCGGCGATATTGCAGAGGAAGCCATTGATGAATGTAATAGTAGATGGAAACGAAGTAATTTATCTTTTAAAGTATTGGATGGGACTAACTTAGACTATCCGGACAATTATTTTGATAAAATTGTTTCCTTTGAAACAATTGAACATACCGGAAAATATAATGAAATGGCGGCCGAGTTTGCGAGAGTGTTAAAACCCGGAGGACTGTTAATTCTTTCCACACCTAACCGTGAAGTATCAAGCCCGGATGGTGTAATTGTAAACCCATATCATATACAAGAGTTTACAGTTGATGAATTACAACAAATTCTTTCAAAAAGTTTTTCATCCGTTGATGTAAGCGGACAGCGCTACAGCCGGTATGATAAAAAATATTTTGGCAAAAGCATAGGAAGTGTTTTTGAAAAACTTTTTTTAAGTTTTGGAATAAGAAAACTGCCTTACAGTTTTCGCAGTGGGTTTATGAAAACATTTTTCGGCTATCCGTTGTATGCAAGAGATAATGATTTTGTTTTAGAAAAAGATTTGGGGCGCATCAAAAATGAATGCCCCGTTCAGTTTGCTGTTTGTAGAAAATAATTTATGAGTTCTCCTTTGGTTTCGGTTATTATTCCGGTTTACAATGCTGAAAAATATATTGAGCAAACAATTCGCTCGGTACTTAATCAAACCTTTCAGGATTTTGAAATAATTGTATTAAATGATGGCAGTACTGATAGTTCTTTGTCCTTAATTAAGAAAATTTCTCTGAAAGATCCTCGTATTGTTCTTATTGATAAAAATAATACAGGAGCGTGTTCTACAAAAAATTATGGAGTCAGTATTGCAAAAGGGCAATTTATAGCCTTTTTAGATGCAGATGATATTTGGGAAAATACAAATCTTCAGAAAAAAATAGATTTATTAATTGGTACTGGGAAAAAATGGGTGTTTAGCAATTTAGCATATATAGACGAAAACGGAGCCCAATTATCAATTCTTAGACATCATTTGTCTGTAAACAATTTATTAGATAGGCTATTATTGTGGAGAGCTGAAGATGTAATACCAGGGCCAAGTAGTAATATAATAGTTTGTAGGGAATTATTTTATGAAGGGATTAAATTTGATGAAAATATCTTTTCAACAGAAGATAGAGACATGTGTATTCAACTAGCAAAACGGTTCCTTCCAGCATTCATTGACGAACCTCTTTGGAAATACCGTATTCACTCTGAAAATAGGTCAAGATCTAATCCGAGATTAATTAAAGACGTTGCATATTTTATAAAAAAAACGAAAAATCAAAATTATTTTTCCAATAATAAAGTAAAAAGAATATCCCTTTCAAATTTGAATTATATGCTTGCAGGGATCTGTTTTCAACAGCATAAATTCATCTTGACAATAATATATTTCATAAAGGCAGTAGTATATGCCCCCATAAATATTTGGAATAAAAAAACAAGACCAACAATTAAATAGATATTAATTCTATGAAAATTTTAATAACCGGAGGTGCAGGCTTCATTCCGTCTTCACTTGCTGACGCTTTATTGGCTAATGGAAAATATGAAATCGTATTAGTGGACAACATGCTGACGGGTAGAATGGAAAACCTACCCAAACACCCGAATTGCAGGTTTATCAAATGCGATGTAAATAATTATAATGACATAGCAGCTGTATTTTTATCTTTTCATTTTGATTATGTGTTTCATTATGCAGCAGTTGTGGGTGTAAAGAGGACTTTGGATAATCCCGTGTTGGTCTTGAATGATTTGCAAGGAATTCGTAATGTATTAGATCTTTCAAAGAATACAGGGGTAAAAAGAGTTTTCTTCTCTTCTTCATCCGAAGTGTATGGCGAGCCGGTGCACTTACCGCAAAATGAACAAACAACACCATTGAACTCAAGATTACCTTATGCAGTTGTAAAAAATGTGGGTGAATCTTTTTGTCGTTCCTATCATCAGGAATTTGGATTAGAATATACTTTGTTCCGTTTCTTCAATACTTACGGGCCCAAGCAAAGTCCTGATTTTGTCATTTCAAAATTCTTGGATGCTGCCTTAGCTAATAAAGATATTACAGTGTATGGTGATGGGCAGCAAACCCGTACATTCTGCTACATTACGGATAATACAACTGCTTGTATCAATGCAATGGAGAAGAATTTATTTGTAAATGATGTGGTGAATATTGGCAATGATGCTACATGTACTGTTTTAGATTTGGCAAAAACCATAATCAAGCTTACCAACTCTTCTTCAAAAATCGTACACTTGCCGCCATTGCCCGAAGGTGATATGACTAGACGCCAGCCCGACATAGATAACATGAAAATATTGCTGAATAAAGATTTTATAACATTAGAAGAAGGTTTGAAAAAAATTATTGCAGAAAGAAAACAATATAGATAAAAATGATTTCAATTATAAACCCATTTAATGGCAAGCCCCTTCACAAAGAGGGTGACTTTTTAAAAGATGATGAGGGAAATGAATTCCCTATAGTGAATGAGGTGCCTCGTTTTGTTCCTGCTGATAACTATACTGCTAATTTCGGGTTTCAATGGAATAAATTTCAGAAAACTCAGATTGATAGAGAACAAAAAAATTCCACGTTCACTAAAGAAAGATTTTTTACTGCTACGCTGTGGGATAAAGAAGATTTAACAGGTAAAAATATTCTGGAAGTAGGAAGCGGAGCAGGAAGGTTTACTCAAGTTGTATTGGATTATACAAATGCCAATCTTTATAGCTTAGATTATTCAGATGCGGTAACTGCTAATTATAAAAATAATTGTCATCATGCCAACAGGTTAAATTTATTTCAAGCAAGTATTTATGAAATGCCCTTTCCGGATAACTCATTTGATAAAGTGTTTTGTTTCGGAGTTTTACAACATACACCTGATTTTAAAAAGTCAATACAAAGTTTAGTTGATAAAGCAAAACCCGGCGGGGAAATCGCAGTTGATTTTTACCCAATTAAAGGATGGTATTCGAAAGTGAATGCAAAGTATATTTTACGTCCTTGGACAAAAAAAATGTCTCATGAAAAACTACTCAATAAGATAGAGCGAAATGCTAATGGTCTCATTAAGACATATAAAGTTATTGATAAAATGGGTTTAGCCATGGTGGGGCACCGCTTTTTACCGATGGCAGATATCAATAGAACAATGCCGGATAATTTATCAAAGAATGAACTAAGAGAGTGGGTAATCCTTGACACTTTTGATATGTATTCACCTCAATATGATAATCCGCAAAGAATTAAAACCGTAAAAAAATGGATGGAAGAAGCCGGAGTTAAAATCACGTTTGCTGATTTTATTACTTATGCAAATAATTTAAAAGCAGCAGTTGTAAGGGGAATTAAATTATAAATGTTACTTTCTATATTAAAGAATCGTAAAAATACGGCAGCAATAGAAAAACTCCCTAAGATTGAAAAGGGTAGGTGCTCAATTTTCAATAAATAGTTAAAATACAAAGTAAATCTTTAAGTAGTTTATCTCAACTTAGCATATATTATTCCTATATCTAAGCTATAAGTAGAACGAATGAAAAAGACTGTTTATATTCTTCAAGCCATATTCTTAATTTGTTTCTGTCTTTCTGTCTCAATATTATTATTTCAATTGGCGGGAAAAAATAATCCACTTATAAAATTGGATAGAAAATCGCCTGCGATGGAGCGCCCCGAATCTTTTGTTGCTTCATTGAGTAGGTTGAGCAGTGTTGAAAAAATCGCAACCTATTGTGATAGTCTTTATAAGGCTCATTATGGTGACCGTCAGTCAAATTTTGAAAGTCAATATGCAGAGATAGTGTCCGAAGTTGTTCGTTTAAGATTTTATCACGGTTATTCTAACTATGGTTTTGAAAATAATTATTTAGCTTACCTAGTATCATTAGTTACTAAATCGGGCTACTCTTCTATAATTCTTAATGACGATATATTAAAGCATCCAAATGGATCTTGCAGTCAGCAATCTCTTATAGCAATGGAGCTGATGCAGCGAAAAGGAATAGCAACAAGAGAGGTTGGCTTCCAGGGTAAAAAATTCGGTGGACATTTTTGTTTTGAAGCTTACTACAATAATACTTGGCATTTTTTTGATACTAATATGGAACCGGACTTGGCTGAACTTAGAGACGTAGGAAGGCCGGGTATTGCTGAATTAGTAAAAAACCCACAAACCTTACTTTCTTTATATCGTCAATATCCTAAAGAAAAGGTAATGGATATTTTTCTAAATTATAAATATGGTGCGGTAAATAAATATCCTGCACCTATTGGAGCTTTGTTTCAACGAGTAACTTATTTTCTTTCTTACACAATATGGATTTTCTTTTTAATCGGTTTTATTTTTACACGTCGCTGGTATTTGCGACTTTCAAGAACACAATATGTGCGGAATAGCAGGATTCATTTCCCATCATTATTCAGAAGAGCAGCTGCACCTCATCACTAGAGCTTTGCAACATAGAGGTCCTGATGCCGAAGGGTTTTTTTTAGAAAAAACATACGGTGTTGGCCTTGGTCATCGCAGGTTGAGCATTCTTGACCTTTCTGAAGCGGCACATCAGCCTTTCTATTCAAGAGATGGCCGATATGTGATGGTGTATAATGGTGAAGTGTATAACTATAAAGAAATAGCGGTACAATATAATATTTCGCCTCGAACCACTTCCGATTCAGAAATAATCATTGAAGCATTTGCACAAAAAGGTATAGCGTGCCTGAATGATTTTAATGGCATGTTTGCCATAGCTATTTGGGATACATTAGATAAAAAATTGTATCTAATTCGTGATCGCTTTGGTGTAAAACCAATTGTTTGTTATCAAAAAGACAATGATTTTGTTTTTGCTTCAGAGCTTAAAGCAATTTTGAAACTTCCTATTGAAAAGAAAATAAATAAAGAAGCACTTCAGAATTATTTATTTTTAGAATATGTACCTGATGCTCATTGTATCCTGGAGCATTTTTATAAAATTCCAAAAGGGCACTATTTGGTTTGGGAGAACGGAAAAACTACTGTAAAAAAATATTATAATTTTTTTGAAAAGATAATCTCAAGACCACTTCCACACAAAAATGAAAATGAAGCATTGGATGAGTTTGAAGCATTACTTAGTTCAGCGGTGAAGTATCGTCAAATCAGTGATGTGCCTATCGGAGCTTTTCTAAGTGGCGGTACTGATTCGTCATTGATTTGTGCTTTGTTTCAAAAACAAAATGCCAATCCAATCAATACATTTACGATTGGATTTGATGTGGCAGGCTATGATGAATCGGCTTATGCCGCACAGGTTGCACAAATTTTAAAAACAAATCATAGTGAAACGAGATTAACGGAAAAGAGTTCAATTGATATTGTTGAAAATATCGTTAATTATTATGATGAGCCTTTTGCTGCACCTTCAACAATACCCAGCTATTTAGTTTGTAACGTTGCTCGAAAAAATGTTACCGTTGCGATGAGTGGTGATGGAGGTGATGAACTTTTTATGGGCTATGGTCATTATGGTTTGTATCATAAGATAAAGAGAATCTTTCGGTTTGACGCAGGGCTTGGACGTCATTTGATAAAAACTGTTTTACAGCAGATGGGCAACCGATACAACAGAGCTTCCAGATTGTTTGATCTGCCTACTGAAAATTTGATGGCGCATTTGTGGTCGGAGCAGCAGTATATGTTTTCAGAAAAAGAAATCCAAAATTTAGTAAATTCAGAAAAAACTCATTTAACTATAAAAGATAATTGGAGCGAGATTGATAAAATGGCGTTGTCTGATTTTGAAAAGATTTCACTATTTGATATTGATCAGTATTTGGCAAATAATCTTTTATATAAAATGGACATCGCCTCTATGGCAAGTGGACTGGAGGTGCGTACTCCATATTTGGATTATAGATTGATGGAATATAGCTATAACCTGCCTGAATCATTGAAAATAAAGAATGGTACACCTAAGTACCTCATGAAAAAACTTTTAGAACGTTATCTGCCAAACGATTTAGTTTATCGAAGAAAGTGGGGATTCCCTGCACCTATTGGTAAATGGCTGTCCGGAGAACTTTCTTATCTTATTGATAAATATTTAGAGACTCAAAAACTAAAGCAACAAGGAATTTTTAATGAGCAAGAGGTAAGTAGATATATTAAAGAGTTTAGAAACGGAAAAATATATCATGATAAAAGATTGTGGTCATTGATTTTTTTTCAAATGTGGTATGCAAAATATATTGAGACTCAATGACAATCCGAAATTTTTTATTTCATAGAGTAAGTGAAGATCAAGATTCTATGTGGCCGCCGATGACTCCAAGATTATTTGAATCGATTGTGGCAAAGCTCAGCAAAAACTATTTTGTTGTTCCGTTGGAGTCGTTTTTGAAAGACACTAAAATGTTCAAGACGAAAAGAGAAATTGCAACAATCCTTTTTGATGATGGATATAAGGATAATATAGAAATAGCTGCTCCAATTTTAAAGAAATACAACTGTCCTGCATCCTTTTATGTAGTTACAGATTGTATCAATAAGAACATACCAACATGGACATACATCTTGGATAATATTTTTGCAAATACTTCAACAACACATTTGTCATTAGAATATGATTTTGCCCCCGATCATTTGAAATCAATACCATTAAAAATGAGTGGAAGGGGTAATGAATTGGTGAAGCAAATAAAGCCATGGCTCAAAAACCTTTCAAATACAAAAAGATTGGTCGTACTCCAGTCTATTGAAGAACAATGTAATGATGTGCCAACTCCCTCCGGAAAAATGATGAATTGGAATGATATTAATGAGTTGGCAACAGAAGGTTTTATCATTGGCTCTCATTCACATACGCATCCAATGCTTGCATCTTTAGAAGATAATGGAGAAATTGAAAGTGAATTAAAAATTTCAGGACAAATTATTCAAGAAAATATAGGTTCCTTTCCGGATACAATTTCGTACCCGATTGGGAGTTATGATAGTCGGGTGATGGAAATAGCTCAAAAGCAGGGATACAAATATGGCTTGGCTGTGGAACAGAGGTTTTATAATTATGATAAGGATAGTTTGTTTTGTATTCCACGTGTAGAACTTTATGAAGAGTCAAAATGGAAAACCTCATTGAGAATGAATGGACTTTACAGTGTTTTGAAAAGATATGTCGGAAGAAAATAAGAGAATCATTATTTGGTGTGGGAATGCTGCCAATCAAAAAGCATTAGCTAATAAGATTGCCAAACAATTTAATGTAGTGGGCATTGTAGTCGATGCTCATATTGGAGCAGGAGGTAAACATAAAAAAGTAACTTTAATAAAACGCATTATTGATCGCATTCGTTTTGCACCAATATATAATGCTTGGAAAAATTTGATGCATTATTATGATGGGCAATATATACAATGGCCTGATGTCCCCATAATAAAAGTCAACTCTATAAATGAAAGTGCTACTGAGAAATTTTCAAAAGAATTAAAACCAGACCTGATTATTGTTTCTGGAACTGCAATAATAAAAGAACCGTTAGTTAGTTTGTCTTTAAGTGTCGGGATTATGAATTTGCATACAGGTTTATCTCCTTATGTAAAAGGCGGGCCAAACTGCACTAACTGGTGTATTGCAAATGGAGATTTTCATTTGGTAGGTAACACAATCATGTGGCTCAATGCCGGAATTGACTCGGGAAATATTATTACAACTGAGACAATTGATATCCTGAATGCAAAATCTTTGAATGAAGCGCATTATATGGTAATGGAGCATGCACATGAATTATATTTAAAGTCGATAGAATATATAATGACGAATAAACCTCCTTATCAATCTATAGCGCAAACATCAATTGATAAAGGAGGTTTATATCTTACTAAAATGTGGACCGCAGAAAAGAAACGGGCCTTGTTACTGAATTGGAAAGAAAGGCACACAATCTCTTCCGGAGTGATTCCAAAAACAATCTCGTTGCCTTAATTGATTCATGAATAAAAAAATTCTTTATATCTCTTACGATGGTATGACAGATCCATTAGGGCAATCTCAGGTATTGCCTTATTTGATAGGATTATCTAAAAAAGGCTATGCGTTTACATTATTAAGTTTTGAGAAAAAACAACGGTACGAACAGAATAAAACGATTATTCAAAAAATTTGTACCGAAAACAATATTCGTTGGACTCCTGAAATGTTTTCTACCCGACCGCCCATACTTTCCAAAATGTATGACAGTTGGCGTATGAGAAGAAAGGCATTGCAATTACACAAAGAGCTTGGATTTGATCTTATTCATTGTAGAAGCTATGTAGCTGCAGCAGCCGGTTCGTATTTAAAAAATCGTTTTAAACTCCCAATACTATTTGACATGCGCGGATTTTGGGTGGATGAACGGGTGGATAATGGACAATGGAACCTGAAGAATCCGGTGTATGGTTTATTTTATAAAATCTTTAAAAAGGAAGAAAAAAAGTATTTTAAAGAATCGGCACATATTATATCGCTGACAAAAAAAGGGAAAGATGAATTAGTTGCAAACTATGGTGTAAGCGAAGATAAAATTTCGGTAATACCCTGTTGTGTAGATTTAGCACATTTCGATTATACAAAAATATCGGAAGACAAAATAAATTCGCTGAGACAAAAATATCATATTGAAAAGGAAGACAAGATATTGACTTATCTGGGTTCTTTGGGCGGTTGGTATTTGACAGAAGAAATGTTGAATTTTTTTAAACTATTAAAAGAAAAAGAACCGACTGCTAAGTTTTTGTTTATCACACAAAATAAAAAAGAAGAAGTATTGAGTAAGGCTGTACCTAAAGGAATATTGGAAAAAGATATTATTGTGGCGCCCGCAGGTAGAAATGAAGTCCCCTGCTTATTGGCTCTTAGTACATGGAGCATTTTCTTTATCAAAGATGCTTATTCCAAAAAAGCATCATCGCCAACAAAGCAAGGAGAAATTATGGCTATGGGAATTCCAATTATTTGTAATGATATTGGCGATACAGGAAGCATCGTTGAATCGTCATACTCCGGTATAGTACTACAAAATTTTTCTGAAGAGCAGTGCTATTTGGCGCAATCAAGAATTGATGAACTTGAGCATTTGTCAAAAAAACAAATTCGGGATGCTGCATTTAATTTTTATGACTTAAACAAAGGGGTTGAAACATACGCCCATGTTTATTATACTATTTTAAATTGAAAATTTTATTCCTTGCTCCATATCCTATTCATGAATCTCCCTCTCAGCGTTATCGCTTTGAACATTACTTAGCACTTTTAACTAAGGAGGGCATCTCTTATTCTTACCACCCCTTTCTAAGTATATCTGCTTGGAAAATATTTTTTCTGCCCGGGCGGCATTTTCAAAAGGCATTAGCAGTAGTAGGAGGTTTTTTTAGAAGATGCTTGCTCATGTTTACGGTTGGAAAATATGATTATGTGTTTGTACATCGGGAAGCAGCACCTTTAGGCCCACCCGTTTTTGAATGGATCATTGCAAAAATATTTTGCAAAAAAATGATATTTGATTTTGATGATGCTATTTGGATACCTGTTGCTTCAGAGAATAATCGAGTAGCTATGTTTCTTAAATGGCCATCTAAGATTGCTAAAATTTGTAAAATGTCTTATAAGGTTTCAGCAGGCAATGAATATTTGGCAGCATTTGCAAGTAAATATTGTAAAAATGTTGAAATTGTTCCAACCGTTGTAAACACAGAACTTGTTCACAATAAACTTCAGAACCAACATACAGATAATCCGAATATAGGATGGACAGGTACTTTCAGTACGTTAAAATATTTAAACTTAGTAATACCGGCATTACAAAACTTACAACTCAAGTATAATTTTACCTTTATTGTAATTGCCAATAAAAATCCGGAATTACCATTAAGAAACTATCAGTTTATAGAGTGGAGAAAAGAGACAGAAGCAGAGGATTTATTGCGTATGCATATTGGCTTGATGCCTTTATTTGATGATGAAATTTCCAAAGGAAAATGCGGATTTAAAGCTATTCAATATATGTCTTTGGGCATACCTGCTTTGGTTTCGCCAGTAGGTGTTAATGCTAAGATAGTAGATGATGGCATCAATGGCTTTGTTTGTGAATCCATTGACGATTGGGAAAATAAATTAGAGGAGTTGTTGAAGAATGCGTCATTGCGGACGCAAATGGGAAATACTGCAAGAATGAAGATTGAAAAGAATTATTCGGTAAGCAGTTCATGGTCATTATTTAGAAGTTTGTTTCGTTAGTATGTTATTGGCATTACGATTTTTTTCAGTTAATGACATTGTATTGGGACCACTATGTATCCTAATACTTTTTTATATTATTCGAAGCAAAGCAGAACAACAAACCGATCCAACTTTACGAAATATTTACTATCGGGGTTTTTATTTTAAAATATTTTGTGTTTTAGCATTCACTTTTGTAACGGAGTTTGTTTTTAAAGGCGGCGATACAAGTTTATATTATCAAGGTGTAAAGGATCTCAGAAGCGCTGTGCATGCTGATTTTAATAATTTGGGTACTATAATTACTACTTCCAAGTTAAATATTGATAATCCTATTGCTTCTTATTTTTATTATGACAATTATTCGGATGATTTTACTTTTAATTATATGTTATCGTCCAGCAATTTCTTTATTCCAAGATTGGGTTTAATACCATCGTTTTTGTTCTTTAATAATTATTTGTGCATCAATTTTGTTTTTGGCTTTTTTGCATTGGGTGGCGCTATTCGTTTATTTAAATTTTTCTATTATTACTATCCTAAATACAAAAAAGAATTGGCTGTTGCAATTGTTTTTTTACCGAGTGTGGGTTTTTGGAGCTCTGGTCTTTTGAAAGATCCAATAACTTTCGGAAGTATTGGTTATATTCTTTATGCAGTTTTGAATATTGTTATTAAAAAAAAGAAAATAAGTTCGTCGTTAGCCTGGATAGTAATTTGTGGAGTATTGACTTATTTTATTAAAGTGTATATTTTATTGGTGTTAATTCTGGCTATTCTTTTATGGCTTTTTGCTGAGTCTAACAAAACCATTAAAGACAAGACATTGCGAAATATTTTTACGGTAATGACCATAATTGTTTCCTTAGGGGTAAGCGTTTTGCTGTTAAATTATTTTACCTCATTAGAGGCAGCGCAGCAATATAAATTAGATACATTGATGGACAAGGCAGAATATCAAAGACATGTGATAGAGGATTTACAGGCAAATGGAGTAGAGTTAGGCTCGAACTTTAAAATGAATACATCAAACCCTGTACTACTTGCCGCTAATAGTTTATTAGCCACATTTTTTAGGCCTTTTATATGGGAAGTGAATACTCCTGTTGCATTATTTTCAGCAATTGAATCATTAATTTTTCTATTTCTCTTTTTAAATTTTTTATTTAAAAGGGGGGTAAAACAATTTTTCAAATTATCATTTGAAGACCCAAGGATGTTGATGTGCTTTTCTTTTGCTGTCGTGTTTGCGTTTGCTGTTGGCGCCTCAACCAATAATTTTGGTGCATTGTCAAGATATAAAATTCCTTGTATGCCCTTTTTCTTTGTGTTATTGCTTATGGTTTATAAAGCAGCAAATTTGCCTTACCCCCGTTTTTTTCAAAGATTTGTAAATAAGATTGTATAAACATGTGTGGTATTGCCGGCTCCATTAATTTTCAATTAGATATTCCTCGTCTTACTCAAGATTTATTTCATCGCGGGCCGGATGAACAAAATACTTTTACAGAGAATAATTTGATATTACATCATCACCGCCTTTCTATATTAGATATTTCAGGCGGGCATCAACCGATGAATTATGGCCACTATACAATTATTTTTAACGGAGAAATATATAATCATAAAAAAGTGCGTCAGAAATATGGATTGAATTGCCAATCCAATTCTGATACAGAAACAATTTTAAAAGCGTATGAAAAATTAGGGCCGAAGTGTCTGAACGATTTTGATGGAATGTTTGCTTTTTGTATTTATGACAGAATGAAACAACAACTTTTTCTGGCAAGGGACCGAGCAGGAAAGAAACCGCTTTATTATTATCTGAACAATGATCAATTTGTTTTTTGCAGCGAATTGAAAGCACTAAGAAGCCAACTACCCTTACAAATCAATGAAGATCATATTGCTCAATATGTGCGGATGGGATATTTTTATAAAGCAGCTACACCATATAAAAATGTTTGTGAACTGCAAGCTGGAACTTATGCATATGTAACATTGAAAGATTGTAAAATTGAAATTTCTAAATGGTGGGATATTCATTCAATCTATCAAGTTCAATCAAAAGACTCTTTTGAAGATGCATCGCAAAAAGTGGATGCAATGTTGCACGAAGCAGTGAAGAATAGAGTAGAGTCTTCTGATTTGGAGGTTGGTTCTTTTTTAAGCGGAGGCATTGATAGTGGCTTAGTTACCGCAATCGCCAAACAGTATAATGCTTCGTTGAAGACATTCACCGTTTCTTTTGACGGCGAATATGATGAAGCACCTTTGGCAAAATTAGTTGCAGAAAAATATAAGACAGAGCATTTTGAAATTAAGATAGGCTTTGATAATCTGGTCAATGATGTTGAAAAGATTCTTTCAAATTATGGCGAACCTTTTTTTGACAGCTCGGCTATTCCCAGTTATTATGTAAGTCAGGCTGCAAAAAAACACCTGACGGTTATTCTTAATGGTGATGGCGGTGATGAAATGTTTGGCGGATATCGTCGCTATGTACCTTTTGCCAAGTATGATTTTTTTAAAACGGGCAAGCTAACAAGATGTGCTGCTAAACTGTTCCATTCATTACTCCCTGTATCCAACAATAAAAAGAGTAAATATAACTATGCTTATCGTCTGATAGATTTGGCAGGCAAAGACAAGTTGAATATATATCTTTCTTCAACGATTGACAGCTTTGAAGGGTATGAAAAGTATTTATTAGGTGGTGATGATTATTTAGCACAGGTAAAAATGGACTTTGAAATAATCAACCAATCAAATTTATCCGGGCTTCAAAAAATTATGAACCTTGATTTTGATAATATACTTGCCGGAAATCTCTTAGTGAAAATGGATATTGCTACTATGGCGCACTCTTTGGAAGGACGCAGTGCATTACTTTGCAAAGACATTTTAGAATATGTTCCAACAATAGATGATTCTTTTAAAATAAGAGGTACACAGACGAAATTCATTTTAAGAAAATTGGCCGAAAAATATTTACCTGCAGAATTGATCAATCAACCCAAACGAGGGTTTGAGATACCGTTAAAGAAATGGATTGATGGTAGACTCAAAGAAATGATTGCAGGATATTTATTTTCTAATCAGGCATACAGCAGCACTTACGTTGATAAAAAATTTATTACTGATTTGTGGGATAGAAAAATAAAAGTGGGTGATGAAAAAAGAGCAAAAATGCTATGGACTTTGTTTGCATTAGAGATATGGTATAAAAACGTGTATAGCACTACAAATAAATTTTAATACAAAGATCCATGCCCAAACTAATCCGTATCACCACTGCACCCATTTCATTGAACGTGCTTTTGCCCGGACAAATGCGCTATATGAAACAGCAGGGAATGGAAGTGATAATGGTAAGTAGCGATGGGCCCGAACTAAAAACTGTTTTGGATCGGGAAGGTTGCCCACATCATATTGTACCCATGTCGCGGAAGATGAGCCCGCTTAGTGATGTGAAATGTCTTTGGATGTTGTATCGTTTTTTTAAAAAAGAAAAGCCGGATATTGTTCATTCACATACACCCAAAGCAGGGCTTCTTGCAATGTTGGCAGCGAAGTTTGCCGGAGTAAAAATAAGAGTACACACAATTGCCGGACTAAGATATGTTACTACAAAAGGATTTACCAGAAAAGTATTGCTGTTTATGGAGAAGCTCACTGGGCGTGCAGCAACGCATGTGTGGCCCAATAGTTTTTCGTTAAAAGAATATATTGAAAAGAATAAATTAGTCAAGCCATCAAAGTTGGAAGTTATTGGAAAAGGCTCCAGCAATGGTATTGATTTAACTCGTTATTCATTGACATCAATGAGCCTAGACAAACTTATTGAGATTAAAAAGAAAATACATTATGATACACAGTTAATTTATTTTCTATCGGTTGGACGTATTGTACATGATAAAGGAATGGATGAATTGTTGGGAGCATTTATAAAATTGTATGAAGATAATTCTTCACTTAGACTTATATTGGTTGGCTCTTTTGAAGATGAAGTAGATCCTGTATCGGAAGAAACAAGAAAACTGATAATGACTCATCCCGGAGTGATTCAGGCAGGCTGGAGTAATGAAGTGGAATATTATATGAGTTTTGCTTTTGCATTAGTGCATCCTTCACATCGGGAAGGTTTTCCGAATGTGTTACTACAAGCCGGCGCTATGATGTGCCCGATTGTTTGTTCTCGTATTGATGGCAATGTTGATATTGTATCGGATAATGTAACCGGATTCATTTCGGAAGTTAAAGATCAAGATAGCTTGTATCATAAAATGCAACAGGCTTTAAATAGTCCAGAGCTGCTTAAAACTTTTACAAAGACATTAAGAAAGAATATTGAAGAAAATTTTGATCAACCAATGGTGCATCAATTATTATATCAAAAATATATGAGCTTAGTTTCCTGATACCTGTTTTTCGGTTTAAAATATTCATACAACCTCGGCCACCCCGAGGTTGTATCATTTTAGCCCATTTTATTAGGAAATATTAACTGAATAAGCATTTTTGCGTTATGCAGTTCGGATATTTACGAATAGTGCTCAGGTACTTGCACCCGATTCATCAATGCTTTTGAACTGATTGCTTGCATATAGAAGAGTAGCTTTCTACTTTTAGGGTACAAATCCAATCAATCCAAAAGTGATGAAAACCACATTAAAAAAACCGGTGGCTATTGTCGGCTATTCAGGCCACGCTTATGTCATCATCGACATTTTGCTCAGCTCAGGGCGACTCGTTACGCATTACTGTGATAATGAACCTAAAGAATTCAACCCTTATCATTTAGAATATCTTGGAAAAGAAACCGATGTAATCGGCAGACTAAAAGAGTTTGATTTCTTTGCGTGTGTTGCACATAATGGTATCAGAGAAAAAATTCATACTAACCTCGGTAATATATTAGGTAATCCTATCAATGCCATTCATCCCAGTGCAGTTATTTCTTCTTCGGTAAAAATGGGTGATGGTGTAATGATTGCAGCGAATGCAACGATTAATCCTTTAGCAAATTTAGGTCGCGGTGTTATCTGCAATACATCCAGCAGTATCGACCACGAATGTACCATTGAAGATTTTTGTCATATTGCGCCGGGTGTTGTGCTTTGTGGAAGCGTGCATGTGGGCAAAGGAACATTCATTGGCGCAAATTCGGTAGTGCGACAAGGGATTAAGATTGGCAAGAATGTAACCATTGGTGCCGGCACTGTAATTGTAAAAGATGTTCCCGATGGTGTAACAATTGTAGGTAATCCGGCAAGACAGTTGGTGAAGAAAGAAGCAGGCAAGTTGGCTGCGGCTTAATGATAATTTTATATTGAAAGTTTTTATAAAACCTGTGGTATTTGCTGCAGGTTTTTTATTTTATAAGGTTTAAATTAGATACAGTTTTCGAGCGTTGCAAAAATGGGGAGCCTACATTAATTCTTATAATTTTATTATCTTTATTATGCTTAAATGACAAATATGAAAACACTGAATATTTCTATTTCTGAACTTGAATATGAAAAATTCAATTTTAAAACGGATAAGTATTCTTTCTCGGATTTAGTGGATATGATTAGTCGTGAACTTGCCCGTCAGAATCTTAGAAAAGCCACAGAACTTTCTGAGCAAGCAGGCTTATCAAAAATGAGTATGGAAGAAATTATAAATGAGATAAAGTCTGTCAGGAAAGATGAAGATAATTCTTGATACAAACATTATTGTATCTGCGCTTATTCAAAGGAGCTATCCTTTCTTTGTTGTAGATAAAATATTTGTTGACAGCTCTCTTAAGCTACAGATCTCCGATGCACTTTTTAAAGAATATGTAGAAGTTCTACATCGGGATAAATTCAAACGCTATACTGATTTCTTTTTAAGATCAAAAGTATTATTGTCGGATATTTACGAATTAGCCGAAATGGTGCAAACGACAACAAAATTGAATATTATTAAAGATTCACACGATAATCGTTTATTAGAATTGGCAGAAGCGTCTAATGCGGATTTTATTGTTACAGGAAATACGAATGATTTTAAGATGAAAAAATATAAAATAACACAAATCGTATCAGCCAAAGAAATGTTTGAGTTGTTGTTTCAATAATAATTGCGCATCTCTTTATCGTGCCAAAATCATTTTTTTCATTAAAATAATTGCACAACACGCCTCTTTATTCCGCAAAATTCTTCACTCCTATTTTCTTACCTTCGCTGCGGCAAAAATTTAGCAATAGCCACTGTGTAAAATGTCTAAAAATCCGAAGGATTTCAAAGTGCTGTTTTTAAGAAAAAAGGATAATGAATATGCTCAACGAGCAGAAAATTTTATTCGAAACCACTTCCCAAATACATTGATTTTTTCAGGTAGCAGAAAAGATAAATTACCTCCGGAGGTTTTGAACTGGCAAGGCGATCTGATAATCTCTTTCATCTCCTCTTGGATTTATCCGCAATCACTTTTGGGCAATGCTACTTTTGCAGCAATTAATTTTCATCCCGGCAGCCCTGAATATCCCGGTACGGGCTGTACCAATTTTGCTGTGTATGAAGGTGCAAAGGAATATGGAATTACTTGTCATCTGATGAACGCAACTGTTGATAGCGGAAGTATTATTCAAGTGAAACGTTTTCCAATTGATGAAAAGGATTCAGTTTATACTATTACACAAAACTGCTACCGCCTCATCGAAGAAAGTTTTTATGAAATAATGAATAAGATATTGAGTGGCGAGCCATTGCCCTCAAGTGTTGAAACGTGGAAAAGAAAACCTTTTACCAGAAAACAATTAGACGACCTTTGTTACATAAGACCGGAAATGAGTGAAGAGGAAATTAAAAAAAGAATTAAAGCGACGACTTACAAAACACCTTGGGCATTTACCAAAATAGGTGAACATATTTTTAAATTACAATCTGAAAATATTTAATGGAAACAAAGACGATGAATCATATTTCTAAAAGCCCTATTTCAGGAAAAGAATATGCCATACCCGAAGTGAAAGATGATAAAGCAGGTATCGATGCATACATTGCACAACATCCTGATAAGAAAGTAGTCGTGGTGCAGGGGCTTGGCTTCGTGGGCTCTGTGATGGCATTAGTAGTAGCTAATGCATTGACAGAAGAATATGCAGTAATGGGTATTGATTTGCCAACTCCTGCTTCTTATTGGAAAATTCGTTCTATTAACGAAGGTGTGTTTCCGGTGATCGCAAGCGATCCAAAGATTGAACAGTATTATCAAAATGCATTACATAAAAAAAACTACTACGCTACTTATGATAGTTATGCATACAGCAAAGCTGATGTGATAGTAGTGGACATCAACTTGGACGTACAAAAGAAATCAACTGCAAATAAAGATTTAGAAGGATACAATGTTGATCTTACTCCTTTTAAAAAAGCAATTGAAGCGATTGGAAATTATTGCAAAGAAGATGTTTTAGTATTGGTAGAAACAACAGTGCCACCGGGTACTTCATTGAAAGTAGTGCGACCAATTTTAGAAAATGCTTTAGCGAAAAGAGGACTGACTAAAGATAAATTAAAAGTGGGGCATTCCTATGAACGTGTGATGCCCGGACCAAAATACATAGACTCTATTCAAAATTTTTATAGAGTATTTGCCGGAACGGATGAAAAAAGCACCGAAGCAGTTGAAAGTTTTTTACGCACAGTTATCAGAACAGACGAATATCCATTGACGAAATTAGGCAATACCAATGCAACAGAAATGGCAAAGGTTTTAGAAAATTCTTTTCGTGCAATGAATATTGCCTTCATGGTAGAGTGGAGTCGATTTGCAGAAGAAGCAGGTGTAGATATTTACGAAGTAGTGAACGCCATTCGTATGCGGCCAACTCATAAAAATATAATGCTTCCCGGTTTGGGTGTGGGCGGGTATTGCCTTACCAAAGATCCATTGTTGGCAAGTTGGGCACGAATGAATTTATTCGGTAGTGAAGAAAAATTAGGTCAAAGCGAAAAAGGTGTACACATCAATGACAAGATGCCTTTGTATGCTTTTGAATATTTGCAATCACAATACAAAGAGCCATTAGAAAATAAAAAAGTTTTACTGCTTGGTGTCAGTTATTTGAACGATGTGGGCGATACTCGTTATACACCCGTAGAAGGATTTTATGATCAATTGGAATTGGAAAACTGTGCAGTCACACTCCACGATCCACATGTTAAGTATTGGGAAGAAAAAGATATTTGGGTAAATCAAGATTTGAACGAGCTATTGAAAACAGATTATGATTTGATTGTGATTACAACGGGGCATAAAGATTATAGAAATAATAAATTTTTATTGGAAGTAATAAAAAATAAGCCTGCTTGTTTTGTTTACGATACCATCGGCGTATTGACCAATGAGGAAATAAAATATTTAGGAGAGAAACATATCGTAAAAGTTGTTGGCAGAGGCGACCTTTAATTTTGTAGAATAAAAACTATTTTAATAAAAGCATAATGAGTAAAAACGTTTTGTTATTAGGCGGTGCAGGGTTTATTGGTTTTAATATTGCCAAATATCTTGCAGAGAATAGAGATTATAAATTGACCATTGCAGATAATTTTGCAAGAGGCAAACAAGATGAACATTTCACAGAATTAGTACAGAAACACAATATCAAAGTGGTAGCAGGAGATTATACAGATCCTAATACTTTTAATCAATTGGATAATGAGTACGATCAGGTTTATATGCTTGCATCAGTAGTAGGCGTGGATAATGCAAACTCTATTCCACATGAAATTATTCGCATCAACACGGCTTTAATTTTTAATACATTGGAGTGGGTTAGAAAAAATAAAATCGGAAAAGTTTTATTTACTTCTACCAGTGAGTGTTATGCAGGCACTATTGAAGCTTTCGGCTACACAACGCCTACGCCTGAAGAAGTTCCATTGTGTATTCAAGAAATTGGTCATCCACGTTTCACTTATGCCGTTACAAAAATGTTGGGCGAATCCGGATTTTTAAATTATGCTCGAATACTTGGGTTTGAAACAACAATAGTTCGCTATCACAATGTGTATGGCCCGCGAATGGGTTTCAAACATGTGATACCACACTTAGTAGTTCGCTATCGCAAAAATGAAAATCCGTTTAAAGTATATGGTCATGATCAGACCAGAGCATTTTGCTATATTGATGATGCGGTAATGGGCACTGTGTTGGCAATGGAACAACCGAATACGAACGGGCAAATTTATCATATCGGTACGCAAGATGAAATTTCTATTGGTGAATTGATTCATTATGCAGGCGAGTTGATGGGCTTCAATGGTGAATTTGAAAATGCACCAACTTATCCCGGCTCTGTAAGTCGTCGCTGCCCGGACATTACCAAGGCAAAAACACAATTAGGCTTTGAGCCAAAAGTAATGTGGAAAGAAGGTTTGAAAACCACAATCGACTGGTACAATCAATATCTTGAATCAGGAAAATTAGTATATGAGTAACGAAAAATTTATTCCGCTCAGTGTGCCCAATATGGCAGGCAATGAATGGAAGTATGTAAAAGATTGTTTGGATACAGGATGGATTTCATCCGTTGGCTCTTATGTTACTCAGTTTGAGCAAATGGTAGCCGACTTTGCAGGAGCAAAATACGGTGTCGCTGCAGTAAACGGAACGGCTGCTTTGCATATTTCTCTTTTATTAAGTGGTGTGAAGCAAAATGATTATGTGATTTTGCCCAACTTAACTTTCGTAGCATCAGCCAACTCAATAAAATATTTAGGAGCAGAACCATTATTGATAGATGCAGATCCTAACCTTTGGCAAATGGATTTGGATTTGTTGGAAGAGTTTTTAGCGCAGCATACAGAAACGCAAGAAAATTATTTGGTCTATAAAAAAGACGGCAGACGTATTGGCGCAATCATGCCGGTACATATACTTGGCAATATGTGCGATATGGATCGCTTTCTTTCTATTGTAGAAAAATATCCTCTACCGATTGTAGAAGATGCAACGGAAGCATTGGGCTCAACTTATAAAGGAAAGAGCGCCGGAACTTTCAGCCCGCTCGCCTGTTTTAGTTTTAATGGAAATAAAATTATTTCTACCGGAGGCGGCGGTGTGATTGTAACCAATGATGAATCACTTGCAAAACATGCAAAGCATTTAACAACAACCGCCAAAGCAAGCCCCGATGAATATTACCATGATGAAGTGGGATACAATTATAGGTTGGTAAATGTGCTTGCGGCTATTGGCGTAGCACAAATGGAATTATTGCCTTCGTTTATAAAAAGGAAAAAAGAATGTGTAGCTTTTTATAAAAATGAATTAACCGGTGTTGGTGATATTCGTTTTCAGAAGGAGCTGTATGATGTGCAAACGAACGGGTGGTTGTTTACGATTCAAACAGATAAACAGCAGCAATTATTAGATCATTTGAATAAAAATAAAATTTTGAGCCGCAGATTTTGGATGCCGATGAATAAATTGCCGATGTACAAAGATTGTGTGTATGTCAGCAAGAATGATAGCTCAGATTATATTTACAACACTTGTCTGAGTATTCCAAGTTCTACCAGCATAACGGATGAAGAGTTGGCTATTGTCGTTAAAGAAATTAAAGAAGCTATCGGATAGATTATGTACAAACACATCAAACGCTTTTTAGATATCATCTTATCATTCATCGCATTGATAATTTTATTGCCCATTTTTATTCCGGTAATTATATTATTGTTATTGACCGGCGAGCATGAAGTGTTTTATCGACAAGACAGAGTGGGCTATAAAAATAAAATATTTCGTATTTGGAAATTTGCCACAATGCTGAAGAACAGCCCCAATATGGGTGATGGAGATATTACCAAAAGAGGAGATCCTAGAATTACATCTTTTGGAAAATTTTTAAGACAAAGCAAAATCAATGAACTGCCACAGTTAATTAATATATTGATAGGCGATATGTCATTCGTGGGACCAAGGCCATTGATGAAAGTAGGCTTTGACCGATACTCAGATGAGTTGAAAAGCAAAGTGTATAATGTCATCCCCGGCCTTACCGGAATCGGCTCTATTGTATTCAGAGATGAAGAATTAGTTATTACACAAAGTAAATTACCTCCGCAAGAAACTTATCGCACCATGATATTGCCCTATAAAGGCGCTTTAGAAATCTGGTATCAGCAGCATCGCAGTTTTTATACCGATTTTATGATATTGTTTCTTACGGCATGGTACATTGTGTTTCCCAAAAGCGATTTAGTAAATAAAGTTTTTCCCTCATTGCCTAAGCGAGAATTGTATTGAAAAAATTCGGGTAACTTAGCATCGCAAATTATATGTTTAAACTTTTTTCAAAGTCAAAAGAACGTTCATCAGAACAAACAAGTTTCGGTATTGTAGCTACTGATATGCACTCGCATTTGCTACCCGGAATTGATGATGGCTCACAAAACATGGAGACTACAGTGCAGTTGATAAAAGGCATGATGGAAAAAGGGTTTACAAAATTTATCACTACACCGCATATAATGTGGGAGATGTATCAAAACACTCCCGATATCATCAATCAAAAATTAGATTTAGTAAGGGAGCGTTTGAAAGTAGAAAACATTGATGTAGAAATAAATGCTGCTGCAGAATATTTTTTGGATGATTATGTAGCGGGCTTGTTAAGTAAAGGCGAAAAATTACTGACCGTCAAAGACAATATGGTTTTGTCCGAGTTTTCATTGGCATCTGCACCACATGGATTAAAAGAAATTTTATTTGAAATGCAGATGCAAGGCTATCAGCCTATCATTGCACACCCGGAGCGATATATGTATCTCGAGCGAAATAAAGAATTTTATGAAGAGCTAAAAGATATTGGCTGTTATTTTCAACTTAATCTCTTATCGCTTGCCGGTCATTATGGTAAAACAGCGCAAGACTTAGCACTACATTTAATGAAGAAGGAGTATTATGATTTTGTAGGTACTGACCTGCACCACTTTCGTCATTTAGACGGCCTTGATCACCCTTCTATAAATGCACACCTGATTAAATTGTTTGCTTCAGGAAAAATTAAAAACGCTACACTCTGATCATTAGATTATTGATCCGGGTCCAATTGCATAAACTCTCTTTTCACTGCTTTCAGCATACTGAATAATTGTGCCACTTGAATAAGCAATAATACAACTAAGGCAAGTAATACATACCAAGGTAGTGTTATGGCTTTAAAAGATGCAGTATCAGATACAAACTTTTCGTTATAAATTTTGGTAAGTGCTGAACCAAAAACCATTCCTACCAATAAAAATGAGAGTAGCGAAAAGACAACTTTCAAAAACATAATACGCATAGTGGAATAACCCACTTTAAAATTTTCAAGTATTGCAGCCGGAATAATCAGCACCAGCGAAATCCAACTCCAATTTTTATTAAACCATGCATCACTCAGAGTCAGGTTTAAAATCATAAGCAACAAAATAGAAGCTAATCCCCAAGGGAAGATTAAAAATGATGAAGGTTTGCCGGGTTTTATGGCCATAGTTTTGATTTTTATTGAAGTAAGATAATGTTTTTTTTAAAAATCAGTTTGAATTAGTAGAACTTTACAGTAAAAAAAATAGAGTACATCATTCCTTATTCTCATTCAATGTAAATTATCCTTTTGAGTAACTCTATTCAGATTTTATTCAGATTTGTATCTGTGCTTTGTAAAAACGGCTAAATGAAAGTATTAATTGTAGAAGACGAAGAAGCGTTGAGTAAGGATATTGCCGCTTACTTAAAAACGGAGAACTATCTATGCGATACCGTAGCGAATGTTCATAGTGCTTTAGATAAAATAGACGTTTTTGATTATGATTGTATTTTATTAGACATTACGTTGCCTGATGGAAATGGATTTAGCGTGCTTAAAGAACTGAAAGAAAATAAGAAAACAGATGGCGTGATAATTATTTCAGCCAAAAATTCAATTGATGATAGAATTGACGGACTGAATCTGGGTGCAGATGATTATTTGCCAAAACCCTTTCACCTTTCTGAATTGAGTGCCCGCATTGCTGCCATTATAAGAAGGCGCCAATTTGCCGGAAACAATATTCTTACCTTAAATGAATTGACATTTGACACATCTGCAAAAATGGTAGCAGTACACCATGTCGGATTGGAATTTACAAGAAAAGAATATGACTTGTTGCTTTATTTAGTATCCAATAAAAATCGGGTAGTCTCTAAAAATGCTATTGCCGAACATATCAATGGTGATGATACAGACTTGTATGATAATTTTGATTTTATCTATGCACATATAAAAAACATTAAAAAGAAACTGGCAGCAGCAAAATGTAATGATTATATAAAATCTATTTACGGAATGGGTTATAAATTTGAAATATGAAGCTGCTTCATAAATCACTTCGTTATAATATTTTCTTTGCAATCCTCGTGCTGATTATTGCAGTGCCTTTATTGTATTTCTCTATGCAGCATATTATTAAAGATGAGGCTGATGAAAGCCTATATGCACGGAAGAGCGAGCTAATGACCCATTTTAGAAAAAAAGGTATTCAAGACACGTTGCAAAATTTTACTATACCCTGGAAAGGATTTGAATTAATGCCTGTAAATAATCATTTAGCTTTAGATTCTATTTATACACAAGAGAAATATGACAGCCTTATTGAAGAAGTGGTGCCTTATCGGATTTTGGAGACAAATATGTTGGTTCAAGACAAACATTACAGAATACGATTAACGGTATCTATCGTTGAAAAGGAAGAGCTGATTGAAGGAATTGTAAAAATGGCTGTAATAGTACTTGCTTGCATCATCGCCGGTTTATATTTAATCAACTGGTATGTTTCAAAAAAAATATGGAAACCATTTTATAAAATATTGCACACACTGAATCATTTCAGAGTAGATGCAGCAACAGAGATCGTTCTTCCAAAATCCGATGTGAGTGAATTCAGTGATTTGAATACGGCAATTAAGAATCTGGCGAATACAAACCTTCAGGTATATAAATCTCAAAAAGAATTTACCGAAAACGCATCGCACGAAATGCAGACACCATTGGCAATGACGCAAGCTAAAATAGACTTGTTGATGCAAACAATCCCGCTTACTGAACAACAATGTGAATTGATAAGCGGATTGTCGTCTATAAACAGAAGAATAAGCCTCTTGAATAAAAATCTTTTACTGTTAGCTAAGTTAGACAATAATCAATTTGTTGACAGGGAGAATATTTCGGTGATAGATGTTTGTAAAAAGGTGTTGGAGCAATATAAGTTTCAAGCTGACCAAAAAAATATTGAATTAAAAACAGAATGGCAGAATGATAGAATACTTTCTACAAATAAAATATTATTTGAAATATTATTGGGTAATTTAATGAACAATGCAATACGGCATAATCAAGAAAATGGGAAAATTGTGATTCAGGTTTTATCCAATGCAATTGTCATTGCAAATACATCATCAAATAAGGAATTAAATACAAATCAATTGTTCCGGCGCTTTCAGAAGCAATCAAACGAAACAGGAGGTACCGGACTTGGATTAACGATTGCTAAAAAGATTGCCGACTACATGCATTGGGATTTAAAATACAATTATGTTGACACGATGCATCAATTTTCAATTGAGTATTAAAAATTATTTTAAAAATGTTTCAATCTTCAGTTTTTGTACAGAGTTGTGTCGGAGGTTTGTGTTTCATCAAAAAAATAATAATTATGAAAAAGTCATTTTTTGCTATTCTAATGATCGCTTTTATTTCTTTCTCCGCATGTGCACAGAAAATTAAAGAATCTGCAGTGCCTTCAGTTGTTAAAAGTACTTTTGTGAAACATTATCCGGGTATAACTCCTAAGTGGGAAAAAGAAAAAAATAATTTTGAAGCAGGATTTAAAAATCAAGGCGTAAGTACCTCAGTATTGATTGATACAAAAGGCGGTCTATTGGAAACGGAAGTAGATATTAAGGTTGAAGAATTACCTGCAGCGGCGATGTCCTATCTAAAAGAGCATTACAAAGGTCAAAAAATTAAGGAAGCTGCGAAAATTACAAAAGCAGATGGCACTGTTAATTTTGAAGCAGAAGTAAGTGGTAAAGATGTAATGTTTGATGCTGCCGGAAAATTTTTAAAGGAAGTAAAAGACTAAATATTTATTTATACAAAATGTAATACTTTATGAAAAATACTTTTCTAGTTTTATTCCTAACTGCAAGCTCATTTTTTGCTGTAGCACAACAGAGCAATAATGTTCAAGTGCTTAAAACATTTCATATAAAAAGCACCGGAGGATGGGATTATATTGCAGTATCTCCTGTTAAAGACTGGGTGTATGTAAGCCACGGATTTCAAGTAAATATTCTCAACAAAACAACCGGTGATTCGGTTGGAGTGATTGAGCATACAACCGGTGTTCATGGCATTGCATTTGATCCGACTAACGCTAAAGGTTATACAAGTAATGGAAAATTAAATTCGGTTACGGTCTTTGACGCCAATACAAATCAAGTACTTACACAAATACCAACGGGACTTAATCCGGATGCTATTTTATATGAATCTTTTTCTAAAAAAATAATTACTTGTAATGGACGCGGTAAGAACCTTACGATAATCGATCCGGCTTTGAATAAAGCAATAGATAGTATTGATGTAGGAGGTAAGCCCGAAACAGCGGTGAGTGATGGGAAAGGTCGCTTGTTTGTCAATCTGGAAGATAAAAATGAAATCGTGCAAATAGATATGAAAACTTTTAAAGTGCTGAATCATTGGAGTATTGCTCCTGCTGAAGGGCCAACGGGTTTGGCTTATGATGATGTTAATAAGAGATTATTTGCAGGATGTGAAAAAGAATTAGCAGTAGTAAATGCTGATAATGGAAAAGTAGTTGCTCGTTTGCCAATCGGTGAAGGATGTGATGGTGTAGCTTTTGATAAGAAAAATAAAAACATTTACACTGCAAATGGAGAAGGAACATTGACTGTGATACATCAACAATCACCTGATAAATACAACGTGGTAACTAATATAACTACTAAAAAAGGAGCGAGGACGATTGCATTAGATAATGCAACTCAACTGATGTATTTACCTACTGCCGATTTTGAAACTCCTGTGGATGCAAAAGGAAAATCTAAAATGATACCCGGCACATTTCAGGTATTAGTAGTAGGAGTAAAATAGTTTAATATATTTTAAAAGAAAGAAAGTGAAGAAGATTTATGTAATGATAGCTGTATTGATTGGAATAACAGCTCAAGCGCAAGTAAAACAACCCGTGAAAGTAATTAGTGCTTCAGGAAATATACCGTTAGAAGGAGTGAGTATCGCACTGAATGGAAAAACCATTCAAAGTACAAGTAAAAATGGTGTTGCTATACTGCCATTAAACACCGGTAAGGTAAGATTAAATTTTACTTCTGTGGGTTATACAGAATTAGATACTTCTGTAGTGATACCTACTCAAGACACACTGATAATAGCTCTTGCAGAAAAGCAAACCGAGATGAGTGATGTAACAATTGTTTCTTCTACGCGTAATAATCAACGAATAGAAAATTCTCCATTAAAAGTCGAAGTTTTGGGAAGAGAAGAAATGGATGAAGAGAGTACGATAAAGCCCGCTGGTATCGCCAGCATATTAGGAGATGTGAGCGGAGTGCAGATACAACAAAGCAGTGCAGTAAATGGAAATGTAAATGTGCGCATTCAAGGATTGGATGGTCGCTATACTCAAATATTAAAAGATGGAATGCCATTGTATGATGGTTTTAGTGGCGGCTTCGGCATATTGAGTATTCCACCGTTGGATTTAAAACAGGTAGAATTGATTAAAGGTTCTGCTTCTACACTGTATGGCGGTGGCGCTATTGGTGGTTTGGTAAATATTATCTCACGTAAACCAACAGCGAAGCAAGAGGCTGTTGTAAGTATCAATCAAACTACGTTGAAGGAAACAAATTTCAATACTTATTTTTCCAAACGCAAAAACAAATTCGGTTACACATTTTTTGGTGGTTACAATTTTCAAAAAGCAGTGGATGTAAATAAAGACGGGTTTTCCGATGTAGGGGATATGAAAGGTGTAGTCATACACCCAAGATTATTTTTTTACCCCGATAATAAAACTACCATCATTGCCGGATATACCGGAACTTTTGAAAAAAGAGATGGCGGCGATATGCAAGTTTTAGCCGGAAATGCAGATGTACTGCATCAGTATTATGAAAAAAACACTATCAAAAGAAACAGTTTTGAATTAAGCAGTCAGCATAATTTATCGGGTAATAAAAAGTTAGAATTTAAGAGCAGCCTTAGCAGTTTCAATAGAAATATTTTGAATAATGATATAAATTTTACAGGCAGGCAAACAAATTATTATACAGAATTGTCCTTGTTAGTACCCCATCATGAAAACAGTTTAGTAGCCGGTGTGAATGTAATCGGAGATAATTTTAAAAAGCTAACGAACAATATTTCTTTAAATGATTTTTCTAATAATACTGTTGGCGCATTTGTTCAAAACACATGGAATATTCATGATAAGACAATTGTAGAAACTGGTGTTAGAGATGATTATCATTTTACGTACGGAAATTTCTTTTTACCTCGGTTAGCCATCATTCACCATATTGATGCGCATTGGGCTGCAAGAGCAGGAGTAGGCTTTGGATATAAAACACCCAATGCATTAGCGCCACAAAATACCGATTTTGAAATTCAGAAAATTCAATCTTTATCAAATGGAATTAAAGCTGAAAAATCAATTGGATATAATGCTGAAGTAAATTACAAAACTACATGGGGCGAGGGTAATGAAATTTTTATCAATCAAGCTTTCTTCTTAACACAGTTAAATAATCCAATTATTGCGAATGTTGCAGGTTGGGGCGCTGTTAGTTTTAGTAATGAAGTCAAGCCTGTCGTTT
This sequence comes from Bacteroidota bacterium, assembly GCA_018268055.1. Lineage (GTDB taxonomy): Bacteria > Bacteroidota > Bacteroidia > Chitinophagales > Chitinophagaceae > JJ008. The sequence goes on from JAFDXF010000046.1 coordinate 37,204, forward strand.
CAAAAGGATTTGATACATACATAAAGTCAGTAATACATTCATGGGAGTTATATGCAGGCTATACTTATACCGTTGCAGAAAGAAAGTATTTAGCAACCAATCAATTTATACCGCTTACTCCAAAGAATAGATTTGCATTTACCGTTGTTCGTGATTTTGAAAAACAAGGATTCCGTTTCGGCGTGGAAGGTTCTTATTCAGGTAGTCAATATCGGAATGATTATACAAAGACACCGGGTTATTGGTTTATTGCTGCAATGATGGAAAAGAAATTGGGAGATTATTTCAGTGTTGTACTCAATGGTGAAAATCTGTTTGACTATCGTCAAAGCAAAGTAGAGCCACTATACACCGGTACAATAACAAATCCAACATTTAAGCCTTTATGGGCGCCGATTGATGGAAGAGTATTAAACTTGTGTGTGCGGTGGAAGTTATAAAAAACGATTTTAACGTTGAAAATAAGATTTGCTGTTATGAATAATGAAGTGTTACTGCAATAATTTTGTTTTTAAATATTTTCTTCCTGCATCGGATTTAAAATATTTTTCTCTTTTAATTGCTTCATCTCTTGTGTGGAATTCTTCAAAGTAAATAACTGTAAATGGGAGGTAAGGTTTAATTGACGTTGTTGAACCAGCATTGTGTTGCTGCAATCTTGTTTCCAGATTTTCACAATGCCCTTTGTAATAGTAATCGTGATTGATGCTCTTTATTACGTAAGCGTAAAACATTATTGTAAATTATGTAGCCTCGTCAGGAATCCCCGCCTGAACGAATTCATTCGGGCAGGGAACCTGAATCTGGAGTCCGCCTCATAAATGATTCGGATAAACTTCGGGAACTTTTGATACTTAAATTTAAGAGTTTAGCGTATCAGGATAATAATTTTGTTTTTAAATATTTTCTACCTGCAGCGGATTTAAAATATTTTTCTCTTTTAATAGCTTCATCTCTTGTGTGGAATTCTTCAAAGTAAATAACTGTAAATGGGATGTAGGCTTTAATTGACGTTGTTGAACCAGCATTGTGTTGTTGCAATCTTGTTTCCAGATTTTCACAATGCCCTTTGTAATAGTAATCGTGATTGATGCTCTTTATTACGTAAGCGTAAAACATTATTGTAAATTATGTAGCCTCGTCAGGAATCGAACCTGAATCTGGAGCTTCGGAAACTCTTATACTATCCATTGTACTACGAGGCCAAAAAGAACTTTTCTTTTTTAATATTAAAATTGTTTATGTAAAAGAACTAAAAAGAGTTAACACAATTGTTTGAACCTGAATCTGTAGTCCGCCTCATAA
>JAFDXF010000047.1 GCA_018268055.1 Bacteroidota bacterium
CGGTTCGTTGCAGGGCATTCACTGCAAAGGGTGTTAGCGTTTTTTTTCCATAACTAAAAATTTTGTAACCCCAAATCTAACGAAACTCGCTTTAACTCATTGCTGAAAGCAATGTTGGTTCAACGTTTCTCGGCTTGGTGCAGTGCGGGATTTTCACCACTAACTTTGATACGAAGCACACAGCTCAAATTTAGCACAAATGTTGATGCGAAGAATGTCGCCCCGCATTGCACCAAACCGATGTTAGCGGTTCGGCTTTTTTATTTCAATACTATTTCTACAAAATTTTCGGTTATTCCAAGTTGCGTCATAACGTTTGCAATTTTATTCATAAATGATTTTGCAGATGAGTTAATGTGAATAAACACTAATTCGTCTGTTAGTTCAGTTTTTTTGCTGTCCCAAAAGTTACCGTCAAATGTTTTATAACGTTGCCTTAATTCAATTTGTTCGTCCATAATTTCTTTGAGGTGCTTCCATTTGATAATCGTATTTTCTTTGCTAAACAGTTTTTCTTGATTTGTGAGAACTGTGTCAAAATCGTAATCCTTATTGTTTCTTACCCATTTAAGAAATTCTATAAAAACGTCTTGCCAAGTTTTTACAGCAATGCTGTTATTGTTAATTATAAGTTTTGCTGGCTTATTTCCTTCCGAAATTTCACCCGCTTCATCGTCAAGTGGCGAAAAATTAACCTTTTCCGTTACAGTTGTATTCCAATTGTCAGAGTTTTTGATATTGTCGGGTAAAGGGAAAGTTTGTAAAAACCAAGCAACCATATTTTTGCCGTGCTCTTCAATGTCTGTTTCAGTCCAAGAATTTCTATTGATAACATCTAATCTGAAATTTAGAGAAGATGTTTTGAGTTTTTCTTTTTTGTCGGCAAATGGTTTGTTGCCAATTTCTCCGTTAAATTCTGTGAGAATTAAATTTCCAATATTGTTTAGGTATTGCTTGTGTATGTTTTCAAAATCGTTTCCTAATTCGTGTTTCCAAGAATTAGAAAGCGTTTGCGGCATAATGTGTTCAATGCTGATTTTTGAATCTCTAAAATTGACAGCAACTTTTGTGTTGTTTTCTTCAATTTTACCTAAAATGAACTTTGAATATTTTTTGATGTCGTTATAAAAATCCATTGCCTTTAATCGTTCAGAAACTTCAGTATCGTTAGGCAATCTCATTTTATAAAATTGATTGGAAAGCAGGTCTAACATTGAAACGTCTGAATTAGATAATTTCCCAATTCTATCGCATAATAAAACAATGTTTTTGTTTTCGCCTTGTGTTAAACCTAAAATACGTCTGCGGATTAAATATGTGCGAATAGTTTTTAGTATTTCAATCAGATTTACATCGTTTAATTTGTCTGCGCCAACCCCTTGCTGATTGTATTCAAGTAGTCCAAGCACAAAAGGTTTAAATGCTTCCGCTTTAATGTCGTGAAAGATATTTCGTAATAGTTCTTTTAGTTCTTTGTCTTTTGCAGTGTCAGAAGAAATTCTACCTGTTACTACTTCATCATTTATCCATTTATACCAAGGCACAAAACGAACAATATCATCTATAAATTCTTCGTGATTACTGAATTTATCATTCACAAAATCTTTGAATTGTTGATACACTTCTTTGGTGTTGCTATCAACTTTTTCATCGCTAACTACCTTTATTGAACTTATGGTTTTATATTGTAAATAATCACGGTAAAATTTTGAAATGTTATCTTCAAGCTGTGCTTCAATTTTTGGTTGCCATTTTTTCTCGTATAAACTGGATTGTTTTTTACTGTCAAGTGATAAGAGAATAAAGTTTCTAACCAAGTCTGCTAATGTCAATGCTTTGCCAAGTGAGTTCAGCGTTTCAAAGATAATTTGAGGGTCTTCTCCTTTATGTGGTCTTTCGTCTAAAAATATTACAGCAACATTCATTCTTTGAATTGCCAAAATATAATGGTTTGATGTTATGTCGGAATTTGTTTTTAATGTGTCGGTTATCAGTTTTGTAAAAATCTGATGTGCTGTTTTTATAATTCCGGGACTTGCTTCTTGTCCATTAACTAACGCCTTATAAGCGTCCCAATCTTTTGTAACTTGTTTGAGTTTTATTTTATCTTCAAAATCAGAATCGTCATTTGTCAAGTAACGATTTGTTATTCGGGTTTTGAATGTTGCATCAGTTTCAATGTCACGCAACGCAATTAGAAACAATAAAGTTGTTGTAAGCCTTTGCTGTCCGTCAACAACAACAGATTTATGAGCAAATCCTTGTTGTTCTTCTTTAAGCACAAGTGTTCCAAAAAAGTGCTCTAATTTGTCGTGTTCTTTTGTATTTAACTCTGATTTTATGATACGAATAACATCGCTGAAATAACGTTCAATTTCGGGTTTACCCCAAGCATAAGCTCTTTGGAAAGGCGGGATAAAAAAAGAAGTCGCATTTTTTGTAAGTACATCGTTTATTGAATGGCTTTCTGGTCGCATATTTTCTAAATGTCTTTATTGTTTTTTTCGTTGTTCGTCCGTTGTCGGTGGGTCGTCCTAAGCTGACCGCTAACTCTTATAAAAGTATCCGACAAGCCCACCTAAAAAAAGCCCGTAGTTAAAAGATATTGGCGGGCTTGTCGGTATACTTTTACGTTGGCCGACGTTTGTGCTGTTTGTATGGTACAAAG
>JAFDXF010000048.1 GCA_018268055.1 Bacteroidota bacterium
CATTAAGACATTAAGAAACATTAAGAGATAAAAACACATATAAGCCATTAAGACATTAAGAAACATTAAGAGATAAAAAACATATAAAAACCATTAAGACATTAAGAAACATTAAGAGATAAAAAACATATAAAAACCATTAAGACATTAAGAAACATTAAGAGATAAACTTAATTCCCTTAACTTCTTAATGGTTCAAAAACATTAATAATCCAAATCAAGCTTTAAACGACTTTTCAATTCCTTAACCATTGGATATATCTCAGCAATTTTTAAAAATTGTTCTTTTGAGCTAAGTACAATTTCGGCTTTGGGTTTCACATCCACGTTTTCTGAAACCGAAATTAAAAACTGAAGTTGTTTATTCGCTAATTTTTTCTGCAAGTAGTCAAACAAATTATTTCTATTATGCTCTATAAATTGTTTTTCAATATTATCGCCTGTAATAACCTCGAATGAATTGCTGTCTTTAATATTCAGTTGCGCTTCTTCAAAACTATGGGCTGCCGGATTTTTTGCAGCTTTTAATTGTCCTGCATATTCATTCCATGCTTTTTGCAATTCATCTATAACTAAAGGGCGATCTGTTTTTGAGTTTCCATCGTTATCTTTTGAACTATACTGCTTTCTGATACTATCTAATGAAGAAAGTTTGCCTGAAATTTTTTTTGAATCTGAAATAGCTCCTTGGTTATATTCTGTAGGCGATTCTTCTGATAATGTTTTTACAGTTTTAGGTGTTTCAATAATCAATTTTGCCTCCGGCAATTTTGATAAGGGCTTTTCAGCGGCTATATTTTTTGGTGTTTCTAAGTGAGGTGTAAATTTTTTTATCCCAACCGTTCTGAAAGCAACAGGTGCATCACTCAGTTTCTTTTTACTCAATCCTCCTCCGTCCGTTGAAAGCTCAATTGCTTGCTTCAAGTAGCAAAGTTTGATGAGTGCTAATTCAACATGTAATCTTTTATTTCGTGCGCCTTTATAATTTATCTCAGCATCATTTAATATATTCAACGAACTAACCAATAATGAGGAAGACACCTCTTTTGCGGCAGCAATATATTTATCTCTGAAGTTTTCAACTACTTCTAATAGAATAGCCGCCTTCTGATCTTTGCACACCAATAAATTGCGAATAAATTCCGAAAAGCCATTTAACACCACATCGCCTTCAAAGCCCTTCTTATTTATTTCATCATACAACAACATTGCTGCGGATAAATTTTGCGACTGCATACATTCTAATAGTTTGAAATAAAATTCAGCGTCTAAAATATTCAGATGTTCTAATGTGTTTTTAAAATCCAATTCACCATTTGTAAAGCTGACAATTTTATCCAAAATACTCAGCGCATCACGCATACAACCTTCACTCTTTTGAGCAATGACATGTAATGCTGCCTTGTCTGCCTTTATATCTTCCTTTTTGCATATTTCCTCTAAGTGTTGCACCGTGTCATCCGTAGTAATGCGTTTAAAATCAAAAATCTGACAGCGACTGAGGATTGTCGGAATAATTTTATGCTTCTCGGTTGTAGCCAAAATAAATACCGCATAAGATGGCGGCTCTTCCAATGTTTTTAAAAAGGCATTGAAGGCGGCGGACGTTAGCTGATGTACCTCATCTATTACATAAACTTTATAACGTCCTGTTTGTGGCACAAAGCGAACTTGATCTACCAGGTTTCGAATATCATCTACTGAATTATTTGAAGCAGCATCCAATTCAAAATAATTCATGGAAGTACCTTCATTAAAGGATTTACAACTTTGGCATTTATCGCAAGCTTCGCCTTCTTTGGTAGGTTTTTCGCAATTAATCGTTTTCGCCAATATTCTGGCGCAGGTTGTTTTGCCTACACCTCTTGGACCGCAAAACAAAAATGCGTGTGCCAATTGCTGATGTTTGATTGCATTTTTTAAAGTAGTGGTAATGTGGCTTTGTCCTACAACAGTATTAAATGTTTGAGGCCTGTATTTTCTTGCTGATACTATAAATTTTTCCATAATCCACTTTTCTTTTAAAACGATAAAACTATTTAAGCAAATCTAAACGCTAAATATTGAATTGAAAAATCAACTAAATATTGGGTGTGGTTTGAATTCTTTTGTTCGGTCGAACAAATAACGATATGTAATTAATCGTCTGCTACGGTATGTACCTAAAGATTCGGCTACATTAATCATTTTAGGATTAAACTCACCAATCCATTGCATTTCATAATCTTCATAGCGTACATTCCCTACTTCCCAACGTCCATTAAATTTTTGTAGCCCTTGTATCACTTTAGCCCCTTCTATTATCATATAACTATCCACTCCTTTTCCCTGCCATTCAGGTACTACGCCAAAAACTAATCCAGTAAATTTCTTGTTCTTTTTGGTGCTTTTAATCCAAAGAAATTTTAGTTTTTGCCAAAGCCCGAATTTTCCATCCAGATATTTAAACCATTGATTCAAATCCGGAAGGTTGGCCCAAAGAGCTACCGGTTCTCCTTTATAATATACTACCCAATTTACTTTTTCATCCATCACCGGCTTCATCATTTGAAACATTTTCAACGCTACCTTCTCATCTAATTGTTTCATTCCCTCATGACTTGCCCATGCTTTGTTATAAACAGTTGTAAAATCTTTTACAAATTTTTTTAACTCACTTTTTCGCATATAAGCTGCACTGAAATCAGGATTTGCCGCTATTTCATCATGCCGATCAAAGAATTTTTGTATTACACGTTCTTTTACTTTCAATGCAAAGCAAATCTGATTGAAAAAATTTTTGAACCCATAGTTTTCAAATAAATCTTGGTAGTAAGATGGATTAAAATTCATTCCATACATCGGTTGAATTTCATTTCCTTCTACGACTAATCCCCACCATCGGTCTCGCTCTCCAAAATTGATAGGCCCATCCATGGCTTGCATACCTCGCTGCATCAACCAGTGCTTGGCCACATCAAATAGCATATCGGCAGCTTCCTGATTATCGATACAATCAAAAAAACCAATACCACCTACAGGCACATCATCACCTTTGGTTTTATACTTTTTATTTACAAATGCTGCAATACGACCAATCAGGCTCCCGCTATCATCTTTCAAAATCCAGCGTTCTGTTTCACCAAAACGGAAAGTTTTATTTTTTTTAGTATCAAAAACAGAATTTATATCCTTATCTAAAGGGCGGATATAAGCAGGATTATCTTTGTTCAATACAACATTTACACGAATGAATTCTTTTGCCAAATCCGAGGTGGTAACACTTACTAACTGCATCTCACAAAAATACGAAATTGAACGGTGGTTTTTTATCTGAAACAACAAACAATAATCCTATTATTTCCTCTCTGAAAAATGGGCATTTGGGCTTACTTTTGCGCCACTATGGCAAATGAATCTAATAAACCGGTTTCGGTAGCGAATACTTTTCAGAATATTATTTCGCATTGCAAAGAATATGGTTTTATTTTTCCCAGCAGCGAAATTTATGATGGTCTTCAGGCTGTTTACGACTATGGCCAAATGGGTAGTGAGTTAAAGAAAAACATCAAAGACTATTGGTGGAAAAGTATGACTCAATTACACGATAACATTGTTGGAATTGATGCAGCTATTTTTATGCACCCCACTACATGGAAAGCAAGCGGACACGTGGACAATTTCAACGATCCAATGATTGATAATAAGGATAGCAAAAAAAGATATCGCGTAGATCATTTGATTGAAGCACATGCAGAAGGACTGAACGTTAGCGGTAAAATACAAGAAGCTGAAAAGCTATTGAGTGAAATGGATACTTTATTAGCCAAAGATGATTTTGCCGGATTGAAAAAACTAATCGAGGACAACAAAATCAAATGTTCGATAAGTGAAACTTGCAACTGGACTGATATTCGTCAGTTTAACCTTATGTTTTCTACCGAGTTTGGTTCTACCGTTTCATCAGATGGCGAAGACAATAAAATATATCTAAGGCCGGAAACAGCACAAGGAATTTTTGTCAACTTTTTGAATGTGCAAAAGTCCGGTAGAATGAAAATCCCTTTTGGCATTGCACAAATTGGCAAAGCGTTTCGCAATGAAATTGTTGCCCGACAGTTCATCTTTCGTATGCGTGAGTTTGAACAAATGGAAATGCAGTTTTTCATTCGCCCCGGCACACAAAAAGAATGGTATGAATTCTGGAAAGCAGAACGTTTGAAATGGCATCAGAATTTAGGTATTCCTACAGAAAAATATCGCTTTCATGATCATATAAAATTAGCCCACTACGCCGATGCAGCATGTGATATTGAATTTAATTTCCCGATAGGATTTAAAGAATTGGAAGGTATTCACTCCAGAACAGATTTTGATTTAAAAAACCATCAAGAGTTCAGCAAGAAAAAACAGCAGTACTTTGATAACGACGTTGATCCTGCAACCGGAAAGCCTTATGGCAATTACATTCCGTATGTAATTGAAACTTCTATCGGTTTGGATAGAATGTTCCTTGCCGTAATCAGTCATGCTTATGAAGAGCAGGATCTAAGCGAAGGAGATAAAAAGGACAGCAGGGTTGTATTAAAACTTCCGGCAAAACTGGCGCCAATCAAATTAGCTGTACTTCCACTTACAAAAAAAGATGGTTTACCTGAAATAGCTGAAACAATCATGTCGAATTGCAGACCACACTTTAAATGTTTTTACGAAGAAAAAGATTCTATCGGAAAACGTTATCGTAGAATGGATGCATTGGGTACGCCCTTCTGCGTAACAGTAGATCATCAAACAAAAGAGGATGATACTGTAACCATTCGCCATCGTGATTCAATGCAACAGGAAAGAGTAGCCATCGGTGATTTACTGAATATTGTAACTAAAGCTTTGGAATAAGCATATCAACTTTTCTTTACATGGTCACGAATCAAGGTTCTCAATTCGTGTACTTCGTCTTGATCTTTGCAGCCGCTTTTTGGAACTAAAATAAATGAGCGACTGTCAAAATAAAAGTGAAAGAAATGCGGACTTTCTGTAAAACTTTGCAAAGCAGCCCATGGCCATTTTTTTGCACTCTTATCATGCCTAAGTGTAAAGCCTTCATTGTCAAAATCCATATCGAACTCGTGTTGAAATGTTGTAGTACGTTTATATACAAGTCCGGGCAACACAAACCAAAAACTGATCATTAAGACAATCCACAAGGCCGTGCCGAGAAAAAAAGGTTCAGGTCTTATTATTTTCAGCATATAAAGTGTAATGGCCAAAAGCGCAAATACATTAACTAGAATAATCATAAGGCGTATTTCCTTTCTGGTTAAAAAGTGATACCTGAGTGCCTGTATTACTTTAGGCTTTTCGAATTGAATATGAATGGTCATAGTTTTAAAATTATTTCACCTCCCAAGTTTTTGCAATCTTCCAATAACCATCTTCTTTTTTCATCAAGAGTGTCATCAGATTATTTATTTTTTGCGCTCCCTTTTCGTCAACTTCTTCCTTTACCGTAACGGTCATCTCATCACCATTACGTTTTAAATCCCACGACAATGGTTTTTGTATTTGCAGAGCAATATAACTTGGCTTTTGAGGGCTATTGGTGTACCAATCAAAATCAAAACCGCGGGCAATATCCAATGTCGGGTTTTTCTTAAATCCTGAATCTATACTTTGCAATAAAATTTTTTGATTTTCTAAAAACGCTTTGCCTAACTGCGGCACTGAATCACGAAGAAGCGACTGATATTTTTCTACTGCATCCCAATTAATTTTAAAAGGAGGCTTTCCCAAGCTATTGCTTGCAGTATAAAGAGGGTAAGTTTTTAATCGGTTATCATTATGCTCATACCAATTATAAAAATCCGTAATTACCTTTCTGATGTTTACAGAATCTCCTGCAGGTGTCGTAGCTGCTTCTCTCTCTTTTGCAATGCGAGCAGCTTGTTCATTTTCACTTTCCTCGCCACACGATGCAAATAAGAACCCTGCCATTAATAAAATTAAAACTTGTTTCATACTTCAGTTATTATGCTATTTTTTAAAGTCCGCAATGTAATACAGAAAACGTTATGAAATAAAAATGCCGCCTCAATAATGAAGCGGCATTGTGTTATAAGTTTATATTTTTATGGTTGAATGCCCAATAAAGAACAAATTTGAGAATAAGGCATTGCTTTTAACTGACTCTCTGTATAAGAAACTCCATTAATATCGCAAACTTTCTCAAATGTTCCACCTGCACTACGGCCTGCAACACCGCCTGGAATTAACACATATCTGAACTGTGTGCTATTCCCAATACCAGTAAAGCCTACGGGAGATGATGAACTACTATTATTCGGCATATAGAAATAATAAGCAATTCTACCTAAAGCCGGACGATAACCTGTTTCTACATAAATAGTGCTAGCAACAGGTAAAGACCATGGCATTGCAAGTGGTAAGTTATTTGAATAAGCTCCTCTTACATAAGCCAAAATAACACCCTGATCTAAAACAGGTTGACTTAAGCCTGGGCATGCTACACTAAATGTTCTTGCATGCATATTGTTTAATGATAACATAACAGTATCTGCCCATCCTCCTGATGGCTCACTCACCCAAGAACCATAAATTACATTGGCAGTTCCTGCAGGGCCGGTTGGGCCGGTTGGACCTGTAGGACCGGTCGGGCCTGTAGGACCGGTTGGGCCTACTGCACCATTTGCACCGGTAGGGCCTTGTGCACCTGTAGCGCCTGCTGGGCCTTCAGGGCCTTCTTTGGTACAACTTACTGCTAAAAATGTTATAGCTACTGCTAATAGGGATAGAAGTTTGAACTTTCTCATAGCGTTTTTAATTTGGCTGTGTAATTAGTTTTAAAAAATTAAAAGAGTTATCTACTCTTTTGAAATAATGCTTAAAGATAATGGAATTTTTATCATTCCAAATTTTTTTTGGAAAAAATATCTGTTTATGAATTGCAGAAGCACAATATATTTGGCGACTAAAACACCTACTCTTTATGTACACAAAAATCGGATTCTTGATGGCTTTTGCAATCTTAGTATTTAATACTACCAGCGCACAATTTAAAAAAGGCGAAAAAATGGTGGGTGGCAGTGTTGGCAGCATGGTTTTTAATAATGGCAGCGCCGATATAAATGTGGCGCAAATTGGCACCAACAAATCAAAAACAAGTGGATATAACATTAGTATCAATCCCACACTTGGCTGGTTTATATCCGATAATACGGCGGTAGGTGCTTCTGTAAATATTAATCCTTCAAGCAATAAAACCTCTTATGCCCAAAACGGCTCTACTTATCAAAGCGATAAAGTGACCAATTTCAATGTTGGTTTAGGAGGCTTTGCACGGCACTATTTTAGTGCTACGAAGAGTTTACTTCCTTATGGTCAATTGGGTGTCAATTTTGGTGTAAGCAACCTGAAAACAGAAGGCTTTTTCTATGGCGGCAGCGGTCCTACAGCCTATAAATCCACTTATACCGGAAAATCAACAGGTGGTATGTATTTGAACACCTCAGTTCAGGTAGGTGTTACAAAAATGCTTGCTGCACATACCGGCCTTGATTTCTATTTAGGCTATAATTATTCGTACAACAGCAACACCTTTAACAGAACTAATCTAAGAGATGATGGCAATGATGGTACTATTGACTCCAGATCAGAAAATCAAACTACTACAAAATTTACCAATCATGGTTTTATGATAGGAGTAGGATTTCAGATATTTTTAGCGACTAAAACTAAATAGATTTTAGAAAATCAATTTAGTTTGAATATAAATATTTCTCCCGGGTCTTGGGATATTTCCCCAATCTAAATGATCATGATACTGCTTATCAAACAGGTTTTCAATACCTGATTGTAATTGAAATTGACTTCCTTTAAAATGAAATACATAACCAATCCTGGTATGCACTAAAAAGTATCCGGCTGTTGCGTCTTCTCCCGAAAAACGGCTTTTTCTATTTTGAGATAGTGCTGATTCTGATTCTACTTGTAAAGAATAGGCTTTATACTTAATCCTAAATGAACTAATATTTTTCAGTGGTGAGATGTATGGAAGCGGTTCTCCTGAATCGGCTGCACCCCAATTATATCGTAATGTTGAAGCTATTTCAGCAAATTCCATTGGCCTACAAACTATTGAACCTTCCAGCGATGCCATATTAGCCCAAGGTATATTTTGATATGATTTTACACCTTTAGCACCTATTGTCATACTGCTTACTGCAGGATTTATTGTGCCTAAAATATAATTACGGATGTGTGCATAAAACGTAGTTAACTTAAAGCGATAATACTTATTATTGAAAATACCCGAAACCTCACTTTGCCATGCCTGTTCATTTTTTAATGATGGGTTTCCAATGTAATCGTAGCTATCATTGCTGTTAAATAAATAAAAACCATATAGTTCACTTGCCGTTGCAATTCGTTCACTATAACTGATGCTTGAAGTTATTTTAAATGGGACATTCACTTTTTTTGAATATTGAACCGATATGTTTTTCAAAAAATCTATTCTATTATTTGCTGAATACCCGAATACACTAATCTGATCCTTAGCTGCAGTACTAATCAATGAACTTTGAATAAAATCAATTCTTGTGGCAAATTGCAATTCAGATGCGCTATCAGTCTTTAATTGCCATACTACTCCGGTTCCAACTTGGTCTTTACGATTATCCGGCCATGTAAGCATATACATAGGCAATTGCCAAGGCTGATACATTGTCATAGAAGCTTTCAAAAAAGTTGATGACCCATCTGCTTTCAACTGAAGCTGGCTTTTTACACCAAGCTTCAATGATGCATCAAAAATGGCTCCGAGTGTTTTACTCTTTCCGGGCATATCCATGTGCATCAGCACATTGGGCCTATGTGTATCATCCATAAAGTGATGAACCGTATTGGCATACAATTTTACTTGCCATTTATTCAATAATCGTTCATTTTTCAATTGTTCTAAGCTTATTGATCCTAATCGGGCAGCTGCATAGCCCACATCCATTGGCAAAGCCGGATATCCAATATTCCATCCATCGTCAGCGAGCAAATCTGTTTTTATTGTTGTAAACTGATTCAGTTGATATTTTGCCGACAAAGAATAATTGATTTTTTCATATTGAGAGAATGGAACAATTTGCCCTCCTCCACTCCTATAGTTGTTGGCGTTTCTATAAGTGCCCGTGCCTCTAATCGCCATTCGCCCTGATTTAAAATTTAGCTGAAATGCCTCATATACACTCTGAGCTGCAGTTTGATATCCACTAATAACAGAGCCACTGATATTTTTTGAAGCTCCAAAATCAGGTACTGCCATTTTCATATTCAGTGTGCCGCCAATTACAGAACCGGCTATAAAACCATTATTGCCTGTTTGCACTTGAACACTTTCTAAGTTTAATGGTTCAATATAAATTGTTGCCGGATCCATTTTATCGGTACAAGCGCCATGAATTCTCATTCCATCTATTGTAACATTAATTTGCCCTGCCGAAAAAGAACGAATGGAAGGCTCCATTCCGTAAGCACCTCTTCTTTGAAGTGACACTTCGGGCAACCGACTAATTATATCTTCAAGTGTAGCAGCATTATTGAATTTGTAATAATTTATCAATTGTTGTAATTGAGATTTTGAATTCGATTTTATCAACACTTCTTTTAGTTGTATCAAACGGCTGCTGTCATCACTCATTGTCGATGTGTACGTTTGAGCAGCAAGTGAACCCAAAGCCATACTACATAAGAATAACAATATGTGTTTTTTCATTTCAATTTTTTTATTTTAATAATAAGTCATAAGAATCAGAAAACTTAGTTGGCTTCAATTGCTTACTAATTCTTACGACTCTTATTCATGTGGCAATGTTTTTCTGTTTTTTTTTAAAATTCAATATCAAAGTATTGTGTAGTGTCTGCAACAGCTGTGCCTGACATATAATCAAGATTCAACCTCCATAAGCCGGTCATTGTAAAATTTACTTTCCCTTTATAATGTCCGTTTTGAATATGTATTGGGTTTACATTATTAGGCGACCCATGACCCATAGTAGGCATTTCGGGAGTAATCATTACAGATAAACTGCTATCGGCAGGCCAACTCATCATAGATACTTTTTTATATATCGCAATTTCAAAATCATTAATCCCTACTTTAGGTTTTGTTGGCTCTATAAGTGAGATAAAATATTTAGCACCATTATGATTTGCGGTAAATGATTTTTGACGCGATAAAACAGGATCACTTACTGTTACCGGAAAAACAAATGAGCCGGTTTTTCCTGCACCAATGTTTTTAATATCAACCTTTAAAGTCCAGTTACCACTTGCAGAAGGCATCACAAAAGTAACACTACATGGAAAGAGATGACGTTCTGCTCGAGTAGAAGAAGGGTTTTCATAAGGAGCTGAGTGCGTCATTGTTCCCATGTCCATCTTAGGTGTAAGGTTTATTTCAGCGTCTTCAATTCTGTTTCCGGATATAGAATCAAACAATGCCAAATAAAAGCGAGTGTAACCGGTACTTATGTTGGCGTTATTGCAATACACTACTACTTTAGCAGATGCTCCATTAGCATAACCTTCTGTAATTTTTATAAGCCCTAATGTGGGATCTTGTTCTATTTGTTCTTTTTCTTTGGTGCAAGCAATCAAAGAAGCAATGAATATAATCAATGAGGCAAGGACATACTTTTTCATATTTAAATACATTTTAATTAATTAATAAATGCACAGAAGTTGGACATAGCACAACTATCTTTTGTACTATAGGCTTCATATTGTGCAGGAATCGGATAGCACAAGTGTATGAATCATTATCGTCAAGTATAATGAATGAAAACAATTCTGATCCGATGTAAGTGTTTGACTAAATTCAGCAGAATGAAGGCGGGTGAAAAATTGAGTATTGATATTGGTAGTGATACATCACCTTATAAAAAGTAGTATGCACTATATTAAGTTGAGTAATGTTTTGCGGGCATACAATTTCTGCTGTGAATCCGGGTGAAGACTCCACCCATTTTAACTGAAATGTTGATTCCTTCTCTTGTTGTTCTTCTGCAGCTTTAATTTTTTTAGCTAAAAAGCACTTGCCATTACATTTCAATAATGGCCTGTTTTTATTGATGCAGTGCTTTTGCGAAATACTTTTTTGATTGGCAAAAAACCAAAAAACCATACCCGCTGTATAAAAAGTTTGCAACGAAAAAGAAAGAAGAAATATAATACTTATGAATATTTTCACAACACAAAAGTCAATACGGCCAATCACTAGTTTGCTGATAATGCTCAATAAAGATTATGATTAATAGCAGCAATGTGCATATTTCATTAAGTGTGCCTCAAATTGTATTAAGAATTTCAGATAAGAGAATGAATTTATTAGAACCTTTATTAATAAAAAAGGGTTTAAAACTGAAATATGACAAACGCTATTTTTCAATCATATCTCTGATGGCAACAGAAGCCGCCACTGCACCAAATACTGCGGGCAAATAGGATATCGTTCCATAGGCAGATTTTTTATAATTTTTACCATCTGTAAGCATCAAGCTTTCTTTAATAGGGTTCTCAGGTGAATACACCGTTTTTATCCCTTTGAAAATTCCAAACCGTTTCAAATTTTTTCTTATCTGCTGCGCAAAAGGGCAATTCCAAGTTTTTGCAATGTCCACCACTTTTAGTTGAGTAGGATCTAATTTTGCTCCCGCACCCATACTGCTGACTATTGGTATGCCACTTTCGTAAGCCAGTTTCAAAAATGTAATTTTCGGTGTAATGCTGTCAATGGCATCAATAATGTAATCAGGTTTTTCTGCCAACTGTTGCATCACCATTTCAGGGTTTACAAATTCTTGCACTACCACCAATTCCAATTCAGGGTTTATCTCTTTTAATCTTTCTTCCATTATCAATGCCTTAGAAGTACCAATATTGGTTGCCAATGCAGGCAATTGTCTGTTCCGATTGGTGTTATCCACCACATCCCCATCTATAATCGTCATTTTGCCTATTCCGCTTCGAGCAATAAATTCTGCAGCATAAGAGCCTACACCACCCAAGCCAACCACCATCACATGCGAGCGGGTAAGTTGCAGCAAGGCTTCTTTACCTATGAGCAATTCCGTTCGTGCAAGCCAAGAAATATCTTTTGTCATATTAAAAAAGAGGTTCCGAATACAGTTTCTGCATTTTTTTGAATTTGCAAACTAAGTAAATTAATATCAGTTGCTAAAGCATTAGTTGCTAATTGATAAATTTCATCAATCGGTATATCAATAACATCAGTTTCAAAAAAGCATTTTTCTAATGGAATATCTTTTAACACTTCGGCGATAGAATTGTTTTGTAATGCTTTTCCGAATGAAAGATAGAATCCTTGCTCAATAACTTGGCGAGCTAATTCTATACTTTTATTAAATCCATGAAAAATAACGGGTACTGAAATATTTTCTGTTGTTAGTAATTGAAATATTTCACTCCACGCCCTCACACAATGAATGATTAAAGGCTTCTTCAACTCATTGGCTAAATGTATTTGTGCGATAAACCGTTCTTGTTGTAATTCAAAATCTGTAGTACAAGCCTTATCTAATCCCGTTTCGCCAATAGCAATTACATTTTCTTTTACTGAAAAATATTTCAAACGATCAAGCTGCACCTCATCATTCGCATCAATATACCATGGATGAATGCCGAGTGAGTAAAAGTGATGTTCCTCCATTTTTTCAAAATCTCTATACAGATTTACAATACACTTCCCATTAGTTACTTTATGTGTATGAACATTGATCAACATCTAATACGATTTTACTTACTAAAACCAATTGCTCGATAAATCGCATCTTGAATTTTTCCACGAATATTCATTTGTCCTAATTTATTATTGTCTCGGGTTGGATAAACACGATTAGATAGAAATACATAAACCAAATTTGCTTTTGGATCTACCCAAACACAAGTACCTGTAAAACCCGTATGGCCATACGTTTCCGGCGAAGCCAATGCCGAAGGATAAGGTTCTTTTCGTGTGGCATTATCTTTCTCCGGCTTATCAAAGCCAAAGCCTCTTCTACTTACGCTGCTGTGATATGCAGTAAACAAATCAATGGTTGATTGATTCAAATAACGTTCGCCATTAAACGTGCCGCCATTCAAGAGCATTTGATAAAGCATTGCCAAATCATAGGCATCTGAAAATAATCCGGCATGACCGGAAACACCGCCAAACATAGATGCGCCTTCATCATGCACATCGCCTTGTGTAGTCTGCATGCGAAAATGTTTTTCGGTTTCAGTAGGCACCATTCTGCTTACAGCAAATCTTTCTCTCGGTTTGAATCCTGTTGAAACCATGCCCATTGGTTTGTAAAATGTTTGCGCAGCAATTTCATTTAAAGGCATACCGGAAATTTGCTCTACAATTTTTCCTAAGAAAATAAAATCATTGTCACTATACACATATTTGCCTTCTGCTGTGAGCTTGCTTTGTAAAATACGTTGAAACATAGTATCCTGCCAATCATTGCGCATATAAATATGCTCAGCCACCCGAACCGTGAAGCCGGGCTTTGACTTGTCGGAATAAATTGCCGGATTTGGTTTTCCGGTAGCGGTATCAATTGTTTCTTTATAAAATGCAATAAATGGAACCAATCCTGCTTGATGCAGCAATACATCTTCAATCCTCAAATCTGCTTTATTCGTTCCTTTTGTCCAAGAGAGATAATCACCTATCTTTTTTTTTAAGTCCAATTTTCCTTCTTCATAAAGTTTCATTACAGAAACGGTAGTAGCAGAGATTTTTGTAACTGATGCTAAGTCAAAAATACTCTCAGGGCTCATTGCAGGTGAATCTTCATATTGATAATTGCCAAATGCTTTATGATAAACAATTTCTCCATTGTGTACTGCCAATACTACACAACCCGGAAAAGCTTTTTTAGCAATCCCATCTTCAGCTAAAGAATCAACCTGAGCAAACTTATTCTCTGAATTTAAAACTTCAGTTTTTTTTTCAACGATGCCATCGCCAGCATTGTATTTGCATACTCTGACAGGCAAAGTACCTGCTGCGCCGATTTTTCCCTGCATAAAATCAGCTGCTACCTGTTGCGTGATATTATCATCTTGATAAAAAGCAACTAAGTTTTGTGCATCGCAAAAGTTTTTTGTTGCCAACACATTACCAAAAACAAGTGTTTGAGTTTTAGCACTATTTAATTTTTGCCATAAGTCAACCGCATTCTTACTGATGTCATAATTATTTGCCGGACGATTATTAAAATTATGTACGCCAATCAGAATAACATCATAGTTTCCATTGCTCACAACATCTTGAATAATTTTTGCAGCTTTATCTGTACTATCCTTGTACGAAAAAGTATAAGTCGTAGCATTAAAATCAGTGCTCAGTCTTTTTCCGAATGTGTTCAATTCTGTTGTGCCAATACCAATATATGCTACCTTCTTTCCTTCTAGAAGTGGGATAAGTTTATTTGATTTATTATTTGTTGCAACTGCTAACTGTGTAATTACTTTTTGTGCTACTTCTTTGCAAATAGCATCTGTATTTGCATTCAAATCATTTAGAAGATTCGCTGTATTAATCGGTTTCCATTGATTCAATCCCAAGTCATATTTAGCCGCCAATACTTTTTTTGTTTTGGAATAAATATCATTCCATGTAATTCTTTTATCCGCAATTGCTTTCTTAATTACTTCAATTGATTCTTTTACACTTGCAGGCAAACACAACATATCATTCCCTGCGATAATAGCTTCCACGGCAATAGTGCCTTGAGGAAAATATTTCGCAACGCCTTTCATCTCCAATGCATCGGTAAATGTAAGTCCGTTGTAATGCATTTTATTTCTCAATAGATCAGTCACTGTATTTTTTGAAATAGAAGTTGCTCTGTTCTTTGCAGAATCTATTGCCGGTACTGCAAGATGTGCAATCATAACGCTACCGATACCGGCATCAAATACGGCTTTGAACGGAACTAATTCCATCGTATCCAACGCTGCCATACTTTTTTTAATAACCGGCAAATCCAAATGAGAATCCACGTCCACATCGCCATGTCCGGGAAAATGCTTGGCACAAGCCATGATACCTGCATCTTGCATTCCTTTCATATACGCTACACCAAACTTCGACACTTTATCTCTATTCTCTCCAAACGAACGAAAACCAATTACCGGATTATTGGGATTATTATTGATGTCCACAACAGGCGCATAGTTTACATGCACTCCGATACGTTTGCATTGCTCACCTACAGCCACTCCCATCCGATATACCAAATTAGCATCGTTCATTGCGCCCAAAGTAAGTTGGTAAGGAAACTTGGTAACACTATCTAAACGCATACCCAGGCCCCACTCGCCGTCAATGGTAACCATCAAAGGCGTTTTAGCAATACTTTGATAATAATTGGTAAGATTGGCTTGCCTTACCGGCCCACCCTGAAAAAAACAAAGAGCACCCACATTATATTTTTGAATATCATTCACCACTTTGGCTATATGATCTGCTCCTAAATTGGAGTGCGCACGAATCACCATCAACTGAGCGATTCGTTGATCGTCATTCAAACTATTAAATACACTGTCCACCCACTGCTGTTTCTTCAACGAACTTTTATATTGTGCCGACATGACAAAAGGGAAAAACAAAACAACAGCTAATAGCAATTTGAATTTCTTCATCATATAAATTTTATTGATAAAAATGGCTTTAAAAATAGTTTATTTATGTTAAAGAAACTTCGAATAATTGCTTAAAGCTTAATTAACTATTTTTGCCGGCCAAACTTGATTTTGTGCCTGATAAGATTACATTATTACCGGATAATATTGCCAACCAAATTGCAGCGGGAGAAGTCATTCAACGACCGGCCAGCGCAGTAAAAGAACTATTGGAAAATGCCGTTGACGCAGGTGCTACCGAAATCAAATTGATTATTGCAGATGCCGGAAAATCATTAATTCAGGTGATCGACAACGGAGGCGGTATGAGCGAAACCGATGCCCGAATGTGTTTTGAACGACACGCTACATCCAAAATTCAAACTATTGAAGACTTGTTTCATATTCGCACCATGGGTTTTCGAGGTGAGGCATTGGCTTCTATTGCTGCCGTAGCGCAGGTAGAACTGAAAACAAAAAAAGCAGATGAAGAAACAGGAACATACATTGAAGTAGAAAATAGCAGGGTTTTAAAGCAAGAGCCAATTGCTATCAATAATGGCACCAGCATTGCCATGAAGAATTTGTTTTTCAATGTGCCTGCCCGTAGAAATTTTTTGAAAAGCAATGCTGCTGAAATGCGTCATATTGTAGATGAGTTTACCAGAGTAGCAATGTCTTTTCCCGAAATTTTATTTACACTTACTGCCAATAATCAACAGTTGTTTCATTTGGAAGCAGGGAGTTTAAAACAAAGAATTGTTCAACTATTAGGGAATAATTACAATGCAAAGTTAGTTACCGTAAAAGAAGATACCGACTACATGAACATTTATGGTTTTGTAGGCAAACCCGAAACTGCTAAAAAAACCAGAGGTGATCAATATTTCTTTGTAAACAATCGGTTCATTAAAAGCCCTTATCTGAATCATGCTGTGATGAGTGCCTATCAGCAAATGATTCCTGCGGATAGTTTCCCCATGTATGTACTCTTCATAGATTTAGATCCTACGGTAGTAGATGTGAATGTGCATCCTACGAAGCAAGAAATAAAATTTGAAGATGAAAAAATCATTTACGCATTTGTACAAGCTGCTATTAAACATGCATTGGCACAATTCAGTGTAACGCCAACTTTGGATTTTGATCTGGATACATCAATTCAGCATTTACCTTCTGTGCAACAACCTTTCACTGAGAAAAAGCAAGAAGCAGCTGCAGGCTCATCCATCTTCAAGGGGTTTACACAAAAGCATCAAGCACATTTTATTGAACGAAATGAAAAATCAGAACTAAAACACTGGAGAGAATTTTATGATGCTCCGAAAACTGCTACAAAAGAAGATTCTTCGGCTTTACAGAACCGCATCATAGAAACGAATTTACATAACAAAATTTCTGAAGACGCTATTTTATCTCAATTGCTCAACACATACATTGTCGCTCCTTCGGCTAATGGTTTTATTTTGATTCATCAACAAGCGGCGCACGAACGAATACTTTATGAACAATTGATCAATGCAAGCAAAGACAAGCCTGTAACTACACAGCGCAGCATGTTTCCTGCCACATTAGAACTTACCCCCGCCGATGCTGCGGTAATGGAAGAATTAACAGACGATCTAAAATATCTTGGTTATATCATAGAACCATTTGGCAAAAACACCTACATCATTCAAGGAACACCTGCCGATGTGGAAGCAGGAAATGAAAAGCACATCATCGATATCTTATTGGAGCAATACAAGCATTTTAGTCCCGAAGTAAAATTCTCTAAAAGGGAAAAATTGATTCGTTCATTGGCAAGACAACAATCAATCAAAACAGGAACAAAACTTACAGAGAAAGAAATGCACCATATAGTAACGATGCTTTTTAAATGCGAACATGCCAATACAGCGCCCGATGGCAGCCCATCCTATTTAGAATTCAAACAAGAGCAATTAGATAAAATGTTCGGACGCTAAATCATCTAAAATTTAGATCGGATTCCTTCAATAAATTTTTCAACAGCTCTGCGCACATCTGTTGCCGATGCACGATGATTATTGACCAATGTAGAAAAGATAAGCAACTTACCTTTTTTTGTATAAAGGAAACCGCTAAAAGCTACAACACCGGAGAGTGTTCCTGTTTTTCCGAAAATAAATTCTTTCTCGTCTTTATAATAACTGCTCAAGGTACCTTCGCCGCCTGTAGCGAAAATATTTTTGATACGTTCCATCCCAAATTCATTCTTCATTTTATGGAGAATGGTTACAAAATCCTGAGGTGTAAATAAATTATAGCGACTCAATCCACTACCATCTACCCAACGTGGCTTTTGCGGCAGGTCTTTAAAATCTGTTTTGAGTAGCGTGTCGATTATTTTTTCATCATTCATCACATCGAGTAATTCGTTGCTCACCATCAGCAAACTTTGCTCTGCAAAGAAATTATCGCTCCGGTGCATCATAGGTTTAAGTAATGAGTCGGTAGGTTGCGAGTGTAATTTGTTTAAAATTGCACTTCCAAATTGAAAATTTGGTATCATTATCGACTTTCCCTTTTCATAAAAATAATATTGTGAATAGGGAACATTCTCACCTAAAGTATAAGCCGGAGTTATCAGATTTTTTAAAGTATCCCTCAACAGTGTGGCAATTGTCACTCCGTCCGGCCTGAATGGTACTTCCTTATTTTTTTCTTTGCCATTCATAAAGACGAACTTATTTTCGTCCCAGGGCTTTATCAATTCAAATCCATCTTTTATTGATTCTGTAATACTTATCTCAGTAGTAAAAGCATTAGGTGCAACAACAATGCTATCACTAGACACCCATCTAAATTTTACTACATTTCCATAAATCGGAAAATTGCTTCTCTGTGCTGCATAACTCTCCATATAATCATTCCATGTCCAGCCGGAGCCTAAAAAATCATCAGTAAAAAAATAATCGTCAAAAACGATATACTTATATTTTTTCAAAAAATTAAAAACAGGTTGTGTTTTAAACTCTGCTACAAGAAAACTTGGATCGCCTGTTGGTTTTATTCTTATAGTAGAATCATTGACGATGTTATATCGAAGGCCTATCAAACTATCGCCTAAATATTTCATCGCAGCATAACATGTTGGGATTTTTGTATTGCTTGCAGGAACAAAATATTTTTCTCCCTGATAATTGTATAAATATTTATTGGATGTTGCATCATAGATGCTGATACCTACATGCGCTGTTTCTAA
The DNA here is from genome assembly GCA_018268055.1 of Bacteroidota bacterium. Lineage (GTDB taxonomy): Bacteria > Bacteroidota > Bacteroidia > Chitinophagales > Chitinophagaceae > JJ008. Next base: position 18,911 of record JAFDXF010000048.1, read on the forward strand.
TGCTTTGTTGTTGAGCACATCTTCTTTTGCAGAGCGAGAAATTTCTTTTTGAACAGAACAAGAAGCGAATACAATGAAGAATGTAAAATATAGAATGTAGAATGAAATTCTTTGCATTGAAATAATATTTTTCATTTATAAAAGTATTTTTCAAAATATATAATTCTTCATCAAGAATTTCGGATCATCTTCCGAAAGTTCGGATCATAAAGCAAAATTCATTATCCTCTCTCTTGTGCTCTCAGCCATCGCTCCGGTATTTCATTGCTGCTGGCTAATAGATAATCTTTGTAACTGCAAGCAATATATTTTTTATCGGGCAGTTGCATCCACCAGCGACCGGTTTTTTTGCTTTGCAAAAAAGTGGTTTCTACTTCTGCAAATGCAGTGTGATATTCATTAAAAGATTCTCTTTCATCTAATGCTGCTTCTCTTTTTCCACGACTGCGGCCATCGAGTACATACCAAAGCATGTGACTGATTTGCTTTGCCGTCAATTCATCTTTATCATGCTGTACATCATATCCATAAATACCAATACTGGAAATATTGGGGCTTAACCCCGCATAGCGAAGTAAGGTACATGCATCTTCTCCATTCAACCCGTTGGGCGAAGCAGTAGTGGCCGGTGCATAAGCATAAGCCAAAGCAGTCATATCAAAGCTCAACATATTGCTATTCCGAATCACCGGTTCCATTTCATCTATATTTTCTTTTACACTTCCTACGCGGAAACAATCAAAATGCAACTTGTCCATGGTTTCCAACATACGAGGATGTACATAATAACTCTGAAAACCGATATGGTTATAGTGACGAATATAATTCGGATCTCCGGTCAGCATTTCCATCAAAAAATTTTCGTGCCGGAAGGGCGATTCAAGATCAATATCAATCAATGCATCTACACAACTTGCTTCAATCAATTTTCTTCGTTCGGTATAAGCTCCGTATTGTGCCAAGGTGAGATCATGCGAACCGCCTAAGATAATTACAGTCTTACCTTCATTGAGCAACTCTTGCACTACTGCTTTTAATGCTGCATAAGAATCGGTGTATAATGAGCCTGCTTTTATATTACCCACATCGGCGATTTTAATATCCTGATGCCAATAATACAATGCATAAAAATGACGGCGAATAACATCAGGTGCTTGACTCTGACCATGTATCAGTCCGCTGCCGCGTTGTTCGCCACAACCCACTAACACTATTTGAGCTTCATCAAGATCTGGAAATTCTTCTGCATAGACTGCAATTTCCCTTCCTAATTGTCCGTCCTTGTACCCTTCATCGTGAGAAATTTCATGTAGGTTCAAAGGCTCTAAAAAATCAGCAATATTCAAATGGTCTGCCATCGTATAATGGTTTTTGCAAACCTACAAGTTTAAGTTTAAAATAAAAGAATAGAGGATAGGTAATATTTAGTTAGAGTATCGTATCTATTCATATTCATTAACAATCAGAAAACAAAAATCAGCGATTTCATATTTACTCATTGAAGAACTTTGCTCGCTGAACCCTTTTCTTACTAACCCTCAATAAATAAACTCGGCACGCACCTTACTTTAAAAACAAAAAGCATTTATGAAAAAAGTTTTTTTGGCATTTGCAACAATTGGACTAGTATTCGTAGTTATTTGCAGCAACAAGTACTATATTAGCTCCGGCATTCTCTGATAAATTTTAATATGATTAAAAGAACAGGTCTTATTGGGTTAATCGTTATACTACCCTTTTTCAATCTTTTTGCACAATTCAATGATATTGGCGTAGCAATTAATCTAAGTGCTGATACACTGCCGCCAAAAGTGATTCCTATAAAAGAGCATCAAAGACCAATGCTTCTAAAAAAAATGATACTTCCAATTGTATTTACATCGTACGGTTTTGCTGCTATATCAATTAAGCCTTTAAAAACATTAGACCAAAATATCAAACAAAACATCTGGGATGATCATCCGCACTCACTCAATCACTTGGATGACTGGCTACAATATGCGCCCGGGCTTTCTCCATACATATTAAACCTTGCAGGGTATAAAGGAAGCAGTAGTGTAAAAGATTATGCTTTTAAGCATGTTTTGAGTTGGCTTACACTCGGTGCAGTAGTAGAATCCATAAAAAAAATTACACACTTAACTCGTCCAAACGGGGCATCGGACAATACATTTCCCTCCGGCCACACAGCATTGGCATTTGCAGGAGCAGAGCAATTGAATCAGGAATACAAATCTCGCACTTGGATTATTCCGGCTGTTGGTTATAGCGCTGCTACATTAGTAGGATATATGCGCATGTACAATAACAAACACTGGTTCAAAGATGTTGTAGCCGGTGCCGGCATTGGCATGGGTGTTACCAAATTGGTGTATTGGGTTTATCCCAAAATCAAAAAGAAGCTTTGGCCGGAGAAAAAGAAAACACTTGTAGCTCCATAAATATTTTCAATCTCTTGTAAACAAACACCTGCCCTTCGTTTCTTATCTTTGCCGCTATGACAGAATTGTTGGAAAAATTAGATGCCTACAAAAAAGAAATAGATGCTGTAACTGCAGAGAACGAAAAGCAGGTGGAAGAATTTCGCATTAAATACCTCGGCACAAAAGGATTGGTAAAATCCATAATGGGCGAAATGAAAAATGTGGCTCCGGAGCGTAAAAAAGAAGCCGGCCAAATTCTGAATGAATTCAAACAATTTGTAGAAACAAAATATGAAACTTTAAAAGCTGCAAGTACCAATAGCGAACACACAGCATCATCAATAGATCTTTCTCTTCCGGCCGATGATTTTCCAATCGGTTCAAGACATCCGGTTGCATTGATGCGCAATAGAATCGTTTCTATTTTTCAACGCCTTGGTTTTGCGGTAGCCGAAGGTCCGGAGATAGAAGATGACTGGCATAATTTCGGTGCTTTAAATCTTCCGGCTCATCATCCTGCAAGAGATATGCAAGATACATTCTATGTGCAAACAAATCCGGACTGGGTATTGCGCACACATACCAGTAGCGTGCAGATACGTGAAATGGAAAAAGGCAAATTACCTATTAGAATGTTGATGCCCGGAAGAGTATATCGCAATGAAACAGTGAGTGCCCGAAGCCATTGTTTCTTTCATCAGGTAGAAGGATTGTATATTGATGAAAACGTTTCATTTGCAGACTTAAAACAAACGCTTTACTTTTTTGTAAAAGAAATGTATGGCAAAGATGTAAAAGTTCGTTTCCGTCCTTCTTATTTTCCATTTACTGAACCTAGTGCCGAAATGGATGTTACTTGTTTTATCTGCGGTGGAGATGGATGTAATATTTGTAAAAAGACCGGCTGGGTAGAAATTCTCGGTTGCGGTATGGTGCACCCCAATGTATTATCTAATTGTAATATAGATCCCAATAAATATACAGGCTTTGCATTTGGTATGGGAATAGAACGTCCTGCCATGCTGAAATATGGAGTGAAAGATCTTCGCTTGTTTAGTGAAAACGATGTGCGCTTCTTAAAACAATTTACCGGAGCTATTTAAGAATGTTCACTACTCGTCTTAGTCCTATTTCAAAACTCGTGTAATTAAAATTTTTGATGCCTTGCTGAAATCGCATTAGGTAAATCATTTTCTTAATTCTTTTTTCTGCATTCGCTCTGAACACAATGGGCTTATCACCAGTTTTTTTCATATATCCGATGTATCCTGATATTGATGGCGCTATCATCCAGCCTTTTTTATTCCATTGAAAACCGCTGCCGAATAGAAAAGCATCATCTTGTCGCAAGCGATCATTTTCCTGTTGCCATACAAATAAGCCTGCCATACTCATCCATTTCAAATTTTTATTGATAGGTTTACCCATAGATACATCTATATAATAACTGGTAGCATCCAAAAATCTTGCAGCGCCCAAGTCATTATAGTCTGAAGCAGGCAAGCGTACCGCTATGCGTAATGCTAATTGTACTTTTTCTCGCAAGTGATTTAAAAGGCCAATGTTTGTATTTACAATAACATCTCCGGTGGCCCTTGTTGTATTATAAAATTTATAATAAACATGTCGTTGGCGTTTTATTGCATCACTCGTTACAAAATGCTCAATAGGAATCCATGCAACATCTACAGCAACATTTTTACCCAAACAAAAATTTCCATATACATTTAAGTTCTGTGTATTATCTCCTTTAGAGAAATGAGCCTGCCCACTCAACCCAATAGAACTTACCGTATCAATACTTCCGGTTGATAAAAAAGGTACAGACAATGCATTCGGCCCCATGTGTCCGGCATTTTTAATAATGTATTTTGTAAAATAAGAAACGCCATCCCAACCTACTAACTGTGCCCATTGTTGTTCTGTTTGAGCAGAAAGCAAATTGAATAGGAATAAAATCGGAATGATGATTGTCTTTTTCATTCTCAGGTGTGTTTGCAATGATAATATCTATATGAATTAACTTCCACAAATTAGCATTATGAAATGAAACAAAAAAGGCTATCTGAAACAGACAGCCTTTAATTTTTTTTACAACAGAGCTATTCTTTTGGAGTATATGCCAATGCTGCAATAGCAGCTATAATTGATAACCAAAGGCCAATTCCATAACCTTTGCCCAAGGCACTAAATACATCACTAATTCCCTGCCCTTGAATAATAGGCTCACCAATAATCATAAATAAAATTCCTAATAATGGTAAAATAGTCCATAGCGATCTACCCAACGGATAGTTACCATTATTCAAGCCTCCAATTAATAACATCAAACCTGAAAGCGGAATAAGAAATAATACATAGCCTTCCCAAGAGTTGCCTTTTGTGGCCACTGGTTTGGTTTAGGTGAATAATTATAACTTGTTTTAAGAACTCAAATTTGTTTATTCTCCTTCATTCGCTTGTAACAAAAAAATGCTGCTGCAAGAACAACGACTATCGACAGGTAAAACCAGATACTAAATTCAAGCTGAATATTTTTTAACCCTTCGCCTAATTTATCGAGACTATCACTTGTTCCTTCACTATTGGTATTAGTAGATGCATCGGCTTTCACAGATGCAGCAAAACTAGATTTTTGATCAATCATCAATGCTATATAAGCTCCGGCAGATAGAACACCTGCCACTATTCCTCCGCTATTGGTTGATTTATTGCCTCCAAGGCATAATAATAAACCTAATACACCAAGACCTAAGGCAGTAATTGCAAAAATCTGTGCACTCCCTTTTTTCTCTTTATTTAATTCATTCGAATCATCTTTCATAGAATTTTTACCAAGCATTCCTGCCATTTTCCAATCTTGCCCCAAAGCATAATTTAATCCTGATTTTTTAGCAATGGTTTGTCCGCCACATTTTAGCTCTGAAAAAGGCATAAAAAATAAAAGTATTGCCACGCCAAATGCGGCAAGAGAAGGAATTTGTGTTCCGAAAATTCCGGGTTTCATGGTTGGTTTGTTGAAATCATTTTGTTCTACTGCATTTTGGATTGTTTCCATTTGTAAATTTTTGCGTTAAAGTAAGCGAAATATTTGATAACGATATAAATACTTTAAATAGCTGATTTTCGGGTAAACAAGGGCTATTTTTACACTTATAAAAATTCTTTTATGTCTATCAATTCTATTTGTGTATGCGGAGCCGGAACTATGGGGAGCGGCATCGCTCAATCTGCTGCACAGGCCGGATATTATGTTTTACTCTATGAACAAAATGCTACCATACTGGAGAAAGCTAAAACGAATATTCAGAAAAATTTAGATAATTTAGTTCAAAAAGGGAAACTCAACACAGAAGATATAGCAACAATTATTAAAAAAATATCTTTTACAGATGATTTACAAAATTGTCAAGCAGATATTTTCATCGAAGCAATCATAGAAAATAAAGAAGCAAAGATCAATCTCTTCAATCAATTGGCAGAAACAAACCATAGTGAATGTGTATTTGCAACCAATACTTCTTCACTATCCATCAGCTCAATTGCAGAAAAAATACAACATCCGGAGAGGGTAATTGGTATGCATTTTTTCAATCCTGCTACCATTATGAAATTAGTGGAAGTAGTGAAAACACCTTTTACAAATACACAAACAACTCAAGTCATTATTGAATTAGCAAAATCAATGGGCAAAACACCGGTGCTTTGCAAAGATGCTCCCGGCTTTATTGTCAACCATGTGGCAAGGCCATTTTACATTGAAGCACTTAGGCTGAAAGAAGAAACGAATATTGAGTTTGCACAAATAGATAGATTATTAGAAGCAACAGGATTTAAACTCGGCCCCTTCAAACTGATGGATTTAATTGGTAATGACATTAATTATGCAGTTAGCTGTTCTGTGTATGAACAAATGAATAAACCCGAACGATTAAAACCATCTACCATTCAAGAACAAAAAGTAAAAGAAAACAAATTAGGTAAAAAAACAGGAGAAGGATATTATCAATATTCATAGAACTCAATTCTATATCGCAATAAAATAGAACTACAATGCAGGGAAACAATGCATCATTACAATATAAAAAAATTCTTGTTACAGGTGGCACCGGATTTTTAGGCTCTTATATTATCCAACGATTAGTAGAAAATGGCTACAACGTAAGAGCCATTTACAGAAGCAAGAAAGATATTTTTTGGATTGATAAAAAAATATTGGAAAAAGTAGAATGGGTTGAGGGCGATATTTTAGATATCGTTTCCTTAGAAGAAGCAATGGAAGATGTTGATGCTGTTATTCATTCTGCTGCAATCGTTTCTTTCGCAAAGAGTGATAGAAAGCAAATGTACCAGATCAATATAGACGGTACTGCCAATGTTGTAAATATGATGCTAGAAAAAAATATTACTCGGCTGGTGTATATCAGTTCTGTTGCAGCACTTGGGCGCACTATTGGAGGAGCACACGTAAACGAAGAAACGAAATGGCAGGAAAGTAAAATCAATACGCACTATGCAATTACAAAACATAAAGCTGAGATGGAAGTATGGAGAGGAATGGCCGAAGGCTTAAATGCAGTAGTGTTGAATCCAAGCACTATTTTGGGTTATGGAAATTGGAACTCGGGGAGTTGCGCTATTTTTAAAAGATTATACTCCGGTTTTAAATGGTTTACTTCGGGTATTAACGGTTTTGTAGATGTTGAAGATGTTGCTAAAGCAGTCGTTTTATTATTACAGAGCAATATTTCCGAACAACGATTTATCGTAAATGGTCACACATGGCCCTTCAGGAAACTACAAGATACTATTGCTGAAGGCTTTGGAAAACCAAAACCATCAAAGGAGGCAACACCTTTTTTGTTAAGTATTGCATGGCGTTTAGAGAAAATAAAAGCCTTGTTTAATCGTCAGAAACCCTTTCTTACAAAGGAAAGTGCGAAAGTTGGTGTGAGTAAAACTTTTTTTGAAAACGAAAAAATACTAAAAGCATTACCGGATTTTTCTTTTACACCTATGGAAGCAACAATAGAAAAGGCCTGCAAACGTTACAAAGAAAATAACCCGCCAAAATAAAATAGAGCGGTTATTGTTTTCGTTAAATGCAACCAAAACATTATCCATTATTATCTTTAAGCCGCAAACTTCATTTATGCAAAAATTATTTTTCGTTTCTGTATTCTCTTTATTCACTCTCTTTAGTAAGGCGCAGTTTGTTGTTTCCGGAGTTATTCTCGATTCGGCATCAAAAGAGCCACTTTCGGCAGCATCTGTTTTTTGTCAAAACACTACTTCGGGAACTTATGCCAATAAAAAAGGTGAGTTTTCTCTTACATTAAAATCAGGTGGATACGATTTGATTATCACCTATACCGGTTATCAAACACAAACCATCAGGGTAACCGATAATAACAGGTTAGAGATTTTAATGGCCAAAGAAGATGTAAGTATGAATGAAGTAGTGGTACAATCCAGCAACGAGGTAAAAAACGGATGGGAAAAGTATGGCGATTTATTTATCAAAAATTTTATAGGCACTACTCCCAATGCTGCCAAAACAACATTGCTGAATCCTGAAGTATTAAAATTCTTTTATTACAAAAAAAGTAATCGTGTAAAAGTATTGACCACAGAAGCATTACAAATAGAGAATAATGCATTAGGTTATAATCTTCATTATCAATTAGACTCCTTTGTATATTTTTATAACACAGAGAGCAATTCTTATCGTGGCTATTGTCTTTATAGTGAGATGGATGGTTCTGATAGTTTAAAAACAGTATGGGGCATTGCTCGTTCCAAAGCATATTATGGTTCTAAATTGCAGTTTTTACGCAGTTATTATGACAGCACCCTTGTTGAAGATGGCTGGACTATTGATATGTTGGATGAAAACAATGAAAAACATTTTAATAAAATTTCCGATGTGTATGATACTACTTATTATGGTGTATTAGATAGTACCAATGAAGTAGAGATATGGTATCCGAGAAAAATAAGCATTACTTATACTAAGAAGAAACCTGAAGTTGAATATCTTAAAAAGTTTGGATTACCAAAGAATGTAAGTACCCAAATATCTTATGTGGAATTGAAAGATGCGATTGTGATACAACCCAATGGATATTTCTACGATCAGAAAAACTGGATCAATCAGGGTTATTGGAGTTGGAAAAATTTAGCGGATCAGTTGCCGTATGATTATGAGCCGCCGAAATAACTATTTTTCTTTTTTAGTCATTACTTTCTCCCAGAGTTCCGGAATACGTTTCACCCATACGAACTCTTTTAGTTTTTCTCGAGCATCTTCTGCAGGCGTTCCAAAATAAGTTTTATTACCGGCAATGGAGCCTACTACACCAGCCTGACCGTTAACGATGGCGCCTTTACCAATGGTTAATGTTTTATTGACACCTACTTGTCCCCATAGAATTACATTATCTTCAATAGTAGTTGCTCCTGCTACACCTACTTGTGCGGCGAATAAACAATTCTTACCAATTACTGTATCGTGGCCAATATGTATTAAATTGTCCATCTTAGTACCGGCCCCGATTATTGTATCTCCACTTACACCACGATCAATCGTACAATTTGCTCCTATCTCTACATAATCTTCAATAAGCACACGGCCGCAACTATCCATTTTTTTATAATGAATATCTCTGTTTGTTTTTTTATTGTAATAAAATGCATCGCTGCCAATTACAGTACCTGATTGAATAATAACATTATTCCCAATATGACAATAATCCATAATCACTACATTGGGATGAATGATACAATTGTTTCCAATAGTAACATGATTACCAATAAATACGTTTGGCATGACAACGGTATGCTCACCCACAACAGATGAATCACTTTTTAATTGGTAAGAAGGAGTAAACGGACGATAATGAGCAACAATTTTTAAATATGCTTCAAAGGGTTCATCTACGATTAACAATGCTTTTCCATTGGGAAAATCTGTTTCTTTATTAATGATAATATAAGTAGCTGCTGACTGAATGCATTTATCATAATACTTAGGATGATCCACAAAAACAAGATCGCCGGGTTCTACTTTATGTATTTCATTGATGCCGGTAGCCATTCCTTCATTATTCCCTTTTATAGCAGCGCCAATAAGTGAAGCAATAATTTTTATTGAAACAGGATGCTCAAATCGCATACAAATAATTTTATCAAAGGTAATACTGCTTGTTCGTAAAATGCATTTTGATTGCAAAGCAATTTTTATTATTTCTCCAATGAAAAAACAGATATTTCATTAAATTGTTTTATAAATAAATCAATGCGCACATTATCATTATTAAAAAATATTATGCCTGAGAAAAATGATTTTTATTCTTCAGTATGATTTTAATCAGTATCATCTCAATAAAAAATGATTTGGTTTATCCACAGCGAATTTTAAAATGTTAATAAAATAATTGTTGAATTTTTTTTGGAAAAAAGAAATTAGTTATAATATTGTGGTGGGAAATTTATTTCCCGTACTTACTAACCCATCCATATAAATGATCCCTCTGATTTTTCAGAGGGATTTTTTATTGATCAAACATCTCCTATTCTTACCAACACAAATAATTTCTATTACTTAGTAGTATTTAAAATATCTTTATCAAAATACTGAATACAATTTTATGCTGAAGTCAATGACCGGTTTCGGTAGAACCGAACAAAACATAGGAGACAAAACATTTTTAATAGATATTAAATCACTCAATGGTAAACAATTTGATTTGTCTTTGAAAATGCCTGCATTGTTAAGACCTTATGAGTTTGATATTCGTCGTATCATTTCAGAAGAGTTGGTAAGAGGCACAGTGGATTGTATCATCAGTCTCAAAGACACAGGTAAGGCCAAACCCTTTACCATTAATACCACACTTGCAAAAGCATATTATCAACCGCTTGCCGAATTATGCACCGAGTTAAATCTGGAAGCGTCACACATTCTGAGCACATTAGTAAAACTACCAGAAGTTATTACACCCAGTAGCGAAACATTGAATGCTGAGGAATGGAATGGATTTCAACAAATATTGCGCACAGCCATTCAAAACATAAATAATCATCGTCAAAACGAAGGTGAAGTACTCAAACAAGATCTGATTCAAAGAATAGACAATATCAGCTCGTTGCAAAAAGAAGTTGCCAAACTTGAACCGCTACGACAGCAAAAAATCAGAGAAGGATTAGTAAAACTATTAGAGGAAAAGGTAGGCAAAGACAATTATGATGCAAACCGATTGGAACAGGAGCTTATTTATTATATTGAAAAAATTGATGTCAGCGAAGAGCAAGTGCGCTTGTTGAACCATTGTGATTATTTCAAAAGCTTATTGACAGAAGAGGATAATGCAAAAGGCAAAAAGCTTTCATTCATACTTCAGGAAATAGGTCGTGAAATCAATACAACCGGCTCCAAAGCTTATGATTCTTCTATTCAAAAATTAGTAGTCACTATGAAAGACGAGCTGGAAAAAGCAAAAGAACAGATTCTAAATGTACTGTAAAAGGGAATGATGACCCGAACATTCGGATGATGAAAATGATTTGACCTTTGATACATCTTATATTTGTGGTATGAAATGGAAAAATCGGTTACACATTCTCTTTTTAGTTTGCACTATATCAATCTACGCTTGTACGCCTATTGATTTATTTGAGCAATCTGTGGCTATTCCCGATCACGCATGGCAAAGCAATTTTAAGCCAAGTTTTTCCTTTTCTATAAAAGATACAACAGCTTTGTATCAGCCATTTTTTATTTTTCGGCACAATGACAAATACAGTTTTAATAACATTTATATCAATGTGTATGTACAGTTGCCGAATGGCGATACAGTAAAAAGAATTCATCAGGATCTTATACTGGCAGATGATGTATCAGGATGGAAAGCCGAGGGTATGGATGATATTTATGAGCACCGTATCCCGCTTGGTGGACCTGAGCCTTTTAAAAAAGGAAATTTTAAATTTACCATTGAACAGGTAATGCGGCAAGACCCGCTGAAGAATGTATTGGATGCCGGCATTCGCATTGAGAAGATAAGATAAACATCAACCATCTTTTTTATAGTATGGCTTCTAAAAGATTATTGCGTACTACGTTTACCTATTGGCTATTATTATCTTACATAGTAGCTGCACTTATCTGGTGGTTTATCTCATTGAATCAGCAAAACAAACAGATGAGGGATTTTAAATTGTCCGATTTACATTTTAAAATAGATAGCGCCTCGCATTCGAACGAATACCACCAACAATTCAATAAAATTAATACAGAATACAATCGCTCACATTCAAAATTCATTGGCGAAGGAAGTACATTTCTTATACTCATACTGATTGGCGCTGCTTTAGTATATCGCTCGATTCGCCGACAATTAAAATTGCAACAGCAGCAACAAAATTTTATGATGGCGGTGACACACGAATTGAAAACGCCGATAGCAGTAGCTAAGCTTAGTTTGGAGACATTACAAAAGCATCAATTGGAGCCGGAAAAACAAAAAAAATTAATCCAAAAAACATTGGATGAAACTGCACGGCTAAATTTTTTGACCAATAATATTCTTGCAGTATCTCAATTAGAATCAGTCTCTATTCCAAAATACAATGAGGAGATTGACCTCACGGCACTCTTAAAAGATTGTCTGAATGAATTCAAAAACAGGCATTCGGAAAGACCGATTAAAGAAACGCTGGCAGATGAAGCAGACATAAAAGGAGATCCCTTACTACTACAAATGCTGATTAATAACCTTTTGGAGAACGCCAATAAATATTCGCCAAAAGGATTGCCAATCATTATTCAGCTGGCTAAAAATCATTCAGTTATTGAATTGAAAATTGCAGATGAAGGCGTAGGTATTCCTGATCAAGAGAAGAAAAAAATATTTGACAAGTTTTATCGCATCGGCAATGAAAATACCCGAAAGACACAAGGCACAGGGCTTGGCTTATATCTTTGTAAGAGAATAACAAAGAACCACAATGCAGATATTGAAGTAATCGACAATCAACCGAATGGCAGTATTTTCGTAATCCGTTTTAAAAATTGAAATGACAGAAAACAAACCATCCATACTATTAGTAGAAGACGAAGAGAATCTACACGAAGCACTGAAACTAAATCTCGAACTGGAAGGATACGAAATTACTTCGGCGATGGATGGCGCTGCTGCACTCAAAGCAGTAGAGAACGAATATTTCGACCTAATAATTCTAGATGTAATGCTCCCTGAAATGGATGGCATCACCGTAACCGAAACCATTCGCATCCGAAACAATGAAGTGCCTATTCTGATATTAAGCGCAAAAAACAGTAGTGCGGATAGAGTACTCGGATTAAAAAAAGGTGCTGATGATTATCTTACAAAACCATTTAATCTGGAAGAATTATTATTAAGGGTGCACAAGCTCATTAATAAAAATAAAAAATTGCAAGACCGCTCCTCTGTTGACGATACCTATCATTTTGGTAATTGTGTGCTTGATTTCAAAGCGCAGGAAGCAACTGATATCAACGGTCAAAAAATTCAACTGAGCAAAAAAGAAGCAATGCTACTCAAACTACTGATTGAAAATAAAAACGAAGTAGTTACTCGGGAGAAAATTCTACAATCGGTTTGGGGTTACAATGTTTATCCAACTACACGTACTATTGATAATTTCATTCTCAATTTTCGCAAGTATTTTGAAGAAGACAGCCGAAATCCAAAATACTTTCATTCTGTAAGAGGCGTGGGATATAAATATACGGAGTAAAACACATTATCATTTTTACAAATCTCCCAATTGCGGCCTCAAAACAATTTCTTCAACACAGGCAGCAATAGATAATTGTGATGCAGCAAAAACCATCTTAGCTACATCATCTGCTTCCATTATACGCTTGTCTTTATTATCAAAGCCTGCCCAACTATCTGTCATTGCAGCTCCGGGAAAAACAGCAGTCACTTTAATATTATATGGTTTCAATTCTTCTCTCAAGTTTTTACTAAACCCATTTAAAGCAAACTTGCTGATGCTGTATGCACCACCATTTTTATATGCCTGTAGTGATGCAATAGAGCACATATTGAAAATATGCCGGTTTGAAAGTTCGGAAGATTCGTGCCTCATCATTTCCGGCAAAATAGCTCTAGTGAAATGATAAGCACTCAACAGGTTAGTTGCTATTTGATTTTCTAAATTGCCATCAGGTTCATTGTATATACTGCCGGGCGCAAAAGTGCCTGCATTATTCACTATTATATCAGGCGCTCCGCCCGCTTCAATCATCCATTTACCGGCTTTAACGGCTTCTTCTTTCACCGACAAGTCGAATGCTTTGGCTTTGATGGTTACAGGAGCATATTTAGTAACCAACTCTTCCAAAGTTTTATACAACGTAAACTCATTTTTAGAAGTGATAAAAAGATTATACCCATTTGCCGCAAATATTTCAGCTACTGCCTTGCCTATCCCCCTTGATGCACCGGTGATAAATACATTCATATCTTAAATTTTATATTGCTATGTTGAAAATTCTTCAAACAAAAAATTATCTTCGCAACTACACAAAGCTAAACGAGCAAAACTGAAATCTGAAATCAAATACCGACATCTTTTTTTTGACTTGGATCACACACTTTGGGATTTTGAAACCAATAGCGGACATTCACTACAAGAAATTTTTCAAACTTTGAAGCTGCAGGAAAGAGGCGTTAATAGTTTTGAGCAATTTCATCAAGCGTATTTAGCACATAACGATAAACTTTGGGCTCGCTACCGCAATGGCTTTATAAAAGTGGATGAACTGCGTTGGAAAAGAATGTGGTTGGCTTTATTGGATTTTAAAATTGCTGATGAGCCGCTTGCCCGAAAAATGGGCGAAGAATTTTTAGAACTACTTCCTACCCGAAAAACTTTATTTCCGCATACTATTGAACTATTGGACTATTTGCAGCGAAAAGAATATCAATTGCATTTAATTACCAATGGATTTGAAAAAACCCAACACAGCAAACTGAACAACTCAGGCTTAGCAAAATATTTTAAAGAAGTTATTACTTCCGAAGGCAGCAATAGTTTAAAACCACATAAAGAAATTTTTGAATTTGCATTTCAAAAAACCGGTGCATTGCCCGAACAGAGTATTATGATCGGCGATAGTATAGAGGTTGATATTTTAGGAGCCATGAATGTAGGCATTGATCAAATTCATGTCAATCATCTTACCGATAAAGCAGAAAAAATAAACAACCAACTGCCTACTTATACGGTTTATTCGTTGAAAGAATTAGAAGATATTTTCTAATGTTATAGGGTTGCTATAACCGTAACACCACCTTGTGGTTTATCACCAATCTTTACATTAATTTTTGCGTCTAAAGGGAGTAATAGGTCAACCCGTGAACCGAATTTGATAAAGCCCATTTCATCACATTGCTTTACTTGCATACCGGGTTTTAAATAATTGCAAATACGCTTTGCCAATGCGCCGGCTATTTGCTTTACTAATATTTCTTTGCCATTCGTTCTGTAAACTACGCTGTGTCGTTCATTCTCGGTAGATGATTTTGGATGCCACGCTACTAAATATTTCCCTTTGTGGTATTGACTATACAACACCTCACCGCTTACCGGATTTCTATTCACATGTACATTTAACGGGCTCATAAATATAGAAACCTGAATACGTCTGTCCGTAAAATATTCATCAGCCTGCACTTCTTCTATCACCACTACTTTGCCATCGGCAGGAGCAATGATAGCATTATCCTGAATCGTAAATGCTCTTTTAGGAATTCTAAAAAAAGAAATTAAGAAAATCAATAAACCTAAAGTGAGTAAAAAAATTATCCAACTCAACCAGGGCAAATGATCGCTCCATATATAAAAAGACAAAAGATTTAATAATACAAAAACAGAAGTGCCGATAGCTATACTTTTATATCCTTCTCTATGAATTGTCATATATTTTTCTTTCGGGGCGAAAGTACTGCAATTCTATGTAAGTTTTAATTCTGAAAACTTTCAAAATATCATTAAATGGAAATTGATACCAATTTTAAAAATATCCAAACTGCCGGAATGGCAAATAACAAAGAATCAAATCTATCTAAAAATCCCCCATGCCCGGGCATAAATGTGCCACTATCTTTTACGCCCGCCATTCGTTTTAGTTTAGATTCAAATAAATCGCCGAAAGTACCGGCAACTGCGGCAACCAATGCAAGGCCAAATAAAAGCCAATGATTTAAAACGATTTGTTTTTTTTCAAAAAAAAGAGGCAGTAAAAAACCAATGGCAATAGCCGCCAATATAATCCCGCCAATCGTCCCTTCCAAAGTTTTCTTCGGCGATATTTTAGATAAGGGTGTTTTACCTATTAAAGAGCCAACGATATAAGCCATTGTATCATTAATCCATATACTGAGTATGATTAGCAGTGGAATAATAATTGTCCCTGTATAAGAATATAAATGCAATAGTAACCCAATGCTCAACGAAACATACAGAATACCTGCAGCCGACATTGTAAATGCTTTTAGTTCTATTTTTTTCTGTACAAAAACGCCAAGTATCAAATAAATAAACCCTGCGGCCGACATAGGCAAAGAAAAATTATCTCTTATTCCATATCCCAATATTTGAAAAGTATGATCACAAAACAAAAGCATTATTCCAAACCCAATCAGCATCAACCCCATTTTGAGATAAATATGAATATTGTTTTTTTGAATTTTTTCTGTAAGTTTTAAATATTCAAACCAACAACCAAAATGTATCATAGAAAATAAAACCAAAAAGCTCCACTTATTCCAGAACAAACCCAATAGCATCACTGCTGCAAAAACAACTGCGGTAAGCGTTCTTGTTTTAAATACGGTGCGATTCAGTGCCATCAAATATTTTTTACAAATTTATTCGGGAGTGTTTTCATCAAAATCAAAGGGATGATTTTTTGTCGGCTTATCATCGTCTGCATACACTTCGTGATAGGTCGTTTTTGATTTTTTTACCATCCAACTAAACAATAAAAAAACAGCGGTAAAACTGATAATGGCAGCAATCAATAATTGTTGTGGCTGAACTGAAGTCGTTGCATTCTCTGTCAGCTCAGGTTTGATATATGCCATCGTTATCAAAAATGCATCATACACAAAATGAGCTACCATAGCCACCCAAAGGCTGCCACTATACCAATAGATAGCACCCAGCAAAACACCTAATGCAAAACGAGGAATGAAACCATAAAACTGCATGTGTATTGCAGAAAATATTGCAGCAGTAATAATTATACCTGCCCAATGGCTTTTAAAAATTTTAATCAATAACCGTTGTGCTATACCTCTAAATAATAGTTCTTCGCCAACAGCAGCTAATCCGGCAATAAAAACGATATTCAGCAACAAATCTTTTATAGTATGCTTACTCAAAATCATTGTAAGTGTGCGATCTGCTTCAGATTCTGATTGTGCTACCCAATCATCTACATTGGAAGGCAACTGAATACTCTTATTGATCAATCCAAGATATTCCGTAAAAGGTATAGCAAGGATCATCACAATAGCTGCAACGAAAAAGTATAATTTAACAGAAGGCTCTTTCATGCCGAGATAATTCTGAGTATCCGTACTAAACAATCTGGAACATATATAAGTAGGAATCAAAAACAAAGCTATAAACTGAACTAACTGCATCCCACGTATAAGGGCAGGAATCACCGGATCAGAAGCATCCCATTTAGAAGCATCGGCAATTTTTTCAAAACCCATACCGGTAATATAAGAAAGAATGACAGTACCTATCGAACCAATAATAAACATGGAAACCAAACAGATAGATATAAAAAGTAAAAATTGTGAAAGAGGCGGCCTGGATTTTAATAGTCCTTTAATTACCATACTCAACTTTTGATTTGTAAATTTGCAAATTCTAAACGTGGTAAAGATAGGCAACATATCGCTTCCGGATTTTCCGCTCCTTCTTGCTCCTATGGAAGATGTGAGTGATCCTCCTTTTCGTGCTGTGTGCAAAGACAATGGTGCGGATTTGATGTACACCGAATTCATCAGCAGTGAAGGGCTGATAAGAGATGCCATCAAAAGCCGAAAGAAATTAGACATTTTTGAATACGAAAGACCTGTTGGTATTCAGATTTTTGGCGGTGATGAAGAAAGCCTTGCAATGGCTGCCAAGATTGTTGAAGTTACAAACCCTGATTTATTGGATATAAATTTCGGTTGCCCTGTAAAAAAAGTTGCCTTGAAAGGTGCCGGCGCCGGTGTGCTTCGTGATATTGATTTGATGGTGCGATTGACGGATGCAGTCGTAAAATCAACTTCACTGCCTGTAACGGTGAAAACAAGACTGGGCTGGGATGAAAGCACAAAGAACATCGAAGAAGTAGCAGAACGATTGCAAGACGTAGGTATTAAAGCATTGGCTATTCACGGGCGCACTCGAGTACAGATGTACAAAGGCGAAGCAGACTGGACATTAATAGGCAAGGTGAAAAATAATCCAAGAATTAAGATTCCGATTTTTGGCAATGGCGATATTGACAGTCCTGAAAAAACATTGGAATATAAAAATCGCTATGGCATTGATGGTATTATGATTGGCCGTGCCGCTATTGGTTATCCATGGATTTTTAATGAAATAAAACATTTTCTAAAAACAGGTGAGCATCTTCCTGCGCCCACTATTGAAGATAGGCTGACTGTATGCAGAAAGCATTTGCAAAAATCTGTAGAGTGGAAAGGCCCGATTGTGGGCATCAACGAAATGCGCCGACATTATACCAATTACCTAAAAGGTTTACCTAATATTAAAGAGTTCAGGCTCAAATTAGTTACATTGAAAACTGAAGAAGAGATTAATGAAGTACTCAATGAAATAGCTGTTGCTTACAAAGGATACGAGTTTAATAAAACCCCGATTGAGTTAATCAATTATCATCAAAAATGTCCGGTGGGATAATACTTACTTCACCGGATAACCTGTAAGTGTTGAGAACACTTTCAATCCTTTCACATATTCCTTTACACGCTTCTCATCTAAATAATTTATCAAAAGTGCTAATAATGAAATAATCATCAATGTAAGGCCTAATCCTTTTCTGAAAAAAGAAAATCGGCAGGCATCACCTTCACATACAACATAAAACCGGAAATAAAGCGCAATTCCAAAAACTAATAAAAACACTAATGCCCATAAGTTGGACTTACGAACCTTGAGCACTTTCATCATACGAGGCAATTCTTTATTTCTCAAATTCTGAGGATTCATATCATAATCATAAACATTACGTTTCCTTCGCTCATCACTTTTTTTAAAAGCATTATAGCCCGAATACATTAAATACAATCCCAGTAATAAAGGCGGTAATGATGCACCAAAATAGAAAGAGTTTCTTTCAATAAAAAATAACACAGTGCCGACAACCACACCTACTAAGCCAAAAATTATATAATTCTTTCCTGCAGATTTTTCTGCTACATAATACTTTTCTATATCTTTTTTTTCAAACATTGTACTGCTATTTATTGATCGCTGTTTTTATTTTATCACTCATTGGAGAAACAGATGGGCCGAAATAATCTGTCAACCTACCGTTTTCATCCACAATATACTTGGAAAAATTCCAATCGGGCACTTGATCATTCCATCCATTTTGTTCCGAGTGTGTAAGCCAACGATACACATCATTTTGACCTTCCTTTTTCAAAACCACCGATTTTTTCATTATCGGAAAGCTCAAGTTAAAATTTTGCTTACAAAAGTCTGCTATTGCTACATCGCTATCTTTCTCTTGCTCTTTAAAATCATTTGCAGGGAAAGCAAGAATCATCAACTTACCCTTATTTGTATCATAAAGTTTTTGCAACGCTTCATATTGTTGTGTATAGCCGCAGTCGCTTGCAGTATTGACCAGCATAATTTTTTTCCCTTTCAAAGTTTCCAAATTTAAAACACTGCCATCGTTCAAAAGAGTATGAAGGGTGTAGAATGAAACAACAGGATTTTTATCTGCATTGGTTAAATGCAAAGAATTACTGCCAGTGAGTTTTGTAACCCACATCAAAGCCGGATATACTGTTTTTAAAAGTTTTTGACGAAAGGTCATATTTTCCGAATTACGATTTACATAAAAAAAGTAGGCAAAAAATAAAAATAAAAAAGCAGCTACTCCTAAAAACATTTTCTTCAAAAATTTCATCTGATAATTCTTTTAAGCAATTTCAATCTCCCTTGCAAGGGTGGATATTTCATAGCCGGGTCAAACCATGTAGGTGTTTTCATCACAGCTTTTTTATGACTGAATGTGTCAAAAGAAAATTTTCCATGATAACTTCCGGTGCCACTGAAGCCTCTTCCTCCAAAAGGTAAATGATGATTGGTAAGATGCCAACTTGAGTTATTGATACAGGCTCCACCGGAAGGTACTGCTTTAATCCACTTGATAGCAGTAGCATATTTTGCAGTATAAATGTAGAATGATAAAGGGTTTGGATGTTTGTTTATAATAGCCAATGCTTCATTCATTGTAGAAAATGATAATATAGGTAGTATAGGTCCGAATATTTCATCCTTCATTACAGATGCATCCAATGATACATGCTCTAAAATCGTAGGTTCTATAAATAATTTTTCTTTCTTGGTTCTGCCGCCGTAAGTTATTTTTCCTTCTGATAAATATTCAGATACTCTATCAAATTGTTTTTCATTAATCATTTTGCCGTAGTTATAATTTTCTTCCGGCTTATCTGAAAAAAATTTTTGAATACATCCTTTCAGTTCTTCTACTAATTTATCTTTCACCGATTGATGCACTAAAATATAATCCGGCGCAACACACATTTGTCCGCAGTTGGAAAATTTAGTCATCGCTATTCGTCTTGCTGCTACTTTTATATTCGCATCTGCTTCTACCACGCAAGGACTTTTGCCACCGAGTTCTAAAGTAACAGGCGTTAATTTTTCAGCAGCCATTTTATAAATAATTTTTCCAACGGATGTGCTTCCGGTATAAAATACATGATCGAAAGTAAAATTGTTCATCATTGAAGGAATCACAGCTTGCCCCTCACCCTGCACATATAAAATGTATTGTGATGGAAATATTTCTTCAATTATTTTTTTCATAACAGCATCGGTAGCAGGAGCAAATTCACTGGGTTTCAAAACCACACAGTTACCTGCAGCAATAGCACCAATCAATGGATTGATCAACAATTGAAAGGGATAATTCCATGGCCCAATAATCAATACAACACCAAGCGGCTCAGCCACAATTCTACTGCTGGATGGAAAGTTTAAAAAATTGGTAGCTACTCTTTGCGGCAACATCCATGAGCCAAGTTTTTGAATCGCTACATTCAACTCAGCAAGTACCATACCTGTTTCAGTCACCCAGGTTTCTTCTTTACTTTTTTTTAAGTCCTGATATAAAGCCGTATATAATTCATCTTCGTATTTCAAAATAGATGCTTTTAGTTTTTTCAACTGCTGCCTGCGAAAAAAATAATCTTTCGTAGTACTACTTTCAAAATAATGCCGCATGTTTTCCAATTGTGCTTGCAATTCCATTGTAGAAAATTTAATTTGTAAATTTAGTTTTTATATTCTGTTATCGGAGTTTAAAAAAATATTACTGCGCAAAAGACGAAACAGCATTACTATTTATTTTAAATTTCCATTTTAATATTAAAGAAATGAATGATGAATATTTTATGAAGCAGGCGCTGAAGGAAGCCAAAAGAGCTTTTGATGAAGATGAAATACCCGTTGGCGCTGTGGTGGTAGTGAATGAAAAGATCATTGCACGTGGTTATAATATGGTAGAAAAGCTAAACGACCCAACCGCACATGCCGAAATGATTGCACTTACCTCTGCTTTTAATGCATTAGGAGCAAAATATCTGACAGATGCCACGCTTTATATTACACTTGAACCTTGCCTGATGTGTGCCGGAGCCATTTATTGGAGCAAACTGACCAGAATTGTTTATGGTGCCGAAGATGAAAAAAACGGTTATAAAAAAAAGGCAGGCAATAACTGGCCATTTCATCCCAAAGCAGAATTAGTAAGCGGAATAATGAAAGAAGAGTGCACTCAGCTGATGAAAGATTTTTTCAAGAATAAAAGGTAGAGATAGATTGCGAAATTAGGAACTATTGCATAAAATTGAAATTTTCGTAAGAATAGAAGTGTAAATTTGTAACGCTAAAAACATTTAAGAAACAAAAATCAAAAAATAAAGATTATGGCATTTACACTTCCTGCGCTCCCATACACACACGATGCATTGGAGCCACACATCGACACATTGACGATGCAAATTCACCACGGCAAGCACCATCAGGCTTATGTGGACAATCTGAATAAGGCAATTGCCGGTACAGAAAATGAAAACAAATCGTTAGAAGAATTAGTTGCTCATGCCGGTACTATTAGTGCTGCAGTACGCAACAACGGCGGTGGTCATTGGAATCACTCTTTCTTCTGGGAAAGCCTATCACCAAATGGTGGTGGCGCTCCAAGTGGAAAATTGGCTGATGCAATCAATGCAGCATTTGGTTCTTTTGATGAGTTCAAAACAAAATTTGCTGCTGCAGGTGCCGGTAGGTTTGGCAGTGGTTGGGCATGGCTGATAGCTCAAGATGGTCAATTAGTAATTTCTTCAACGCCGAATCAAGATAATCCATTGATGGATGTGGCTGAGGTTAAAGGCACTCCATTATTTGGTGTGGACGTTTGGGAACATGCTTATTATTTGAAATACCAAAATAAGCGTGCCGATTATTTAGCGGCAATTTGGAATGTGGCCGACTGGAATAAAGTGGCTGAGCGTTTTGGAAAGTAATTAATAGAATTGAATGGGTATATTATAAGCCTGTCCTAAACGACAGGCTTTTTTTGGCTTATTATGGCACCGGATCATAGCCACTGCCGCCCCATGGATGGCAACGACTAATTCGTTTGATAGCCAACCACAACCCTTTGAATACGCCATGTTTCTGAAGTGCTTCTGCTGCATAGTGCGAGCAGGTAGGTGTATAACGACATTTAGGGCCTAACCATGGAGAGATTACCCATTGATAAACTTTTATCAATGCAATAAATGGAAAGGCTAATATTTTTAAAATGATTTTCAAATGATATTCTAAAACAGTTTTATTAATTTCTTAATCGCCTGATTTATCTGTTCTGTTATGAATGAGTAATCAGGCATTTCTTTTCCGGTATAAATAAAAAAAACAGACAACTGTTTTCGTTGTTCTAATAATTTTTCAGTCAATCCATTTTTATTCAACCGCCATGCTTCTCTTGTCCATCTTTTGATTTTATTTCGGTCAACAGCATGTTTAAAATTTTTATTGCTTACACCTATCCCAAACAGAAGAGCTTCTGTTGAAATTGAAGTAAAATGATATACGATACGAAAAGAAGGCACATGCAATTTTGCGCCTTCCTTAAAAAGCAGTTCTATTTGCTTCCGGCTTTTTAATCGTTCGTTTTTACCCAGTGTAAATTTAGTTACCACAGTACAAAAATAAAATAGTCCCGACGAATGTCGGGACCGGATAATTTGAACCATTCAAATAAAGAATGGAAATTATTTTAATCTGCTCTCATCAGAAACAGAAAGCTTCTTACGGCCTTTCGCACGGCGGCTGGCTAATACTTTTCTGCCATTGGCAGTTTCCATACGCTTACGAAAACCGTGAACAGTTTTACGACGCTTACGATGAGGTTGAAATGTACGTTTCATTTTTTTTAATTCCTTTTTCTCAATGATGAAATGAGGTCTGGGAGAAGCAGACCGGGTTTCAATTCTTCGCCAAAAAGTGTGACAGGTTACCATTCCTGTGCTGCGCTTCAGGCGGGATGAAAGGACGGCAAAGGTAGGGGTTTGAAGTTAAATTTTAGAAGGATTTTTGTGTAATTTTTTGTACTCTAAAATTCAATTGTACTATATTTTAAAACAGATATCACTGTAAATCAATATGTTTTGAAATAATTTCAGTCCCATAAAACATTTTTGCATGATTGTCAAAATCGGTAGATGAGTCAGTTGTAAAAAATTCCGTTCTACTTCCTTTGCTACAGGCTGTTTCAATTTCGGGGTGACGATGCAAATAATCGGCTAAGCTATCTGCAACAATTTGGCCTTGTGAAATTAGTTTTACACTCACCGGTAGGTATTCTTTTATTTTATCTATTAATAATGGATAATGTGTACAGCCCAACAATAAAACATCAATATCTTTTCCTTTACCCAATATGTTGTGAATATGTTTCTTGATAAAATAATCAGCGCCGTGATTTAGGTGTTCATTGTTTTCAATTAGTGGCACCCACATATTGCAAGCCTCCTGATATACTTTTAACTCTGGAAAAAACTTTCCGATCTCCATCGGATAAGAATCGGAGGCCACCGTTCCGGGAGTAGCTAATACGCCAATAGATTTGGTATCAGAAAAATTTCCAATAATTTCCGCTGTTGGTCTGATCACACCGAGCACTCTTCTATCAGGAGCTATTTTAGGTAAATCATTTTGTTGAATGGTGCGTAATGCTTTTGCCGAAGCTGTATTACAAGCTAAGATTACGAGTTTACATCCTTTATCAAAAAACCATTTTACGCATTGCAATGTGTAGTGATATACTGTATCAAAAGAGCGGTTGCCATAAGGTGTGCGGGCATTATCACCCAGATAAATGTAATCGTATTGCGGCAGTTTGTTTACCACTTCTTTTAAAACAGTAAGACCACCATAGCCGGAGTCAAAAACGCCAATCGGATTTTCTGATTGCATAATGCTAAGATAAGCTAAAGGAGATTGAGCAAATGTTGTATGTTTTAAGTTTTAATTAAAAAGTAAAAAACAAAAATCCCGCTATGTAATTACAAAGCGGGATTTTGTAGGTCTTAATATCAATAAAAATTGAGTTTAATTTTATCATTCCATTCTTTACCCCACCATTCCTGTTTATCAGTATCTATAAACACTACTTGAATTCTTGAAAACATATTAAACATTGCAGAATTGTATATTCGCTTCAGTTCTTTTAGCTGAATTCTGTCTCCTAACCATTTGGCAAAAGGCAAAAACAAAAAATAGTCAGCATTTAATGTACTGTCTTTAAACAAAGTAGGCTCATCACCATTTAAAGTACTAAGCGAAGAAACCATGTAGCTAAGTCGTGGTGCAATTGTGTCATTTTTCAGAAATCGTTCGTCTTTCATTAAAGCCTTACTATTATGGCTTTTCGCAACTTCTTCTTTCGGTATTTCGCCGCTTTTAACAATGAAAAAACTATCCGGCTTGTCTTTAATGAGATTGTAAGGAAGAACTTTGTTAAAGGACTTATCTACTTCTTTA
>JAFDXF010000049.1 GCA_018268055.1 Bacteroidota bacterium
GATGGCCCTTGGCCATTACAGCAATCTTACCCGCAAACTTTATCTTCAAGAACTGCGTTATCTATTTCAGTATTACACCGATACACGCCCTTCGCTTTTGACGTACGAGATGACGGTTCAGTATCATTTTATTTTACATCCCCGGCGGCTCATGTCTGTTTTTGAAAAATTTAATCGCTATATGCAGCTATTGTATTAACTTAGTCTGAAAGTTCTTTAAAAAGTATTCAACCCGCTCACCAAAAACTGCGCTGACCAACAACTACAAAAATACTTTGTACCATACAAACAGCACAAACGTCGGCCAACGTTAAAGTATACCGACAAGCCCGCCAACATCTTTTAACTACGGGCTTTTTTTAGGTGGGCTTGTCGGATACTTTTATAAGAGTTATGTGGCATTTTAAAACAACGATACTGCAATGAAAGACGAACTAACTGACAAGGAACATTTAGAAATTTTAAACAACCAAGAAGCTGACCTTTTTGGACGAATTACAACTTTCAAAGATTATGTAAACATTGGTTTTGACATTGCAGAAGCTAAACAAATGGCAGGACTGAAAAATTACAACTTTTCAGCAGACGAAGATTTACAGAAATTTATTGACGAACAAACTAAAAAATAATGTTTTCAACCGACAATCAAATTGCAGATTTTAAAAGTAGTGTTTACAAAAACGGTTTCGGTTTTGACGTTTCCGTTTTTTTGAATAGCGACAACACTTTACAAGTTCATTCAAACGGCTTACTTGCTGAAACTTACGACAGCTTTCAAGATTTTATTGATGATTTAGCCAACAAAAATCAACTTTGGCACACTTACTATTTTGTTCGTATTGACAAAAAATATCAGCAAATTGTTGAAGCCAAATTGCAAGAAACCTTAGAAAAAGTGTTTGACAATTTGAGCCGAAGTATGATGAGTACCCAAGATAATTAGCAGTTTGACAATGAACCAATGAACGATTTTATCAAAAATAAAATACAGCAAACCATAAATAGTAATTATCATTTTGAGTTTTTGCAAAAACAAAAATCAGAATATTTAGAAATAGATACAGAACCACAAGAACTTAGCCAAATGTGGAACGGCTATTGTCCTGAAAGTTGGCTAAAAGGTAAACAAGTAAAAATGCGTTTGAATAAAAACGACTTTTACGAAAGTGAAGAAACAGGATTGCAAATAGCAATCACACCAGGTGTACAAGCTGTAATTTTAAATTTCAGAGGTAATGGAGACTTTCGTTCAACTATTTCATTTGGAAATGACATAGAAAACGGTGAACTTTTAAGTCCTCAAAATATTGACAGACCACCATTTAACAGCCCAACAGAAGTTTTTGAAAACAGCGAGCAAATTGAAAATTACATAAACAACATCAACTAATGGAGTTAGAGTTCGGAGAAATAGTTAGCGTTCCAATGAACCAAATTTGGCAACACGAAGAAAGAGATTTCACGCCTTGGCTTGCACAAAACATTGAAAAATTAGGCGAAGCATTGGGCGGTTTGCAGTTGGAAGTTGAACAGACAGAAGTTTATGCAGGTAACTTTCAATTAGACATTTTAGCAAAAGAAGTTTCTAACAACAAAGTTGTGGTTATTGAAAATCAGATTTACAAAACCGACCACAAACATTTGGGACAACTCATCACCTACGCTTCTTATTTCAAAGCGGAAATTATTATTTGGGTTTCGCAGGAAATTACTGAAGAACATCGTTCTGCAATGGATTGGCTAAACAATAACACAAATGACAAATTGGAATTTTATGCAGTTGAAGCCAACATCATCAAAATTGACAATTCTAAACCTGCACTCAATTTCAAACTAAAAGCATTTCCTAACGAGTGGACAAAATCAGGCGGAAACACACCAACAACAGCGACAACGGAAACAGGCGAACTTTACCGAGCTTTTTTCCAAAAACTTTTGGACGAATTAAGAGAAAAATACCGCTTTACAAACGCAAGAACAGGACAGCCACAAAGTTGGTATAGTTTCACTTCGGGCATAAAAGGCTGCATTTATGGTTGTTCGTTTGCAAGAGGTTCAAAAGTTCGTGCAGAAGTTTACATAGACACACCAAGTCAAGAAATCAACAAAGAAATTTTCCGAGCGTTTGAACAACAAAAATTACAATTAGAACAAGAATTTGGCGAAGAATTGCAGTTTGAAGAATTGCCGACAAAACGGGCTTCACGAATTGCGGTTTATAGAGAAGGCGATATTTGGACAGACACACAAACTTTGGACGAAATTAAAAATTGGTGCATTGAAAAGTTGCTGAAATTCAAACAAGTTTTTGGCGACAAGTTAAAACGAGAAACGGAAAATAGAGAGTATTAAAAAATCTTTTCGTCAGAATTTGTTTTTATCACAAAAAAGTAATTACTTTGTAATCACAAAATAGATTTTTATGGAAATCCAAGTAATCAATATCGGAAACTCAAAAGGCATCAGATTATCAAAATCAATTTTAGAGCAGTATAACATTAGTGATACACTTGAACTGATTTTGGAAAAAGGCAGAATTATCTTAAAGCCAAAATCCGTTCCACGCAAAGGTTGGGAAAAATCGTTTAAACTTATGCACGCAAACGGAGACGACAAATTGCTGATTGACGACATTTTTGAAGACGAAACATTTGAAGAATGGAAATAAAGCAATACGAATTGGTGTTGGTAAATCTTGACCCGACTATTGGAAGTGAGATGAAGAAAACCCGTCCTTGCGCGGTAATTTCCCCAAACGAAATGAACAAATATCTTCAAACTATTGTAGTTGCACCACTGACAAGTAGTTCAAAACCTTACCCGACAAGAGTTGAAATCAATCAAGCGAAAACCAAAGGTTGGATAGTTTTAGACCAAATCCGAACGGTGGACAGAACAAGAGTTGTCAAAAAATTGAGCAACTTAGCAAAATCCGAAATTGAAGCAGTAAAAACCGTAATAATGGAAACCTATGTTGAATAAAAAAACGCCACATAACAAGGTATTGCCAAAAGCGGGGCTGAACGGCTTCGATAGGACATTTGTGCAAGGTTCAACTTTAGTATTTCTAATGAACTTATGTGCTAAAAATCCCCGCCTTCGGCAATACCCAAACCGTTGAACCAACATTGCTTTCAGCAATGAGTTAAAGCGAGTTTCGTTAGATTTGGGGTTACAAAATTTTTAGTTATGGAAAAAAAACGCTAACACCCTTTGCAGTGAATGCCCTGCAACGA
>JAFDXF010000004.1 GCA_018268055.1 Bacteroidota bacterium
ATGAAAGTATTAAGGCATAGTTTTCACTTCCGGAATAGTATTTTATTTCAAAACGATAAGTAACCGTTTCTAATTTACTATTGTTGGATTTTATGCGGCTTCCCCATCCAACTGTTCTTCCACTTGCAGCCTTGCTCCACTCTTCATTCTTTCCTTCTTTAGGTGTTATGGTCAGCAGGTTTCCTTTTACCGACCACGTTCCGGCTTCGTAGCCGAATAAAATAGGCTTTGAATATACCGACCAGTTTTTATATAAAAAAAGGTAAGTACCATCCTCATTCAGTTTGTATTCTCTTCTAAAATACCCGGCGGTATATTGCGGATAACCATTTGCATAGCCTGAAGTTTCTAATAGATTATACGTCCATAAACCTGCAATAGAAGAACTTACCGAACTATTAGTTGTTCCTGTTGTTTCATTGCTATTAGTATTGGACGAAGTCTTTGTTAATTCCAATGAACTAAGAAAAGATAATAACTCATCTTGATATTTTTGAGTATTGGTCATAAGCAAAACGCTTACCGTTTGGCCATTGCCGGTGGCATTCAACAAAGTAGCAACACCTTTCACTGCACCATCTGTATAATTTGCAGAACCGGAAAGAACATTCCAGCCGTTTTCATTAGCAGGTTCCGTCATCGTTGGTTCATTATTAACTTTTACAGAGCCTTTTACAAGTCTTTGCCAATCATTAGAAAAGTTTTCATTAGCCGGTGCATTGGAAACAGTCGCTTTTGTAATAATAGCAATAGCATACCCATTTGTTTTTTTATCGGTTACAGACAATTGCACACCGCCTTCGTTTTCTGTTTTCTGCCAGCCGGTTGGTTGGGTGTAGGACACAACATCAAAGGTTTGTTTTTGGGCAAAGCCGGATATACTGCAAAATGCCATTGCGAATAGGGTTATATATTTCATCATACAAGAAAATGTTAGTGTAAAGATAAAGGCAGGGGACAGGTGTAGTAATCATTAAAAAAGATGATTTTTTACGACCGTATTAATTTGTTATGATATCTGAGGGATAATCTATCAAAGAAGGGATATAACTCTCTTTTAAATATTCGTTGAAATCAATTTCAATAAGCTTTGTTTCAACTTCGGGATATCTGTTTTTGTAATACTGTACACAACTTCATATAGTAATAATTCGTAGTGGTGTGAAGCATAATCCCTGAATTTTATCACATCACTTATTTCAGGATAATTAAGATTTGTAATAACTAGCGGGTGCTTAGCAGCAATTTTTTTCAGCATTTCAGTCAATGCCTGCAGACGCATCAAAGTGCCGTCATAGGTAAGTCCATCGTTCTTCTGTACAAATTCATCGGAATTGGCTATGCCGTTAGTATATTTTTCTATTGCGGTAATATGTTCAAGGCAGGTATAAATCTTTGCCAGAATATCATCGCTATACATAGATAATATCTTTATTAACGAGTGATAAAAAACGCTCTGAGAGATATTTATGCTTCGTTACAAGGTCTATTTTTCGGTCTAATTTTTTCTGCAGGTAATCAATAATGCCAATAAAACTGCGGAGAGATTTATCATTCATTTTTACTAAAATATCAACATCGCTGCCAGGTTGTTCCTCACCACGGGCGTAAGAGCCAAATAAGGCAATTTCTTCCACCCCAAATTGGGTCTGAAGGTAGGGTTTTTCAGCCCTAATGGTATCTATGATGCTTTGTTTGTCCACGTAGCCAAAGGTAAGAAATTATTTTTGCCTTTTTAACCATTTTCATCCATGGGGAAGAGTTCCAAAGGTTCATAAAGCAGATCGCTTTTCCGGTTTCATTTTTTAATAATATTTTATTTAAGGCATCTCTATTTTCGGGTTATTGGTTGATACCGGCTTGTAATACCAGGCATTGGCAAAAAGATTGTTGGTACTGTGTACGCCATCCCTGAATGTTTTTTTATCGTTTTGCAAAACAAGATTCGTTTCTTTTATTCCTGAAAAATAATAGGAAGTAAAAGTGTAAGTTGTTTTTTCAAGAGGCCGCTTTTCTGTTTTGATTAATTTATCAGGCTGATCTGCAGCACCTGGCTTTTTGGTAAAACTCTTTGTGCTTCCTTCTGTTGGGATGATGGTTAGTTGGTTGTTGTCTATATTATATTTGCCTGTTTCTTTTGAAAAAATAATGTAGCTCATATTTTGTGAAAATGTTTTTGCCACATATTCATAAGTACCATTGTTATTGAAAGTGTATTGCATCGTGGTATATCCGTCCGAAAGCGACTGCCCAAAAGGATTTGACGAAGTTGATTGACTCCATGTGCCTACAACAGAAGCGTTGTTCTTTACCGTTGTTGTGCTTTCGTTTTGAGCAATAGCAGATTTATTTTCAGACTCTGTTTTAAACCCCGGCGGATTATCAATCGCTGATTCTAATTTTCTAAAAGAATAACGAAATTCAAAAGGGTCGTCTGCTGCATTAAATTTTCCTCCATCTCTTTCGGTTGGTTTACCGGGCTTCAAAACAATACCGTTTCCATAAGTTGCGTCATCAATAATTTGAAAAGTGTAGGTAACTGTTTCCGGTTTATAATCGGATGATTTCACCAGCTTGCCCCATTCTTTGCTGCTGTTTGTTTTGCTCCAGAATTGTCCTTTTCCCTGTTTTGGTGTGATGGTTAGTTGATTGCCATTTACCGTATAAGTTCCGCTTTCATAAATAAATAAAATGTCTTTTGCTTTTGTAAGCCATTGTTTGTTGCGAAAAATATAAGTTCCGTCATTTTTAAAAAGATATTCCTTCCTCAAATACCCTGCAGTGTATTGTTGATATCCATTCGTTTCAAGAATGTAAGATGTCCATAAGCCTATGATTGCCGAATTTGTTGAACCGGAATTTACAGCCATATTATTTTGTTGTTCAGGCGCTTCACTTAATTCTAATGAGTTGATAAAATTCAATAATTCGTTTTGATATTTTTGAGTATTCGTCATTAGTAAAACACTTACGGCCTGTCCATTGCCGGTGGCATTAAGCAAAGTAGCAACACCTTTCACTGCGCCATCTGTATAATTTGCAGAACCGGAAAGAACATTCCAGCCGTTTTCATTTGCAGGTTCCGTCATCGTTGGTTCATTATTAACTTTTACAGAACCTTTTACAAGTCGTTTCCAATCATTATTAAAATTTTCATTAGCCGGTGCATTGGAAACAGTCGCTTTTGTAATAATAGCAATAGCATACCCATTTGTTTTTTTATCGGTTACAGACAATTGCACACCGCCTTCGTTTTCTGTTTTTTGCCAGCCTGCAGGTTGTGTGTAGGAAACTACATTAAAGGTTTGTTTTTGGGCAGTACTGGTAATGCCACTTATTATCATTGCTATTACTGTTAAATACTTTTTCATTTTTAAATACTTTAATTCATTTTAAATCCCGGCGGATTATCAATCAGCGATTTAGTTCCACCCCAGCCATACACCCATTTCTTAGTTGTTCCATCATTAATATCAATGGTTCCATCTCGTTTGGTAGCATTAGGGTTTGTAAGTATAAGAAGCATATCATTCCTGTTTTCCGGATGCTGTGTGTAAAAAGGGTAAGTAGTTTTTTCCGGCTTATAATCGTTATCAGCTTTCAGATAACTACCCCATTTATCAGTTATGTTACCGTATTTTTTCCACCATCCTGCTTTACCTTGTTTAGGTGAAATAGTCAGTTGGCTTCCATTAACAGTATAAGTGCCGGTTTCGTAAACGAAGTATATGTTATCCTGATGAGCCGACCAGTTTTTCATTCGGAAAATATAAGTACCATCTTCTTTAAGCAGATATTCCTTTCTAAAATACCCACCGGTTGTCATACGAAAACCGTTTGCATAACCTGCATCTTCGCCCCTGTATTGTATCCACAGCCCTGTAAGAGATACTCCGTTTGTATTTGCTGATGCGGAATTATTTTCAGTACTGGATGTTTCTGTTGCTTTGCTTGCGTCCAAATCCAGCGAACCTATCAATGTTTGATAATCTTTTAAATAAGGCTTGGCAGTAGCATTGCATAACACTGATATACATACGCTGTTGTTTGAATAAACAGTAAGCATAGTTGCCACATTTGCTCCATTGTATTGCCACACGCCACTGCCGCTCATTACCGTCCAGCCTTCTGCTGTTTGCGGCTCTGTTTTTTCGGGTGATGAAATGGTTTTGTTTGCCGCTACCAGTTCGTTCCATTCCTTATCAAAGTCTGTTTGTATATCGCCTTCGCTATTCCGATGTTGGTAAATAGCTATCTGCGCCCAACTGCTGCCATCAATTTTTGAATAAGAAATATTGTCCTCGCCTTTTTGCTCAGTCCAGTTTTTTGGCGCGGTGTAAGAAACAACATCAAAGGTTTGCTTTTGGGCAAAGCCGGATATACTGCAAAATGCCATTGCGAATAGGGTTATATGTTTTATCATACAAGAAAATGTTTGTGTAAAGATAAAGGCAGGGGACAGGTGTAGTAATCATTAAAAAAGATGATTTTCTACTCCACCATCTTCTTCAAAGTGTTCATATCAAAATTTTTTTCAAAATTTCTGATGAGCCTTGTAGAAAAACCTTTGCCTTTGCCGGATTCATATCTGAACTGAACTTCCATAAAGAGCGGTTTGGTGGGTTGGCCGTTTGATGCTTTAAAGTATGCAGAATTTAAAACATACAAGGCAGATGTATATTCATCCTCTGCATCATAAAACTTCCCCAGATTTTCCAGGCGCTTTTTGGCATCATACGTTCGGTTGTTATTATCTACTACGGCTTGCTTCTGCAACCATTCCGATTTTTGATTGGCCAGCAAATCATTCAACTTTGATTTTTTGGCCTCATAAATTTTTGGGTAATCCATTAAATCCTGTTCCAACAATGCCATTTTCTTTTTGGCCCAATCAGCAGTTTCATTTACATAACTTTTTACCATTTGGGCATGGCTATAAAGGAAATTGGCTTTTTCAATTTCAAGATATTGCAGCATATCCTCCAGGTATTGTTTCCGGCTAACGGGAACTAATAATGGTACACCCGGTTTTGTGATTAAATAACGCCGGTCTATTCTGGTATATGAATCAGCACTAAGCTTATCGTATTTACTGCCACTCATCCAGTTTTCTGTATAGCCATCCCCATTTATAATTTTTAAAAAATCGGCATGTTTGTTTTTATAATCGTTGGATCGGTTAGCAAGCATATCCGATTCTGAAATATATTGCGATACGTTGCTTGGTTTATTTTTCTTATCATTTTCAAAACTTGCACCCTCTTTCGCTTCTACCGGTATTTCGTAGCGAATCTGCCCATTGATAGAAAATTCACCTGTGCCGCCCGCTTTGGTACCTATAGCAATATACGGATTGGCTTCTACTCTAAAAACAGTAATGTACTCATCTACAATTTTAGGCAGATGCTCTGTAACGTGGCAAACGTATTGATAAACCCCCAACTGATAGCCATACCTGGAATAAATGTATTTACCATATTCACTGTTGCCCCAACTTGCAAAACTTACCCTCGCTACACATCCTGTAAGTTTAAAATCCTTACGGCTGGCTTCTTCTAATTTTTCTATAGCGATGAGATTTTTCAGCATGGTAGTTTTCTCGGCCGCAGTGCCTTTCAAAATGGCAGAGCCATATTTTGTCTTGGTGTGGTCGGTATAAATTCCGGTCACATCATCAGCAGTTCCATTGCATGGCACTTGCGGCGCCGTTAATGTTGAGTTGCTTTGCGCATAAGACAAAGTGCCGCTTAGCAAAAGCACCAACAAGCATACATTCTTTTTTTTCATGTTTGTATTCGTTAGTTTATACCACATAATTGTAATTATTAAAATAAACAATCAAAAATTATTTTAATTTTTGGGTGATAAATTAAATAGCTTCACTTCTTGTCCATCATGTATAGCATCTACGCTTACCCCGTTAGCAATGCTCATTGTTGCCGAAATATTCTCTGTCCCAATTACAATAGGCCCTGCTGCCGCTTCTACACCCGCCGATGCCACAACTCCTAAATCACTAGGGATAAAATCGCTGCCTACTGTAATAACCATTTGAGCGCCTGCACTGCCTCCTAAAAAGGGCGCTTCCAGATTACCACCCATTCCTACACCTAATGTAAATTCACCCGTTTTGTAATTCTTTGCTAAACTACCGATTACTATTTCACCACCTTCTAAACTCCAACCACGACAATCAGCCTTGAAAGCGCCTATTCCTACTGAAATTTTGGCTGAAAAGGGACAACGATCTGGCTTTTCATCTGTATTGATGTTAGGCTTTTTTGCAGCAATTTGTTTTGCGCAATTATAAACAACGCTGTGTGCTTCATTTAAAAGTTGAATACTACTATAATCATCAACCGCTTTTAATAAGCCTTGTGCATATTGATAAAACTTTTGATTATACATTGTTTCATCATATAAAAATCTATCCCAATACAGATGCTGATCGGCATAATCATAGAAATCATAAATATTCAATGTTACAAAATCATTTACCAGTTCTGTAGATTTCTTAAGATATTCATTCAGCGCCTCCTTTTGGGCTTTACAAGCTTCATAGCTATCTGGAATGTCTGAACGAATTTTTTTTGTTTGATCTTTTAAATCGTTTTCCAGATTTGCGACTTTTAATCTAAGGGTATTATACTCCGGTGTTATTCGCTTGACAAAATCATTAATGTATAAATCAGCCTGCATACTCATAAACTTTGCTTTCTTTTGCATAACGCCATTAGAAATAAGGCCTCCCCATAATGCCAACCTTTGATTATTATCCATTTTTGCAGTTGCTTTGTCAAAATCATCATTTGCTTTCTGCAATTTTCTCACCCAATCTTCTTCTGCATAATGAATTTGTAATCTTTTTGACATTGTTTCTTCCACTTCTTCAAAACTAAACGCACAGGGAGCAACTTTGTATTTTCTTGGCGAAAATACCTCAGGCACTTTTACCCGCATATTCTTGTAATTGAGCTTGATATTTTTCTTATTTACAAGTTTTTCCAGCATTTCAGAATAGCTATTCTTCATCACCTTTTCAATGTAAGGCGCTGCGGCAGATGGATTGGGGCTATTAGCTTCAATAAATCCCATACCACAATTAGCTGAAACGTTATCTGAATTAACGGCGAGTGCCCGCATAAAACAAGTTTTGGCTTTTCCCTTATCACCGAGCGACAAATATGCCTGCCCGGTATTACTCAATAACAAATCCGATTTGAATTGTGTATTCAAATATTCTAACAATGGAATGGCATATTGAGGATAACCAGCCTGAGAGAGTATAGCAGTGATATTTGCCTGAGAAACCGGAACACTTTTATTGATGATAGCAACACATAACGATGCATAAACAGCCGCTTCAATATCCTGTTGCATAAAATACAAAACAGGTATGTTGTTCAACTGTGTTTGATTATTCTTATTATTATTAATCAGAAAATCAACACTACTCCTTATTGCAGGATTCACCTTAGCTGAAACTTCTGACTTCAAACGATTAAGATAAGCTTCATACTGAATTGCATTGGTTATTTTGGGGGCGCCATTTAAAATCGCCATTTGATTTTCTGGTATATCGGTACTTTGATTTTTTGCAAGCCCCACAGAAGTTTTTGGCTTCGCTGTTTTATTTTCATTCACCTGCCGTATGGCATCATCTTTTGCCTTATTCGCTCCCAGCGCATTCATCATACTGTCAAACTTCTGCCTGGCTTTAGGATCCATTTTGTTCAATTGATCTTGGTATTTTTTCTGCGCCTCAGCAAATCTTTTTTTATCGGCTTCCATTTGTTCTTTAGAAGGGCGTTGGGCAAAAGCTGAGAGGGTAAGTGTAATAAAGAGCAAGAAAAAAGAGGCTATTTTCATTCTTTAAAAATTTAGATAAAAATATAGAATGCGATTATTTCGGCACATCATTAAAAAAGATGATTTTCCGGGTTTATGAAAAAAAATCTAATACAAAAAAATTGGCAGTTAGTACAATTCAAAATTTATTGAAGACGAAATACAATCATTTGGCAAAAGCATTTTCTATATTCATCTTATTGCCAGAGGCAATAAAGGCGAGGCAATAGCATACAAACCATCTTAGGCTTTAGCCGAAAATAAGAATATGAATTATTTCTTTGTTTACTGCAATAAAAAGATCTCAGTCTTTCATTCTTTAATTTTTTTAGCGCTTGCAATCAATTTATTTTTTGAAAAACTGAGGGTGAGTTTATTTTGCTTTTGTCGTAATTTTTGTCATATATGCTTATGGCATTTTCCCATTCCCTATTGCCGTATTTGCGTGAAAGAAACCGGATATAGTATTTTGATAAACTGCCTGATGATGGTGTTCTTTCCAATACATTTGAATTAATGTTATAGCTACCTTGGCTTTTGAATTGCTTTTTCTTAATGATGTCGTTATAATAGTCGTAACCTATGGTGTAAGAAGATTGTGCCAATACATAATATTTTCCATCGGCCATATAACTGGTAACAAAGCTCAAACTATTGCCATACAAACCGCTGTTGGAACCCCATGTACCAACAAGTGGTTGTCTATTACTGATAGCCTTGCCTTCCACACCATTGAGTTTTAAATTAAATAGCATAAAATTCAAAGCCATGTCTGCTTCACTGCCTAAAATATTATCGGTTGTATTGATGATAGCAACCTTGTTTCCTGCCTGGATAAGCAATACGGTAGCCTTTATTACATCAGAATTATTGGGGCCCTTTTTCTTTATGCCGTTGGATAACATGTAGTAGTTTAAACCCTGTCCTGTTTGTCCTTTTTCATGACTACCTGCCTCAAAAATTGTAGCATTTGGGTTAAGGTGCAGTTCCCATCCCGCAAATACTTCAAAAAATATATGTTCCATATCTTTTTCTAAATCGCCTGAAGAGGATATTGGCTTCATAAATTCAATAACCCTTTTTCCCAAGGCCGTATTTTTTTCCAATGTCAGATTATTTTCATTGGAATTTAAATTCCATGTGGGCGGCGCTGTGATAGAATAGATGTTTAAATTTCCTGCACCGGTTACATTGTTTTCTGAAGATACAGTTTTTTCATTTTTCCCTTTTTCACTCTGTGGTTGTGTTGCAGGCGATGGAATAGTTTCCTTCATCACATCTACCGAAGCAATGAAATTTTCTATATCGATTTTGTATTTATCAGAATTGGAAAGAATGCAAACTGCCTGCATATTATTTTCGCCGCTAAAGTTGATAAGCATAGCCAAAGTAGCCACACCATTATCAATATACCGGGCATTGCCAATTAAAAATTTCCATCCTTTCAAAGTTGCTTCGGGTTGCATAGCCGGAGTGGCAGTGAATTTAAAAGGCGCCTGCATGAGTTTATCCCATGCAAAATCAAAATCATTTTTTGTGCCGCCTTGCCCGGGCATTATTTTGTAAATAAAAAAATTGCAGTAAGCGCCGGTGCTTTTATCTTCCTTGTAATAAGTAAGTACATTCTCATTTTTTACTAACTCGTAATTTGCAGGTACAGTGTAATTGACTACGCCAAAAGTTTCCTTTTGTGCAAAAGTGATAGAACCTGATAACAGCAAAAGTGCTGATAAAAATAATTTGTTCATTGGCCTGATTGTTTTTTTAATATTGATGTAAAACTAACCGTGTGTGGGAAGCGGGGGTATCATTAAAAAAGGTGAATTTTATTGCTGATTATAATATTTGCTTTTTATTTCCGGAATTAATACTGACAATTTTTTTATTCTCGTTTCATCGCTTGGATGCGTAGAAAGAAACTGTGGCATTTTGTTTTTGTTTAGAGCGGCCATCCGTTGCCAGAATGGAATCGCTTCCTCTGGATTGTAGCCAGCCATAGCAGCGAATATCAATCCTAATTTATCCGCCTCGCTTTCCTGCATCCGACTGTTGGGCAATGCAAGCCCAAGATTAGAACCCACCATATACAATCCAAGAAACAACGCTTGTGTTTCCTGTTTCTTTTCTTTTAAGGCTTCCTGCAATACAAGCCCGCCTAAATTTATCAGCAACCCCTGGCTCATCCGTTCATTACCATGTCTTGCAATAGCGTGTGCAATTTCATGCCCCATTACTACCGCCAATGCAGTTTCATTTTGCGTTATAGGAAGCAGTCCTGTATATACTACCACTTTACCACCCGGCATACACCAGGCATTAATAGTGGCTTCATTGATGGTATTAAATTCCCATGCAAATTTTTTGATATCATTACTCATATTGTTTTGCTGCATATAGGTTTCAACAGCGTGTTGAATTTTAGTGCCAACCGTAGTTACCAATGCTGCTCTTTCATCATTTTGCGAAAGTGTAGCGCTATGTTTTACAACAGAATCGTATTCGGTAAGCGCCAATGCTTTTATCATCGCATCAGGAACAAGGTTTAGTTGCTTACGACCGGTAACGGGTACAGTTTTGCAGGATGTAATACAAAAAAGAATAACTGCAATTGAAAAAATATATTTCATAATGGTTTGTTTTAGGAGTAAGTTTTAATATATCACACAGCTAATTTTTGTCTAATTTCATTTCACCTGTTGTAACACCGGGTTTGTAATTTGCAGGAGGATTAGTAATGGAGAAAATTTCCAGTTTATAAGTGCCGGTAAGTTTATCATTGTTTGTATCATAAACCAGATTGCAGGTAAGTTTCATTATATCGTTTTTAGTTAATACCACTTGTACATTTTTTCCGGTAATGCTATAAGTGCCTGAAGTAAACCGATTAAAAGCATCGGAAATCCAGTAACTACAACTGACACTACTTTGCTCAAACATAAAACCGGGATCGCCATCAGAATGACCGGCAGTATTTGTAATCCACCAGCGGGTTAAGTTCCAACTATGCTTTTGCAATGCAGCACTTACAGCCATGGAATCCCATATTACAATCGGAATATTTCCAACAGGCTTAGTGGGTATATTCTTATTTGGAGGCAATGGTAGATTTTTAATAATCACATTATTTTTGATTGGCGGAACCTTTGGTGGCTCTTCCTGTGATAAACCTGCCATTGAAATTAATATACAAGAAAATAGAATTAGGCGCTTTTTCATTTTGTTTGAGTTTAATAGTAAGGTGTAAAAGTAGCAGGAGCGATATTGAACAGCTATCATTAAAAAGCATGATTTTTTAAAGCCTATTTCTAAAAAATCATTAAAAAAGATGAGGGGAAATAGACAAGTATTCTGTTTAATTTGCATTCAATGATAAAAAGAGTATTCATACAAATTATTTGTTTGCTTATAATCAGCGCCTGTAGTTATGCCCAGGCGCTCAATAAAGACAGCCTGCTAAAATCATTGCCTTCGGCAAAAGAAGATACCAATAAAGTGAAGTTGTATTATACATTAGCAGACTATTATTATAAAGAGGATTTAAAGGAGTCAGAAAAATATTGTTACCTCGGAAAAGAATTAAGCCAAAAATTAAAATATACGGATGGAGTCTTAGGGTTTTATACGCTTTATTCAAATATCTTAAATATAAAAGGCAGTTTTGATTCTACATTGATTATAGATTTGGAAGCGCTGAACTATGCCAAACAAAATGCTGATTCTACAGAAGTAGGCCGTACCATGCTGAATGTGGGTATGGCCTATCGCCAATTGGAAGATTATGAAAATGCTGTGGGATACATTGAAGCCGCGAGGGATATTCTAAACAGGAATAACGCCCATCAATATGAAGGAGCTACTTATAATTTTCTTCAGTACTTGTATTATTCTATGCACCAATACAGAAAGGGCGCTAATAATGGATTAAATGCTGTGAATATTTTAGAAAAAACCAATGATAAAAACACATTGCAACAAGCATATAATAATCTGGGATTGAATTATATAGAACTACAACAGTATGATTCTGCAAAATATTATTTGAACAAGGCCGTCAAACTTGCTGAGGAGAGTGGAGAAAAACAAATTTTGATAACCACCAGTTTAAATTATGCATTAATATCGTTAAAACAGCAGCAGGTAGATAGTATCAAAATTTATGCAGACAAAGCATTGAGTCTTGCCCGTATCTATAATGCTCACGAATATGAAGGACTTGCCCAATACGGCTTAGCTTATCATTATTTATTAAAAAAAGATTATGCCAATGCAAAGCTGATGGCTGACTCTGCGATGGCTTTGGCGAATGAATACAATTTGAGAGATGTAAAGCAAAAAATATATGCATTGCAATCCAGTTTATACTATGCTATGCAAAACACCCAATTAGGCTATTATTATTTCAATCAATACGAACTGCTGAACGACAGCCTTTTGAACGAATCCATTACAAAAAACACCATTCATATTGAGAAAAAATTTGAAACGGCAAAAAAAGAGGCACAAATAAAACTGCAGCAATCACAGATCAGGCAAAAAAATAATCAGATTTATTTTCTCATTACAGGCGCTTTAGCGCTCTTGCTTATTTCTTTACTTGGTTATTTTAATTTTAGAAATCGCCGAAAACTACAGCAAACAAAAATTGACGAATTAGAAAAAGAAAAACAACTCACCGCCACCGAAGCGGTGCTGAAAGGAGAAGAGCAAGAGCGTACACGTCTTGCAAAAGACTTACATGATGGCCTTGGCGGAATGCTGAGCGGTATTAAACACTCATTAAGCAATATGAAAGAGAATTTAATCATGACGCCTGATAATGCTCAGGCTTTTGCACGCAGCTTAGATATGCTGGACAGTTCCATCAGCGAAATGAGAAGAGTGGCTCATAATATGATGCCCGAAGTATTAGTCAAATACGGGCTGGACACTGCATTAAATGAATTTTGTAAAAATATTGACAGAAGTGGAGCTGTTCATATTAATTATCAGTCACTGGGAATGGAGCATATTGAATTAGATCAAACCACAAGTATAACTATCTATCGTATAGTGCAAGAGTTGGTGAACAATGCCATCAAGCATGCCGCTGCAAAAAATGTATTGGTGCAGTTGCACATAGCACACGCTGAAAAATTACTAACCGTAACGGTTGAAGACGATGGAAAAGGATTTGATACAAAAACTGTATTGAATAAGCCTGCCGGTATTGGCTGGAACAATATTCAAAACCGGGTTGAATTTCTGAAAGGGAAATTAGACGTAAATTCAGAAATGGGAAAAGGTACTTCTGTATTAATTGAAATTGGTGTATGATCTATGAATTATAAACCATTAAGAAGTTAAGAATATTAAGAGAAAACCTTTGTGGCCAAAAAATATATTATGAAAACAAGCTTATTCATTGTTGACGATCATTACATGGTCATTGAAGGTATCCGTTCATTATTACAAAATGAAAAAGATATTGACTGGATGGGACATGCAACCAATGCATCTTCTTGCCTCAGTTTTCTAAAACAAAAATTGCCGGATGTTATTTTGATGGATATAAACTTACCCGATGTAAATGGAATTGAATTGTGCAAACAAGTAAAAAAAATATATCCCTCTGTCTTTATTCTTGGGCTTAGCACATTTAATCAGCAGGCATATATTCGGGACATGATAGAGAATGGTGCTTCAGGATATGTGTTGAAAAATGCAGATAAGTCAGAAATATTAGCAGCGATCGCAACTATTATGAAAGGGCAAAACTATCTTAGCCACGAAGTAGCTAATGCGCTTAAAGAAAAAAAAATCGATACGCCGATTATTACCAGGCGAGAAAAAGAAGTTTTGCTATTAATCGCTGAAGGCTTGACCAATGCAGAGATCGCCGAAAAACTATATATCAGCCTCCCCACAGTAAATACCCACCGAAAAAGTTTATTGGAGAAATTTGATGCAAAGAATACTGCTACATTGATTAATAAAGCAATCAGGATGGGAATTGTTTGATAAAAATTTAATTTGATTTTCTATTTATCCAATTAGTTTTTAAAATCTCATAAACAAAATTCAGCTTCGACTGTTCACCAAAATAAGCGATTTCTTCTTCTCCTGTTTTTTCAGCGCCCAATTTCAAAATAGCGTGCTGCGACCGAATGTTTTGTGCTCCAATATGAAAGACAACTTTGTTTGCATATTGAAAAATATAATCCAGCATCGTTTTCTTTACAGCTTGATTAAAACCTTTACCCCAGTATGCCACCCCATAAAAAGTATAACCAATAAGAATACTTTTATCTTCTTCCTTAAAATCATAAAATCTGGTGCAACCAATAATATTGCTTGATTTCTTTTCTATAATTTTAAATGCTCCTTTGCTTTTTATAGCCCCATCAAAATAGTTTTTAAAGACTTCTCTTTTCCATCTGTCTTTATTGGGGTGTTGTTCCCAAATTTTTGAATCAGCAGCAACTTGATATAAATCCTCAAAATCATTTTCCTGAAGTGGAATTAGTTTAGCAAGATCATTTTCTAAAGTAGGTTGCAGTTTTATCATAGTCTTATATGTCCTCGTTTACAAATTTTCCTTACCCTTCTTTAAGCATTTTTTTTGCTTTCTTAATAAGGTCATTTACTTCACTCTTTTTCAGCCCGTCATAGATACCTATTACATTTCCTTCACGATCTACTAATGCCCAGTTCTGAGAGTGCATAAAATCATCCTCTTCATTTTTTACAAAATTTTTGGGATCATCAATACTAAAACTCAATCGTGCCGCATTGTATAAACTATCTTTTCTTCCGGTCAGAAAAACCCATTTTTTTGTATCCACTTGCATAGAGTCGGCATACAGTTTCAGCTTCGCAGCAGAATCTGTTTTGGGATCACAGGTAAACGATAAAATATAAAAATCTTTTTCTTTATTCAGTGCATCATATACTGTACGCATATTCTTATTCATACGTGGACAAATACCGGGGCAGGTAGTATAAAAAAATTCTACCGCATATATTTTACCGACCATATCGTTATTGGTCAGTCGCTGTCCATCCTGAGTAGTAAAAGCAAATGGCCTAACTGTATTTATTGGTGCAGTTTTTCGCTCTGTGAATCCCGGCACTACAAGTGTTATTACAATATAAAAAATGATAACAAGAGCCGTAAAGAAGGCTATATATAACCAATGTTTCTTTGAAAATTTGAGCATTTCTTAACCGTTTTATATCAATCTATCAAAAAATATGGTACAGTGTTGGGCTATTAATTAAAGTAAAAAATTTAATCAGCACAAAGGTACGTTCTCTTTCTCTTCATCAGGCAATAGTATTTTCGTAAATTTGCCGACTACTATGAAGTGGAAAATAAATTGGGATGCATTAGGAATTGGAGCTTCTTTGGCATGTGCAATACATTGTGCTATACTTCCTCTATTTATGGCCAGCCTCCCCGTTTTTGGTGCAAACATTATTCACAATATGGCTTTTGAAGTGGGAATGATTGTGCTTGCTTTTTTGATCGGGTCTTATGCTTTATATCATGGTTACAGAAAGCACCACCACAGTTTTACACCATTAATTTTATTTATAATAGGTTTTGCTTTTTTAGTAATTAAGCAATTTTTTGAAACAATACATATTTGGCTTTTAATTCCTGCTGTGCTATTTATTGTGATTGCTCATTTTCTTAACTATAAATTTTGCAGAGTACACAATCATGCACACAGTTATGATTGCGATCATTGATTGGTGATAAATTACATTATCAAAAAACATTTTTTATGCGTCTCATCATTGCTTTATTATCCTTTATAATTTTTTCTTTAACGCTTTCTGCACAATCAAAAGACGTGAAAGCAATACGCCAATTATTAAGTAATCAAAGCGCAGCATGGAATAATGGCAACCTTGATGGCTATATGAAAGGTTATTGGGAAAATGATTCTTTAATGTTTGTTGGGAAGAGTGGCGTAACTTATGGATATGCAAACACTTTGAAAAACTATAAGAAAGGCTATCCCGATACAGCTGCAATGGGCAAATTGTCTTTTACTGAATTAAAGATTCAAAAACTATCTCGAAAATATTATTTCATTG
The DNA here is from genome assembly GCA_018268055.1 of Bacteroidota bacterium. GTDB lineage: Bacteria > Bacteroidota > Bacteroidia > Chitinophagales > Chitinophagaceae > JJ008. Next base: position 15,931 of record JAFDXF010000004.1, read on the forward strand.
TAGGAAAGTGGTTTTTGAGAAGAAGTATTGGAGACTTAAGCGGTCACTTTAATTTACTTTTAGAAAAAATAAATGGCCGGTGGTATATTATTGTAGATCACAGCAGTTAAGCTATTTGTACTGCATCTTTGCGTTGCATTTTACTGAATATGAAATAGGAAATCATTAGGCCTAACGCCGAAAACAGGATATCATAATAGTCAAAAGTGCGGCCAAAGAAAGAAATCTTTTGTAAATACTCGTTCACCACCAACATTAGAAACCCAAGAGAGCAAACCAATTTTAAATCATAATCTGATTGGATACGAAAAATACGAGCCAACAAATAGTTTTGCCCATTAAAAAACCAATAAGCGCCAAAAGGGATTAAAAATGAACCGAAAAGATTCGGTGCTATACCCAGAAAAAATGTTCCAAATTCATTGTACGTATGTAACGGGCGTAGCAAATATTTGATTATCCAAATCAATAAAGCTCCGGTAATTACTAAATATTTACTCGCTTGTTTAAGGTTCATTGGTTAGAAATGAAACGGTAAAATAATTTATTTTTTCTAACCCATCCTATTTATTTCCACATTTTGATGATAAATCGTGTCATCCAAGCAAATGATAGAACCGCCAACACATAGTAAATGATAACAAATACAAGCACAGTGCCTTCACTTGTAGAAAACAAATTGAAATAAAAACCAACGAGCATAAAAATCACAAGCCATAGGACATATAGATATACCGACTTGGCAATTTTCTTTAGATAAATTAAAGTTTCATTATCTGTTTGAGGATTCATAAAAAAAGTAAAGCGTTAAGTTACAAGATTATCTGACAACTTTATTATTTCACCAACAAATCTTTAAAAGCAAGCGAATCTCCATTGAATACATTGAAATCGACCGGATGGCCAATACCATTTACTCTTCCTGCATCATTATGTTGCCAAAATAACCAATCGCGGTTGATACGCGGTTGTTGTGGTTGATAATAATGTGCTACCCACAATGGGTATTTATCAAATTCAGCACCAAGATAGTGATTATAAAAATCGACATTCGTATAAATAATTGGTCGTACATCGTAATAATTTTCTATTGAATCCAGCCATCGCTTTGCTTCCTTTTTTAAATTGGCTGGAGTTGCTCCATTGAGTTGCTCAATGTCCAAGACGGGTGGAATATCACCTGATTTTAATTCAACTTTATTAATAAAATTTCCAGCCTGAGCATTTCCATCTTTTGTAGCTATAAAAAAATGATATGCGCCTCTAACCACTCCTGCACTTCGGGCATTCGCCCAGTTACGGTCAAATTGGGGATCAAAATTACTTGCGCCTTCTGTAGCTTTTATAAAAGCAAAACCCGGATTGATATTTTTGATACGCATTGCTTTCACTTGCTCCCATGCTATTTGCGATTGATATTTGGAAACATCAATACCATGTATAGAATATCCTTGCGGAATATTGATTCCAAATTCAGCATAGTGTATAAATCCTCCTTGTTTGCGATTAAATATTTCAGTTATTACAACGATGAATATTGCAATCAATACAAAGCATACAATAGAAAACAGTAATATTTTTCCATTTTTATTTTTTCTCCTGCGGGCCATAGTTGATGCGTCAAATATAAATTCGTAATAACAGAAGAATTGTTAATTTTTATTCTACAATTCTTAATCGAGCATAGTTGAGCATAATTTTTTTCTCCCCGTTTTGTTCAAACTTCACAGTCGCAATTGGATTATGTGCTGCTCCTTCCATCGTCAAAACTTCGCCAAAACCAAACCGTTGATGTTCTACTTTTTGTCCTACTGCCAATTTGGAAGTATCACTTGGAGTGAAATCTTCAGATGCTTTATGCTCTACTACTTTTGGCTGTGTTGCCTTTGGCGCAAGGTATGAAGGTGTAGAATTTTTAGAACTCCCTGGCGGCTTGCCATATTTTTTTTCTGCATCTTTCACATCGTTGTTCGAAGCGCTGCCCCAACCTTTCATTCTATTTCCTGCACCACTATTGCCCCAATGGCTACCTGAATTATTTCTTGCGCCACTTCCTGCAAAACTTTTATCCAAATACTCTTCCGGTACTTCGTCAATAAAACGGCTCGGTTCGTTTTGCACTAATTGGCCAAAGCGATAGCGAGTATTAGCATAAGTGATCCACAATTTTTGTTTCGCTCTTGTAATGACAACATAAAACAAGCGGCGCTCTTCTTCCAAATCTTCTCGATCATTAATCGACATAGCATTGGGGAAAAGCGTTTCTTCTAATCCTGCAGCAAATACACAAGTAAACTCCAATCCTTTTGCAGCGTGGATCGTCATCAACTTCACCGTATCAGCATCCGGATCTTTTTGATCTGAGTCTGTGAGTAAAGTAATTTGTTGTAGATAGGCCGAAAGACTTTTGTCCACCATTTCGCCTTCTTCATTATCGGGGCTTTCTGTCCATTCTTTTATGGAGTTAAGCAGCTCTTGAATGTTCTCATAACGTTGCACTCCTTCCGCACTTTTATCAACAAATAATTCTTTTACCAAACCGGTTTGTTTACCTACATGAAAAGCCACTTCATAAGCATTTTGCTTTTCCAGCATACTGGCAAAGCTTTTTATCATGAGTACAAAATCTTCCAGCACGGTAAGTGTACCTGCTCTAAAGCCATGATCTCTTGCGTTGCACAACACATCCCAAACTGAAACATTAGTTTCATTGGCAATTAAGAGTAGTTTGTCAAGGCTTGTTTTACCAATTCCTCTTACAGGGTAATTGATAATTCTTTTTAAAGCTTCCTCATCTTTCGGATTGACAATAAGCCGCAGATAGGCTACTAAATCTTTAATTTCTTTTCGTTGATAAAAACTAATACCTCCGTAAATAGTATAAGGAATACCCATTCTACGTAGCGATTCTTCAAAGGCACGGCTCTGTGCATTGGTGCGGTATAGAATAGCGAAATCTTTATTGTTGTAATGATTGCGCAGTCTTTGTTCCTGAATACTATCGGCCACAAACTTACCTTCATCATTATCCGTCATCGTGCGCACCAATTTTATTTTCTCGCCTTCGCCATTATTGGTAAACAGTACTTTTTCAATCTGTCCTTTATTGTTTTTAATTACTTCATTAGCTATATGCAGAATACTTTTTGTGCTTCGGTAGTTCTGCTCCAGTTTTACCACTTTTACATTATCATAGTCTTTTTGAAATTGAAGTATATTTTGAATGGTTGCTCCGCGAAATGAATAAATACTTTGTGCATCATCACCCACCACACAAACATTTTCATACATAGCACCCAACAGTTTGATAATTTCATACTGAGCCGGATTAGTATCTTGATACTCGTCAATTAAAATGTATTTGAATTTGCGCTGGTATCTCGCCAATGCTTCGGGTACTTTGGTGAGCAACTCATAAAACTTCAAGAGCAAATCATCAAAATCCATTGCTCCATTTTTGAAGCATCGTTTTGTATAGGCATTATAAATTGAGGCTATAGCCGGTCGATTAGCCCGCATATCTTCTTGTTGAATAGCCCAGTCGTTTGTATATTCTTGAGGACCTACCAGTGCATTTTTAGCTGCTGAAATTCTGTTATAAACCGTTGCAGGCTTATAATGCTTGTCATCCAAATTTAATTCGCCAATTACTGTTTTTAATACCGATTTAGCATCATCAGTATCATAGATTGTAAAGTTTCTCGGATAACCGATTTTATCTGCTTCAAACCTAAGAATGCGAGCAAACACAGAGTGAAAAGTGCCCATATAAAGATTTCGAGCTTCATTATTGCCCAAAATTTTTTCAATACGTTCCTTCATTTCTTTTGCCGCCTTATTGGTGAATGTAAGCGCCAGAATATTGAACGCATCTACACCGGAAGCCATCAAATGGGCTACTCGTGTAGTAAGCACTTTTGTTTTTCCACTGCCTGCACCGGCCACTATCATCAATGGGCCTTCAGTATAAAGTACGGCTTCTTTCTGTTTTTCATTGAGTCCTTGTAAATAATCGAGCATAGCTGTGCAATTTACTTTGTTCGGCTCTTACTAAAAAGAATGTGCATAAAAGAAGCGAGATTTTTTTATTAAATTTTGAAAATGTTGAAAACTTATTGTGATAAGCATACTGTTATCTTATCCATACCTATTTTATCAAACTATCATAGTCGTATCCTGCACGGGCAACAGCCCTTTTCCCCGCTTCTAATACATAAGAGAGTGGACTCGGAGGATGAACAGGTACTTCTGTTACTTGATTTAATTGTTCTAATATTTCATCTGTTTGATGTTGAGTCAATGCTTCGCAAGCATCATACATACCGCCCGGTTTTTCTTCTAGCAAATCATGTTGGTCCAAAATAAACCACAATGCTTTAATCAATTCGTGAGTAGGATAAACAGCCATTAAGGAAGTAATGGCTCCATGATCCAGCCTAAGTTTTGCAGTAATTGGAAGTGCCACACCACCATTTGCCCTTTGTGCAGCAGGAAAAAGAATTTTCTCCTCCATTTTAATATGTGTCAATAATCCGACACGAAAGGGATGATAGTATTCCATATTTATGGCATCAGGATTTTCAGATGCTTTTCTCAATAAATCTTCCAAACGGCGGTGGTCGTTGGTAAAAAAATGATGTATTCGCTTGTTCATACTCGATGCAAAGATAGATTTTTGTCGTTTGCTGTTATTCTGTCTTTTTGGTGCAAAATCGAAAAATATATTTCAAATCGTTCAAGTTATTTCCCTATACTCATCGGGGTTAATATTTTATTCTACCTGAAAAATTGAAACACTATATTCAACATTTCATCTTTTGACAAATCCATATTGAACCAAATCAGAATGTTAACTTTGAGTTAGTTCCAAATATTAAATTCTGTATGAGAAAAAATTTACAAAGTCTGAACTTATTATTTGTTTGCAGCATTTTATTTTCCTGCACCATTTCAAAACAAATTCAAAAAACTGAAAAATCAGAAAGTCTTCCCGAAGCACAACGTGAGTTTAGAGCGGCATGGATTGCTACTGTTGCCAATATCAACTGGCCAAGTAAACCGGGTTTGCCGGTTGCTATACAAAAGCAAGAAGCCCTTGACCTACTTGATTTTTTGAAAGCACATAATTTTAATGCTGCCGTTTTGCAAGTGCGTCCACAGGCAGATGCATTATACAAAAGCGATATTGAACCATGGTCATACTTTCTTACCGGCGAACAAGGCAAAGCACCCGATCCTTATTACGATCCTTTAGAATTTTGGGTAAAAGAAGCACACGAACGCGGTATTGAATTGCACGTTTGGCTAAATCCTTACAGAGCACATCACAAAGATGGAAAAGCAATCAGTGATCAGTCTATCGTAAAGAAGCATCCGGAATTGGTCGTATATTTAAAAGAAGGTTATTGGTGGATGGATCCCGCACAAAAAGAAGTTCAAGACATTACCAATAGTGTAGTAGAAGATTTAGTAAAGCGTTATGACATAGATGGCATTCACATGGATGATTATTTTTATCCTTATCCTTCTTATAATTTCAATGAAGATTTTCCCGATACGCTAAGTTGGAAGGCTTATTTAAAAAGCGGTGGCAAGTTAAGTCGTGGCGACTGGCGACGTGATGCAGTAAATAAATTAGTAGAAAGAATGTATCACACAATAAAATCTATTAAGCCTTGGGTGAAATTAGGCATCAGTCCATTTGGTATTTGGCGACCGGGTTATCCGGCAAGTGTTGAAGGCTTTGATCAATATGATCAATTATATGCAGATGCAAAACTTTGGCTTAACAAAGGTTGGTTGGATTATTTTGCTCCACAGCTATATTGGCCAATCAATAAATATGCGCAGAGCTATCCTGTATTGCTCGGTTGGTGGTCAAGTGAGAATACAATGAAAAGGCATCTTTGGCCCGGCATCAGCATCAGTAGAGATAGTAGTAATATCAGCCTCAACGAAACTTTACATCAAATTATGATTGACCGTGGTATGCAACCACAAAGTATGGGTGTTATTCATTGGAGTATTTCGTCTGTAATAAAGAATTCAAGATTGGCAGATACATTAATAAAGAGTGTGTATAAAAAGCAGGCACTGGTTCCTGCCTCGCCTTGGCTGAGCAATAAATTACCTCAATCGCCCGAAACAACTATTCAAAACAATGGACAACAAACAACCATCAGTTGGATTCAATCAAATGAAAATGATATAGCACAATATGTTGTTTATTATAGATATGGCAAAAAATGGGATTATCAAATTTTGAACAGGGCATTAAAATCAGCTACCATTGGCAATATATTGGCCGGAGAGAAACTGTGTGAAGTGATTGTAACAGCAGTGGATAGAAATGGTAATGAGAGCAAAATGAAGATCCTTTCTCTAAATAGGTAATAATATTTGATACCCGATTTAATATCTTCACACTTTAAAATTGATTTATGGCAATACGCATATTCATAACAGGGGGCACTTTTGACAAAGAATACAATGAACTGAATGGGCAATTATTTTTTAAAGACACACATTTACACGATCTGCTGGAATTAGGGCGCAATAAAACCGATGTAGAAATCCGTACATTGATGATGGTGGACAGTTTAGAAATGACGGATGACGACAGAGAGCTAATCGTACATCAATGCAATAATGCCGAAGAAGACAGAATCGTTATTACACATGGCACAGATACGATGAGTGATACAGCAAAAATTCTGGCAAAAAAAATAAAAGGAAAAACCATTATTCTTACCGGAGCGATGATACCAATTAAGTTTGGCAGTTCTGACGGTCTGTTTAATTTAGGAAGCGCTTTAGCCTTTGCACAAACTTTGCCTCATGGCGTTTATATCGCTATGAACGGACGCTATTTTAACGCAGACAATGTTCGCAAAAATAAACAGACAGGTATTTTTGAAGAATTGAAATAGTCTTCATTTAAAATAAATTTAGAAGATAATGTCTGGAACATTAACCGACTATGAAATATTCCTTGAATCACTTCAACTCTATCCGGATTTGTTCAAAATAAAAACGGTGGAAATGGATTTGAAGGGCGAGCGAAATCCATCATTCTTATTGGAAGATTTATTCTTTAAACAGCAACAATGGTTATCTTTTGCTGATTTTAATAAATATTATTCAGACAAGTTTGGTGAAGCAATCAGGAAAGAATTTGGTTTTACCAATGATGCACAGTTTAGTGAAGGCCTAAGAGCAAGATTATACAGAACTCAGTTTGGTTTTTTAACAGAATATCATGCATATTTTTTGAGCTGCTCTTTATTTGGCAATCAAAATGTAATCAGAAGTAGCGCATTGGATGTTGCCGGTGTTGATTTTCAGATTCAACTGGAGCAAGTCGATTACAACATACACATTTTCGTAGATTCATCAAGAGCATGGGAATACCGAAATTTTAAATCGCAACACAAGCAGGTAAATAATTGGCCGGGCATTCATGTCAACCTGCCTTATTCTTTAAAATATGGCTGGTTCAATTCACTTAAGTTTTTAAAAAATCGGTTTGGCGTTTATACAGAAAAATATTTACGCTATTTTGAAGCAGAAGTAAAAGCCGGAAAAATAAAAAACAACAACATCAAAGGAACTTCTATTACAGGTTTTATTTATTCTTAAAAAATAGAAAGTGGTTCTATAATTTTACATCTTTCATTTATGTCGGAATACAAAATATATAATAAAAATTGCTACGGATTACCCTGTGTTTACAAAGATTCTGTAGATGCATTGATTACCGACCCGCCCTATGGTATTTCATTTCAGAATAATGAATGGGACAAAGCATTACCTGATAAAAAAATCTGGCAAGATTGTTTGCATGTTTTAAAACCCGGAGCTTTTGGTGCAGTGTTCTCTTCTGTACGCTTGATGCACCGCATGATGGTTAATTTAGAAGACAGCGGATTTATCATCAAAGATGTTTTGTTCTGGAGCTATCTCAATGGAATGCCTAAAAGTCGTGACATAGCTTTGGATATTGATAAAGAGCTTGGTGTAAAAAGTAAAAAAGTTGGCGACTATAAATATGTGCAAGGTTATAAAAAGAATGGTGCTGTAAATTATAAAACCGGAAGAGAAAAACATATTCTCTCCCCTGCATCAAAAACAGGATTAAAATTTAAAGGAAGTGGTCTTGGAATAAAACCGGCTTATGAACCGATCATTCTTGTTCAAAAGCCAATTGAAAAAAAATTATCCGTTGCACAAAACATCATAAAGTATGGAACAGGTGCATTGAACATTGAAGAAACACGCATACCTTATGAAACCGGCGAAGGAAAAGTAGGTCACAACCCACATCCGAAAGGAAGAGTGGCGGCAAATATTATACGAACAGAAGCATTCGAAGATGGTTATGATAAATTTTTCTTAGTGCCAAAAGTTCGACAACATGCAGAAGATTTTAATAATCATCCAACATTAAAGCCGATAAATCTGATGCATCATTTAGTCAATTTGCTTACATGGAAAGGGCAAACTGTTTTAGATCCATTTATGGGAAGTGGCAGCACCGGTGTTTCAGCAATTGAATTAAAAAGAAAATTTATCGGATTTGAATTGGATAAAAATTATTTTAAGATTGCAGAAAAACGAATTAAGGGTGTTTAGTAGATAAATTTGATTCCAAATCAACGACATTGCCTGAAAGGCAATTATACATTGAGCCTGATGCAAGCGTAGCGACGCGTCAGGCGATAATATGAACGATGCAAGCAACAACAATCACAAAATCATAACGATCGACATTGCCTGAAAGGCAATTATACATTGAGCCTGATGCAAGCGTAGCGACGCATCAGGCGATAATATGAACGATGTAAGCGTAGCGACGCGTCAGGCGATAATATGAACGATGCAAGCAACAACAATCACAAAATCATAACGATCGACATTGCCTGAAAGGCATTTATACATTGAGCCTGATGCAAGCGTAGCGACGCATCAGGCGATAATGGATTTGATGTAAGCGTAGCGACGCATCTGGCGATAATATGAACGATGCAAACAACAACAATCACAAAATCATAACGATCGACATTGCCTGAAAGGCAATTATACATTGAGCCTGATGCAAGCGTAGCGACGCATCTGGCGATAATGGATTTGATGTAAGCGTAGCGACGCATCTGGCGATAATATGAACGATGCAAGCAACAACAATCACAAAATCATAACGATCGACATTGCCTGAAAGACAATTATACATTGAGCCTGATGCAAGCGTAGCGGCGCATCGGGCGGCGCATCGGGCGATAATCATTAAATTATTTTATCAAATTATCATACAAACAATTCACAGCTTTATAAATTACGGTATTATATCCATTAGTATAACCAGCATGGCAACCATTCGTAATCACTACAATACCGAATTTTTTTTCAGGATTAAAGAACATGGCACTGAATAGCCCATAAGCACTACCGGTGTGCCCTGTCATTGTAAGTCCGGGAATTAATTTTTCTGTTTTTAAAATAGCAAGTCCGTAGCCTTCTTTTTCGGTCAATGGGGTTTGCATCTCGATAGCATATTTTTTTTTGATTATTCTTTTACCATTTGTTTTCCCTTTATTCATGTGCATGACCATATAACGAGCAAGGTCGGTCGCAGATATTTTCATTCCGCCTGTAGGTGAAAAAATAGGCGCACTGTAACCCATCACATAATTAGCAATTTCTTCTCTTCGTGGATTATATGCTGCCGGTTGTGCTTGTAATTTTTTTAATGAATCATTATAATCATAAATTGTTGCGAAGCGAGTACTGTCTAATCCATCAACCCAATAACCACCATACAGCCCCAATGGTTTTAGAATATGTGCCTGAATATATTTGTCAAATCGTTCACCTGAAATACGTTCAATGATTGTTCCAACCATATTAAAATTCAGGTTGCAATATTGATAATCTGTCCCTGGTTCATAATCATTATAGCATTTCTGCGCATTTGGATTCTTTGTAGGATTAATAGCATCCAAACTAAAGTAACCCTGACTGTCATTCAAAGAAGAGCGATGCGACAAAAGCATTCGCAATGTAATAACCGTATTCGGAAACTTAGGATTACGCACAGTAAAACCAATTAGCCTGCTCACATCATCATCTAATGAAAGTTTTTTCGCTTCCGCCAATTGCATAATTGCAGTAGCCGAAAAGGATTTTGAAATGGATGCAATACGAAAAATATCATTGTCGGTAAGCTTTTGTTTGATTTCTAAATTCTTATACCCAAATGAATGAGTATAAAACAACTTGCCGTTTTTAACAACTGCTACTGACATTCCCACCACATCATGTTGTTGCATTAGTTCAGCAATACAAGTTTCGGCTTTATCCGATTGAGCATTTAGACCAAAACAAAGGCTGAAAGCTATACCGGTTATGAAAAATATTTTGCGCAGCATAAGAAAATATTTTATGATTATAAATTGAAAGCTATTAAAATAGGTTGAAATATACAAAGCAAACTTTATCAGAGGCAAATAACGCAATAAATCGCTTTTGCTCGCATTGGCCAACCAACTAACTTTGCGCTTCTGAATGAGCGACTCAATTAAACACGAATGCGGCCTTGCATTCATACGACTGAGAAAACCTTTTGCATACTATCAGCAACAGTATGGCACTACTCTTTGGGGACTTAATAAGCTTTATCTGTTGATGGAAAAGCAGCATAATCGCGGACAAGATGGCGCCGGCCTTGCAACGGTGAAGCTGAATGTAGAACCAGGCTATCCGTTTATGCATCGCATTCGTAGCAATGCACCGCAAGCGATTTCCGATATTTTTCAGCAAATAGGAAAAGAAGTAGAAGAATTAGAACTTTATAATCCCGAAATTAAAAATCATCCCGGATTGATGAAGGGCCATGTTCGCTTTTTAGGCGAACTGATGTTGGGGCATCTTCGGTATGGCACACAAGGAAAAAATAAAGTAGAGTATTGCCATCCTTTCATTCAGCGAAATACAATTCCTGCACGTAACTTGGCCATGGCCGGAAATTTTAATATTGTCAATTCAGAAGAACTTTTTGCATTGATTGGCAAAGAGCCGCATGATACTGTTCGTTTCAGCGATTTGGCGGCATTGATAGATTTAATCCATACTTTTTTGTGCAAAGAAGATGAGGCATCACCGGAAAAGATGGATATAAAAAAAGTTTTGAAAAAAACACTACCATTGATTGATGGTGGGTTTCACGTAGGCGGTGTTACGGGCAACGGTATCGGCTTTGTCTTTCGAGATGCACACGGTATTCGTCCTTCTTATTATTATATCAATGACGAAGTAGTAGTAGCTGCCTCTGAAAGGGCTGCCATTCGCACTACATTTAATGTGGGCGAAAACGAAGTAAAAGAATTAATGCCCGGTCAAGCATTGATTGTAAATGAACAAGGTGAAATTGAGGTGGCGCAGATATTAGAACCCAAAGAGAGAAAAGCTTGCAGTTTTGAACGCATTTATTTTTCACGAGGCAGTGATGAAAAGATTTATAGAGAACGAATTGCACTCGGCTACAATTTGAGCGAACAAGTATTGAACGCCATTGACCACGATTTAAAAAATACAATTTTTTCTTTTATTCCAAATACAGCCGAAACGGCATTTTATGGTTTGCTAAAAGGAATGGAAGATTATCTGAATAAAATAAAATTAGAACGCATTCAGAGTTGGAATAAAGATTTTGATGCTGAGAAGCTCAGCGAAATGATTAATCGCCGTATTCGTGTAGAAAAAATTGCCATCAAGGATGTAAAGATGCGCACATTTATTACCGAAGATGCCAGTAGAAATGAAATGGTGCAGCACGTTTATGATATCACTTATGGTACAGTGCGAGCAAACCAAGATACATTAGTTGTGATTGATGACTCCATAGTAAGAGGAACTACTTTGAAAGAAAGTATCATCCGTATGCTGGGAAGATTGCAACCGAAAAAAATCATTGTTGTTTCTTCTTCACCACAAATCCGTTATCCCGATTGCTACGGAATAGACATGAGCAAAATGGGTGATTTTATCGCATTCAATGCAGTGGTATCGCTACTGAAAGAACGTGGCAAAGAAGAATTACTGAAAGAGTTGTACGAGAGATGTAAAGAATTACAACGGAAAGATTTATTACATTCCGAAAATGTGGTAAAGCAGATTTATAAGCAATTTACCAATGAAGAAATATCAGCAAGCATTGCAAAATTGATTACTCCGGCCGGATTATCTTTTCCTGTTGAAGTTATTTTTCAAAGCATTGAAGATTTACATAAATCTTGTCCCAACAATCCGGGCGACTGGTATTTTACCGGCAACTATCCCACACCCGGTGGAAACAAAGTAGTGAATAAAGCCTTTATGAATTATATGGAAGGAAAGAAAGGAAGGGGCTACTAAAAAGGTTTGTTGAATTTTTATGAAACAATTGATTTTGATACGTCATGCCAAAACAGAGTCCGGCTCTATGGGCATGAATGATTTTGATCGTCAACTTACCGACAAAGGAAAGAAAGCAGCAAAAGAAATGGCCGCTCGCCTGAAACAGAAAGGAGTAAGGATTGATGCTGTATTCTCGAGCAATGCTATTAGAGCAATTGCAACTGCCAAAGCATTTATTAAAGAGTTTTCACTGAAAGAGGAAAATGTGCTTTTTCTCAATGAATTATATCTACCACCTCCCAATATTTTTTACCCCATAATATCTGATGCTGCAGATAATATAGAAACGCTTGCCATTGTTTCGCACAATGATGGCATTACTGATTTCGCCAATACACTTACTAATGCACGCATAGATAATATTCCTACCTGTGGCATATTTGCGGTAATCGCTTATTGTAATAGTTGGAAAAATTTTGAAAACGCCAATAAAGAGTTTTGGTTTTTTGATACTCCGAAAAGTATTTAGATTACTCTTCAATGACCGGTGGAGATTTTCGGCTCACCATAAATACGCCTACAAAGATTAACACACCTGCTAATATTTTTTGAAAAGTAAAATGTTCATTTAAAAATAAAGCGGCAATTGCTGCTGCAAATAATGGCTGCGTGTAAATATATGCTCCTGTTGTGCCTGCACTTAGTTTTTGTAAGCCATAAGTAGTAAAATAGTAAGCCAAAAAAGTACCACAAAGCACCACAAATGAAATAGCTACCAAATGTGTCCACTCCCATTGCTGCCAGTGAACTTCGCTAAACTGTGTCCACCCAAATGGAAGTATCATCAAAAAGCCAAAAGTAAAAACCCAACGCACTACCTGCAACGGCGTATATTCATTCATCAATGGTTTTGCTAAAATAAAATAAAAAGTATATGCCGTAGCATTCAATACAATTAATAAATCACCCTGCAAAGAAGTGCCACCACTACTGTCTTTTGATAAAATGAGTATGGATGCACCACCAATACCTAATGCTATTCCAATCGCTTTGGCAAGGCTAATTTTTTCTTTCAAAAACCAAAATGCAAGAATGGTGATTAATAATGGGGTGCACAACATCAAAAGTGCAGCATGAATGGTAGAAGTCATTGTCAAGCCTTTGATAAAAAGCATTTGGTTTAATGCAACACCTGTAAGCCCACAAAGAATAAAACGAAATAAATGTTTCTGCTGAATTCCTATAGCCGATTTTCCAAACAGCCATACTATCCAGAATAAAATCATGCTTACACCTACACGCACAACATTAAGGCCATAAGGGCCAATATAAGCAGGCGAAATATATTTTACCAAACTGAAATTAGTGGCGAAAAAAAGATTCGTCAACAGAACAGCCAAATGTGCACGGGTATTTGATCGCAAGTGTTTGAGTTTGCGGCAAAGATAATGTGTGTACTTATTCTTTTTTCAAAGAATCGATGAAGTTAGCAATAACATAATGCAAGTCAGTTACAGTTTCGATATTGAAATGTTTATAAGCATACGATTTTGTCATTTCCATAGCCTTAGCTATTGTAAAGTTTTTTTGTAGCATAAAGGGGGCGAAGTTTTTTTCTGAAAGAGATTTTGCTAAATACTCTTGCTCGGTTTGCCCGGGTGTAGGAATCAAAATACTTTTCTTACCTAATGCAGCTATGTCCATCACGGTACTATAACCACTTCGTGCTATCACATATTCAGCTTTTTGCATTTCATTGTTTAATTCATCGGCGGATAGATGATTGTAGCATTGTATTATTTGAGTAGAAGGAATTTTTTTCTGCTCATCAGGCAAACCTCTTACAATAGTTGCGGAACCGGTGTAGTGTCTTAACTCATCAACAATTTTATTCTCCAATAAACTTCTTTGTGGCTCAGGGCCGGAAAGTATAAAAAGTAGATGATTATTGATTTCTTGTATCTCATTTTTAGAAAAGCGAGAAAGAGCACCAATATAGTTTGTTGGTATCAATGGCATTCTTTGCGGATGCGATAATTCGCCGGCAAGGTTTATTTCATCTTTCATATCAGGAACCCAGCAAGCGGTAAAACGATTGATGTAAGCATAATTTTTTCGCCGCAAAATTTTTTCGCTCCACCCACCCAAAGGGCTTTTAATACACAATTGATGTGTGATAAAAATACAAGACACAGATGAGTGATACAACCCATAACGATTATCACTAATTACTACATCAAAATGATATTGATGCATTATTTCTTGCAACCATTGATGCTCGTATTTAATTGCCTTAGTGATTTTTCCAGCCTGCCGAATCATGCTCCACAACATTCCAATTGAAGTTTTGGAATATTTAATGCGATAGCCTCTAAGCGGCAAAAATGGTAGTTGCGGAAACTCTGCTCTTAACAGTTTTTCTTGAGCACCTTCACCGGCCAGCCAAACCGCACAATCCATTTTCAAAAACTCGTTAATTATGGGAATACAACGTGTGGCATGTCCCAATCCCCAATCCAATGGCGCAATGAGCACTCGTAGATTTGCATTATTAGAGGGTATTTCGGCCATTAATTGTTGCTTAATATTAATTTTTAAGGTTAAAGCATTGTTACATAATAATTTTTGTAAAAAAATGTTTTACCTTAGATATCCATTTCGTACACTAAAAGTGCAAAATATGAAGACATTAAACAAAATTGCTTTTTTACTGCTTGTTTCTTCGCTGATATTATTAGCAAGTTGCAATAGAAATTATTATTCCGGTACAGGAAAAGGCGGTAAAAATTGTGGCTGTCCGAGTGTGAAATAATCGAGTGTACGATAAAGAATATTTTAATGTACAGAAACGAACACAACATACTTCTTTACAATAACCCTATTTCCGATAAAGAGTTGAATGATCTTTTATCTGCAAGTGAATGTCCAAAGCAGTTTTGCAATGCACACGAATTAGTGATGCGTAATCATATCTCTCGTAATAGTAAAAAAATTTGGAAAAATACTCGCACTGCTCAATTGAATACTTTCTATTTTTTGATAAATAAAAACTGAATCAATGCAATTGATGCAATGATGCTTTTAATTGTTGCAACATCTTTTCAATATCTTCTTTTTTACAAGTGCCAACACTTAGTCTGTACCAACTTGAATCTTTACTTGCCCCGAAAGCATAAAACGGTACTACCGCTAATTTTGCCTCATTCAAAATATAAGCAGTAACAGCTCCTTGGTCGGCAAGCAGTTTTCCATCTCCTGTGGTTTTGCCCACCAAGTCAAATTTTATTGTCAAATATATTGCTGCTTCCGGCGCAATAGCATCGACAGGATAACCGGCCTGTTTTAAATCAGTAAAGCCGTTATAAATTTTGCGCAGTCTTTCTTCAATTTCTTTTTTGAAATTGGTCAGATAGTTTTTAATACCAACACGGTTCTCATTCAGATAATAAGCCACCGCTTTTTGCTCGGCCATTGGCGCCCACGCTCCTACGTGTGTGAGAATGGATTTCATTTTGGCAATAACTTTTGCAGGGCCTAAACTCCAGCCTACTCTTACTCCGGTTGCTGCAAATACTTTGCTTATGGCATCAATGAAAATGGTGTAATCCTTCATTTCCGGGCGAAGTGATACGGGATTATAGTGCTGAATATCTCCATAAGTCAAATGCCAATACATTTGATCATACATTACAAAAAGTTTCTTTTCATGATCGCCCCTACGCTTATTCTCTTCAATTACTAAATCACAAATTGCCTCAAGTTCCGATTTTTTAAAAGTTGTTCCCGTTGGGTTTTGAGGAGAACAAAGAGAGATAAGTGCAGCTTCTTGAATAAATGGGCGAATGTCATTTGCTGTAGGCATAAAATTATTTTCGGCCTTTGCTTCTATCACAATATGTTCGCCACTTACGAAATGTGTATAGTGATTGTTGTTCCAACTGGGTACAGCATAAATTACTTTGTCACCCGCATCACAAATGGCTCTGAATACTGCATAGATAAGCGGACGACCACCGGATGCAATTAATATTTCATTAGAGCCATAATCCAACTGCTCTTCATCTTTAATAAAAGAAAGAACTGCTTCTCTTAAATCTAAGTTTCCTTCTGCAGCAGGATAATTCGTAAAATGCTTACGATAAGCATTCACAATTGCATCTTCCAACTCTTTGGGAATAGGAAAAATAGAAGGGTCAAAATCACCTACTGTGAAATTATATATCTGTTCTCCTTGACGAATTTTTTCTCTTATTTCACCGCCTAATTTTACAATTTCAGAACCGATTAGCGTTTCAGATAAATGCGACAATTTCATACACTTCAATTTGAGCAAACGTACATAAATTATTTTTACTGCTGTTTTCTAAGGCCAGCCATTTATACAATTTTACACAAACAAAAAGAGATTGTATTGCTACAACCTCTTTCTTGTAGTCTTTACCTTTTTAAAGTGATTTATATTCTTTAAACAAATTCACTTTTGTTCCTTCTACCAAACTTCTAAAAGACGTCCATTTTTCACTGTAAAAAGCATTTGTTTTTTGTATAAAATCATCAATTGCTTTTTCGGCATTCACTACAAGTGCTTCTTCTGTAGCGCCCGGTGCTACCATTTTACTAGTAACAGATTGCTGTGCATTTTGTATCAATGTCATTACAGTTATATCAAAAGGACTTCTAGATAAACCCTGCCTATCCGATGTCTTTCCGTTTACAATTTCGCGAAGCGACTTTATTTCGTTGGATATTTTAGCAGTTGTTTTTCTCAATGAATCAGTATCTTTTCCATCTACACCTTTTAATTGGGATGTTACTTTAGCACATACTTCATCCGACTCATTCAACCGATCCAATGCCTCATTTAACCGATCAGTACTTTTTCTTAAACGATCCAAAAGTTTTCTTTGTGCCAGTTTTATTGCATTTCTGTTTCCGATTCTTGGATCATCGTTTACAGTGATGTATGTAGAGTCTGTTGCCTTTTGATAACTCATCACTAATTTATATGTGCCGGGCAATACCTGATTGCCACCGGGCTCAGGAGCCCCGGGCATTGGTTTAGGCGCACCTGCTTGCCTGTACCCTTTTTCTTCCATTCCCCAATACGTTCTATTGAACCCTGTATCTACACCCCAACGAAGATTTCTTATTTGCTCATTATTGCTGTTGTAAATTTTTACAACAACGGTATCTGTTTTTACACCTCCGCCAAAACCTCCCATATTTCCAAATTTTCCTCTTCCTGCAAATGGCGCATCAGGTTGCTGTGTTGGTGCAGCAGGTGTCATCGTTTTTTTTGAAGCAGTATCGTTTTTAGGTTTATTGATAAAGAATGAAACTGCTGCGCCGCGTCTTCTATTTTCTGCATCCCACAATCCGAATGTGCTCCAATCATAGCCATCAGCAGATCTGTATTGTGCCTGATAAGCTTCAGGTGCGGGTGATGCGGTAATAGGCGATGAGAAATTTTTACCGGCATTGGCAGCCAATTTTCTCAATGGGCGAATATCATCCAAAACCCAAAGCGATCTACCAAATGTAGCAATACATAAATCGGCTTCTCTTTCCTGAATAGCCATATCGTAAGTAGAAACAGAAGGATAACCGTTTTTCCATTGTTCAAAATTATTGCCATTGTCTAAGCTTATCCAAAGGCCATTTTCCGTTCCGACAAAAATTAGATTCGGTTCAGTTGGATCTTGAAGCACACAAAGTGCATAACCTTTTACTTTATTTTCATCTATCATTCTCGTCCATGTAGTGCCAAAATCTTTTGTACGGAATATGTAAGGTTTGAAATCACCGCGGCGATAGTCATTACACACTACAAACGCTTCTCCTGCATTAAATCTGGATGCAATGATTTGAGGCACCCAACTTCCTAAAGGCATTCCCGGAATTTTTCCTCTGAAATTTGTCCATGTTTTACCGCCGTCTTTTGTCAGTTGAACATTGCCATCATCTGTGCCTACCCAAATAACGCCTTGCTGCACTGCCGAAGGCGAAATAGCAAGTATAGTACAATACGTTTCTGCACCGGTGATATCTAATGTGAGTCCGCCGGTGTTTTGATATGCTTTAATTTTTGCAGAATCATTGGTTGTTAAATCGGGTGATATCACTTGCCAACTTACACCTTTGTCATTGCTTTGGTTTAAGAATTGACTGGCAAAATAAATTTTCTTTTTATCAAATGGATCTTGAGCAATAGGTGTATTCCAGTTGTAGCGCAATTGCATTTTCGGATCGGTGGAAACAGGGCGGATAAACCAACTCTCGCCTGTTTTCCAGTTTCTTCTACCGAGTGAGCCTCCTTGACTTTCAGAATATACCCAACTTGCGTCTTCCGCATCGGGCATTATATCAAAGCCGTCGCCACCGCCTACATTGTGCCATTCATAATTGCGAATGCCACTGTTAATCCATGTATAGGCAGGGCCATGCCATGTTCCATTATCTTGCATGCCGCCCATTACATTGTAAGGTAATTCATTGTCCACACTGATGTGATAAAACTGTCCAACAGGAAGTTTATCATCAAAAACCCAATTCTTTCCATAATCATGTGTGATGCCAATGCCGCCATCATTTCCTTCAATCATAAAGTTGGGCATTGTAGGATGAATCCACCATGCATGATGATCGGGGTGAATACCAAAATAAGGCAATAGTGTGCGGAATGTTTTTCCGCCATCTTCACTCACTTCCACCTGATCGTGTATATTGTAAATTCTATTTTCATTCTTTGTATCTACTCTTATATCCTGAAAATAAAATGGACGATTCGTCACCCATTTAGGATCACTGTTTACCAATTCCCAATTGAAGCCGCCATCATCACTTTTATACAATCCATTTTTTGTTGCTTCTACCATTGCATACACTCGTGATGGCTCGTTGGTAGCAAATGCAAGACCTACTCTTCCTGTAACGCCATCGGGCAAGCCATTTTCTTTTCCCATTTTTTTCCAATTCTTTCCTCCGTCAATCGTAATATAAATACCACTACCCGGACCGCCACTTGTAAAGTTCCATGGCGTACGCTTATGTTGCCACATACAGGCGATTAGTTTATTCGGATTGGATGGATCCATTACTAAATCGGCACAGCCCGTTGTATCATTGGTATAAAGAATTTTTGTCCAGGTTTCACCACCATCGGTTGATTTAAAAACACCTCTGTCCGGATGCTCGGCAAACGGATTGCCAATAGCACCTGCATAAACAGTATTCGGATTGACGGGATCGATTATTACACGATGAATATTTCTTGTTTTTTCAAGACCCATTCGCTTCCAAGTCTTTCCGGCATCCATACTTTTAAAAATTCCTTCGCCAATATTGATGGAGTTACGAGGATTTCCCTCACCTGTTCCAACCCAAACAATATTCGGATTACTTTGTTGAATACTGATGGAGCCGATGTTTTGTGTAGGTTGCTCATCAAAAATAGGTGTCCATGAATTGCCACTGTTGGTTGTTTTCCAAACACCACCCGATGCAGCACCGAGATAAATAATATTCGGATTGTCCACCACCACATCGATGGCAGTGATACGGCCACTCATGCCGGCTGGACCAACATTGCGGGGTTTCCAGTTTTTAAATTGATCTAATGTTACTTTCTGTGCAGCAACATTTAAAGAAATAAGAATAGCGAACGAGCAAAATATTTTTCTCATTGTAAGTAGGTTTTGACAGTTAAACTTACAGAGAATATAAAGGGCTGCAAAAAAATATTGTTGAACGGCAAAACCGATAGTTTGATTCAGATTATCTTGTTAGTTGTAATTTTACAGATGCCATTCCGTACAATTTACCAGCAGTTAATTTTATTTTCTTTTCTGATTATTTCTTGTGCCGCACAATCGCCCTTGAAAGATGAAGTGCATGGCAAAGTAATTGCCGTAAAAGATGGAGATACCATTGATATTCTATATGAAGGACAAAAATTAACCGTTCGCTTTGCACATATTGATTGCCCCGAGAAAAATCAACCTTATGGGCAAGCCGCAAAAAAATTTGTATCCGATAAATGTTTTGGCCAAGAAGTAACTGTAGTACACAGAAATGAGTACGATCGCAACAAGCGTTTGATTGGCGAAGTGATTACAACTACAGGGGAAAATCTAAATAAATCATTAGTGCAACAAGGCCTTGCCTGGCATTTCAAAAAATATTCTACCAATCAGGAGTATGCAGATTTAGAAACACAAGCCAGAAAACAAAAAATCGGCCTCTGGAGCGAGCCCAATCCCACACCACCGTGGGAATGGAGGAAGAAGAAATAGAACTTCCATTTTCATAATGAGGATGTTGGTATATTT
The DNA here is from genome assembly GCA_018268055.1 of Bacteroidota bacterium. Classification (GTDB taxonomy): domain Bacteria; phylum Bacteroidota; class Bacteroidia; order Chitinophagales; family Chitinophagaceae; genus JJ008. The sequence goes on from JAFDXF010000004.1 coordinate 36,648, forward strand.
GAAAGATAGGTTGTACAATTACTTTCTGTTATGAACTTCCACCCCGGCACAATCATAAAAGCCACTACTGCATTAAGTCGTACTTATTTTGGACTTACTTCTATTCTCATCACTGAATATAATGAGAAAGGTGCAATGGGTTTTATCATCAATAAACTTTTTCCCAAAAAATTAAATGATTTACACGAATTCAGACATAGTGCGCCATTCCCAATTTATGAAGGCGGCCCCGTGGATAATGAGCATCTATATATGATACATTGCCGACCTGATTTGATAGAAGAAGGAATAAATATTTACAATAATATCTATTATGGCGGCAACTTTAAACAAGCCATTACTGCTATCAACAATAAAAGCTTGAAACAAGAAGACATAAAAATCTTTATTGGCTATTGTGGATGGGATTTGGGCGAATTAGAATCGGAAATTGACGAAGGAAGTTGGGAAATAACACTCACGAATCTGTTTTAATACTATTTCAATCTTTTAGAGATTTTTTTTAACTACATCAGTATTTTCTTAAAGTTTATTGTTTAAGTTTGGACTTAGACCTTTAAACCATTTTTATGAAAAAAACTGACACCAAAACAGTTACCGGTCATTCCAACAATGAACCACAAAGTAAAACCCGTCGCAAACTTTTAAAACTTCTTGGATTAAGTACCGGATTGGGTGCTACAAAAGCATTTGCCGGAAATAAAGAAGATTTAGCCGACTCATTATTCAACACTGCCAATTTATTGAACGACAAGACCGAGTTGGTTATTTATCGACCGCAAGATATGCTCGAGTTGAAAATGACATTTACCGGATACAAAAAATCCTCCGACAATAAATCATTAATTAAAACATCAGCACCTTATTTATTATTTGTAGAGTTTCAACCGCAAAGCATTGCAGAGCAGGCTTGGGAAGAAGGTGGCGGACAAGATGGTCAGGCCAACTTTGATATTGCTGCCAAAAAAGATTTATTTTGGAATAAAACATCTGATTCAAAATTTGATTTATCAAAATTCATTCCCTTTATTCAAACCGGTAATACTAACACCTTCTCACCTCCGGCAAAAACGTATCTATCAGGAAAAACAAGATTAGTTTTTGACACTCGCGGCAAAGACAATATTGCATTATCACCCTCCGGTTTATTAAACTGGGATGGCTTTCAATTAGTCGTAAATAAAAGAGCTACTTGTGCGCCGGTGTTTAGTGCCTCAGATATAAACTTGCCGCCTTTCAAAAGAGGAAGTTTTGATATACCCAATAATCTTCCACCAATACAAGTTCCGGGAAAAAATGATGAACCTGTAAAAAAAGAACCTATAAAAATTGAGCCTGTAAAAACTAATCCTAACATCAAAGCAGATCAAAACATAAGGATACGTACACTACCTACAAATCAAGATACAATTCGTCGTCAAGTAGAAATAAATCGTGAAATAAGGAGAGCGGGCAAAGATGAAACACTTCAAATTCAAAAGAATGAGCTTCCCGCCGCAGCAATCAAAGCCAACGATGGCATTATCGCAAACATTGGTGCATTTTTAAATAGTAATAAACCTGCACCTATTGGTGATGATGAAACTTCTATTGAAATGCCTTACCGCTTATTTATTTCACCCAATCAATATGCAGCGTGGAAGCAAGATAAGCAGTTGAAAAAAAGACTCACCACATATCAAGGTGTACAGGTTTCTACTTACGAACTATGGCATAGCCGATTAGCCAGTACCAATTGCGGAGGAAGAGTGGACAATTCCAAAGCAACAAAAGTAATCAGAACCATTAGAGCGCTTTGGGCAACCGACATAGATGGTGATTGGAAAAATAAACCGGAAAGAGATTTTACACCAAACGGTACCATGAATGCTTCAGGGCAACCAAAATTTATAACTTCATTATACAATGACGATCGGCACTGCATCGTACACCAAACCAGCAATTTTGGCATTAACGGCTTCACGCCCAAATCCGTTCAAGTAAATAATTTGATGCTGAGTTCTTTGGGTGCATGGCTCGATGCAATCGTTCAGTTTAAAAGAAATGAATTAGATAAAGTAAGCAGTGATTTGAATATGCTGAAGTGGAAGCATATTGCCACTTTAGCCCGCGATCATTATGTAGAAGTAGTATATGCAGGTAATATGTATCCATTGGGACATGAAGCTGCTTTGGTGCGCATTACAGAAAGAAAACCTAAAGATGGATATGCAGCAAATTGGCAACGCTATTTTGTTGCGATTACCGAAGAAGAGAAAAAATATAATCCGGTAAGTAAAGACAATAAATTTAATGCCTTTCCTTTTTCTTCAGTAAAAATTATTACTGCAGCAACGCCTACCATCAAAACGCCTTCAAAATTTGTAAGCAGTATTTCAGGCAATGACGATGCGCAGTTTATCCCAACCATGCTCAATGGAAAGCCATTTGTTTTTAAAATGGTAGGATATGATTATGATGGTGGCGACGTAAGTTTTGAAATGCCTCTTGTATTTGTCAGCACCAATGTTTCAGTGAATAATAGCCAAGCGTATGACGAAGGAAATATCAATAAGCTAAACAGTGCTTATAATAATAATGCAATGAATACTGTTTCGTTTAGAAATCAGGTATTGGCATTAGCCCGTAGCGTAGATAAGCCCGGCGAAACACATTACGAAACCAACAGCATTATTTTCAATGGACGATTTGATAAAAATGAACCTCCCGGATTCGTACCTACTACTGCATCACTCGATGTTTTTATCAATGCTGTTGAAAATATCACCGGTCAGCGATCTCCGGTAAAAATAAAATTAGAAGATGATAGAAATGCAGGAACTGTATTTGCCAGTCTATTACCAAGCAGTGGTAAACTGAATGTGGACTTTAATGGAAGTGGAAATAAAACAGGAGGAAGTTTATCACCCAATTTCTCCTTAACCGGCTTATCCAAAACTTATGGTGCCATCAGTGGGAAAATAGATGATGTGAAGAATAAGCTGATGGATCCTAAACAGTTTTTTAATACTGATGCAAAATTGTTTGGCATTATACCTCTGAGCGATATCATTGAAAAAACAACAGCTTTACTGAATGGTGAATCACCAATTCCTGCCTTAAAAAACATTGAGACAGATGAAGCTAAGATTACACAGTATAAATGGAAAGGTGGCAAATTGCGTAAAGAAAGTTTTTTTGGAGGAATCGTAACATTTAGCCCAAGCAACAATTCTCGTTTGGTAGTGGACACAAGCTTATATCGGTACAAAACGAATAAGCCCAATGCACTTGTTGTAGATTCATCTATCAGCGACTTTGATATTATACTTCTCGGATTGGCGAAAGCCGGATTTAAAAAAGTAGGATTTAAAACAGGCGACAATGCCAAACTGGATTTTACAGTGGATATGAAAGATCCGGCATTGGAATTTTTAGGTCCGCTTACATTCATTAATACATTACAAAAATATATTCCTACCGATGGTTTTAGTGATCCTCCTTTTTTGGATATCACTACAAGCGGCGTTACTTCAGGCTACACATTAGCACTACCCGATGTGCAATTGGGCGCATTTACATTACGTAATATTAATCTTGGTGCATCAGTCAGTCTTTCATTTACAGGCGGCCCGCTGATCATGCGATTTAACTTCTGCGAAAAACATCAACCTTTTATATTAACTGTTTCAGCTTTAGGTGGCGGCGGATTTTTTGCAATGGAGTTTGACATGAAAGGCTTGCGCTCGCTAGAAGCCGCTATGGAATTTGGTGCGGCTGCATCAATCAACTTAGGTGTAGCCAGTGGTGCCGTTAGCATTATGGGCGGCGTATATTTTAAAATACAAAAGAAAGGCGATGGCAAAGAAATAACCATTGAAGGATATATACGAATTAACGGTGCACTCAGTGTACTGGGCTTAATTACAGTAAGTGTTGAATTTTTATTAACGATTGCAGCAGTAATAGAAACCGTAAAAGGAAAAGATAAAGTAACAAAACTTTATGGCAAGGCTCAACTGAAAGTAAAAGTAGAAGTATTTATGTTCAGCAAAACAGTTTCTCTTGAAACCTCAAGAGAGTTTGCTGGTGCAGGAGCCGACCCCACTTTTGCTATGTTGATTAGTGAAGATGAATGGAAACAATACTGCGACACTTTTGCAGCTTAATACGTTAAACAAAGAAACCATTAACTAAGAAAATTTAAAAATATGCCTCAGAAAATTATCATTACAACTTGCCCTTGGAAAAATTATAAAACCGGCAAATGGATGCTTAGCGCAATGATGAACATCCAACTTGAAGTACCGAATGAAACAACATTGGCATCCTTTCCTGATATTTTAAAATGGATGGAAAAAATTCAACAATCTGTTTTCTATGTGCAATGGAATAACGGCGCCCCCTCAGAAGTGAAACCACAAAATGTCGGTTGGAAACCTGATCTATACGAAAAACTCTTTCATGCTGGTATAAAAGTGAAAGGGTTTTCTACTGAGCAATTTGACAAGACAATGATTAAGTCTTATCCGGTAAAGTACATTAACCAGTTTATTTTAGACACCTATAAAGATGTCGGCAACTTAAAAACAACTGAAGTTCCTAAAGCAAGTTTTTTTATAAAAGACTATTTAAAACTAACACCAATCTCAAGAGTTCAGCTTACACAAACTACTCCTATTACCAATCAAAATAAAACATTTACTAAAACTGATTTTATTAGAAAAAATATTGAACCCGTAACGCAGACAAAACAACAATTATCAAAGTTGCAGGTCATTGGGTTTAATCCACAAGCAGATGCCAAAAAGGATTTTAGCCAATTGATTAATTATTTGGCAGTAAATGACAATCAATTTGTAAAGTCTGTTCCGCCAATCAAGCCAAAAGATTTTGAATACCATGATATATTTTCCGTTATAACAAGTTATCCGGTCATACTCCGAAAATTAGGCTTGGTTATAGATTTTGAATTGCCCTCAGCTCCTGCTGCATCCAAAGGCACTGTACGCATTGTCCCTACCAATCTCAATTTCGCAAATGATGTAACTGTTATAGCGCCCAATACATCTTATGAGTCAACATCAAATGGATTTTATGCTGCTCCCAAAGCCGGCAGTTCCATTGATAAAGGAATGTTGAAATTAAATACATCCGAATTTGACGTAGTAACTTATGATACAGATGCCGCTGCAATGAAATTGGTTTCTCATACCGAAACGATTATAGAAAAAACAGGAATGAAACTGGCAGATTATAGCAACTTTACATATTTTAAAATGGTGGACACTGAGTTGATGAAAAACATTGTGTTGCCCATAGAAAATGAAGAGTGTGGACCTGCCATATTAAAAGACAAAGATGATACGGATGAAGGTTTGCCTTCATTACGTAGTGCCGGCATAGCATTAGTAAGAAATGGCCTCGCAGAAAATATTTTTTCAAAATTAAAAGCAGGTCAAGTTTTATTCTCAGGTTTTATGAGACCTGAAAATATGCTAAAAAACGTAGAACTGTTTAATAAAACAACCACACAACCAATTATCAATTTCAAAGACAAAAATGAAATAAAGAAAATACGAGATGCAAGTAGAGTAAAAATTAGTGCAGTTATTACCAATCCGGTTACACTACCACCTGCTTCACAAACACTTTTTGCAGAAGACATCACACAAGGCTACCGCATGGATATCGCTTATGAGGAAAAACCCAATCAATGGTATTCTCTGCACAAGAGAAAGAATACTTATGGATTTTCACCAATCGGTGCACCTACTGAAAATATTGCTTTGTCAGAAGATGAAATAATAGATGAAGGTTGCATCAATATAGCATTGGTAGAAGATGAGAATGACGAAGATAAAAACACAGAAAAAGTAAGCGAAGTGCTTGCTCGTTGGCAAGGTTGGAGTTTGGCTGTGCCCAAGCCCGGCAAAGGGATCAATGAAGATAATGCTAACATAGTAAGCAGTGATAGTGCTGAAAAAGATAAATACAAACTAAAAGATTCAGTGCCTTTCCGGATGCAAGTAAATTCCGGGCTTGCTCCTAAAACTTTACCAATGCTTCGTTTTGGTAAAAGTTATCGTATAAAAATAAGAACAGTGGATATTGCCGGTAATTCATTACCGCATGACGTGATACCTGAAAACTTAAACGTAGCAGTAAGATCAGGAATAAAATATTTGCGCTATGAGCCGCTTCCTGTTCCTGTATTAGTAGCCACCGATGAAATTGTTTCTAAATCAAATAACAATGTAAGGGAAAGAGACGGAGAATCATTGGAGCACATGGTCATTCGCAGCAATGTAAGCGTAAGCTCTGAACAATATGAAAAACAAAACCCAACCAATATTTATCAAGAAAGCTCTTCGAAGGTAAATAATACCCTTACATGGAAACATGAAGCAGTGCGGCACTTCAAAGCGCCAAGAAACAGTCAGCACATAGCCGAAACACATGGAATGTTTGATGAAAGTTTTGCAGATGCTACCAAAGCAGCTGCTACCTATAATTTTATCAAATCAAGAGATACTGAAACAGATGTAAACAGCAAGGACACAAAAGCTCCGATTGCTAAAATGTCTGATAGCAACTTGCCGATAGAATATCTTGCCGACCCAATGGCAGCAGGTGTGGTATTGATGATGCGCTCCAATACAACTTTTGAAAGCAGTTGGAAAAAAGATCAACTTAGAAAGTTTAGTTTTTATTTTGATGATGAAGTGAACGATCCTACGGCTAATACTTCCATCAATAAAGAAGCATGGAAAAATCCAAAGTCTTTCCGCATTCGCTTAGTAGAAGGAAATGGCACAGTAGATTGGGATAAGGCTGCACGAATACTAACCATTGCACTGCCAAAATCAGCCGAAATTGAAATACGTTATGCAAGCTTCTGGCGACCTGATGATGTGGATAATATCAGCGCAATGCGGCAAATAGTGCTCTCCGGCAGAGATAGAAATCCTGCTATTGAGATGGCAAGAAAAGGATTGCATTGGATGTTTAGCCCATGGCGCAATATAAGATTGGTACATGCGGTGCAACAGCCTTTAGAAAAACCCACATTTGAAGCCAATACTTTAAAGAGCGACCGTAATTATAATGACACTTCTGCAAAGCTGTCTGCCACTATTAAAGTACATGGCAGCAGCACCGATAAAATAGATATTAAAGCTGATTGGAAAGAACAGATTGATGATTTAAAAAATACAAATATTGTTACAGGAGAATTTCAAACACATGTGGCAACATTGCAGTCTGCCTATTGCAACAAAAAACTAACAGCGGCTTCCGACAGAAATGCAGGAACCGCCGAAGAAAGAAAATTTCCCCAAATCAGTCATCCGTTTAATGATACCAAACACCGTATGGTAAACTATCACGGCGTAGCTACCAGCCGTTATCGTGAATATTTTACCGGCATTATAGAAACAGGTGAGAAAACCGGTAAGCCGATTGACCTTTCACAGGTTGGTGATTCTGTTCAGATAAATATTTTAAGTACTGCTCGCCCTGCTACTGCTGTAGTAGAATATGTTGTCCCGAGCTTTAACTGGGCTTCAAAAGAAAGCTCAAATGAAGTAACACATATACGCACCGGTAACATACGTGTATATGTGGACAGGCCATGGTTCAGCAGTGGTGATGAAGAAATGCTTGGAATTATTTTACCCATCAAAAATGTTGCATTGAGTGATGTTGGAAAATTGCATTGTACTGTTTGGGGAAAAGATCCGGTATTTAATTCGCCTGAACTGAACGGAACAAACTATCCACAGATTGAAAATTTTCCGGGAGCTGATGCTTATGATACAGTGTCGCTATCCGAAGATGAAAATACAAAGATGAGTGTGGCTGCATACAAAGTGCTTTTTGATGAAGAAAAGCAAATGCACTACGCAGATGTTCCGGTTGCTATCAATCAGGCATATTTTCCATTTGTGCGTTTGTGCGTAGCAAGATATCAGAAACATTCATTGCGATTAAATAATAAAGATTGTTGTCTTAGCCCATCCACAACAGTTGATTGGTTACAAGTGGTACCGGTTCGTTATACAGGATTGTATTTCAAAGGCGGTAAAAACGAGTTTGATGTGGCTGTAAGAGGAACTGCACCTTATACATTTAAAGGCGAGAAATTGTATTTAGAAAATAGTGGTGATACAGCAATATCAAGAAGCAAAATAGTTGTAACCATTGAAAACACATCTTTAGCTAAAAGAGAAGATGCATTTGTTTCTATCAACGATCGAATGCAAGGCCTGACCACAACAGAATACATTAAAGAATATTTTGTAAAACGAGAACAGTTCAAAGGGAATCAATTGGATTTTGTTGAAAGAATTTCTTTAGGTAATACATTCAATAACCAACCTTTCCGTGTTGTAATACGAGAATATGAATTGCATGAAGCAGATCCTATCAGAATAAAAGAACAACAAAAAGATGGTTTCAAAATAGTAGGTCGTGGACCCACATTGCCGCCACCAACTTATGCAGAGCGTTTAGTATTTATGGATGTTTTTGAAGTAAACGGATCGGTATAAAGGGTGAATTTTTAGTAAGAAATCAAATCTTTTAACCGCTGAGAAATGAGAAAAAGAGTTGACGCAGAGCTGCAACAACATTCTACAAACAAATGTATTAGCGGGGTCAATGCTAAAGTATTCATCTCCTACTCTGCGTTACCTCAGCGACCTCTTTTCTCTGTGGTAAATCTTTCCACCGCTGAGAAATGAGAAAAAGAGTTGATGCAGAGCTGCACCAACATTCTATAAACGAATGTATTAGGGGGTTTCAATGCTAAAGTATTCATCTCCTACTCTGCGTTACCTCAGCGACCTCTTTTCTCTGTGGTAAATGATGCACAAAAAGCGATTTTATTACCCAATTTCTTAGCAAAGTTTTCAACAATAAATCACTTTTGCAGCCGTACTTTTGCCGCAATTTCAAAAAGCTTTCATTTATGAAAATAGCAGTAGCAAAAGGCGATGGAATCGGACCGGAAATAATGGATGCAGTATTAAAAATTTTTAATGCCAATCATGTGCCGCTTGAGTATGAATTTGTGGATATGGGCAAGTGGGTTTTTGATAAAGGTTTCAACAACGGCATGACTCCCGAAGCACAGCAATCCATTGAAGCACTCGGCTTATTATTCAAAGGCCCGATGGAAACACCCAAAGGAAAAGGCGTAAAAAGCATTAACGTTACTGCACGCAAAACATGGAACACTTTTGCCAATAAAAGAACATTTCAAAGCCTGCATGGAGTAGATACAGTGTTTAGCAAAGCAGGCATTCCCATTGATATAACTGTAGTGCGTGAAAATATTGAAGATACTTATGGCGGTGTCGAGCACATGCTCACTCATGATGTGGCATTAAGTCGCCGCTTCATCACACGTCCCGGAAGTATGCAGGTGATTCGTTATGCATTTGAAATGGCTAAACAAAAAAAAGCCAGACGCATCACTTGCGGACACAAGGCCAACATCATGAAATTAACAGACGGTTTGTTTCTCGAATGCTTTTATGAAGTAGCTAAAGAATATCCCGAACTGAATGCAGATGATGTAATTGTGGACGACCTTTGTATGAAGTTGGTTATAAAACCCGAAACATTTGATGTAGTCGTGCTCACCAATTTACAAGGCGATATTGTTTCGGATCTTTGTGCTGGATTGGTTGGCGGTTTAGGCTTTGCCCCTTCTGCAAACATTGGCGACCATATTTCCATCTTTGAAGCGGTGCATGGCACAGCACCCGATATTGCAGGAAAAAATATTGCCAACCCAACAGCACTTCTACTGAGTGGCTTAGCCATGCTACGTCACGTTGGCCTTACAGAAAATGCTGCGGTAATTGAAAATGCTTTGCTTTATACTTTAGAAAGCGGAGTACACACCGGAGATTTTGGAGATAAATCAAAACCTTCGGTAAACACTACAGAATTTGCCAATGCGATTATCAACAACTTTGGTAAAAAGCCTGAGATAGGCGCCAAAGAATTAATTCCTAATCAAGCAGGCACTCCTACTCCACTAAAATTAGAAATCAATTCAATGATGGTTTCCAAAGAATCATCTGAAGAAAAAATTGTTGGCGTTGATTTATTTATTGAAAGCGATGAACAACCATTGGCTATTGCAGATAAATGCAAAAGACACGCCGGAGTTAAGTTCAACCTTATCAATATCAGTAACAGAGGTACGCAGGTATGGCCTACCGGCTCTGTTTATACCAATTTGGTGAATCAATATAATGTACGCTTTGAAAGCATTGACAATTATCCGCTCAATCAACAAGACATCATCGGTTTGTATGTAAGTATGAGTGGCAATTTCAAAGTCTGTTCTTTAGAATTGCTCAACATGTGGGGCGATAAGAAGGCATACAGCTTAGCACAAGGACAATAAAGTGAAAACATTTAAGTGGTTGGTGTAAACCTTTGCATGTCGCTGCAAAAACACCAACTACCTTTTCCCTTTATTCAAAAAATAATCCAAAGAAATCTTTCCTGCGCCGGCAAATAGTATTGTCAAAAAAGCAAAGAAGTATAAAAATATATGCTCTAAATCGGAGAAGCCATCGCCAACCTTTACTCCATGAAAATATAATATTACCAGGAAGTTTATAGTCAAAACCAATGCAGCCAATCTTGTAAATAATCCCAAAACCAATAGTATTGCACAGATGCCCTCGGCAAAGGCTGCCAAATAAAAAGACAAATTAGCACCAATGCCAATCGGATCCATAAACTGAATTTCTTTACCTCCAAAAATTACTGAAAGTTTTCCAAAACCATGACCATAGAGCAATGCTATTGCAACTGCAACACGCAAAATAAAAAGACCTAAATCTTTTCCGGCAGACCATTCTTTATTGATTGATTTTAAGAAACTCATAGCATTATACTTTTAAAATATTAACAATGAAGATAGTAGAATTCAACAAGATTGCAAAATAGAATCTCCAACAAGTTGTATCAATAATTATTGATGAGTTAATTTTACCACACCCATATATAATCAAAATAAAGCCAGGAAGAAATCGCTAAGCCAAGTACTGCAATTACAAGCGTAGTCATCCCTCTTTTTGCAAGTACAGTATCTTTTTCAGCACTACCTTTAGTAACAAGTGCAATACCTTTGGCAATAGAACTAATACACAATAATGCAATAGCCAAATAGAAAAAAGATGCTGGTATGAATACGAAGAAAAAAAACACCTATACTTTTTTTGAATTTTTATAACTATTTTTTATTAACCATTGTAGCACTTTATCCCGATGATCGCCCTGAACAATGATTTCTCCATCCTTTGCAGCACCACCGGTGCCACAAAATGATTTTAATTTTTTTCCGAGATGTTCTAAATCTTCTACTGTACCTACAAACCCTTCAATTAGTGTTACCACTTTTCCTGCACGTTGTTTTGTGTCTAATCTTATTCTGAGCTTTTGGGCTTCAGGGGATAAAGTCTCTACCAAATTATCTTCCGATTGAAATGAAAAATTGGGATCAGTGCTATACACAAATCCAAAATTATCGGGTTTATTTTTCTTACTCATAGTCTATATTATTACAGCTTTCAAACTCAAATCCAAACTCTTTGCCTGATGAATCAACGCTCCCACGCTTATATAATCCACTCCGGCGCTTGCATAGGATTGAATATTTTCTAAATTAATGCCGCCGCTTGCTTCAGTTTCAAAAACATTATCAATTAACGCTACTGCTTCTTTTATTTGTTCCGGCGAGAAGTTATCCAGCATTACACGAAATACTTTTCCTTTCCCTATTGCTAAAACCTTTTTTACGTCTTCAATATTTCTGGTTTCTACTTCAATCTTCAACCCTGGTTTTTGAGCAACAACATATCGATATGCCTTTTCAATTGCTTTCTCTATGCCACCGCAGTAATCAATATGATTGTCTTTAAGCATAATCATATCAAACAGTCCGAAACGATGATTCACTCCACCACCGATTTTTACTGCTTCTTTCTCTAATAAACGAAAGTTGGGTGTTGTCTTGCGAGTATCAAGCAACTTGGTTTTAAACCCTTTTAAAAGATCAGTGTATTGTTTCGTTAGTGTGGCTATTCCGCTCATTCGCTGCATACAATTCAGCACTAATCGTTCACACTGTAAAATAGTGTGTACTGAAGCTTCTACTTCAAAAGCCCTCTCTCCATACTTCATTTCATCGCCATCATTTTTAAATTTTGTAAAAAAAGCAGTTGGCTCTTTATATGCAAATATTTTTTGCGCCACCTCTACTCCGGCCAATATGCCATCTTGCTTAATCTTTAAAACGGCTTTCCCTTTTGCAGTAGGTTCAATACACGACAATGTGGAATGATCGCCATCACCAATATCTTCTTTCAATGCTTCATCTATCAAATGATGTAATTGTTCTTCAAAGTTCATAGTTACAAAAATAGTGAAGCCCCGCCTTAAACTGGCAGGGCTTCACAGATAACGATATTTTAATATTACTCAACCACCTGAAAACGTATTTCTTTTACAACTTCTTTATTACCTTTTACTTTCATAAATACGTTTGTACGATAGTTGCCATTAGCTGTTTGCAATGTACCTACACAATAGTGTCCGGAAGGAGCATTTCCTTGGTGCTTCAATTCAAAATCCTTTACACTATTATTCTGAAAGAAATCTTTAATAATTTGTTCAGCTTGTGCTTTGCTGTAACTATCACCTTGTCCGGGCAATGTCAGTTGCACATAATCATCAAAATACTTAGCCAAGTCAGAAGAGCTGCCGGATTTTATGGCACTGACTACTTTATCTATTTCACTATTCTGTGCATTTGCCTTAGTGAACGAAGTCAACATAAGAGCAAAAGCAATTGAAAGAATGGCGGTAAATTTTTTCATTTTTGTTTTTATTTTTCAATAGTTTATTATTCTAAAAGCGTGCCAGATTTTTTTCCTCATTTTATCATTCGCTAAAATACTACAAATCAATATGTTTTCTTTTGTTCTATACCGGAAAAACTCAATTTCAACGTAATTTTACAAAACAGGATAAGTCAATTCCGCAAAAAACAAAGTTATTTAATATAAATTTTAATTTCTTCAACTAATGCCTCAAAAAAAAGTAATTCTAATCATAATGGACGGATGGGGACTTGGAAAAGTTGCCTCTGCAGATGCTATTCAACATGCAAATGTTCTTTTTACTAAATCATTATATACGAAATACCCAAACACAACTTTAGTCACATGTGGCGAAGCAGTAGGCCTCCCAGATGGGCAAATGGGTAATTCAGAAGTTGGCCACCTAAATCTTGGCGCAGGCAGAATCGTATATCAAGAGCTGCAACGCATTAACGTAGCTGTTCGTGACGGCTCATTTCAGAAAAATGAAATCTTATTAAATAGTATTCGCTTCGCAAAAAACAATCATAAGCCGCTACACTTGATAGGATTAGTAAGTAATGGCGGCGTTCATTCGCACATCAATCATTTGAAAGCATTGATTGACGTTTGCAAAGCCGAAGGATTAAGAGAAGTTTTTATTCACGCATTTACAGATGGTCGTGATTGTGATCCTAAAAGTGGATTAGGATTTATTAAAGACTTACAAGAGCATTTGAATCATTCAGTAGGAAAAATTGCAACCATAAGTGGAAGATATTATGCAATGGATAGAGATAAACGCTGGGAAAGAGTGAAACTGGCTTATAATGCTTTAGTAAATGGAGAAGGTGATAAAGCAAATAATGCAATAGCCGCAGTAGAAAATTCATACTCAAAAAATATCACCGATGAATTTATCAAGCCATGTGTTATTGTAAATGAAGCACAACAACCATTAGCTACCATTCAGAATGGAGATGTTGCTATCTGTTTCAACTTCCGTACAGATAGATGTCGCGAAATAACACAAGTTCTAACACAAACAGATTTTCCCGACTTTGGGATGCAGAAGTTAAATCTTCATTATACTACAATGACGGATTATGACCACACATTTAAAAACGTATCGGTCATTTTTGAAAACGACAATTTGAATAATACCATAGGAGAAATAATAGAACAGACCGGCTTAAAACAAATTCGTGCGGCAGAAACAGAAAAATATCCACACGTTACATTTTTTTTCAGCGGTGGAAGAGAAAAAGAATTTTCCGGCGAAAAAAGAATTTTAGTCCCATCTCCCAAAGTAGCTACCTATGATTTGAAACCGGAAATGAGTGCGTATGAATTAACAGATGCAATACTTCCTGAAATTTTAAATCAAAGTTTTGATTTCGGTTGTATCAATTTTGCCAATACGGACATGGTAGGCCATACCGGTGTATTTTCGGCAGCTATCAAAGCAGCCGAAACAGTAGATAAATGTGTAGAGAAATTAGTTACCGCCGCATTGAAGAATGGCTATACTGTTTTCTTAACCGCCGACCACGGCAATTCAGACTATATGATCAATGAAGATGGAACGCCCAACACCGCCCACACTTTAAATCTTGTTCCCCTTTTTGTAATTGACGATTCATTAAAAATCAGTTTAAAATCTGGAAAATTAGGCGATATTGCACCTACGATACTTAGTTTAATGGGCATAACTATACCCAAAGAAATGACAGGAGAAATCTTAATCACACCTAAAAACACAAAACCATTATGAAAAAATTTTTTAAATACTTAGGCGTTGCACTTATCGTACTACTCATTGCAATTCAATTCTTTCATCCAAAAAAGAATATTACTGAAGGCCCTCAACAAAATTTTATCGGTAATGCATATCCCGTATCAGATGACGTGAAATCTATTATGGCTAAAGCCTGTAATGATTGTCATAGCAACAATACCCGTTATCCTTGGTATGCAAAAATTCAGCCTGTACATTGGTTTTTAAACAAACATATTATAGAAGGCAAGGAAGAAATCAATTTCGATGAGTTTGCAAATAAATCACTCCGCTATCAATTTCATAAAATGGATGAAGTAATAAAGCAGGTAAAAGAGGGGGAAATGCCGCTAAACTCGTACACATGGATTCATAAAGATGCAAAACTCACTGACGAAGAGAAAAATAAGCTGATAAATTGGGCAGAATCTATTCAAGACACATTGAAAGCACATTACCCCATGGATAGTTTGGTGAGACCTAAGAAATAATACACTTTTCGTTTATATTTGTGTATAATAAATGAGCCTTCCTCGGAAAAAAATATTATCAGTGCTTTTGGCTGGTGCATTCATTGCACCATTGCTATATGTAATTTTTTTACAAACTAAGCAAATAATTATCCGACACGAAATGAAGGAACGTTTGGAAGAACAAATGCTTCATCAAGTCACCGTTCAAAAACAAGATATTCACTGGACCGAAAAAGGAAAAGAGTTGCGTATTGACGGGCGTATGTTTGATGCAGAAGAAGTGGAATATCATTCCGATGGCAGTATTACCGTTACCGGATTGTATGATGAAGAAGAAACCGATTTGTTGCACCAATTAAACAAAACTTGTCAGCAACAAAACACAACAGAGAATCAGCAAATGGCTCATTATTTATCATTCCTTTTGGCGATGCCGGAACAGCCATTAAATTTTGACTTAAGTTTTTTATCAAATAGTAGCCGTAGCAATGCATTTAATGAAATGTCATTGCCTTCAAAACATCTGAAAATACCAGCACCTCCTCCCAAATTATCTATAGGTAATATTTAAATTTTAATGAGGCTCTAAATTGAATCGTTTGTGCAAAACGATTCAATAGATAGTGTCTGTTATTTTGACCAATCAATTTCTTTAATGGCTTGAGGAGTATTTTACTTCTAAGCAACTTGTGTAGTAGTATCTGATGGCAGATTACTGCACAGAAAATGGTATTAAGCCCGACATAATTGACATGCACACTGTGTAACTGTCAATGATGAATATTGCTGAATTTGATACAGCGATTATACATCATTCAGAATACGTGTACTGTTTTTTAATGCGGAAGAAGATATATGTCTATAATCAATTACAGACATATTGTGCTTATTAATGCCTCATAAACATGTAGTTCTTTTGTTTTCTTATAGTAGGTTGACACCTCGGGTGGGGGCGCAAGCCCTCACCCTCTTTATATATTAAGTGAATTTGAAATTATTGATGAGCTAATTTTTTGCTTTTTTATTTTGAACCCGATTATTAAAAACATATTGACCTGTTTTTTGATTATGCTTACGGCTATTCCGATAAGTAGCCCTTTTTTAATCCTTATCAAGAAGCATAATCTAAAACAATCAATAGATGTTCGTCTTAAAAATCAGCCTGTTCAGACAATGACTGTTTCATCGGAAAACTTTAACCTTTCCGAGAACAACACAAAAGAAATTGTTCTGGATGGTTTAGTTTACAACATCCTAAATATTGAGAGCATTGCAGAGAATACTTTTACGCTTTCAATTGTATATGATCAGGGTGAAACACCATTAACGCAAAAAGCTTTAGAAAATTCACCAAGTGAAAACAATGGCAGTGAAGATGAAACTGCTCAACAAAATCAATTTCAATTAACACTCCCCGCATCAACGTGCAATTTAAATAGCGGCTTAACCATACTTGTCAGAAAGTCGCTTATGTTCAACGAAAACTTGCCGGCGTTCAGAATTAAAAACATTCCGACACCACCTCCTCAAAGCATCGCTTAAACCTTAGCAGCTTTCATTTTTTTTATTTACTTATTTATAAAAACAAATTTTATGAAAAAGGCAATTATGCTTTTAGCACTTTTATATTCGTATTCATTTATTTACGCACAAAAAGATACTTTAGAAGAAAAAACACTTGATGAAGCCGTCGTTTACTCCAATAAGTTTACAGAGAAAAGGAAATTTATAGTACAAAATATTGATATAGTTTCCTCACGTACTATTGCCAAATATAATAGTCAAAACACCGGCGACCTCTTAATTAATACAGGTAAAGTATTTGTACAAAAAAGTCAACAAGGCGGAAGTAGTCCGGTTATTCGCGGGTTTGAAGCAAGCAGAGTCTTAATCGTTATTGATGGCATTCGTCATAACACTGCAATATTTCGTGCGGGCCATTTGCAAAACGTAATAACAATAGATCAAAATATGTTGGAGCAAATGGAAGTAATGTATGGCCCTTCTTCTACTTTGTATGGCAGTGATGCTTTAGGTGGAACCGTTTATCTACGTACAAAATCACCAAAACTTTCAACAACAGACAAGGCATTAGTTACCGGTTCGGCCTTTACAAGACTAAGTTCTGCAAATAATGAGAAGACTGTTCATTATGATTTAAGTATTGGCAGTAAGAAGGTGGCGTGGTTATCTGCTTTTACTTTTAGCGATTTTGGAGATATGACAATGGGCAGTAAATATTTAGATAAGTATCCTACATTTGGCCGTCGCGATTCAGTTATTGAATTCTTTGGATTTAAAGATTCTGTTATCGCAAATAAAAATCCGCAAGTACAAAAATTTTCCGGCTATAAGCAATGGGATGTAATGCAAAAATTGCTGTTCCAACAAAATGATAAAATAGCACATACACTCAACTTTCAGTATTCCAACACGAATGATGTTCCAAGGTACGACCGCTTCCAAGACACACGCAATTTCGGAGGATCAATAGGTACTACACTCCGTTGGGCTGAATGGTTTTATGGTCCTCAAAAAAGAATTTTGGGCGCTTATGAACTTGGAATAAAAAGCACAGGGCTATTTGATAATATCAGAGCCAATATAAACTATCAGGATTTGGAAGAGAGCCGTCAACAAAGAGAATATCTCCGCTACGATAGATTTGACAGCCGCCGTGAACATGTAAAAGTTTGGGGCTTTGTAATAGATGGTAAAAAAGATTTTAATAATAATGAATTGACAGTGGGAATAGATGGTCAATTTAATGATGTAACATCTGTTGCCGATCGAACTAATTTAACAACGGGCAAGGTTACCAAATTAGACACTAGATACCCCGATGGAAAAAACAAGATGAACTATTTTGGAATATATGCACAGCACTTGTTAAAGTCTAAAGATAGAAAGTTCATTTTGAACGATGGAATACGTTTTCAAACAACATCATTACATTCAACTGTACTTGATAATTCGTTCTTCAATCTCCCTGTAACTAATTTTGAACAAAAGAATTTTGCGGTTACAGGAAATTTAGGCGTAGTTTATAACCCTCAAGCAACAACCAGAGTAACATTAGGTCTTTCTTCGGGCTTCAGAACGCCCAATATCGATGATCTTGTGAAAGTTTTTGATTTCTCAGTTGCCAAAAGAGTATTTGTTCCAAATGCTGATATTAAACCGGAATACACATACAATATAGATTTAGGCGTTCGTCAGATGATAGCCGATCGCGGATACTTCGAAGTGTCAGGCTTCTACACGCTCTTCAAAAACATAATCACGCCTGCGCCATTTACATTAAACGGACAGGATTCAATTATGTATAATGGTGTAAAAAGTGCTGTATTTGCAAATCAGAATATGGACAAAGCAAGAACTTATGGTTTTAATGTCAATGCAAAATATAATATCACCAATCAATGGTCATTATTTAGCACCGCTACTTATACAAAAGGTAAAATCATCAGATACGATGGCAGTGAAATACCACAGGATCATATTCCTCCATTCTTTGGAAAAACAAGTCTGAATTATCAGCAACAAAAATTTGGATTAGAGCTGTATGGCATGTACAATGGTTGGAAGCGGATAAGCGATTATAATCCCGATGGAGAAGACAATCAGAAATATGCAACACCCGATGGTATGCCATCATGGTTTACTTTAAATTGGAGAGGAAATGTATCACTCGGCAAAACTGTTCAGGTTCAACTTGCTGTTGAAAATATATTTGATCGCAACTACCGATATTTTGCATCAGGATTTTCAGCTCCCGGACGAAATTTCATCATTGCATTAAGAACAAATTTTTAAACCGCTCAAAACAAATTAAAAAGCAGAGAAAATTTCTCTGCTTTTTTTATGGTCGGTATTGAATATACATTATGAGAAATGTTAATATCATATATTTGCACGCTTATATCGTGTGAATGACCTATAGAAGAAAGATAGCTGCCTTTGCATTATTATTACCTGTAATAACTCCATTACTAATTGCAGGTATATTTCAAGTTTTACAAAACCGAATTCAACACGAAATGAAGGAGCGTTTAGAAAAAGACATTCTTCATTCTACTACTTTAATCAAAAAAAATATTCGTTGGGCAAAAAATAAAAAAGAAGCCATCATAGATGGAAAATATTTTGATGTAAAATCGTTTACAGACAACAAAGATGGCACAATCACACTTACCGGTTTATTTGATGATGAGGAAACTACATTGACTCAACAATTACAACAAAATACACAACAACAAAATAATGAAGCTGCCAGATTGGTTGTGCAAGCACTTCAATTGAACATTGTATTTCATCAACAAGCATCTCACAATAATTTTGATAATAATAAGCCCAAAGAATTATACTACAATTTTAACGAAAGCATACCTGCTGAAATTTTTACAGGATGTCTCACCCCTCCGCCTAAGGCATAATCTTGTATCACTAGCAATGTTCCTTTAAATTTTAAATTCTGTGCTCCTATCACAGTGTTTTACATTGTGTATGCTACTAGCATATACAGTTGACACAGAATTATTACTCTTAAATTTTATATATAAAACAGCCATTTATCGGCTAAAAACAAAACTGATGAAAAAAATAATATTTCTATGCATGATGCTGTCTTTTGTATTTACAGCATTTGCACAAAAAACGCTAAAGGGAAAAGTAACGGATAAGTCATCCGGACAACCTCTTACTGGCGCAACAATTTCTTATGGGACTAAAAGCGGAACTACTACCGATAAAAACGGACAGTTCTCTATTCAATGTGGCAAAACAAGTCACATTACCATTTCTTATGTAGGCTATGAATCACAAACAGTAAGTATCAAAAATTGTGATGAGTTTTTGAACGTTAATCTTTCTTCGCTCGGACAAAATTTAGAAAATGTTGAAATCACTGCTACGTCTTCAGAAAACAAATCACTTTTATCTCAGCCCGCTTCTATTACGAAACTTGGAACACCCGATTTAAAACGCGGCCAAGGAGTTTTTTTTGATGATGTAATCCAAACAAGTGTTCCCGGTGTAATCATGAACCGTAGAACAGTATCCGGTGGACAGCAATTCAACATCCGCGGATATGGTAATGGCTCACGCGGTACCAGAGGCATCAGTAGTAATTTTGATGGTCAAGGATATAAAGTATATCTGAACGGAATTCCTGTAACAGATGCGGAAGGCATTACCACTTTAGATGATATCGACTATGCATCTATAGATAATGCAGAAATCGTAAAAGGCCCTGCAGGTACTTTATATGGTCAAGCTATTGCAGGTGCTATCAATTTAAAAATATCTGCTCCCGGCAGAGGGAAAACTTCTATAGCACAAAACACTATGTTTGGCAATTATGGATTATTTCGCTCTACAACACAGGTTACTGCCGGTGGCGATAAAAGCAGCATGATGCTGAGCTATGGCAAACAAAAATCTGATGGTTTTTCTATTCATAATAGCTCACACAAAGATTTTGTAAACTTTGCAGCCGATTTCACCGCTAATGACAAACAATCTATTTCTACATTTGTTGGTTTTACAGATAGCTACGACGAAAGACTTGGAGAATTAACTATTGCTCAATGGGATAATAATGATTATTCAGGAAATCCAAATTATATTAAAAACAATGCACACAGCCATGTAGTTACATTCCGTGCAGGTATTAGTCATAATTATAATTTTAGTAAGAACGTTTCAAATACCACTTCATTATTCGGAATGGGATTCAGAAGTGATGTTAGTTCTGCCGGCGGATGGACCGATAAGAATAGTGTAAACTATGGTTTCCGCACATCATTCAATACAAAATTTGATGTTAGCGCAAATGCAACGCTTAATGGAGTTACAGGAATGGAAGTTCAAAGCCAGGATGCACAAGCACTGGGTTACAGTTTAAAAGCAGATCCTTCAGATCCTAATCCATTAGTTTATACTTATGGAGTGAGCCCTTATTGGATTATCAATGCAAACACTTCAAATACTGCATATAAAACAACACCTACTTCATTATTTACTGAATGGACATTGGCATTACCTCAAGACCTTTCCATTACTGCAGGTTTAGGAACAAGCAGACAAAGAATCATTTTGGACGATCGTTTCAATGCCGGAAGTGTTACAGCTATAAAGCCTTCACATTTTGACACAGCGTATAAGAACATGGTATCTCCTCATTTTGCAATCAATAAGATTTTCAATAAAGGAATATCTGTTTATGCATCTTATAGCACCGGTTTCAAAGCTCCTGTAAGTTCGTATTTCTTTATTACCACACCGCAGATACCGGGAACACCGCCAGCTGCTTATGCCACTGCAAAAATCAACAGCGTGTTGAAAGCTGAGAAAGGTGTACAATTCGAAATCGGAACAAAAGGAACTATTTTAGAAGATAAGTTGGTGTATCAACTTTCTTTATTCTCCTTGAAGTTTAAAGACAAGATGACTTCAGTTTCTGTGCCGGTACCGGCTACACCACCTACGGCTACTGCATATAGCTATATGATCAATGGTGGCGATCAAAATCATAAAGGTTTAGAAGCAGCCGTTAAATATTCTATAGTAAAAAATGGTAAAGGTGCTTTTTCTAATGTAACACCATTCCTGAATTTTACTTATTCTGATTTTAAATATGGCAACAATTTCATTTACAAAACAGGAAGCACAACTGCAAACGGCGGTATTGACACACTCGATTACAGCGGACTTAATGTATTTGGCACTCCAAAAGTAATGTTAGCTTGGGGAATAGATGCTGCTACAAACATAGGTTTCTATGCAAGCTTCTCACATTTATACAAAGACCCAATCAATATTTCGTTAGAGAGAATCACTCAAAACCCGGAGTCTTATGCTTTACGCAGAGCAACAAGCTATAACCTACTCAATATGAAATTAGGCTATAGAAAAAGTATTTCTACTCATTTTGATATAGATGCATTCTTTGGTGTAAATAATATCACCGGAACAAAATATCCGTTGATGGTATTTATCAACCAATTGCCTGATGCATATATACCTGCACCAACGAAAGCCGTTGTTTTTGGCGGGTTGAATTTGAGATATAATTTTGGCAAATAATTTTTCTATTGAAAGTGGCTACATTCGTGTAGCCACTTTTTTTATCAAAACATTTTTTATGAAAAAAATACTTCCTCTTTTTGCACTACTTATACTTTTTAGTTGTGGTCGTTTCGGAAAAAAAGAAATTGATGGAAAGAAAGATATGCGTATCGTATCACTTTCCAAGCACTTAACCGAAATGGTTTTTGCATTGGGCAAAGGTCATGACTTGGTTGGCGTTGACCTAAGTAGTACCTATCCCGACAGTGCCAAACTAATACAAACTGTCGGTTATCATAGAGCATTAAATCCCGAAGGAATAATTTCACTCAATCCCGATTTAGTGATTCACAGCAATGATATTGGTCCTGAAAATGTATTGCCGCAACTGATTAAAGCCGGACTGAATGTCAAAGCTTTTGGCGGAGCCAATACGATTGACAGTGCCAAGCTCTTACTTACAGATTTAGGAAAATTTTTTGGCGTAGAACAAAGAGCTGATTCTGTTGTTAAAAAAATGGATGCTGACATTGCTAAAGCAAAAGAAGATGTAAGCAAGCTACATCTTACCGATACTCCATCGGTAATGATAATCCATTTTGGTCGTGCCAATAATATTTACTTTGTAATGAGTGGGCGAAATGGTGTGGGCGACAAAATGATTGCACTTGCCGGAGGAAAAACAGCAAAGTATGATGCTAAAGGTGCAAGACAAATAAGTGCAGAAGCAGTGGCATTATCCAATCCCGATATCATCATTGCTACCGATTATGGATATGACCAAATGGGAAGCATGGATAAATTCATCAGCGAAGTGCCGGGCGTTGCATTGACCAATGCAGGCAAGAATAAAAGAATCGTTCGCTTTGAAGAGCACGATTTAATTTATTTCGGACCACGAACAGGCGAGAATGTTGAAAAATTATTTAAACTAATTCATCCATCCGCTGATGCTGAAAAAAAGTAAATATTTCTTTTCGATTTCTATTATTCTCCTAATAGTAGTACTCATCGCTGCCATAGCGTTTGGCGCAGTATCTATTCGACCAGCAGAAATGTTTTCATCATTAAAACATTTTTTTCAAGGCGAAGCTCCTGCTAATATCTATGAAGGCGTATTTTTAAAATTAAGACTTCCTCGCGTTTTGCTTTGTGCCATTACCGGAGCAGTATTAGCGGTAAGCGGCGTACTAATGCAAGGCTTGTTTCGCAATCCAATTGTAGAGCCGGGGCTTGTTGGTACAAGTGCCGGCGCTGCATTTGGCGCATCTTTAATTTTTGTATTAGGTTCAAATATCAATCCAACATTTAAAAGCACGATGGGGCCTTTCTTAGTTCCACTCTTTGCTTTTGGAGGAGGGCTTATAGCTACTTATGTTGTATATGTATTAGCAAAAACAGAAAAACGAATTTCAATCATTGCACTGTTGCTAATAGGAATGACCGTAAATGCTTTAGGCTTGAGTGGAGTCGGCTTCATGAGTTTTATTGCAAGAGATCCTCAGGCACGCAGTATTACGTTCTGGGGATTAGGAAATTTTTCTGGAGCTACATGGTTGCAAGTATCGATTGTAGGCAGTGTAGCATTAGTTGTATTTATCATCGCAACATTTTTTTCTAAACAACTCAATGCCCTATTATTGGGCGAAGAAGAAGCAACCTATCTTGGTGTAAACACCGGCAGATTAAAGACAACAATTTTAATTATCAATACTGCAATGGTATCTGTTGCTACTGCTTTTGTAGGTGTCATCAGTTTTGTGGGTCTTATTGTTCCGCACATCATCAGGTTGTTAATGGGCAGTGATAATAAAATTTTACTACCTGCATCTATGATTGTTGGAGCTATATTATTAACGCTTGCAGACATGGCAGCACGTTTATTAATTGCTCCTGCTGAGATTCCCGTTGGCATTATTGTTTCAATTGTTTGTGCTCCTGTTTTCATATTCTTATTAAAAAAGTTTGGCGCTGTTGGCCAAAAAGGAGGTTACAATGCTTAGCACTTCTTCCATTTGTTATACAGCAGGTCGAAAAGACATTTTGAAAAATGTTTCAGCAGATTTTTTGCCGGGCAAATTCAGTATGATACTGGGACAAAACGGGTCGGGCAAATCCAGTTTTTTAAAAATATTCAGTGGAGAAACTACAAAATATTCAGGCACGGTATTATATCGAGGCAAGTCCATTCAATCTTATTCAAAAAATGAATTGGCCAAAGTAAGAGCAGTAATGAGCCAGCAACCGGAACTCAGTTTTCCCCTTACAGTAGATGAGGTGATTATGATG
Organism: Bacteroidota bacterium; assembly: GCA_018268055.1. Lineage (GTDB taxonomy): Bacteria > Bacteroidota > Bacteroidia > Chitinophagales > Chitinophagaceae > JJ008. The sequence goes on from JAFDXF010000004.1 coordinate 61,121, forward strand.
GGTCGCTATCCGCATTTTGAATTTAGACCTACTGCAATAGATATTACTATCTGTAAAGAAGTGACTGAAAGAATGCGTCTTGAAAATTTTCTAAACAGAAATTATCTCACCTTGAGTGGAGGTGAAAAACAAAGAGTACATTATGCACGAGTACTTGCACAGATTTGGGAACAAAAAAATGAAATACGTTATTTATTCTTAGATGAACCTCTGAACAGTTTGGATATTGCATACCAACACGAGTTTTTAGAACTGGCGAAAGAATTAAAGTCTGATAATACTGTAATAGTTGCGGTGATGCACGATATTAATCTTGCGGCTCAATACGGCGATCAATTATTTTTCTTAAAAGACGGCGCATTAATCGCATCTGGAAGTCCTTCAACTATACTTACAGAAAGTTTAATAGAAAAAACTTTTGGAGTAAAAACAACTATCATAAATAATCCTATTTCCGGACAACCGCTCATCCTGTATAATACAAAACAGTAGGTTTTATATTCAGTTTCTATCAAAATTTTGCCCTAAAATCCATAGTAATTCATCAAATTCTCAAGATTTACAATTCTATGCAGCAATTGTATAGAAATTTTGTCTAATTTACAGGCAACCAATAGGCATATATGACTGAGGAAGCCATATTACAAGGATGTTTTAAAAAGGATGCCGCAGCTCAAAGAGAACTGTATAATAGGTACAGTCCGAAAATGTTAGCTGTGTGTTATCGCTTTGCCCATAATAGAGAAGACGCAGAGGATATGCTTCAGGAAGGTTTTATTAAAGTGTTTACTCAATTTCACACTTTTGAAAACCGCGGTTCTTTGGAAGGATGGATTAGAAGAATTATTGTACACACCAGTATTAATATTTTAAAAAAGAATAAAAGGTTTAACGAAAGTGTGGACATCATTCATGCTACAGGTGTACAAATACGAGAAGATAGTGTGCCTGCTATTATACAAGCAAAACAGGTTATTGAATGTATCAGAATGTTACCGATTGGATATAAAACCGTTTTGAACTTATATGCAGTAGAAGGATACACTCACCGTGAAATAGCAGATATGCTGGATATTCAAGAAAGCACGAGTCGAAGCCAATATACAAGAGCCAAAGCGATGCTTGAAGATATATTGATTAGAAAAAAGATATTACAGAAACCAAAACAAGGTGTTGACTGGCTAATTGCCGCCAATAACCGATAAATAAAATAGTACCCGATTTAGTGGTTAAGTTATGGAAGATAAGTTTTACAATAGAGAGTTTGAAAATTTTGTGAAAAGAAATGCGGATCAATACCGAATGTACCCTTCTGATAAGGTTTGGAAAAACATTCATCACAATCTGCATACCCGCAAAAGGTGGTATGGCATCGGCGCAGCACTATTACTTTTAAGTATCGCTGCTGTGACCGGCGTGATGCTTACAACTTCTAATGCAAAAAAATCAGCTATAGTAATAACGCAACCGATTAAAGACGCTCTAAAAAATAAATCATTAAAAGATGGCTCAATTTTGCTGACCTCTAATCCAATTAAAAAAGCGATTACTAAACCAAAAATCAACACGCCCGAAAGCCTTCAGCAAAGTCTGTTTTCTATTGAAAATATTAACTCCGATACAAAAGAAACAATTAACGAAGTCGCCGCAATCAGTACGATCAATTCTATTGACTTAGTACAAAAAGCAAACGAAAGCATCACCACTAAGCAACCGGACTTAACTGCTGTTTTTTCATATAACAAACCTTCCATTTCCATTAAGCGGGCGGAATTATCATTAAAGTCTGAAGGAGTTAATAAAAAGTCTGAATCTATAGAAACAGTAATTTCCGACGAAACGACTCCTGTTTTAAAAGAAACGTCTGAATTAACCTATATTGATACAAAAAATACAAATCTTTTACCAACAATTGAAAGCGTTGCTTATGGATATAAGCATGTAAAATCAGCCAAGAAACTATCTTGGGAAATATTTGCAACACCAACAGTAACTTATAGAAGGCTAAGTGAAAATAAAGAGTTTATTAATGCTACGCAAGCTGCAGGTAACAATTTAAACTACACTGCTTTTACGAATATAAATAACCTTGTTACCCATCGTCCGGATATAGGTTTGCAGTTAGGTGCAACTACAGGTTACCCCATCATGAAACATGTAAAATTAGTAGGTGGATTACAGTTCAATATCAGCAAGTATGATATATTGGCAAATTATTCCAGTCCTGAAATAACTACTATTGCCTTAAACTCAGGAGCAGGTGCCAATTCAGTATCTACTACAAGTAATTATCGCAATTTCAATTTTACAGGCAATAATAGTAGCTGGCTTCGTAATTTTTATTTTTCTGTTTCAGCACCAATTGGCATAGAGATGAATCTTGCATCGAAAGGTAAAACGCAAATTGGTGTAAGAGGTACAGTTCAACCGACCTACGTTATTGGCGATCAGGCTTATTTAATTTCTACCGATTATAAAAGTTATGCAGAAATTCCCTCATTGATCAGAAGAGTAAATATCAATACCGGTTTAGAATTGTTCGCAACATATTCCACAGGTAATATTAAATGGAAAATAGGTCCTCAAGCTCGCTATCAGACACGATCAAGCTTCAAATCACTTTACCCGGTTAAGGAACATTTATTTGATTTCGGTATTAAAGTAGGTGTTCTACTCAATTAAAACAGGCATTTATACCGCTGCTATTTCATGTAAGATTTAGTACGCTCATAAAATAATGAGCCATGAATTTCTATCCTACAAGTGATATTGTGTGATACACAATATTTGAATTATTTTTGACGTCACAGATTTATTATATCTACTTTGTTTATCTAAAGTAAACAACATTTATTGGCACTAAAAAACGTTTCCATTCATGGTTAAAAAAATGAAACAACTTCTGATAATAATATTCTTAATACTAACAGTAAACATCGGCTGCAAGACTGAAAAAAAATCTTCGCCCAAAAAATACATATCTACCCTGTCTTTAATCAAAGCACAGGTAGCACACGTGGACACTTCTTTGTATTCCATTATAAAAATAGAAACCCGAGATTCTTTAAAGCCGGACACTACGTATATTCCTCGTGAGCAATTTGCCGAAGCGGCAAAAGATTTCTTAACCATTCCCGATCTTAGTAATCCCAAAATAGCAAAACTTTACAATGAAGAAAGTTTGTATGATGACGCTATCAACCGAGTAACCATCACATACACTCCGATTGATGGCAAAAATGAAGAAGTGCAAAAGCAGGAAGTTTCTGTTTTACCGGATCCTTCAGGCGATAAAATAAAAAGTATTTACATTGATAAAGAAATCATCAATCGGGATAGCTCCTTAAAGAAAATTATGTTTTGGGAAACAGATAAAAGTTTTCAGATAACTACGTTGCTACAAAAGCCTGCAATGCCTGAAACAAGTATTACGACCAAAGTTATTTGGAGTGACAAAAAAGAATAATGACACCGGAAGAATTTAGAAATATTTCAAATTCCATTCCTACGCAGCCCGGCATTTATAAATATTTTGATGCCGATGAAAAAATTATATACATAGGCAAAGCCAAAAACTTACGTAAACGTGTAAGTTCTTACTTCACAAAAACGCTTACCAGTTACAAAACCCACGAGTTAGTCAAAAGAATTATTCGTATTGAATTTACAATTGTGGATACGGAACAAGACGCTTTTTTATTAGAAAACACTTTAATTAAAGAGTTTCAACCTCGATACAACATCAATCTTAAAGATGATAAAAGCTACCCGTACATTGTTATAAAAAAAGAACCTTTTCCCAGAATTTTTCTTACCCGCCAAAAAATCAATGATGGATCTGAATATCTTGGGCCATATACTTCTTCAAGAAAAATTCAGGAACTACTTGAACTGGCCAGGCAAACAATTCGTTTAAGAAATTGCACATTAAATCTCACTGAAAAAAACATAAGAAATGGGAAGTTTAAAGTTTGCTTAGAATATCACTTAGGTAATTGTAAAGGCCCATGCGAAGGCTATCAAACTGAAACAGAATATTTGGAAGAACTGAATCAGTTAAAAAATATATTAAAAGGGAATATGGCTCCGGTGATACGACATTTAAAAGAAGAAATGAAAGAGTATGCAACCGAGCTTGCTTTTGAAAAAGCTGAAATCATTAAAAAGAAAATTGAGTTCTTGGAAAATTATCAATCTCGATCCTTGGTTGTTAATGCCAAGACCGGAGACCTTGATGTGTTCAGTATTCTGAAAGATAAAAACATTGCTTATGTTAATTTTCTGATGGTGCGCAATGGAACCATTATACAAACACATACCAGTAAGGTAGAAACCAGTTTGGAAGAAACGCTTGAGGAAATATTAAGTTTTTCTATTGCACGACTACGCAATACATTTAATAGCGATGCAAAAGAGTTCATCGTCCCTTTTGAAATTGACTTCCCCCAAAGCGATATTCTGATTAAAGTACCGAAAGCAGGCGATCGCAAAAAGCTTTTAGAATTATCTGAAAAAAATGTCCAATATTTTATTGATGAAATAAAAAATAAAGAACGACTTAAATTAAATATCAAGAGTGAATCAAATTTTGATTTGCTAAGACTAGTACAACAAAAACTTCAATTGCCGGCATTGCCGATACATATTGAATGTTTCGATAACTCTAATTTTCAAGGAAGTTACCCTGTATCTGCAATGGTAAGTTTTAAAAATGGCATACCCAGCAAAAAAGATTATCGCCACTTCAATGTGAAAACGATTGAAGGTATCAATGATTTTGGCACGATGAAAGAAGCTGTGTTCAGACGCTATAAGCGCCTTAAAGAAGAAGAACAGTCATTTCCTCAATTGGTTATAATTGATGGCGGCAAAGGCCAGTTAAGCGCTGCTCAAGAAGCGATAAACGAATTGGGACTTCAGGGAAAAATGACATTAGTAGGTTTAGCAAAAAATATAGAAGAAATATTCTTCACAGGAGATACTGAGTCTTTGAAACTTCCACTCAATAGTCCTGAGTTAAAATTCATACGAAGTATCCGGGATGAAGTACATCGTTTTGGTATAACATTTCATCGCAAGAAAAGAAGTAAAGGGACTTTTAAAAATGAATTGGAAACAATCAATGGTATTGGCGAATCAACAGTAAATCTTCTTTTGAAAGAATTTAAATCAATTAAAAAAGTTAAAGAAGCAAGTCAAGATGATTTGGAGAAAGTAGTTGGTAAATCAAAAGCGAAAATGATCATACATTATTTTGCTCAATAAATTTTTTACAAAAAAAATGGGGCCAGAATAGAAATTCAGCCCCGTTTTTAAAATCCAATATCCTATGAAAAACCAATACAAAGATAATGTAAAAACTCTATCTTCCTATAGTAGTTCTACGTTTTTGAAAACTTTTTTATTGTCAATATTTGTATTACAAGAAAACGCCCTGAAAAAAATCAGGGCGTTTAAATTTCAAATAAATAATACTTTTAGTAAGACCACAAATCTTGTTCGTAGTTAAAGATTTTGTCTTTAATATTATCTCCTTCAAGTAATGCGAGAATTGGGTCTTTTATATACTGACGGATGTTTTTGTTTTGAGGATTATCCAAAGTTGACTTTACAATATAACTGCTGAACATTCTGCTTTCAAAAAGTTCTTCCCAAGTCATTCTGCTCTGTCCCATATTTTTTGGATTATACACTTCATATTTCGCCAACATGGGGCGCATATCCGGATAATATACCCAGAACATAGGAGCAGTACCTCTTTCTGTTTTCTTATCTAATCCGTAAATGATTTTTAAAGGTGCGATACCGATAATTCTGCAAAATAAACGGCTTGCTTCACGATCAAAAACCCAGTCTTCTTTAATTCTGAACTTAACAATATCATCAGGGTTTAGTGTGTTACAGATTACAACATATTTATCAATCTTAGTAGGATCATTAAGATTATAAACAGCTTGCGTGTCGCATTGGTTTCCTCCCGACAATACACGTTCAAATCCTGCAGAATCCAAAGGCGTGGTGAATCGATCGTCGTCACCGTTAAACGCTAATGCCTTTCCTACTTTCAGAGAGTCTCTTACAGCTTTTACAAGCATTGTAATAAAACGCTGATCACCGTTATTGTCTTCTGCTTTGTAACGGAACACTTGATTTATTTTTTCTCTTGTATCTATTTCACGCCATACTCTTTCTTGGAATAAGGCATCGTCTGCACGGAGAAATTCATAATCTAATGGTTTTCTGTTCGTAATTGATTTTTCAAACGCACCATCCATGCGAAGAGATCGTTTGATTGTGTCCCCAAATCCTCCAGATGTAGGTCCCATCTCAATTGGCACATTACCATAAGGATTATAACCGCTTGGTTGTGCTGCATTATTGGTCACCTGTGTCTGTGTTGCATTGTTTCCAGCCGGTTGAGTAGGATTTGTATTTGTCTCAGTGGTTCTACTGTTTCTACCTCTACGCTGTGCTTCTGAAGGCAAAGCTGTAGCCGATAACAACAGTAACACAAAACCTAACTTAAAAATATTTTTCATTTTTCACGGTTTACTTTAGATTAAAAATCATCGGCGTCAATTTTCTTGATCTACCATCAGGGCCTGTAGCTCTAATATCTTCAATTGTAATAAACGAACCTGATCTGCATTTATTGATAATAGATCTTGCTTCGTTCCAAGTAGCGCCTGAGTTTATTTTTTCTTCAATATTTTCAAAACCTTCGCCATCACCTGTCATACGAAAACCGGTTACAGTAAATTGTGTTTCATAGAAGAAATTTTCTACAATTGCTCTTACACCTGCTTGGCTTTTAAATGCTGCAGCAGACATTTCTCCGCTTTTTACCTGACCTACATAAGGTGAAGGATCGGGAATAGAGCGAACACGGAAAGGCATACTGGTTGTTTTTCCTTCGGCGGTTGTTACACTTATCATGCATTCATTTGTCTCACTGCTCACCTTAGCAAAATATTTTCCAGGGCCATTTGGCACCAGTTGAATGCCGCCTCCTGAACCTGAAACTTTTAAACTACCTACATCACCACTACCGGATACAGTAATAGGGTTATCAACACCAATGAATAATACATTCATTTTATCTAACTGTACAGCCGCATTTGATTGGCCAACAGTATATTCTACTTCATAGCTTTTGCTTTGTGGAGTTCCATCCTGATCGGTGAAGTTTACTACTACGTTTACTTTACCGCTTGATGTTACTTTGTTTTTCCAAACAGCCAAGCCTTTCTCATTTAAAGAAACGCCTGAACCACCAATAGAAATACTTGGTTTTTTATCGCTGTTAAATGCTGCTAAGCCCGCTGTGATTTCCAACTCTTGGCCAGGCAATAATACTTTTGCATTTTGACCAACGATGGGTTCAAACTGATTGAATCTGATAGCCACTTTGCCCACTTGCTCGTGGCAGTAATTCACTACTTTGTTTTCAGATGTTTTTACGTCATTCTGAAACTTACTTAAAATCGTCAAAGCTGCAACAGTAGGTACCATGTGAAAATAAACTTCTTCCCATGATTTATTGGCACTTGTTTTTGTTTTAGGCTTGTCCAGATTGATATGTAATAATTTTTCAATGTCAGCTTTAGAAGAATCACCTGCTACGCCTGCTACATTACTTTTAAATTTAGTAAGGGCGTCCAATAATTGCTTTCCTTTTCCTTCCTTAATCATTAAGCGTGTAGCAATATCCAGATTATCTTCTTTGAACTGCGGATCAGGATCGTTTGGATTGCCACCTGCAGCTTTGATGATGTCATTTTTTAGTCCGACAATCAAGTTGTTTACGTTAGCTGCTTCTTTTGTTACCTGCTCTGCTCTTGGATACCAAACTTCTGCTTTCGCTTTTGTTGTAGGATCCGTTCTTTTTTCATTTAATGATGCCATAATTTGATCGGTAGATGCGCTTACGGCTTCATTAGTCCTTACGAGGCTGTTATTTACGGTTTTAAAGGCATTGAGGATTTCAGATGATACGTTGAGTGCCAACAGAGCTGTTAACACCAGGTACATAATATTGATCATCTTCTGCCTGGGCTCTTTTGGTAAAGACATAACTATTTATGCTTTTAATTTTTTATTAGATGATGACTGTTAGTTTTTAATAAGCGAAATTTTTCACTTATTGTATTAGTTGCGACCTTGCATTGCTGTAAGCATGTTTCCATAAATGCTGTTCAATTTAGTAAGGTTGGTAGCTAAGCTGCCAATTTGATCTTGAACTTTTTTTGCATTATCAGCACTTTGCAACATCTGCTGGCTTGTTTCACTCAGTTTACCATAGAATGAGCTCAATGCTTTAAGGTGATTATCGCTTTCTTTTAATTCCAGTTCATAAATAGTATTTAATGAAGCTAAATTCTTAGTAAGAACTTGAATTTGATCATGAAATACTTTAGCTCCTTCGGTAGCAGTATTAAATGCACCTACAGAACTGGCAGCATTTACATAAGCATCTTTTACTTTATCAAGTGTGCCAGTTACTTCTTTTGTTTTTGAAGCGAAATCACTTGTCGCTTGAATAGTATCTCCAAGATTATTCATACCACTTACGGTAGTATTCAATTGTTTGAATCCGTCTCCCAAACGCTTCATTGTATCAGGAGTAATATCCGCATCAGCAAACATTTTATCCATTGCTACGAATCCTGCTTTTGTTTTACCACCAGAAATAGAAAATTGCTCTTCATCATGTGAGCCTTCTTTTATAGGAGGATAAACTGCATATAAGATACCATATAATGTGAAGATGATTGCCTCTGTAGTCAAACCGATCCAGAGCCATGTGTCTGCATCGGGTGCGTGTGTGATTTTTCTGAGTGCACCCCAGATTACTAATGCTGCACCGAATGATACGCCTACGTCAACCCATTTACTTACTTTGGAAGGAATTGCTGCTGCCATAATTGGATTTTTTAGATTTGTTTTTAGGAATTAATAAATGATTAAATAAAAAGAGGAAAAAAAGAGGACAAATGTTTTATTGCCCTCTTAATTATTTTAATAGAAATTATTTTTTGCCTTTACCTTTTGACTGAGCTGCTGGTAAATCTATTACACAACGGAAACCGATATAAGATTTTGCAGAATCTTGATATTCGTAAGTGCTCGTACCTGTTTGTAGATAATATCCTACATCTTTCCAGCTACCACCGCGTATTATTTTACGCTTCATCATTGGAGGATCGTCGTCTTTAGCATCGTAGCGCACATCAGGGTTCATATCATGTTGGAAGTTATTGCGACCTTCATAATAGATAGAGGATGTCCACTCAGCAACGTTTCCACTCATACAATAGAGTCCAAAATCGTTTGGCCAATATGAGTCGGCTCTTACAGTATAGAAACCGCCATCTTCAGGATAATTTCCGCGGCCGGGTTTAAAGTTTGCCATCAAGCATCCTTTTTTATTACGCAAGTAATAATTACCCCACGGGAACATTGATTGTGAACGACCACCACGTGCTGCATATTCCCATTGTGCTTCTGTAGGCAGACGGAAGTCTGACTCTTGTGTTCTTTTTTTGTTTACGAGATATGAGTTCAGTAATAAAGTTCGCCAGTTACAAAAAGCTTCTGCTTGTTTCCAACTCACACCTACAACAGGATAGTTTCCGAATGCAGGGTGATTGAAATACCTTTTTGTCATTGGTTCGTTGTAAGAGTAAGCGTAATCTCTAATCCAGCAAAGCGTGTCAGGATATACTTGTACCGGATATTTTTTGATGAATTGAGATCTAGGCTTTCCTGCATTTTCTCTCTTAGCAGCGTCTTTTAAATCAAAACGCTCTACTCTGTAAACAATTTTGGCAGGATCTAATTCCATCTTTCCAAAAATTCTGTCTTCAGGTGATAAGGCCAATGAAGTTCCACCTAATTTTTCATTTACATCTTTAGATGCCCAAAACGTTTTCAGTTTTGTTCTGTCTATATATTCATTACCTGATTTATCGGTTTTAACCATTCCAAGTTCCTTACCTACTAGTGAGTCACGAACCCATGTTACAAACTGACGATATTCATTATTGGTAATTTCTGTAGCGTCCATCCAGAAGCCACTAATAGAAACTGCTCTGTTTCTTGCACTGAATGCAAAAGCAGGATCCTCATCACTAGGTCCCATGTGGAAAGTTCCTTGTGGGATATAAACCATTCCCGGAGGTTTGGGCAAGGTATATTTATTGGAGGGAGCAATTCCGTGCAATTGACCATCATTTGGTAATGCACTTCCTTTGCTGCTGTTTTTCTTTCCGCCAAGAATACCGCAACCCATAAGAGTCGACACTAAGGCGACTGACACAATGGTGTAGTTCAGGTTTTTCATATTCATACACTTAGAAGGTAATGAGCAAATATAATATTTCAATTTATTTATAAACAAGGGTTTCTACTATTTTTTCAAAATTTCTTTACTCCATTACGGAGGTAAGATATCAAACGAATATAAATATGACTTTATTGTATAAATGACCAATTTATTAAACTCATAAGTGCTTACTAATCAATGGGATAAAATCTTTTAGGGAAAATACCGGCCGCTGGCACGAATAATTACTACATAAATAAATTGCAGTATTTTCTGTATTCTGTTTGTTTGATAGTAAGGGAAAATCAGATTTAGCAGTTTTGGAAGCCATTATTACCTTGTTCGGAATATATATTTTCAATAGTTCATGTAAATAATCTTCTGATTTTGTACCAATTATAGCTATTTCATTAATTCCACTTACTAATCCCAATAAAAAACAAGTCCAGTTTCCGAAAGAGGTAGGATAACGAACTATAGTCATATCCATAACATTCAACATTTTATATCCTCTTTCTTTCCATGCTATTTTGTCTAATAAAATTCCTAATTGATATAGATTCCATGCCATCACCGAATTTCCAGATGGAGTAGCGCCGTCATAAATTTCTTTTTTTCTTACTATAATATCTTGTTCATTATCGGGAGTATAGTTAAAGAATATATTATCTGTTTCCGAAAAGTGTTGTAATACAAAAGATGTCAACTCCTCTGCCTTTAATAGCCAATCGGTATTGGCCGTTATTTCCTGCAATTGAATCAATGCTTGAATTAGAAAAGCATAATCATCTAAAAATGCAGAATATTTTGCTTTCCCCTCTTTCCATGTATGAAAGAAGCTATTATCACTATTGGCAAACTTCGCCAATAAAAAATTCATGTTCTCTATCGCCATTGCTTTGTATTCTTTAATCCCCGAGCATGAATATGCTTTGCTCAAAGCAGTATTCATTAAAGCATTCCAACCTAAAATTATTTTATCATCGATTCGTGGTCTTACTCTCTTTTCTCTTTCATAGAATAATCGCTTGCGGCACTGCATCAACTTTTCTTGTATTTCTGACACACTAATGTTTTTTTCATTGGCAAAATCTTCAATAGATTTTCTAATATGCAATATGTTTGTATGCTCCCAGTTTCCAGATTCTGTTATACCATAAAACTCAGAGAACAATTGTGCATCTTGCTTCAGTATATTTTGAACTTCCTTTGCATCCCACACGTAATATTTTCCTTCAACACCTTCGCTATCGGCATCTAAAGCTGCATAAAATGCGCCATTAGCATCAGTCATCTCTCGTTTAATAAAACCAATCGTTTCTTCAATTACTTCGAGATATCGATTCTTCCTTGTAAGTTGATACGCTTCACAAATCACTGACAAAATCAATGCATTATCATAAAGCATTTTTTCAAAATGAGGTGCCAGCCATTCTGTGTCTGTTGCATAGCGAGCAAAGCCTCCACCCAATTGATCATAAATGCCTCCTTCAATCATTTTATCGATTGATAAAAGAGCTTGTGTGAGTGCTTCATCAATTTCATACTCATAATAATAACGTAGCAAATACTGAATAGTAACGGTTTGCGGAAATTTTGGTGCTCTACCAAATCCTCCCCATTCTTTATCCGCCTGCTTCATAATGTTTTCGAAAATTACATGGCTGTTTTCCTCCTTTACTATTTGTGTTTCTTCATTAAATTTTGTGCCAAAAGTATTTGATTGATGTAAGTGTGATGTGAGATTTTCTGCCTGCTGTTCTATTTCATCTCTTCGCTCATGAAACGCTTTAGAAACATTCAATAACACTTCTTGCCAAGACAGCCTATTGTAAGCACGAGCTGGTGGAAAGTATGTTCCACCATAAAAAGGTTTCAAATCCGGTGTAAGAAATACATTCAGCGGCCAGCCACCACTTCCGGTCATGGCCTGCACAGCATCCATGTAAATATTATCCAAGTCAGGCCTTTCTTCTCTATCAATCTTTATGTTGATAAAATGCTCATTCATAAGAGCAGCAGTTGCTTCATCTTCAAAACTCTCACGTTCCATAACATGACACCAATGACAAGCAGCATAACCAATGCTTATAAGAATGGGTTTATTTTCTATTTTAGCTCTGTCGAGTGCATCTTTACTCCAAGAATACCAATCCACCGGATTGTGTGCGTGCTGCAATAAGTATGGGCTTGTCTCATTGATGAGCCTGTTGGTATGTTCTGCCATTGCCTAAAGGTACATCCAAAGTACGAGCTATGCTATTCAACAACGAAAGCTGTTTGATAGAAATTGTTAACAGCTGCTATCGGCTTTAGTTTAATATAAAACGAATCGGTAAACTCTTTAAACGCTTTAAACTCATGCATAGGAACATTGAATTCATCAAACATAATAATATCACCTTTTTTAAAAAAAGGATAGAGCTGCGATAATGTGAAAAGTGTAGCAGAGTAAAGGTCAGCATCCATGTGAATGATTCTGCGTTGATCAGAAAGTAGCAATGTTCTTTTTTCTTCTATAAAACTATTCAGTGTGTTCTGAAATAATCCTTTGATAAATTTCCCTCTTTTGTCTTCTATTTGTGGCACATCTGCTTTCATATCTCCTTTGGCATAAAAACCACCCCAGTTTTCTGGCAGGCCTTCGAAAGTATCGAACCCGAAATATGCAGAATCGTTATGTGCATTTTCTTTAAGCCACCATTGAAAAGATGCACCGTGGGCCACACCAAATTCAAGATAAGTGATTGGTTCATTACTTAAATTAAAATGGGTGACTAATGCAGTATAAAGCTTATATCGTTTTTGATAATCTCTTTTGATGGAGAAAAAGTCGTTTAATATCAAACCTTTTTTATTGGTATAAATCCAAACTATCAACTTGTTGAAATGATACAGAAAAATAAACAGGGTTGAAAATGGATAAACGATTAACGAAATGGGAAAAACAAACAAAACACCTTTGATAAATTTTACGATACGAAACATATAAATAGTTTATAAAAAAACCCCGCCATATAAGACAGGGTAAATGTATAGAATGATTTTTAACGAGCTTATTTCTTTTTATTATTAGCCAAAAATAAATCTAATGCAGAAACCATACTTGGCGCCTTTGGTTGTGGCGCTATCAATCCTAATTGAAGGCCGGAATCTTCTACTGCCTTAATTGTGTTATTGCCAAACGCACCAATAATAGTTCCGTTTTGCTTATACTTTGGAATATTATCAAAAAGGCTTTTTACGCCACTTGGTGTAAAGAGGCAGATCACATCATACTTATTTTTTGTAATTTGATCTTTCACATCACAGCTTACGCTTCTATACATAAAGGCAAGTGTGTAATTACATTTATTCGTTTTCAGCCAACTTACAATTTCATTATCCTGCTGATTTTCCGAACAAACATAGAGAAAGCGTTCATTGTTTTTATGTTTGTTGATGGCATCGAACATACTTTTATTCGTACCGTCTGCACCATAAAATACTTTTCTTTTACGATAAAGTATGAATTTTTGCAAGAACAATGCAACAGCCTCCGTTATGCAGAAATATTTAGTATCCTGTGACACACTTATTTTCGTTTCATCACACAAGCGAAAAAAATGTTCTATTGCGTTTCGGCTTGTTAATATAACAGCTGAATATGCAGCGATGTCAATTTTTTGTTTTCTGAAGTCGCGGGCAGGGATCGCATCTAATTTTATAAACGGGCAAAAATCAAGCACTACGTCATACTTTCTGGAAAGTTCAAAATAAGGTGACTTATCGCTTTCGGGTTTGGGTTGAGCAATCAGAATTTTACGAATATCTTTTTTCTCCTCCGATTTAGTCATGGTGCGGCAAAATATTATGCAAAGTTAAGAAGTTATATTGAAAATGAGTAGCAAGCTTTTGTAAATGATCAGTAAGGGTGCTATTTCAAAGGCACATAGATATAGAAAGAAATGGAATGGATTGACTTTAATCTGATGCCTAATTGCTGAAAAACTAAGGATAAACCGATAAAAGAGCAAAGCACCTACAAGGCAAAAAGAAAGAAAAACGCCGGTGAGATATACATTTTTGATTGAAAAAGATATGATTAATAAAAGCGGCAGAAGTAAAATGCCTATCATTTTATTGATTATAAACACAATGAATATATACGAATCGGATACCTCCTGAAGATTAAAAACCCAGCCAGCTATCTTAAGCCCAATAAATTTTACAAAGTAAATTGCCGATAATGCTATTCCGGAGTACAGAAATAATTGCCAAAAACTAAAATCTGACACTAAGTGAAAATGTTGCACCAATAAACTTATATACAAGCCTCCACTTAGTACAAAAAACACATTCAGCATCAATGAAGGAAGAGGAGTTTGCATCAACTGCTCTTTGACTTGCTTTTGCTTTAAAGTTGTTCTGAAAAAAAGACGGAATAAATCATTAAAATATTTCGGGAACAATTTTTTCAATAAACCCACTATGACAAAAAGAAAAACAACTGTATAAAACAAAAGCTCTTTTCCTGAAAATTTTTTTATTGAATCGACTACGACTTCTTTGAATGGTGCTGAAAAGTTGAAGTATGGATTATGTTTCATCAATTCCCAACCTATTTGATCGGATGTTGCATTAAGTACATCTCGGTTTATTCTATTTTCTATTAAGGAGTCCGGCTTTCTTGAAATTCCTGTATAGTTTATTACCAAAGAATCAAGGTTGTGGCCAACTGCTATACCGGTATGTTTGATTGTATCAAATGTATTCGTCATGCTTGAATCAGGTCGAAGCTGAGCCCAGAGCGAATGTGGTATAATACAAATAAAGGAAAAGAAAAATATTAGCCTGTTCAACAAATTAAATATTAAAACGCAAAAATATTGATTGCAAACGGAGGTTTAGTTCTTTCTTAAAAATAATTTAAAAAGCCAATGTGAATTTTTGACTTTCTCAAATCAAAAGGAAAATCATTTCGCTTGCCAACAGCCCAGGCTAGGTTAAATATGCCTGCTTTGGTTTCAAATGCCATTCCCAAGCCGGTTCCAAAATAAGTGTAGTCAATTCTATTGCCGGCATTTAATCCTTGTCCCCATCCACCATCGGCCAATACATAGAAATAAGAATTTCGGCCTATAATATAATGGTATTCTAAAGTTGCTATTGCAAACTTTGATAAATATTGACTCTCTTCATCAAAGCCTCTCAATAATTTATAGCCTCCAATTTGAAAAAGTTCATTTCGGAATATGTTTTTACTTTGAAAATAACCTCCATTTACGGCTGTCTTCATAGTGCTTCTTCTTCCTTTACCTAATGGAAAATAATGTGCAGCAGAAGCTTTTACCCGCACTTGCGCACTACTAAGGCTTATCGTATCATAAAGTTTAGAAAAATCATAACTTGGGTTACTTGGATCTTTTAATTCCAATATTTCATTATTTTTTTTAATCTTTCGCGTTCCGCCCGAAGTAATTAACTGTAGCTCATTGCCCATTCTCGGATTAAATCGATAATCGGTAGTATTTACTTCATAATCCAAGCCGATATTCATCCAGCTTACATCGCCTGCATCAGGCAATCGCTTCGTTTGAATAATCAGCGGTGTGTTCAAACCTCCACTGCTGACAATTGTTTGAAAATGCTGAATAAACAATTTGGCTGTTTGCGTACTTTTTACTGTAAACTGTGCACCTAATTGAAAATTGACATTCAGAAAACTGCTATCTTTTTTAAACATATCAAATGTAAAATCAAGTCCTATATTGGATTTAAAAATATATGGATGTTTATACAAAAGATTAAGTCTTGGAGATTTTACTTGAATCTGCTGCCAATTTAGTCCGATTGTTTCTCCTGCACCCAGTGCGTTCTTCAATAACATATTTGCTTCGCCGGTTATCAACATTTTTTTAGTTGATAGCTGGTCGTTATTGGGCAAGAAGCCAATCAAAGCATTTATCTGACTGCTCTTTTTTTGTTTTAAATAAACATTTAATACCGAACCTGTATTGAGTAAAGTAACATCCGAAGGTCTTTCCACTTCAACGTAAGTCAGTTCAGATAATTTTTTATCTACCTGAAGCAGTTTTTCTTTATTGTATGGGCTACCATTGGGAATATCTAAAAAGCGCTGTAAATACAGATTGGATATTTTACCATTACCATAAACACGAATGCTGTCAATTTTATACTTTGGCCCCTGGTGTACAGTAAGTGTAGCTGCAACATCATCGCCGTTTAATCGGATGCTATCCAACGAAATTTTTGCAAAAGGATGTCCTAAACTCTCTAAACGAAAAAGTAGTTTCTCCTGTAACTGTTGTACTGCGACAAAGTCGAGTGGTTTGTTTATAAACTGTTTGGGTTGCCATCCTACTGCATTGAGTAATGAATTATCAATAGAACTCACACTCAGGTTAATCCATTTATAAGCTGCGCCTAAAAAGAGTACAAGTCTTGCTGATGAGTGATTAAATTGAAGGGAATCAATCGATGCAGTTATATAACCTTTACTTTGTAAAAGAGCTGGCAATCGACTGATATATTCTTCACAAGATGCCCGCGAGGTAAAAACAGTTTGTAACCCCGTTGTAGCAACAATAAAGGCCGAGTCTTTATCTATGCCTTTTAATAAAAGATTGTATTGTGGCAGCCTTTTATCAGAAATATTTTGCCCAAAACAGGTAAATGAAGAGAACACCAAAACAAGAACCGATATTTGTATGCAAAATTTTTTCATTAGCGGTGCAAAGGTTACTCAAAATATTGAACGCTAAATTATTCATTTAATTACTTATTCATTGGCCGGAATTTACCTACATATCCCTTTTTGCAAACAAGCTTGTCATTATTGCAATTTTCATTTCAGCACATCGCTTCGGTATAAAAAAGAACTTGTTGCTGCTTTAGCCAAAGAAATTTCGCTTCAAAAAGAGTATTTCAACAATGAAGTTTTAGAAACCATCTATTTTGGCGGAGGTACTCCTTCATTATTAGACCAAGAAGACATTGACAAATTATTGAATCACCTTCATATTAATTTTTCAATTGGGAAAAATGCTGAGGTAACATTAGAAGCAAATCCCGATGACATCCATTCACAGAGACTCTCGGATTGGAAACAAAGCGGCATCAATCGACTAAGCATTGGTGTGCAAAGTTTTTTTGAAGAAGATTTAAAATGGATGAACAGGGCGCATAGTTCTGCTCAAGCCGTATCATCTTTAAAAGACGCAACAAAATATTTTGACAATATAACAGCTGACTTAATATATGGAATACCCGGGCTTACGAATGAGCGGTGGAAACAGAATGTAGATAGAATGATTGGACTTCAGATTCCACATCTCTCCTGCTATGCACTTACAATAGAACCAAAAACACCTTTAGACAAATTAATCAGGCAGCACAAAAAAGAAAAAACGGACTCAGATATACAAGCAGAGCAATTTTTATTATTGATGCAATGGTTAGAAAAAGCAGGATATGAACATTATGAAATTTCCAACTTTGCAAAACCGGGCTTCCGAAGCAGACATAATTCTTCTTATTGGCAAGGAAAAAAATATTTAGGCATCGGACCGGCAGCACATTCATATAATGGAAGTTGCAGGCATTGGAATATTGCCAATAATGCGCAATATATTAAATCCATAAACGAAGGCATTATTCCTTCTGAGAAAGAAGAACTTACTACCACTCAGCAACTGAATGAATATATTATGACATCATTGCGTACAATAGAAGGAATTAACCTTGAATTTCTGCACAATAAATTTGCAGTAACCCAAAAGGAATTTTTAAAAAAAGTGGAAAAACAAATTGACACCGGTTTGATACGGCAACATTTAGATTTTCTAATATTAACTTCAGAAGGAAAATTATTGGCGGATGGAGTAGCAGCAGATTTGTTTTATTAGCTTTTTCCCATCCATGCAAAAATTATATTGAGTAAGCATCCTAAAGCTACAAGTGAGGTCAATACAAAACTAAACCACCGAATGGGATGTGGCTTTGTGCTTCCTTCTTTATTCCCTTCTTTCCATTTGTTGTAGTCTATTACATTCAGCACTATTTGAATTATAGCAGCAGTAAAAAACAATAATTGAAAAAATTTAATCATATAAAAATTTCATTTGTAACGTAAAAATAATAATTAAAAAATAATTTAAGAAAATTCTAATTTTGAGTAGAACATGTTGTACCCAAAAAGAGAAAGGCGAAATTCTGACTCATCATGTACACTTTAAGCAAGAAATATTGGAGGTGGCTTTGCCTTGGATGTCTAAGTTGTATATTACATATTCTTTCTTACAGCCAGCTTCCGGGATTTTCTGGATTTCTTAAAATCAATGAAGATAATGGTCTTAGCGATAATAATGTTTCCTGTATTTTCAAAGATAGATTAGGATATCTATGGGTTGGTACTGCGTCAGGCCTTAATCTATTGGATGGGTCAGGTATAACAGTGTTCAAGAATCAACCCGGAGTTCACCATTCACTTTCAAATAATTATATAAATTGTATTACTCAGGATAGTACAGGCTACTTATGGATTGGGACTAAAAATGGAGTAAGCCTTTTGAACCCGCTACAAAGAATATTTAGTAATCCCCAATCGTACAATGCTTCAAAATATGAAGGTGAAGAAATTTCTGGAATTGCGGTAGATAAAAACAATAATGTGTTTATCGCAGGTGGTTCGGGGTTACACTATTTTAACAGAAAACAAAATCAAACAATATTATTAGATATCCCCGGCGACAGTATTGACAAAATTAACAATAACAGAATTTCTCATATTGCTTTTGATAAAAAAGGTATTTTATGGATAAGCACATTCAATGGTGTATGGACATATAATCAAGATGAAAACGTTTTTACACAAATAATAAGTTCAAAAAACGATCCGCATTATTCAGGCCTATACACCACATTTATATTTGACCAAACAGGTAATGTGTGGTTGGGTACGTGGAATGAAGGGTTGAAGAAATACGACATTCAAACAAATTTCGTTCAGACTTTTCAACAATATCCTTTCAATAATAATATTTCTTCTCTTGCGGAAATTAGTAGCCCTTCGGGAGAAAACTTAATAATGGTCAATAACAACTTGTCTTATTTTGATATACAAAAGAATAAGTTTATCCCGTTTATACAACCTAATGTATCAGCCAACGGATTTTTATATTCTAAAGATGATCTGCTATGGGTAGGAACGCAAACCGGTCTTTATTATCGGCGACTGTTTGGAAATTTATTTCGTCTAAAGCAGTTCGACGCTTCTATTACAAATCAGAATACAACAATCTTAGAAATGAATCACGACATTTTAATAGGCGGAGAAGGTCGTCATTTTTTGAAAACTTATGATAGTAATTTAATTGAAAAGAAAGATTATGGCAATGATGTTCTGCTCAGAGATATAAACTGTTTATCCTTGCAGCCAAATGGAAAAGACAAGGTTGCAGTTGGCACAAACAAAGGCATTCTATTATTCAATCTTAAAACTAAAACAAAGAACTTCTATAAATTAAAAGACAGTTCGGCTAATATTAGTCAATTAAATTTTATTAGTTCTTTGCTGAAAGACAGCTATGGGGAATGGTGGATTTTTCCTTGGAGAAACGGTATTTGGATAAGTGATTCTAATTTTTCAAACATTCATAAATTGTTCAGAGGGTTTTTACAAAACCGTAATATCCCCAAACAGCTTGTTATATCCGGCGCATGTGAGGATAAAAATGGGAATATCTGGATGAGCGATTATGATGAAGGCATTATTCTGTTTGACAGAAAGAAAAAACAATTCTCCAAACCGTTTGTAGATAGCTTAGGTGAAAGAAATGGATGTTCGCAGATTCTTTATTACAAAAATTATTGTTTCTCCATCAATAAATCGTCTTTATTGATGTGGAATGTTGAAAATCCAATTCTTCACGCTATAAACTTTTCACAGATTACGGATCGAGAAATTACATCATTTGCAATAGACAGTTCCGGCAATCTATGGATGACAACAATGAATGGGCTTCTATCTTACAATATTGCCGGTAAAATATTTTTACGATTTACAACAGCCGATGGGATGCCTACTAACAGGTTAGACGGACCGCTATATTGCTGTAAGGATGGAACGATGATCTTGAGTAATCAAAATTTTATTGTATCATTTAATCCGCATAAATTACTACTATCTGTATCGGAACAACCGGAAAATCTTCTCACAGAAGTAATCATAAACGGACAGAGTGTTTCGTTTAACGAAAACAATCAAAACGAATTTACTTATAATAAAAACAACTTTGTTTTCAGATGGACCATTACAGATTTTAAAGATCCGCTCAATAATAATTATTACTATAAGCTGGAAGGTATAGATAAAAATTGGCGATATGTAGGCAAATCGGGAAAAGTAGAATTTGCAAATCTATCTCCGGGCAAATACACACTTCTCTTATGGGGAAAAAATGCAAATGGTGTGGATGCAGCTAAAATATTAAAACTTCAATTCAATATTTCTTTTCCATTTTGGAGATCTGAGTGGTTTTTGGGTTTACTAGTTTTGGGTATAGCACTATTTTTTTACGGCCTATACCGATACCGTTTGAATCATGTCAGAAAACTAACATTATTAAGAAATGAAATTTCACTCAACCTGCATGACGATATTGGCTCTACGCTCAGCTCTATATCCATTCTAAGCTCAATCGCTTTAAGTCAAGAAAAAGATAAAAAAAATCAAAGCATGCTGGAGGAAATCAAAGACAACTCTATTGCAATGATGGAGAAAATGGATGATATAGTATGGAGCATTAATCCCAAAAATGATAATTTGCAAAATCTGTTATTGAGAATAAGGACATTTGCCGGCAAATTATTTGAAGCGAAAAAAATTCATTATCAGATAGATTTTAAAGAAAACATGAATGGCGTGCGTATGAAAATGGATGAAAGGCAGCACCTCCATTTGATTATGAAGGAAGCTATTAATAATCTTATTAAATATGCAGCGTGTACAGAAGCAGGAATTAGTGCATCATTTACTTCTTCAGTTTTATTGATTAAAATATGGGACAATGGAATTGGTTTTGACAATAACGCTCAAACAAATGGCAATGGCCTCATGAATATGAAAAAACGAGCCAATGCATTGGGTGCAGTGCTGGACATTCAATCGCAAGCCAATAAAGGAACAACGATCAGCCTTAAATTAAAAATCAAATGAACATACGATATCAATATATTATAAGAATGAACATATTTGCAAATCGAATAGTTTAATGTGATAAAAGTCAGCATTATAGAAGACAATGACACTTTGCGCAAGTCGCTTATCAACTTATTGAATCATACTGAGGAAATGTCTTGTGTAATTGCATTATCAAACCTGATGAATGTAGTGAGCGAACTTAAAAAAAATCAACCCGATATTGTACTGATGGATATTGGACTTCCGAATATTAGCGGCATCGAAGGGGTGAGAATTATCAAAGAAAATTTTGAACACATAGAAGTATTGATGTTCACTGTATTTGATGATGATGATAAAATATTTGAGGCTATTAAATCGGGAGCATCAGGATATTTATTAAAAAAAGCTCCGCCATCTGAAATTATTGAAGCTGTTTTTTCTTTATATCATGGTGGAGCTCCAATGAGTGCCAGCATTGCAAGAAAAGTGATTAATTCTTTTCAACAAAAAGCAAGCATTACAAAAGACACTTTTCAACTTACGCCCCGCGAAAGTGAAATTGTACATTCTTTGATTGATGGATTAAGTTATCAGAAACTTGCAGAGAAGTATTTCATTAGCATCAGCACCGTTCGTACACATATCAAACACATTTATGAAAAACTGCATGTAAACTCTAAAGCAGAAGCGGTTGCAAAAGTTTTGAAGAAGTAAATCATAAATAACTTTTCAAAAATCAGATATTCATACGATTGACTCCTGCAAGTAATTTTAGTCATTTTGTAGAAAATTATTTTCCATGAAAAAGTTTCTTGCTTTTCTATTGATTTTTTCTGTTTTTAATACAGCTGCCTACAGTCAGATTTTAAAAAAGCTGGGGCAAAAAATAAATGACAAAGTCAATCAACGTGTTGATAATAAGACAGATCAAACTATTGACAAAGGTTTGGATAAAACGGAAGATG
Source organism: Bacteroidota bacterium (assembly GCA_018268055.1). Lineage (GTDB taxonomy): Bacteria > Bacteroidota > Bacteroidia > Chitinophagales > Chitinophagaceae > JJ008. Next base: position 83,595 of record JAFDXF010000004.1, read on the forward strand.
CAACAAAAAAGAAAGACAATTCAGGCAACAGTAAGGACAATAACAATGACAGTAATAGCAATAATACTAATGCCGGCAGCAATGCAATAGCAGGGCCACCCAGCCTAAAATCATACCAGAATTACGATTTTGTACCCGGAGACACGGTTCTTTTTGCAGATGACTTTACCGATGACCAGGATGGCGAGTTTCCTGCTCATTGGACACTTTCAAAAGGTCAGGCAGTGATGAATAAAGCAGGTGATAAGCCTGCATTTTTCCTTACCGAAGGAAACTATTGCCAGGTTAATCCGCGAATGAAAAACACATCGTATCTAACCGACCCATTTACTATCGAATTCGATTATTATGCCAATGATGGATATGGCCCCAACGTGTCATTTAATTATAAGGATAAAGACGGAAATGATGCAGTAGGTTACATAGGATATAATACGCTTGGCACTGTCGCTACTTTTGAACTACCTGCCGATTTTAGTGCGAGTTACCCGAATGCAAACGCAGATACTTACAAGAATAAATGGCACCATGCTGCACTGATTTATAAAAACAATCAGGTAAAATGCTACATAGATCAATACCGAATTTTGGTGATTCCCAATTTAAATGTGATTCCAACTTCTTTTGGTTTTGCCGGTATCGGAGATCTTGACAATGCCATTATAATTACTAATGTCAGGGCGGCATCCGGCGGCAATATGAATATGATAGGGAAGAAATTTACCGAAGCAAAAATTGTAACTCACGGCATCACTTTCGATATTGATAAATCCAATCTCAAACCTGAAAGCATGGGTACACTAAATATGATCGTGGGTGTTTTAAAGAGTAATCCCGATATAAAATTTGAAATAGACGGACATACAGATAATACAGGTAATGCAACCCATAATATGACTTTATCGCAACAACGTGCCGATGCTGTGAAAGCTCAATTGGAGAAAATGGGTATAGACGGTGCTCGTTTAAGCACAAAAGGATTTGGAGATACCAAACCCATTAGTGATAACGATTCGCCCGAAGGTAGAGCAAATAACAGAAGAGTAGAGTTTGTGAAGATGTAAAGCCTTTAACATGCAGAGAAAAAAAAAATACCAACTCCATTTACAGCCATGTAAAATAGTTCTGTATTTGATATTTCTTTGGGCAATCCCTAAAAATAATTTTGCGCAAAGCAACATCTCCTTTCAATGCGCTCCGTTACATCTTTCTATATCACAAACATTAGGTATAGAGCCTGTTACAGAAGACGACCCCGATTATTTGTCGGAGGCACATACTTACCTTATCGCATACTATCCTCTACAGAACCAAAGCGCTAATCAAAGATTTGAATTGCGCTTCCCCTCAAAGGTTGGTACCTATCACTGGACACAGGCAAGAGAAGATGAAAAAACTGACTCACTATATGCCTTTCTGATTTATGACACTGATCCTAAAACTTATGGGTACACCATTGAAGCTTTTCCCAAAGATTTTACAATTACAATAACCCATTATGAAAATAAAAAGAGAGGAATTGTGGAAGGGAAATTTGAAGGCACTATGGAGGGCAGTCTTTCATGGAAAAGAGAAACAGTTCCAATTTCGGTAAAAGGAAGTTTTCAAACCACCAGAACCGGAAAGTCCGGAGGAGACTGCAGGAAACAAAGAAAATCAGAAAAAGAAGTGATTACAAAAGCTGTTTCTGTTTTTGATAAAGTACTGTTGCCTCCTTTACAAAAGACCGATTGGTTAGTTTCAAAAAAAGAAGATGGACTTCTATCTCAAATTGGAATTAATCCTGCTCCTTTTCGTCCATTATTTTTATGTGGTGATTTTTTTGAACTTAAACTTACATTAAACCCCGATTCTCCCTATGGTAAAATGATAAATGATTCACTCAAATATTACAACCAGCAGCTTACGACCAATCGGTATGATTCGCCTGAATTCAAAACGGCTGCGGATAATTTATTTCGCCTTGGTACGCTTAACAAGGTATCTATTTCAATTTCAGCCAACTCTCCCTATTTGGGAGAAGATCGTAAACTAGGAAAAAATGACTGGGCAAAAGACCTGCATATTCCGGGTGTTGCGTATGCATGGCAGTACTATGAAGCACCTCTAAAAGAAATAGACACTCCGAAAGAAAACACGATCCTCTGTTTCGGGAATTGGACAGGAGCCAATATGCATGCAGGTACTTATGTAGTTTATCCATTCATCCATAAACAACAGTCTCCAATTATAGAAAATTTTGTGGTAGTTATCAGCGCTCCTACATCTGTTGCGAACGACTTGATAAAAAAAATTGATTGGGCTCAATTGAATGATGCTTTGACAAAATAAATTAAATCGTATGAAGTCAACTTTAGTTTTGTTATTGATATTATCCTTTGCTTTAGCAACAAGAGCACAGGACCAAACTTCACAAACACTTAGTGATTATTTTTTCTACCAGGGAAGTGATATAACATTGCCTCTTAATGCCAAAATCAAGCTGGCGGTGGGTCAATTTAAGGATGATTTTCCTTTTGAAGCATCATCCATTACTGCAGAACAATGGACAATTGATGGGAAAGACCTTATGCATCAATCTAAAGAACAAGGAGAGCTGACTTTTGTTAACCTGCAAATTGATAAAGGAATTTACACTGCCCCTGCAAAAGTGCCACCACACAACCCGGTTGTTATTACAGTTTCTTTCCACCCCGAAGGCCAGGCAACAAAAATCATTCTCATTTGCCGTATTCATATAATAAATAAAGAAAACTATTTCTACCTGAGTGATCGTAATTCAATTGGTGGCACACTATACGAATTAAAAGAGCCTTTGATACCATCTCGTAAAGCTGCACAAGAAACTGCTTTTTTTGTAAATGACCAATGGAACATAGGAGCAAATGGCTTTCAAAAATCAGAACAGGAAAATTCTGATTTGAAACTGATGGGTATAGGTATAGGCGTGGTGGGTGATGGAAAGGGAACTTATACCTGGACGGTAAATGGAAATGACAATACCGGGTTGAAACCACCTTGCAATACAGTTGCTGTCTCCGGCACAGATGCTGATGGCGCTCCATTTCAGTATATGTCCGTTGATTGTATTCCACATGGAGATAGTAAGTGTAAACCAAAAGCTCTGGCAGGTAATACAACCATATCTGTATTTGATAAGAAGAATAAAATTATCAAAGGATATTTTTCGGGAATACTTATGTCTGCTAAGAAAAATTATGTGTGGGTGTCAGGAGCTTTTTCAGTAAATATGAATTAGTAACCATATAAATATATTCTTGGATTATTTAATAATATGGGAAAATGATGAGATGACTACTTTTTCATTTTATACTCAGCCGTATAGGGATTTCTAATTATGGTATTTAAAAATAATTGCTCAACTGAAATACAAATTTTATTTATTAATAATCAAACAGCATGTCCACTACAAATTTTTTAACCACGGCTTGCATTTATTTAAAAAAGTGCCTTTACAAAGGCATTCCAATTGTTTTTCTATCATTGTTGTTTTTAAAAAGCTATTCGCAAAACGTAACCAATTACGTTTTGCTCCCCGGATCAAGTTCTATGCTTCCTGTAGGAGAGCAAATGAAATTCGCTATACAGTGGTATAGTGATGACGGTTTGCCGCATGAAGGCGTAAATGCATTTACCAAAAAACAAGTTCCCCAGTGGACCGTTAATGGGCAGCCTTATACCAATCAAAACCCTGCGAATGGACAATTATCTATTGATCTCAATCTTGAAAGAGCAACTTATACAGCTCCTTCAAAAATTCCATCTGCAAACCCCGTTGTGATTGCAGTAAAGTTTCCTGCATCTGATACTAGTAAAGAAATGGTTACGCTTATTTGCCAGGTAAAAATTGTTGACTCCGGAAATAAATGGTATGTTTCTTTCACTTATTCAGGGTCAAGCTTCAAATCTGAAAAATCTGTTTCTCGGGAAAGAACCAATAGTTATCAAATTACCGGATTCGGATCTATGTTGGTCAAAGCAGCGCCGCCAGAAACTAACGGATACGTTTTAATCAATACATCTGAAGGCGACAGTGTTATTTCCTATACTTCATCAGGTCAATGGTCTGAAAAATCACTTGAAATAACAAGAGGTATCGTAGGAAATATAGAAAATAAAACGATTAGAAATCATCAAGGAACACCATCAAAAGATCAACTCGGAATAGAGTTTGAATACGATCCTACTCCCAACGGGAATAAAGGGTTAGGCGGCATTGGGCTTGATTATACCGGTGGTGGAAAAGAAGAATTTTATTCTTTAGACAACAATAATCATCTTGTAAAAAAAGGGGAGAACAATGGCCCATTTACTACAAGCATTCTCATGGGTCATAGTAAAGATATACTTAAAAAAACCGCTAATGGATTCAGTATTGATTATGTTGAAAAGAAAGATACCAGTTACACCGATATATTTGGAGCTGTACATAAAGCAATATCAAACATTGAATATCATGTTCTCATTATCCGGAAAGGAGGTCAGCGCAAGTCTGTAAGCAATATAAAACCGAATAAATATTACAATAAGAATTTACCACCTTTCATTAGTAACATCGAATCATTAAGCTTGGTTCGTTCTTTATTACGAGTAAAGAAAACCTTAACTGATTAAATTATAGAGGACTTGATGCTAAAAGAATAATTATATTTTTTAAGTTGCCTATCACTGTTTTGAAAAATCGAAGCAAAGTTATATCAACACTTCTTCAATTTTCTTAAACCCATCTTCAGGACTTACCTGCTCCCATAAAATACGATAAACTGTTTCAGAAATGGGTACATCCGCTTGTACAGATTGATTGACATTGAAAATACATTTAGATGCATTATATCCTTCGGCCACCATATTCAGTTCGGCTTTAGCTTGTTGTACAGATACACCTTGCCCAATCATTTTTCCAAAACTCCTATTTCTGCTGTATAAAGAATAACAGGTAACCAACAAGTCGCCCAAATAAACCGAAGCTGCATAATTGGGTGATTTACGAAGTGTGTCTTTGCCTTCTCCTTCATGCTCACCTACCGTAATATGTTTTGCTCCGAATTTTTTCAAGAATCCTGCCATTTCGTCTGCAGCATTGGCAATGTAAACACTCAAAAAATTATCACCATATCCCAAACCACTAGCAATACCGGCGCCCAATGCATAAATATTTTTCATCACTGCTGCATATTGCACGCCTAAGATATCGTGATTCACTATTGTGTTGATATAATCTGTTTTAAAATAAGCAGCGATATCTTCTGCGGTTTTTGTGTCCACACCCGAAAAAGTAAGGTAAGATAATTTTTCTCCGGCTACTTCTTCTGCATGACAAGGGCCTAACACAGCAAAATAATTTTCGACCGGTACATGAAGATGTTGTTGTAAATAATAATTCAACAATATATTTTTTTCAGGCAATAGTCCTTTTACCGCTGAAATAAACTTACGCCCTACCACATCTTCGGGCTTCAATGCTGCTAAACTTTCTTCTACAAATGCAGAAGGAACTGCAATGACCGGCATAGTTGATTGCGTAATCACTGTTTTAGCTTCTGTCGATATATTCAATAAATCAGGATTGAATTTTACCGAACTGAGATAAGTTGGGTTGTTGCCGTGTTTTTTGATATGCGCTACTGCTGTAGGATTTCTTACCCACCAGTTTACAGTATGGCCATTATCCGTTAAGATTTTTACCAGCGCTGTAGCCCAACTTCCGCTTCCGATTATTCCAAACATATTTTCTGAAGGTATATTTAAGTTAACTAAAGATAAGAAGTTCTATTTGGCAAACTTTCAATATTCTTATAATTATAATTCGTAAAAATACAGTAGTGCTATTTTGAAAACAGTTTGTCTTTGGGCACTACTTTTACTTTCATTCCGTCTTTGAGCGTTTTACTTACAGCGGTATAAGGGTCAGTCACTACTTCATCGCCATCTTGCAAACCGCTTTTTATTTCTATGTAGTTAATATCTTGAATACCGGATTGTACTACTTGCTTTTTTACTGTTCCGTCTTTTTGTAAAACAAATACTACCTCTTCCAAGTCATTATCAGAAGCTGAAGTACTGCTATGAGTATTATCTTCTGCCTTTTTCTCTTCTTTTTCTTTTTGTTTATCTGACATACTCTTGTCTGATCCTTTCACTCTTACATTCACTGCGCCAATAGGAACTGCCAATACATTATCTTTTCTACTTGTTTTTATATCTGCATTGGCATTCATACCCGGACGAAATGGAAATGTTTTTGTTGCCAAATCAGCATAAGAAGATGGATCCAATCGAATACGTACTTCATAATTAGTAACATCATTAGCACTAGTCAAAGCATTAGCATTTTTTGTACTGCTCGCAATTTTAGTTACAACGCCTTTAAATTTCCGATTATTGTAAGCATCAACTGCAACATCTGCAGAATCGCCAATTGATATTTTTACAATATCATTCTCGCCCACATCTACTCTTACTTCCAATACACTCATATCGGCTACGGTCATCATTTCGGTACCGATATTAAAACTATTGCCTGCCACTCTTTCACCTTTTTTTATTTTTAAGGAAGATATCACTCCATCCATCGGTGCGGTAAGTGTAGCACGTGAAAGGTCTTTATTGGCTTTACTCAATCCTACTTGAGAACTTTGCACTCCTGCTTTCAGGCTTTTAATATTTTCTTTTGCAGCATCAACATTAGCTTGAGCAGTTTTCAAACTTGTTTCATATTGCTCTAACTCCGATTTAGAAATTACTTTTTCATCATAGAGTTTTTTATTCCGATTATATGTTTCATGCGCCTGTTGCAATTGTGCATTCAATGCATCCATTGCTGCTTTTCCATTATCCACTATTGCATTGGATTGTGTCACTCTTGATGCAGCATCATCTCTTTGCAGTGCATAAATATCAGCATAAATTTTTGCCAGCACTTGTCCTTTCTTCACGCTATCACCTTCCTGCACATTCAGTTCGGTTACCTCTCCGGAAATGTCGGGGCTAATTTTTACTTCTAATTCAGGATAAATCTTTCCGCTTGCATTTACCGTTTCAATGATTGTTCTTTTTGCTGCTGCAGCTACTGCAACTTTCTCTTCATTCTTGCCGCCGCCTGTTATTTTTGCAATAACAAAAACAGCTATCAATGCTCCAACAATAATTAGTGTCCATTTTAAACCTTTGCTCATAATTTATTTTTAAAGTTTTAGGCCTTGACCTTTATAAAACTCCAACAATTTCATTTTAAATACATAATCATATTGTGCATACAACAATTGACTCTTAGCTTGCTGCAAAGAAGTTTGTGCTGCTATCAAATCATAAATTGATAATAAGCCAATATCATAACGCTTCATAGCATAATCATAAGCCTTCTGCGAGCTTTCCACAGCTTTTTTATTGGCGTTAAACTTTTGTACAGCAGCTACGGCATCTGTATATGCTTTGTAAATATCTTGTTTTAGGGACAAGCTATTATTTTCTTTTTGTAATTCAACTTGCTTTACATTCAACTGTGCACGACTCCAATTTGTTTTTAATACTCCACCGTTTGTAATAGGAATGTTCACACCGATGCCAATTGACTGCCTAAAATTTTGATTGAGTTGATTGAAGTAACCTATTTTTTCAAAAGTATAAGAATAGAGTGGAGAAGACGGGAACACATTGTATTGCGATGCACCCACTGTCACTGTACCAATCGGCACATTCAATGGAGTAGCAGATTTTATTTGCTGTGCTTTATTGTTATATGCACTACCCAAACTTCCAAACAGGGATATAGTCGGATATCTGCTTGCTCTTGCAACATCAACCGACTTTTGAGCAGACTTCAGATTATATTCATCTGCTTTTTGTTGTGGCATACTGCTAATGGCCAATTGATATACAGCATCAGGCTGTAAGTCTGCAAGGCTTTCTATAGGAATTAAATCTACCGGCGGCATCACCACATCAAAGGGTGAAGCAGCATCTAAATTCAATAACGCTTTCATTTGCAAAACGGACTGTTGTTCCGATGTTTGTGCAGTAATCAAAGAAGAACTATCGGAAGCCAATGCTGCTTCAATATTAACATTATTTAATTCGGGAAGTTTTCCTGCTGCAACTTGTTTGCGTGTGCTCTCTAATTGTGCTTGTGTCTGTGCTATTTTTGCTTTGGCTAAATTAATTTGTTCTCTTGATAATAATATTTGCAGATAGGCAACTGCAATATTCAGTGCTAAATCATTTTTGGCTTTTTCAAAACCTTCATTAGATGCTTTCAATGCCCATTCATTACTTTCTATAGTATTTTTTTGTGTGAACCAGTTAAATAAATTCACACTGGATTGCAAAGAATAATTATTGACTAAATAGCCAACTGTTGTTAGGCTGAAAGAAGTAGGATCTTGATTGCGGCCTGAACTATAATTAAGACTTGTGTTTAAACCGAGAGAAGGATTACGAGCCAATTTGCTTTGTTGTAAATTCAACTGTGCCATATCTTTTTGCAAACTTGCCTGACGCACAGAAATATTATTCGCCCATGCATAGTCGACACACTTTTTTAAATCCCACTTTTCGGCTGGCTGTGAGAAAGAATATTGGCTTATTACTGAAAAAAGGAAAAGTACGGTAACGTGCAATTTCATAAAGCAAAAATAATTGAAATAAAATACAGGGTTTTGAAAAATATTCAACGTCTGCAAGGGACTTAAAATTGCTAATTTTGCATCTTACCAAAGAGCAGATATTATGAATTTCTCAGCATATCAAAATTATTTTGAAGAAGTACTTAAAGCCGATCATTCAACCGAGCCTTATAATGATCCTGACTACATGGAATATACGAAATTGAACTGGTCGCGGCAGAGTAGATGGTTGAAAACCGGCGAAATCAGCGCAGCACTGAAAGAAGTCGTTTCAAAAATAAATAAACCACAAACTTGGATTATTATTACAGAACCTTGGTGTGGTGATGCGGCGCACATCGTTCCGTTCTTTCATTTGATTGCTAATTTGAATCCACTTATTACAGCCGAGTTTGAATTGAGAGATGCTGAACCGCATCGCATCAACGACTACCTGACGAATGGCGGCAAATCCATTCCTATTTTAGTAGTGAAAGATGAAAGAGGAAAAGATTTGTTTCGTTGGGGGCCACGCCCTGCTGAAGCGCAAAATCTTTATACGACTTTAAAAAACAGCAATGCCGAGTTTGAAGAAATCAAGATTGCTTTACAAAAATGGTATAATGAAGACAAAGGCGTTTCATTACAACAAGAGATTGCAGCTTTACTGAAAGGATAAGTTTATTCTATTTTACTCAAAGCTTGTTCTATATCATTGATAAGATATTGCGCATCTTCCAATCCTGCATACATGCGTATGTAACGTTGCTCAACAACATCAGGATTGAAATCTGCCGGTTTTATGCCGGCACATTTTGGAATGATGAGGCTTTCATGTCCGCCCCAGCTTACGGCCATCATAATATGCTGTAACGATTCACAGAATTTTACAATCTCTTCTCTTTTTCTCGTTTTCAAAACAAAAGTGAATAAGCCGCAAGCGCCTTTCATTTGTTTCTTTGCTAAAGCATATTGAGGAAATGACTCGTCAAAAGGGAAAAGGATAGACTCCACTTTCGGATGCTGCTTCATATACCTTACAACCTCTTCTGTAGTTTGGGTAATGCGTTCAATTCGTGTGGTCAAAGTTCTCAACCCACGAATCATCAACCATGCATTAAAAGGCTGAATACCGCTACCGATATTCAGATATTCACTGTCAAAGATTTTTTTCATCATAGCATGTGAGCCACATAGCACACCGCCCAAAGTATCACTATGTCCGCCAATATATTTGGTAGCCGTTTGCATAGCCATATCAATACCCATTTCAATTGGTTTTTGATAAAGAGGTGTGCAATATGTATTATCAAGTAGTGTAATGATGTTTTTTGATTTAGCATAAGCAGCCACTTCTTCTATTGGTTGAATCGCATAGTTCCAACTATTGGGAGATTCCAAATAGTAAAAAGTTGTGTTGGCTTTTGTTGCGTTTTGCCAACTTGCTAAAGTTTCGCCATCAATATACGTTACAGATACATTGAAGCGTGGCAGTATCACATCAAACATTCTTTGAACCCATGTGTAAGGTTTGGCAACGGATACAATATGATCGCCCGACTTAATATTTGCAAAAATTCCGGCAAAGATCGCTGCTGCGCCATTATTAAAAACTAAACAATCCTCTGCGCCATCCAAAGCTGCTAATTTTTTTCTAAGGATATCAATAGTAGGGTTTACGCCACGAGAATAAAGATAACCGACCATTTCATCTTCAAAAGCTTTACCTAAGTCAGCTACTTTTCTAAAAACAAAATTGCTGGTCTGCATAATTGGGGGAGCTACTGCATTAAAATAATGCTCGCGGTCTTCGCCCAGTTCATTCAATATTTGCGAAATATCCATTTGAAACTTTTTTAGATATTACAAATATAAATACTTGTGAAGGCTTTTATTGTTTCTGAGTTTAATTAACGTATTGACATTGAGAGTTCTGTATCCTAATGCATTACACTATTTATTCTAAGATTCCAATATCTTTTATTATTGCACTCTTGTAGTTGTTAAAAATGTAATTTCCCCAATGTCCGTCATATAAATCATATAATGGCTGACTAACATTTACTGGTACTTGTTAATAAACTTCTAAAGAAGGATATGTGAGGTGCAAGTCTTCAGCAGTTTCAGGGTAATAAAAGGCAAATAGTGTAGATGTTTCCATTTTAGAATTAGAAAGTATTCCTTTAATAGGAAATATTTAATTTGAATATTCAAATTTAAACTGTCAAACAGTTTGGAAAAAGGCTGCCCAATGTATTGCGCTTTGTTGGCTACTATAGTTTGTAGATACGCAAGAGTATCAGGTACTCCTGATTGGGCTTTTGTATTTTTTGTGAAACTTATTGTAGTAAAAAATAGTATAGTTAATATTTTCTTCAC
>JAFDXF010000050.1 GCA_018268055.1 Bacteroidota bacterium
CTTTGTACCATACAAACAGCACAAACGTCGGCCAACGTAAAAGTATACCGACAAGCCCGCCAATATCTTTTAACTACGGGCTTTTTTTAGGTGGGCTTGTCGGATACTTTTATAAGAGTTAGCGGCAACCGTAGGGCGACCGTGCTATTATCAGCGGACACGACAAAAACAGACAGACTATTTCGCTGTAACTTGACACAGACCGAACAAACTTAACTGACGCACAAGCCGACCCAAAAGGTTTTAAAAATTTTCCCACCGCACATTTTAAAAAATAATTTTAGCCAGCCCACATTGGCACATTTGGGGCTGCCCTACCCGCAATCCCAACCCACAGCAGCCCCAAAAGAGCCAATCTTGCCAACGCACATAGGGAGAGTAAAACTAATCTCGTTTTTTCTTCTTCTTTGTTTTCTTGAAAAACTTCTTTTTGCTTTCGGCATCTTCTTTTCTGCCTTCTTCAATTTCCCAATCTTCCCAATGCCTTGCAAGACGAATTTTGTTTCGGGTAATAAAATAGTGCGACTTACATTCAAAACTCCAATTCCCAATAGACGGAGAGAGTGAAACCGTTTTCCCGTCAAAACGAAGTTCCCAATCAGTCGGGGAAATTGGAGTTACCACTTCATTACCGCAACCGCAGATACATTTGTGAACTGCCGTGCAATAATCAACGGAGATATACAACACCCCTTCTTCAAGAATGTCAGGAATAAACTCAACGAATTTATGCTGTATAATCATCGTGTAAAAGTTGCCCTGTGTTTATTACAAATGTTGAATTATACTCCTCTTTCAAATCCTGATAAAAACCACACATTTTTTTCCATTTAATAACTGCCATTAGTGCGTTAAAAGCGTTCAGGTCAGCAATTTGAATATTTGTTGCATACTCATTGTCGTCAGTTTCTGCCACTCCTATTCTGCTTGGAATATGGTCGTGTTTTTCAGGAGTTCCAACAGTAACCCTTAAAGTTCCGACAAGATTTTCGTCCGCTACATTTACGCCAAGTCCAACGTCAATAAACGTAACGCCAAATTCTCTTAGTTTGGAAATGATTATACTTCTTGCATTATTGCTGTCAATGCAAATAAAAACATACGAAAGTCCTTTCAGCAAATCAATATTTGCTTCTGTTACTTTTTCAGGAAATGCTTTTATACCCCTTCGCATTTGTGAATAGATTGAAGCATAATAATCCACTTTTTTCATTCGCTTGTTCAACGTTTCAATTGATGCCGCACTTGGTGAACGAAACGCATTGTGTTGTAAGAACTCATCGTTATCAAAAAGTAAAATCTCATCAACAGGAGTTTTTGCAACTAAGTCCAACACATACGAACCTGTTCCGCCCAAGCCGACAATGCCAATCCGCTGCCCCTTAAATTTTCCATTCAGTTGATTGATGTTTGCACGGCTTGAATTTGAATCCATGTAAAGAAAAACAGATTCATCTTCGCTACATTCAAGCACTTTGAATGTTTGTGCGGTAACAGCATTATCAATGGACTGTGCAGGAGCAGAGATTATTTTTACATATTGCGTTACCTTATGGTGATAATCATCATAGCCATTGGGCGGTCTGTTTGAAAAAGAATGATTCATCACAATTCCGTCCGCTATTTGCTGATTCGGACTTGAATGTTGAATAGCCGTAATCATACTACCGTCTTTGTTACATGGATGTTCACCCATAAAACCCATTACATGCGTGTCGGGTTTCATCGTAATATCATTATTCAATGCAAGCGTTGAAATGAGTTTACCATATTTGATTTGGCAACTACTGTTTACATAAGGTATGTGGTGGGCAATCAAATGCCCACCTTTTACCTCAATTTCAAAGCCCTCATCTACGAGTTGCTTTAAGTCCCGACTACGATTTATCTGTGCAAGTAACATTGAAAATCATTTTGTCTTTTACCAATACTTTATCGCCTTTTACCATTGAACCTTCAGGGTTTTCGTGTGGACCTTTGTCGTAAGTAACCGTGTAAACCTTGTTCGGGTTTGGGTCATAGCTTCCAAAAGCCAACACAACAACTTGTTCAAAGTTGATTGCTCTTTCCGTCCACGGCTTTGGTCTGCCATTCACGATAAGCGTAATTTTGTGATGCTTGTCTTTTGAATAAAAGTGTTCAATTTCGGGACGAGCAAGGTTTACTTGCTTATCATCGGGAATTGGTTCATCTTCCCACGGCTTTTTAACCGCAAGAAAAATTTCATCTTCTTGGGGAATATTTCCCAATTTTCTGATTTCAGCACCAGTAATATATTGCTGATGCCATTCATACTGCTTACCGTTTATAGTAAGTTGCAGAACACGTTTGCCGTGTTCACCTGTCGGATTTTTTTCTTTTTCTTTTTCTTCTTTCATAAGATTGAAAATTTTAAACGTTAATTATTGGAGAGTAAAACTCCCCTTTCAGATAAGTATGCTAAGGATTTATCTTTTTTTGCCACGAATGGCAATTTTTTTTCCGACCTTAGCATACTGTTTTAGAAAGGTCAATGAATTTAACGGAAGCGATACAGTCAGTAGATATGGACGAGGTTATAGATAGGATGAACGCCTATGCTATCAGCCTTTTAAAATCTGTTGGAGTTAAAAACTTCAATGGAAAAGAGCCTATTGACTTTGTTGGAGACGTAATTCTAAAGGTAATGGAAGGGAAACGAGATTGGGCTAAGGCTCAATGTTCTTTTAAGGAATTTCTTTTTGGTTGCTTGAAAAGTGAAATCAATAACTTTTTCACCACTAACAAAAACATCTACGAAGATGAATTACCCGATGTTCCTTCAAATGAACAATCTTTAAATGTTGAGGATAAAAGAAATCAGGTTTCTGAATTATTAAAACAAGAAGGAGCAGATGATGATGAACTTACAGTTTTTGAGTGTTGGGCGGACGGAATAACGAAACCTGCTGAAATAGCAAAAGATTTAGGAATAGACGTGAAAGAAGTTTACAAAATTACCAAACGACTTGAAAGACGACTTCCGAAAATTCAAACACAAGTAACAAATGTCATATGAGCAACGAAATCAAAAATAAAATAAATGATGCCCTGTATAACTTCTACTTAGAAGCGGACAAGGACATAATAAATGATTCGCTGAAAAGTGATATTCAAAATCTTGATGAATACAACAAAAAGAAAAAGCAAATCATCTTTTTGGCGAAAGCAAAAGCCCAACAAAAACAGAACGACTACCTGAAAGAATTAGTGAATAAGTTTAAAGAAGCAATAAACGAAAACATTGAAAAACCCGTTGCTATCCTAAAACAACTTATTCACGACAAGCCTTCCTTTGCACTATATCGCAATCTTGATAAGTTGTCAAATGAGGATATTATTGAAATCATCAAAGACAAAAATCTTGTTGAACTATTGGAGCAATTAGAAGAAAATGACAAGAGTCACTAATGCACATATTCAGGCACAGCAGTTATTGGAAAATTGCGGCTTAGACGAAATTACTGACTTGGAAATGGATTTGTTTGTTTCAGGATTAGACGCAATGTTGATTGAAGAAGAATTGACGAATTGTGACGGAAAAATCATCTTTGGAAATAGTAAAGCAGTAATCAAAGTAAATTCAAGTATCCAGTTTGCAGAGCGAAAGCGTTTTGTTACAGCACATGAAATCGGACATTTGATAATGCATAGGAATATGCAGCTTCCTGACGATACTTTTTCTAATTTCAACATTATTGCAGGAATGGAAAAGGCACTAAAAAATGGTAAACAAGAATTGGAAGCGAATGAATTTGCCAGTGAACTTTTAATGCCTGAAAAATTATTTTTGAAAGAAGCGAAAGGAAAAAAGTTTTCCCCGCTTTTGATAAAGCAACTTTCAGAACGATTTAAAACCAGTTTAACAGCAACCGTTTTTCGCTATTTGCAGTTTGAGCAGTTACACCCACTTTGCCTTGTCTTTATTGAGAATGGGAAGGTAAAGTATTGGAAAAAGTCCAACGACCTAAAAGTTTGGTTGGGCGATTACACCAAGTTAGCACCACCTTCCGATTCTGTTGCCGCAGAGTATATCCAAAAAAATTACGAGTTTGTGTATAAACTTGAAGAAAAAGCGCAAAGCATTAACAAATCAACGTGGTTCAATTTAAACGAATATGATGAAGATACTGACTTCTATGAATATTGCATACCGACAAAAAGATACCAAACCATTTTGAGCATAATTTGGGAGGACTGATTGAAAATAGCCTCTTGTTGAAAACTTTTTCGCTCTTTTTGTTTTTCGTTTTAGATTATAATCTATTTTTGGATTGTTATCTAAAAATAAGGGCTTATGAATGGCAATAAAGTATTCTACAACGAAATATCTCAACTAAGGGATTTGTTCCATAAATACGGACGTTTTGATGATTCCAACGCCAAGTTGGATGAAATTTCAAAATACATTTCAATTTACATCTATCAGTTGCAGAAAGAAATAAGCAAGAACAATTTCAAAAAGTTGATTGCTGCTTATGAAAAAGATAAATCCTTTCAGCTTGTTCCAATCTTAAAAGATTTGTTTGCAGAGGTTGCATCGGCAAAAGAGTTTTTGAATGCTGATAAAACTTCAATATTCGGCAACAGCCCTATTCTTAATATTGATGATAGCGACAACAATTTTGCGTATCACTTAATAAAACTGGTTGTCAATTCAGTTGAAAGCATACGAGATAACGGAGGATATAATTTTGATTTACTGAATGAATCTTTCGGGCATTTTGTTCGTGATAATTTCCGAAACCACATTGAGGATGCACAATACATGACACCGTTTGAAGCGGTTGAGCTAATGTGCGGTATCGCATTACACGATTTGGAAAAAGAAGATAAAACAAAAAGGATTCAGGATTTTATTGTATGCGACCCTTGTTGTGGGGTTGGTTCTTTTCTCTCAACTTTTTACAAAATCAATAAAGAGAACAATGTAATTGATTCGTCAAAGCTGAAAATTGTAGGACAGGACAAGGTTGCAAGAATGGTGAGATTAGCAAAAATCAATATGTTGCTTTTCAATAACCAAAGCCATTTAATTACAAACGGAAATTCGCTTGCAGGTGAATCAGCGATTGATAATTACAAAGGGAAAGTTGATTTGATATTAACCAATCCGCCTTTTGGTGCTAAGTTTTCAAGCGAAGAATTGAAACCCAATGCAAGGAATAATTATCCTTTGTTACACGATTTAATTTTAAAAAACGGAACAAATTTTAGTTCAGAAATTTTATTTGTTGACCGTTGCATTTCTCTTTTAAAACCAAATGGAAAATTACTTGCAGTTTTACCAGACAGTGTAATTTCATCGGCAGGATTAAATTCAACATTGCGACATCGTTTAATCAATACAAGAGGTATCAACATAAGAGGAATTATAGAATTACCTGCTGTTACATTCGCACAGGCGGGAACAAGAACCAAAACAAGTATTTTATACTTAGAAAAAGTCGCTGAAATACCTAATAAGAATTATGTTTTCATTGGTCAAAGTGAGCAAATCGGGTTTGAAGTAAGCACCAAAAAGGGAGCAACAGTAAAGGTTGAATCAGGCGAAAATGATTTGCTTAAAATATTTGAAACATACAAAAGCAATAATTTCTCTGCAAATGGTGTTGAACAAAAAGTGCTGAATGAAAGTCCGTCATGTGTTTTGATTAAGCCCGAACTATTGCATAAAAAATCGTGGACACCAAGCCACTACAACGCAAGAAAATTAACGGCAGTAAAGAAATTCAAAAAAAATGGAGGAGATGTTGAGTTGGTTAAACTAAATGAGATTGCCGATTTTTTAACCAATGTAAGAAAGAAAGAATATATTCCCAATGACAGCAAGTGTATCAGTATTTTGCATATTCTGAATGATGACAATCTGAACTATGAAGAATTGCTGACTTATGAACCAAAATATCAGGGTGTTGTTTGTCGTTCGGGCGACTTGCTTTTTTCAAAAATCAATCCTCGTATTTTAAGAGTATTGGTAGTTCCTGAACTTGGCTTAAACCTGACTTGTTCAAGCGAATTTGAAATAATGAATTCCAACATTGAAATATCAAACTACGGTTTGAAGTTACTTTTAATGTTGCCCTCTGTTCAAACACAAATCAATTATCTGACATCGGGAACTTCTTCTTCCCACAACAGAATTAAATCGGCAGACTTGGCAAATGTTTTAATTCCATTGCCAAAGGTAAATACCAAACTTTACGATGAACTTTTTGCTAAAGCAAAAGAATACGAAAGAAGAAACAAGAAAATAAACGAACTCAAACTGGAAATGAGCGGACTGAAAAATGAGTTTTTTGAATTGGTTACTTAGTCCATTAAGAAATCTATTATTATCTCATTATTAACAAGCCTTGCCTTAAATATAAGAGCAGAACCTTCAACATTTTCTAATTGCACTTGTAATTGCGGAAAGCCGTTTGACCTGCCGTTTCCATGTCTTGCAAAGGCATCATTACTTTTATTACGAGGGGGAAACAACTGAAAGTTTACACCGGGTCTATTAGGCTGATTTAGCTTCGGATATCCCAATTGCTGCATCCACAAATTGTATCTTGCTAAAAAATCAGCGTGTTGTTGTGGAAATAATTTCCAAATACGAAAACGTATATTTTCTGCTGTGTCTCTATCAATAGAAACCAAATATAAAGCGGGTAAGTTTAAATATCCCAACATCTGCTGTTCGTCATTACTTGTAAAATTCCACCTTGGAGCGACAGCACCCCTTGCATCTTCTGAATCAAGAAAATTTGCGGATTTCACTTCTGAACCATCTTCTAAATCATCACCTTTTCCCCTAAAACCACCACCTTTGATTTTGGTAACTAACGATACCAAATGTTGAGCGATATAGCCAGTATCTATTTGTGCGGGTTGGTTAGTAAGTTGACGCCAAAACTGAAGATTGATTCTTTGGTCTATTACCTGTTCTTTTATTAACTTCTTTATGTAAAGCGCCTTTTCTTCTTGCGAAAGATTGGCTAATAATGGTATCTGATTCTCTGGCATTGTATTCTAAAATCTCTTTTCTAAATTACAAACATAGACAAAAATATCATTGCTGAACCCAGCCCACCCACAAAAGCATACACATTTTGCAGCCGCTACAAGCCGACACACAGACCAAAGCTGCAAAAAGAGTATGCTTTTCATCAGCCCTAAGAAAAATTATTTTTTAAAATCCCTTCCCTTCAAAAATTTTTAAAACCACCAACCCACAGCCGACACGACAGACCAAACGCAGACCTGACTATTAACAGCGAAAAATATAACGACAAGAACGGCAGCCGCTAACAAGGGTTTGGCGTAATGGCGGGTGAAGTGCTTCGTATGAACATTATTGCTAAATTTGAACTTTGGTGCTTCGTATCAACGGTAGTGCTATAATGCCGCCACTACGCCAAGCCCCGAACCGTTGAACCAACATTGCTTTCAGCAATGAGTTAAAGCGAGTTTCGTTAGATTTGGGGTTACAAAATTTTTAGTTATGGAAAAAAAACGCTAACACCCTTTGC
>JAFDXF010000051.1 GCA_018268055.1 Bacteroidota bacterium
AAAACTGCGCTGACCAACAACTACAAAAATACTTTGTACCATACAAACAGCACAAACGTCGGCCAACGTAAAAGTATACCGACAAGCCCGCCAATATCTTTTAACTACGGGCTTTTTTTAGGTGGGCTTGTCGGATACTTTTATAAGAGTTTAGCGGTCATTGCAAAACGACATCCGTGAAATTAAATTTATTCCAATCACCTTATTGACAAATTTATTAATGACTGAAGCCTGTATGGACTCAAAACTTATTACCTTTTTTACAAGTATCCAACCAATATCTGACGAAGAGATAAACGCAATAGACCAGACTATGGCTGTTACTCATTTTAAGAAAGGAGATATTTTATTAAAAGAAAATCAACTTTCCTCTAATACCTATTTTATTTTAGACGGTATAGTTCGTCAATATAAATTAATAGAGGGAGAAGAAAAAACTAAAGACTTTTTTTGTCAAGGAGAATGGATATTATTAACTAATAATATAACAAATAGCTTTTCTGATTGTTATTTACAATGCTGCGTGGATTGTACTTTAGTTGTTGGTAATAGTGAAAAAGGAGAACACCTTTATAAACAATATCCAAATCTTGGCAGTATTGCACTAAAATTAATGAATAATATTTTCATACAACAACAAGCTAAACATGATACCTATATTACCGATTCTCCAGAATTGCGTTATTTAAAATTAATAAAAACAAACCCCGATTTATTTCAACAAATACCTCAATATCAAATAGCAAGCTATATAGGTGTAACACCCGAATCTTTAAGTAGAATTAGAAAACGAATTTTAAAGAAATAATAATTAGGATTAATAAGTGTTCTCAAATCTGTTTTAATAATATAACTTTATCATGTTATTTTTAGTCTTATAGTCTTCTTTGCAGACAACAATATTGTAAATAACACAATAATTAAAATAAAACTAAACTCCATACCGTTTCTGCCAGCTCCTACCACATACCATCCTTCTGAAAAATGAACAGTAATAATTCCAAAAATTAAAATAACAATGTTTATGAGGCATGAAACTTTCAGTGCTTTATTCGCAATCAATAATATTGAAGTAACTATTTGGCTAAGCACAACGCTCCACGCTAAGAAAACTCCAAATGGACTAAATCCAATTTTGTTTAAAAATAAATTACCAAAATCGTTTACATCGTTACCTGTTAAAATACCATGAAGGCTGTGAGATAGAAAAATCACTGCAACACCAAATCTTAGCAGAAAAGTATTATTGAATATTTTATCTTTATCCATTCGTCCAATATTTTATTTTTCTGGTTATTGAAGTGCCTAAACACCAACTATTGAGGTTGAAAAAATCAATTTTCAAAATAAGTAACGAGGTCTGTGATATATTGATTAAAGTAACTCAAAATAAGCTTCTGAACCTCCTGATTTTGTACTTTAATTTTTCCCTTCTTATTAAATACATAGATTGATTCAGGATATTCTTTAGAATATTGTTCAGGAATTTGAAATTCATAAGGCGCAAAAGGAACATCTTTTTTTGATACTACATCATCATTGTCATTAATTATTAATTCAGTCCCATAAAACGAAGAGTATATTTCAGTGTCAAGAGTGATTTTCACAAATTCTGAATCATAAGCTAAATGAAAAATTGTTTTTGCAATGAGGTCTGTACCACATTTACTTTTATGACAAATTATAACAAAATCCCGAAAGGAAATCATATTTTCATTGGAATAGTATGGCTTGTAAACATATTTCTTTTCTTTAATGAAGGACTGAATTTTTTGTTTAACTTTCTCCTTTGATAAACCTGGCATCTTGATAGTTACACTACCATTATTGAGATAAACACCGAGTTCGTTGCAAGTAAAATAAGTATTTTGAGCAGAAACTGTTTGAGTTGCAACAAACAAAAGAACTATGATATATAACTTTTTCATTTTGTTCCGGATTTTACATGAATAATAGTTTGATTTTTATCAACATAAAACTCATAGAATTCCGTAAAGTTATATGAGTAAGTGTTGTCTTTAGCAGCCCTTTGCTCCAGTACATTTCCGAATTGGTCTGTTACTATATACCCAGGTGTATAGTTTCCTCCACTTCCAGAATAAGTATATTCAAAACTGTACACCTTTAGTCCATTTGGCAACTCATTTTTCTTGGTATAGTTTCCCCACTTAGCTAACAAATTGGAAATAGGTGAACCAGCCCAACTGGTTACAGTAAAGATTTTTCTTTGTGCATCGGCATAAATTTTTTCTTTATTATACCTCGCCTGGGCTCTGGTATTATTGCTTGCAAGTGTCTGTGCTTGCAATACTAAACTTTTAGTATTAAAACATAAAGTAAAAAAAATAATGAAGGTAATTCGCATGTGTAAAGTGTGTTTTTAAATAATAATTAATTCTTTGGCCAATGCCAAACTTTCCAAACTATAATTGAAGTAATAATACTCTCTAAAAAAGACAACATCACATAAAATATTCTCCATTCTGAGAAGGAGGAAACTCCAACTAATAAAGTGAATAAGGTTAGAAATATTCCAATTGAGATGTTCAGCACTCTATTCCATTTTGGTTTTAATAAAACTGAAAGAAAAATCATTAAAGAAGAGAGTGTCAAAATAACTGTAGCGAAAAGTAGTTTGTAAGGCGTGTTTAACAAGTTTTGCCCATTCACTAACCCTTCCACCTTTTGGGGAACATATAATTCAAAATAATCCCCATATATATAAAGAAACATAACGGAAGCCCAAAGAGCTGACAGTTGTAGTTTGATGTTAATTTTAAAATCTTGTAATGTATTTGCCATTTTTAATATTGTATTTGGTTTTTAAGATTAATCCCTTTTGTTAAAAGCCATAAGACCATTAATACTTCGCCAAGCCAAGTATATTCACTAACCACAAATTCAATTTCAGGAAACAGAAAAAAAGTTGTAAAATCAACTAGATATCCGAAGCAGGTTATTAAAAGCAGAACGCCTATAATCTTAGGAATGAAATTTGATTTTATCACTAGATATCCCATTGGGAATAGCCAAAGACCGAAAAATATACCGATAATTTGCATTCCATATTTGTGTAATTCCAAAAAAAATAGAATCATTGATTGAAGTTCGGTATCGGAGAAACTATTTACTATTGTAGTATTTTTTATTAGTAGTAGAACGGCAACATTATTAAGTTCATTCAATAATGAAATTGGGGCAACGATAAGAGTAAATATTACAATCGTTTTAGCAATCGTTACATCAACGTTTCTTAGGATTTTATAAATATAAAATGCAGTTGCAACTGTTATCAAAGCGCAAAGAATTGCACTCACAATACTGAGACGAAACATAGACTCATGTGCTAAAATATTTGAGATGGTTGCCGACACATTGCCAGGCTTCACCAAAAACTTAGAAATATACATGATTCCAAAAACGCCAAGTGGAATCTGAAGTAAATAAAGAAGTCCGGCTACTTTTTCTGCTTTTCTTGTTGAATTCATCTATAAATAAATAATTTTGTAGCAAAAATATTTAGAATCATACTCACATCTCATTGACTTTGGGTAAGAAATGTAGAGAATGAAAATAAAAGCAACGAACCGCTAACATCGGTTTTGCAATATGGCGGGTGAAGTGCTACTTTGAAACATTTGTACAAGGTTCAACAGTAGTAATTCTATTAAACTTTGGTGCTAAAATGCCGCCACATCGCAAAGCCGAGAACCGTCAGACTGTCTAAAAACTCCCTCCCACTCTTTTCCACATTATTGAATAACATTATTTGCTTTTGGCTATTGCAGCAGCGTATCTTACAACCATGCAATACATTAAAGGAAAAGACCGTAATCAATGCACACTCTTTCCGCAAAGCTTAGATCAAATTATTGAAGCCGACAATGATATTCGCTTCATTGATCTATTTGCCGAGAGTATCAACATCTCAGAGTTTGGTTTCATTACCAAACAGTCTATTGAAGGAAGACCTGCTTATCACCCCAAAGATTTACTCAAACTCTTTCTCTACGGATATCTCAACGGCATCCGCTCTTCAAGGGTTTTGGAAAAACAATGCCGCATCAATATTGAAGTGCGCTGGCTGATGAAAGAACTATCTCCCGATCATAATACGATTGCTAATTTTCGGCGGGATAATGAAAAAGCTATTCGTAAAGTTTTTAGCCATACTGTTTCTATTGCCAAAAACTTTGAACTCATCGGCGGTAAACTTATTGCAGGTGATAGCACTAAACTCCGTGCTCAGAATTCTAAAAAAAATAATTTTAACGAAAAGAAAATTATTCAACACTTAGAATACATTGATAAAAGACTCAGCGAGTATAATGATGCACTGTCGGAAGCTGATGAGGATAACAAAAAAATAATTCAGCAAGAAATAGAAAAACAAAACAAGCGCAAGGATAATTACAACAATCTC
Source organism: Bacteroidota bacterium (assembly GCA_018268055.1). Taxonomy (GTDB): domain Bacteria; phylum Bacteroidota; class Bacteroidia; order Chitinophagales; family Chitinophagaceae; genus JJ008. Next base: position 4,424 of record JAFDXF010000051.1, read on the forward strand.
TCTGAACAAATTAAAGATAGCGGTGAAACACAGGTCTCTACTTCTGACCCCGATAGCAGGCAGATGATTACCCGAAACAATATTACCGAAGTAGCTTACAATGTGCAAACTACTGTTGATGAAAAAAACACCATCACCATTGATTATAAAGTAACCAATACCAATGATGCTAAAGCCCTGAGCGGTATGCTGCACAGAGCAAAAACTATTTTACATACTAATGATTTTACGGCGCTCTATGATAAAGGTTATCACACCGGCAGCGAGCTCAAATACGCCGTTGAAGCAGGAGTAAATATTATGGTGGCTGTGCCCGGTGTGGCTTCTTTTGCACCCAATGAAAATTACAACTTTGATCAATTTATTTATGATGAAGCTAACGACACTTATACTTGCCCTCAGGGAAATGCATTGCACACCAACGGAAGCAATTATCTGAAAAGTAAAGAACGCAGTAAGTACTTTGTAAAGCATTATAAAACTGATAAATGCCTTACCTGTCCTGCCTTATCAATGTGCACACTAAATAAAAAAGGAAGATTGATAGAGCGCAGCGAGTTCCAATCTTATGTAGATCAAAATAAAAAAAACATTGCAGCAGGTACAAAGGTTTATAAAAAACGGCAAGCTATTATTGAACATACTTATGGCATCATTAAACGTCAGTGGGGATTTTATTACATCACTACCAAGCGGGGAATCAAACGGGCAAGCGCCGATGTGGGTTTGATGTTTGCTGCGCTGAATCTGCGCCGTCTCATCAATCTCATTGACAAAAATGAGTTCACAAAGTTCCTGCGGGAGCTTTGTGCGCTTTATTCTTCATTTATAAAGCGATTACAAACTGCATTTGGGCCTTCAAAAATAAATTCATTTTTTACGCATCAATTTTCACTCTTGTTTTTGGCTTCCTCTAAAACACATTAATTGTCTTGTAATTCTGCTTTACAAATATTATTTTTGAGGAAACGGAGTTTTTAGAC
>JAFDXF010000052.1 GCA_018268055.1 Bacteroidota bacterium
ATACTTTGTACCATACAAACAGCACAAACGTCGGCCAACGATAAAGTATACCGACAAGCCCGCCAATATCTTTTAACTACGGGCTTTTTTTAGGTGGGCTTGTCGGATACTTTTATAAGAGTTGTGTGCCATACCACCCAGCAGTTCCATCAATGTTGGGGCGACAGGAAAATGTTTTAGTACCAACAAATAATAGCTTGTTTGAAACGAAAAAAATAAAGCAGCACGAAAAAAAAATAATTAACTTCAAAAAACAAAAATTATGGAAAGGAAAAAATTTATCCGAAATTCAATTGGGCTGGTAAGTGTTGCAGCAATTGCAGATGCTTGTAAAAAGAGTGACACAGGTTCAAGTAGTGCATCTGTTACTGCACTTACTTGTGCAAGTTCAGTTTTTTCTTCAACTCCAGTTAGTGGTACAGCTTTTTCCGGAACAGGAACTGTTCCCTACACTGGCGGTAATGGAGCTGCTTATTCGGCAGGGTCAGCAATTGCATCCACTGGTGTTACAGGGCTTACAGCAACCCTTGTAGCTGGAACTTTGGCTAATGGAACAGGCAATATTGTTTACACTATAACGGGTACACCAGCATCATCAGGTACAGCCAATTTTGCCATAAGTTTTGGTGGACAAAGTTGTAGTATGGCAGTTACTGTTAATGCCGCATCAGGGTCTTGTGTAGTAGCTCCTGTTGAAACAGAAGGACCTTACCCATATCCGGGTGGAGAGATAAACAACCCATTAAATATTAGTAATATCAAAGGCGACCGTACAGGAGTTGCGTTTTCACTTACAATTAAATTGGTTAACACAAATGCCAGTTGTGCCGCCTTAACAGGATACCGAGTTGATATATGGCATTGCGATAGAAGGGGCTACTACTCTGGTTATGCTAATCAGCCGGGTGTTGACGGAACATTAAGTTATGTAGGTTCTACATGGCTTCGTGGCTATCAAACTACGGACGCCAGTGGTAATGTAACTTTCTTAACAATTTTCCCCGGTTGGTACACTTCAAGAGCCTGTCATATCCATGTTGAAATATACAATGCATCTAATCAAGTGGTAAAAATTACACAATTAGCATTTCCGCAAGCTATAGGCGATGCTGTAGCAGTGCTTACCAGTCCGCAATATAACGGAACAGTAAACCCTACTACAAATGCAACTGATTCTGTTTTCAGCGATTCAATAGCACAAAATCAGTTGCTGACATTGTCTGGGAGTATAGCTGCAGGTTATACCAGCACACATGTAATTGGTATTGCTGTATAATAGACATTTAAACAACACATTAAATAAAAGAGGGTTTGAAGTTAATCACTTTCAGCCCTCTTAAAAATTTAGAACATGCCAAAAGCTTTGATAAAAGTTTCCTACAAGCAAAATTTTGATACTGGAGCAACAACCGATTTTGAAAAAAATATACTACACTATTCCTATCAGGAATACAAAATGAAACAGCAAGCCTATAATCCTGATGGCACTATAACAACTTTTACAACTTTAAAGGCAAAAGACGGCAGAGCTAACTCACTGCATTATAAAATAGGTTTTGCTGTAATTGGTATTATAGAGAAATTAAATAAAACAATTACCATTATACAGGATGGAGAGCAACAGGCTATTAAATTTGATGTACACCGTTTTGAAATAATTGAATCGGACATCAATAATCCAGAGAAACATAAAGTAGCCATTCATTATATTTCAGACGATTTAACTTTGTATGAAACATTTGGTAATTATTTACTTGTAGCCTATGGCGACACTACTACTGTTGAAGCCGACAAACCAACAGAAACCTTCTTGCTCAAAGTACAACCAGGTATGAACATTGTAGCCTACAAAGAACTTCAATGACGGCGAAAAAGTGCGGCACATAACATTGGTATTGCCAATAGTGGGGCTTGACATTGGAGCAATGAGCAGCGTTAATTCTGCTGTACTGCGGTTCGGGGCTTGACCTGCAAAGCCCAGCTTTAGTTCTTATTATTTATCTTTAGCAAAAAGCCAGGTAGTTGTTCCGGCGGACGGGAATTCTATTTCCCCACCATCGGCAATACCTGGCCGTTGAACCAACATTGCTTTCAGCAATGAGTTAAAGCGAGTTTCGTTAGATTTGGGGTTACAAAATTTTTAGTTATGGAAAAAAAACGCTAACGCCCTGTCTCGCCCTAAAATAATTTTCCGAAATTTCGTCATCCGATAGAAGAAAGAAGCATGATCAACTCCACTCCTCTTTGTCTGCTTTATCTTGTGCTTTGTTGATGCGTGAGGCTACCATTATACTTGCTTCATACAAGAGATATAGCGGTATGGTAACTATGGTAAGGCTGAACGGATCGGTAGATGGTGTAATGATGGCCGCAGCTATCAGTATGATGACAAAAGCATGACGACGATATTTGCGCAGAAAACTGGCTTTTACAATTCCAATCTTTGCCAGCACCATTACCAACAATGGCATTTGAAATAACACACCAATACCCACTGTAGTATAAATCAGATTTTCTAAATAATCTGAAAACGAAGGCATAATAACTATCTGAGGGCTTAGTTTAAAATTGAAATAAAAATTCACCATAAATGGAGTTAGGATATAATATCCAAATGCAACGCCTGCAAAAAAAAGAAGAGATACCCAAAGTATAACACCTCTTGTTTTTTTTCGTTCTTTATCCGACAAGGCAGGTTTTACAAAACGCCAAAACTCCCAGAAAATATAAGGGAAGGCAATCACAAAGCCTCCTATAAAACCCAAAGTGAAATAGGAAATAAACTGTCCGGTCATTTGGTTTTCCAAAAACTTTGCTTCAACAGGTGGGAAACACAACGTTTCACCAATACCGATACTATGCCCGAGCGAGCATAGCCATCTTGAAGAAATAAAATCGGCACGAGTAGGCGCCATCAATACAACATCTACTATTTGATTGGCAAAAATTAAAACAATCACACAACCGATCAATATCGCAATGACTGAACGAATCAAATGCCAGCGTAAAACTTCCAGGTGATCTATGAAAGACATTTCAGCTGTATCAGAGCCGTTATTCCGTTTATTTAAAAAATCGAGTAGCGCCATTGAATTAGAATCGCAAAGATAAGGTTGGGTTGATTATAGAATTAGTCTTCTTTATTTCAGTTTCTTCATTTTTACCATTTCTATTCTCGTATCACTCACGCTGATAATATCATATTCGTAATTGTTAATTATAATGCGTTCTTTTTGATGCGGAATGGTTTCGTGGTGATTAATGATATATCCTGAAAGTGTTTCTGTATTTTCTTCGCCAAAATCAAATCCATATTTATTTTCTAAATAGTCCAGCTCTAATCGGCCACTGAATATGTATTCATTTTCGGCAAGTTGTTTTGCAACAAATTCTTCGGTATCATATTCATCCTGGATTTCACCGAACAATTCTTCCAGCACGTCTTCCATTGTGATAATACCGGCCGTGCCACCAAATTCATCTACCACCCATGCAATACTTTTTCGCTCTTTAGTCAGCTTACTAATCAAATCTGTAGCGCTCATACTTTCCGGCACAGCAGGAATGGGTATTAACATCGATTGCAATGTCTGAGGCTTTTTAAACAAGCCCAACTGATGTACATATCCAACGATATGGTCAATATTGCCATTATAAACAACGAGTTTGCTCAATCTTGTTTCTTCAAATTTTTTCCGAATCTCCTCGACAGAAGCATTATTTTCTATACCGATTATTTCTTTTCTGGGCACCAAGCATTGGCGAATTCTTATTTTGGGCAACTCTTGAGCATTCTCCATCAACTGTGCATTTCTTTCCTGTCTTTCATCATCGGGCTGCGGCTCAAATAGATGTTTCAAATCACTACGGTTCAACGAAATTTTATTTTTGGACATTCTAATACCAAAAACATATTTCAACACCCATTCAGCCAGTTTAATTAATGATGCCGTAAGCGGATAAAGTAATTTATAAAATATATTGATGACTTCGGATAATCCTGTTAGCAACTGATTACTATGTGCTCTAAAATATGCTCTCGGAATGAACTCGGCAAATACTAATACCACCAAAGTGGTTAATGCAATTTCAAATATTAAATGAAAAACTTCATTATCAATATGTAAATAATTCCAAATAGGATGCATTACATTACTCAGTTGCAGCCCAAGAAAAGTGAGAAAAATAGTGTACCCGATCATGGTAGTACCTAAAAATAAATCGGGTGTTTCTATTAGTCGTGAAATAATAGCCCAACTACTTTTGTTTTGCTTCTTTTTGAGTTCCAGATTCAATCGATTGGCGCTGTAATAGGCCATTTCTATACCGGCAAAAAAGCCCATCAATAAAATGGTGCCTATAAAAAATAATATCAACTTCCACTCTATCATATTGCGAAGATAATCAACTGAATTGTTATCAAAATGTAATGCATTATTCCGGTTTATCAGTAAGATTATGCATCTAAAAACTTACGTATAATGCGTTCTGCTTCTCTGCAAGCAGTTTCTAAATTATCGTTTAAAATAATGTGATCAAATTGATCTTGAAATGTGAGTTCATAAGCTGCCTTGCTAAGGCGTGCTTTTAATGATTCCGGGGATTCTGTTCCTCTCGCTTTTAGTCTGCGTTCCAATTCTTCTAACGATGGAGGCAGAATAAAAAGTGATAAAGAATGTTCTCTGTATAGGTGCTGAATATTCAGCCCGCCTTTTACATCCACATCGAGCAATGGTGTTTTATGATGCTTCCAAACACGTTCTAATTCTACTTTCAAAGTACCATAATATCTGTCTTGATATACCATTTCCCATTCGGCAAACTCATTATTGTCAACCCGCCTTTTAAATTCATCTACCGAAATAAAATAATAATCTACGCCATGCTTTTCTTTGTTGCGTGGCGGCCTCGTAGCACAAGAAATGGAAAAAACCAACTGTGCCGGAAATGTTTGTAATAGATGTTTTGTGATGGATGTTTTTCCTGCTCCTGAAGGGGCTGCAATGATTACTATTTTCTTTGAAAGGTCTGCCATAAGCAAAGAAAAGAAAAGAAACTGTATTCGTCAACATTGCATATTTAAAAATAAAAAAACCGGCTCTGAGTAGAACCGGCTTCGTACATTTTTTAAATTGAATATTATTCAACCACCAGAATTCCTTTGGCAGTAACTCTGATTTCATTTTTAGGATCTTTAATAGCCGCAATTTCTGCTTCTGTTTTGCCTGCATCTTCCGCATAATGCTTTAACTCGGCAACAGATGTCGTTTTCTTCGCTACAGTTCCATCTATTACAACGGTTTTACCTTTTGCAGCAACCGGCAGAAAGAAACCATAGTCTTTCATTTTTACCATTGCCGTTTCACCATTGGGCAATTCCAATGTTAACCAGCAACCTTTTTTGGAACACACATCCACCACTTTAGCTTTCACTTTCAAATCTATTGATTCGGTATTTCCGGCTTTCAGTTTCGCTACTATTTCATTTAATTGAATAGCGTCATCTTGTGTAATTTTTTCGCCATACCAATCGCCTGCTTTTGCATCTCCTGCAGGTGGTTGAGCATTAGCAGCAAGTCCAAGACCTGCAACAAATAGTGTGATAAATAACTTCTTCATATTGGTTTATTTTAATTTTTTCAGTGGGTGGTAAAGATATATTTTATTTTGAAATGGTTGCTTATTGAGGCAAAATAGGTTTCTCAAAATTTTCAAAAGGTGTAGATATCGCATTTAAAAATGCAATAAGAGCCTGCTTTTCTCTGTTTTTTAGGTTAATTGGTTTTAATAAAGAACTTATAGCTCCTTCACTTTTTGTTTTAATTAATTGATTTATGATTGCTTTCATATTAGTGTGTTTTCCATCGTGCATCCAAGGGCCCGTATGCATCACATCTCGCAAAGAAGGTGTTTTGAATTTCCCCATATCCTCCTCACGGTGTGTAACTTTATAATATCCTTCATCGGTACCGGAAAATCCGATATTGTGAAATTGATTATCTGTAAAAAGCGGGCCGCTATGGCAGTTCATACAACCGGCTTTTGTACGAAATAAGTGCAGCCCTTTCAATTCTTGATCTGAGAGTGCAGTCTTGTCTCCTTCCAAAAATCTATCAAAACGGCTTTTTGCGCTTGTAACGGTTTGTTCAAAGACAGCAATTGCATCAGTCAACCTATCTGGATTTATTCTTTCATCACCATACACTTTTTTAAACATTTCGCGATAGCCTTTTATCTTCCTGAGTTTAATCATTAAGTCAGGCATTTCACTATTCATCTCCGATTCGCTTACGATGGGAGAAAATGCCTGATCCTGTAAACTACTTGCTCTGCCATCCCAAAAAAGTTTGTGATACACCCAACTGTTGGCAATCGTTGGTGCATTTCTTTTGGTTAAAGCGCCTTCGTGCCCTGTCGAGTTCTCTTTACCATCTGTCCAGTTCTTTTCGGGTAAATGACAGCTTGCGCAACTTATTTTATCAGAGCTACTCAATCTTGCATCAAAAAACAATGCCTTACCCAATTCAATTTTATCTTTCAAAGAATCTTTCAGGTGCTCTATCGGGCTTTGTGGCAACATGCTCAATTCAGTCCATTGAACACCCTCTGCCACATTGGGCTTTGGCCACCGCGAAGATGGGCGTGAATAAATCTCTCTCAACCTTTCTTTATTGAAAGAGTAAGCAGCGAAGATGAATAGAATAAAGAATAAAATAACGGCCGACTTTCGCATCAGCAAATTTAAGCTCTGAGTAGTAGTTCGCAAGGCTTTAGGCCGGTATGCTTCTTAAATGCAGTAGAAAAATGTGATATAGATGAATAGCCCAGCAACATAGAAACTTCGGTAACACTCAATCCTTTTTCATACAAAAGATATTTAGCGTGCTCCATACGCTGACTTTGATAAAAGTCGAAAACCGTAGTGCCGAAAAGTTCCTTAAATCCTTTTTTCAGATAACATTCATTGATCGCCACTTTACGACTTAATTCTTTAATCGTAATCGGCTCGCCGATATGCTGAATCAGCACTTCTCTTGCTTTTATTATTTTTTCGCGGTCTGCTTCGTTGGCAAGGAATTTACAGTTTACCGTATCAATTCCTTTTTCACCCAACATACAATCTAAACTGTACAACAACAGCATTTGTGTTTGCGCATTGACGAATATATTTTCCATGGTATCCGTATAGCTGTGATTAAGCAAAGCTTCTAATACCATTCTTATTTTACCGCAAAGGGGTAATGTTTTGCTGAATGTAGTAGTATGTCTGAAATGTAAGATATCATCTGTAATATTATCAGTGGTCTTTCTAGGTTTTACAAACTGTCCTAATTGTTTTGCCGAAAAACGAAAACTCACCACATCCACACTATCCACATGATCTATGCAAGTGGAAGATTCGCTATAGCGACACATATCACATTCGGTATTCTTCTTTTTGCAATAAACATTTCCGCTAAAACAGTATTTCAGTTCAAGGTAATTTTCTTTAGACTTATTTCCTTCAAAATGGTAAGTCAACATACCTATATCTTCTACATTCCACTGGTTGGGTCTTCGGTATCTTTTAATATTATACTGAACCGATCCCGGAATAGGTTGATTTTTTTCCTGAATCAAACTCATCTCTCCTTGCATCAAAGGACGCTTGTAAGCTAAAGATAATATATCGTTGTTAGTATTCACTTTGGATTGCAAATTTACAGATTAAACATTGAAATCTGAAGCCTTTGGGCAAAAACAATGTTTAAACGCCGATTTTTAACGGTATTTAATGGAAATAGTAATTGAAATACGCATTTTAAAAGGGAAGGCGCACTGTTTTTATCATTTTCTTCAACGAGAAAGGCGCTATTCACTCATACGCTAATGCCATTGTCAACGCATAAAAACTTCATCGCAATCTCACAGTCTATTCAACAACTTTAGGGTACCGACTATAAATCTGTAATAAACATTCTCTTTTTATTAACCATATTTTTCAAAATAATAACTCTCCAAAAACTCCCCTTATTGTGCTTTCCTGCTAACTTTGCATACCATTTTTTGATGAATGGTCGCCAATACCTGCATAAAACGTTTATCAACACTAAAATATGATTCATCCACATACTTACATTCATCCTAATGCAAGGCTGGCAACCAATGTAAAAATTGACCCTTTTTCCGTTATTCACCAAGATGTAGAAATTGGTGATGGCACTTGGATTGGCTCCAATGTAACCATAATGGAAGGCGCAAGAATTGGTAAAAACTGTAGGATATTTCCGGGAGCAGTTATCGCAGCAGTACCGCAAGATTTAAAATTCAAAGGCGAATATTCCAATGTGATTATTGGCGATAATACAACGATTAGAGAATTTGTAACTGTAAATAGAGGCACACAGGATCGAGAGAAAACCGTAATCGGCAGCAACTGTTTGATTATGGCTTATTCTCATTTTGCACACGACTGTTTGGTGGGCGACAACGTAATTGTAAGCAATAATACTCAAGTTGCCGGTCACGTTACCATTGGCGAATGGGCCATATTGGCCGGAATGTGTGCGGTACACCAGTTTGTAAAAATTGGCGCTCACTCATTTATTTCAGGTGGCTCGCTTGTAAGTAAAGATGTGCCGCCCTATATCAAAGCCGGCCGCACACCACTCAGTTATGCAGGTGTAAATTCAATAGGATTAAAACGTCGTGGTTTCAGTGTAGAACGCATCAATCATATTTTGGACATTTATCGTACGCTTTACAACAAAGGGAAAAACACTACACAAGCATTGGCTTACATTGAAGAAGAAATGCCGGCCACCGATGAGCGGGATGAAATAGTAACCTTCATTCGTGAAAGCGGACGGGGCATCATCAAGCGCTTTACCAAAGGGAATGGCGAAGATGATTTTCCAATCTAATGTAGTTGATTTTTTTGAAGAACGAGCAAGGTTTAATGAGCAGCACCAATATCTACTTTTTCTCCTTTTGCTTTGATACTTCCTTTTATCATTAACACAAATGGTACGCAGATTAGAAACATCACTCCTATATAAAGAAATACATCCATATAGGTCAATACCGAAGCTTGTTTCATAATTGAAAAATCCATTAGTTGATACGCCTTTTGAAGTGCGATATTGGGAGCATTTCCTTTTGCAATCAATGCTTGTTGCAGTCCTGCTACTCTACCTTGCACCAAGGAGCTATTGACATCTAACTTCTCTACAAGATCTGCCCGATGCATCATTAACCGCTGTGCCATAAAAGTGGTAATGAGTGCAATGCCAAAGGAGCCACCCAACTGCCGCATCATTCCTGTAAATGCAGCGCCTTCGCCAATCTCTTTTCCTTTTAATGAACTGAGTGATAAAGTGGTAATCGGAATAAACAATAAAGCCATCGCTACTCCACGCATAATCAACATCCAGAAAAAATTAGGTTCGCCAGTATCGGGCGTTAATATTTTATATCCCCAAAAGCAAAAAATAAAAAAGACAAACATTCCCGTTGCTGCCATCAACTGATGTCGAACTCCTGCCTGCAGTAATCGTCCAATAAATGGCATCAACAATGCAGTAGTCAGCGTAGCCGGAACCATTAATAATCCGGCCTGAGTGGCTGTCCAGCCTAATGTAGCTTGCGTGTATAATGGAATAATAAATGTAGAACCGTATAAACCAAATCCCAAAACAAAAGAAAGAATAGTGCCCGCTCGAAGGTTACCATTTTTCAACACCCTTAAATTTACTACAGGGTTAGAAAAAGTAAGCTCACGCCATATAAAAAAGAAAGCACCAAGTGCTGCAATAACAGTGAATGTAATAATCAATGAACTGTCGAACCAATCCTCTTCATGCCCTTTTTCCAAAATAAACTGCAATGAACCTACAAATACGGCTAATAAACCTATGCCTGCCCAATCAATGTTTTTTCCTGATTTTTTTTCCGCATATTTTGGGCTACGTACAAACTGAAGTGTAAGCAAAGTAGCAATGACACCTAATGGAATATTGATATAAAAAATAAAGGGCCATGAAAAATTATCTATTATGTACCCGCCCAATGGTGGTCCTAAAGTTGGCCCCACGATTACACCCATTCCATATAATGCCTGCGCCATTCCCCTTTTTTCCTGCGGATAACTTTCTGTAATAATTGTTTGCGAAGTAACGAGTAGTGCACCGCCACCTACACCTTGAAAGAAGCGGAACAAAATCAATTCATTCAGTCCTGTGGCATTGCCGCATAAAAAAGAAAAAACAGTGAATAAAATTATTGACGCAGCAAAATAATTTCTTCGGCCAAATTGCTGCGATAACCAACTCGTCATTGGAATAATGATTACATTTCCGATGGCATAAGCTGTAATCACCCAACCAATCTCTGAAGTAGTAGCACCCAGATTTCCAGACATATCTTTAATCGCTACGTTCACAATCGTAGTGTCCACAATTTCCAATAATGCACACACAATAGCGGTTAAGGTGATAATCACTCTTCTAGATCCGTATTCAACCAATGATTCTGCCTGTGCCATTTTATGATGTACTATTACTGCTGATTAAAAAAACGTCTTTATTAAAAATCTTATTGCTGAAGTTTTAATTCAAATGAACATCCACTTTTACGTTCATACCCGGTCGTAGTTTTTCCAACAGGCTATCTTTTGCATTGGTGAATTCAATTTTTACAGGAAGTCTTTGCACCACTTTCACAAAATTTCCCGAAGCATTATCGGGAGGAAGCAATGCAAACGTAGCGCCGGTAGCCGGTGCAAAAGAAGAAACTACTGCATCAAAATTATGTTTGGGAAATGCATCAACGGTGATTACTGCTTTTTGACCTTCCAACATTCTATTTAATTGTGTTTCTTTAAAATTCGCTACCACCCACTTGCTATCACTGTGTACAATGCTGAATAATGACTGACCAGCCTGTACGAATTGACCCGACTGTACATTTACTTTAGAGACCAATCCGTCTTGCTGCGCAATGACAACGCAATAGGATAGATTTAATTTTGCAGCATCCACATCTACCTGTCTTTGTTTGATAGCAGATGAAGCTACATCGGTCTGTTCACCCACAGCATTGCTTTGTGCCGACACAGCATTCGTTTGTGAGTTCACTTGGTTTTTTTGACTTTCTAAAATAGCTACTTGCTTCTCTGCTGTTTCTTTTGCAGCAAGTGCTTGTTCATATTGTTGTTGTGTAATAGAATGATCTTTAATCAAGTTTGCATACCTGTTGTAATCTTCCGTTGCTCTCCACAATGTAATTTTTGCGGCTGCTATTTGCTGTTCAATAGTACCCATAGATGCTTTAGTCGTTTCAATATTGGCTTTAGCTGCATTGGTATTTGCTTTTGCGCTATTCAGATTGCTTTGAGCTGTTGTTAAAGCTGCTTCAGCCTGTTCCAATCTAATAACAAAATCACGTTGATCCAATACTAACAAGGTATCGCCTTTGTGCACCAACTGATTGTCTTGCACTCGCACTGCTGCTACATAGCCGGATACTCGAGGTATGACAGGGCTGATATCTGCACTAACTTGCGCATCATCTGTTTCTTCATGATGTTGACTGTAACGATATTTTGAAATACCTACCCATGTACCCGCAATGAGCAATGCTGCCAAAACGATAACAAAGACAGGGTTTCGTTTTTTTGACTTTGTTTCTTCTTGTTTCGCTTCAGTTTGTTGTGTTTCCATTTATAAAATTTAAAATGCTTTGTTTATTTATTTAAAGTTGATGCCAGGATACCAGATGTTTGCAATAATTTATTGTAAGCCAAAAAAGCATCTGCCTTTGCCAAAGTATAACTGAGTTTTGCTTGCAACTGTGCCGCATCTGCATCCAGCAAATCTGTAGCAGTAGCAAGGCTGTTGTCAAATTTATTTTTCACGATTCGATAGTTTTCATTGGCTTGTGCTACTGCTGCATTCGTTACTTCAATTTTCTTCCTACTGCTCATTAATGTCAAATAGGCTTTATTCACTTGAAGTGTAATGTTATCATCCAGTATTGATTCATTAATCATCATTTGCTTTGCAACCGATTCGGCTTGCTGCACTTTTGATTTTGTTTTCCATAATGAAGAAAGATTGTAAGACACGCCTATTCCAACATTCACAGCATTGGTAATCGTTAATAATTTAGGAATATCTGCGGCTATGTATCCGCCTGTCAACTGAAGGCTTGGAAGTTTTTCTGCTTTAGCAGCTTGTATTCCTGTTTCAGCAGCCTTTTTCCGAATGGATAAAGATGCCAGATCCATACGATTCTTTGAAGCAAGCTGTAAATAATCATTCAACTGTCGGCTTCCATCATCTCTTTTTTCAATACCTGTAGTATCTAAAACAAGCTGTGTGGAAACAGGTAGTCCCAGCATCAGGTTCATATTTACATTTGCCATCTGCACATTATTTTCTGCATCGAGCAGGCTCAGCTCTATGTTTGATGCTTGAAGTTGTGCTTTCAATAAATCATTTCGTGGCAACAAACCATTTTTTTCCAAATTGCCAAAATCATTTATCCTTTGATTTGCTGCATGTAAATTTTCTTGCATTAACAAGACGGCAGTATGGGCTTTAAAAAGATTTGCAAAAGCTTCCATCGTATTTTGAATCACATCATCCTTATTACCTTGTGCATCTAACTTTAGTGCCTCCGCCAGATATTTTGCAGACTCAATGCCATATTTAATTTTTCCACCGGCATAAATTGGTAGTGAAACATTGGCCAATCCATAGAGTGCCTGCGAAACTTTTGGGGCACCGCCACTATTACCGTTGTTACCTCCGCCGCCATTATTATTTGGATTTGTTTTAATATCTATTTGAGCATTACCCAAACGCAAATAGGAGCCTGAAATACTCATATTAGGCAACTTCTGTTCTATAGCTTGTTGCACTTTAGCAGTTGCTTCCTCTATTTTGGCCTGACTTAATTTCAATTGCTTGCTATTATTGATGCTCATACTAATAGCATCGTCAAGTGTAATTTTTTTAGTCTCTTGAGCAAACGATTTACTCTCTGCAAGCAATAGACTGAAGAAAAGAAATGATATTTTAAAGTTCATTGGTAAGAATTGCTTTTGTAATAAATTTCAAATGTTTACTTAATTGTTCTTGGATAGATTGATTAAACATCGCATCACTCATTTTATGCTGTTTGCTGAGCTGACGATAATAATGCTTGGTAGTAATGAGATGATTGGCTGTGCCTACAATAGTTGTCATCATTAAATTGATGTCCACATTTTTTTTGAATTCCTTTTTTTTCTGTCCTTCTTCTATCAATCGTGCAATTGCTTCTTGATTATTTTTCTTCATTTTTAAAATCAGGTTGGCAATCGGGCCGGCACTATTAATCACCTGCTCACGAGACATAATTTTGTAAAAATTTTGCTGTTCTAAAATTTTTACAATGTAATTATCTATCAGTAAGTATATTTTATCAATAGATTTTATGCCTGTCTTTTTAATTATTTTTTCAATGGCCAGTTTGCTTATTTTACCCCGATAATCAAATATTGCTTCCAGCAGTTTCTCCTTTGACCCGAAATAATAAGATATCATGGCAATGTTTATCTCTGCTTTATCAGCAATCTCACGAACAGAAGTACCATTAAACCCCTTTTCGGCAAAAAGAGCTTCTGCATCTGCCATTATCTGTAATTGTTTTTTGCCGTATTCCATGAAGAATTAAAAAAGAGACGCAAAGTTAAACAAATGTTTAATTAACTTCCAAGAAAAATCTTTACTTTTTTGGAAACACGAACTACTGTTTGTATTTAATGTAGTGATTTGAAAAGTTTTTTCCACCAATCCTTTCTCATACAAGGCTGCTCAAAAAAGCGGTAGAATAATGCGCTGATTATTAAGATAACGGTGTGTAAGAAAATAAAAAATCAAGAAAAGTTGCTACTGCTTTATATGCCTTGTATTATTTATCGCCTACTTGCAATCAACAAATTAATGTCTGTATATTTTAAACCGAAGCGTTGGCTGAGATAAAAATTGGTCAATGCGCCCTTGAATAAATAAATACCGCTTCGCAAATGCAGTTTATGCCAAACCAATTTTTCAAATCCTCCTTCGGCACCGGCTTCTAATAAAAGTGGCATAATAACATTGCTGATGGCATGTGATGCTGTGCGTGCAAAACCCGAAGGAATGTTGGGCACACAATAATGTATCACACCGTATTTCATGAATATCGGGCTTTCGTGACTGGTGATTTCTGAAGTTTCAAAACATCCTCCTCTATCAATGCTCACATCAATAATGACAGAGCCGGGTCGCATATTACTTACCATTTCTTCCGATACGACCATTGGCGTTCTACCGGTTTCAGCGCCTAATGCACCAACGGCCACTTCACAAGTCTTCAATTGCTTGGCCAACATCCTTGGCTCTATTACTGATGTCCATAAACGTTGACCTATATTATTTTGCAATCGCTTCAAACGATAAACATTGTTATCAAACACCTTTACGGATGCTCCTAACGCCAATGCTGCTCTTGCAGCATACTCACCTACAATTCCCGCTCCTATAATAATTACTTTGGTAGGTGCAATACCCGAAATACCGCCCAATAAAACACCTTTGCCATGATTGGCAGAGCTTAAGTATTGTGCAGCAATCAGCATCACTGCACTTCCGGCAATCTCACTCATGCTACGCACTATTGGATAACTCTCACTATCATCCTTCAAATTTTCAAACGAAATAGCAGTGATTCGCTTCTCCATCATCCCTTGCAAAATATTCGCCTTAAGTACTGATTGATGAATCGGAGAAATGATAATTTGATTGAATTGCAACAAGGGTAAATCTTCTTCAATAACTGGCGCACTTTTTACTAAAACAGGCGCTTTAAAAATTTCTTCTCTGCTATAAACTATTTTAGCTCCTGCATCATTATAATCTTTATCTCGATAGTGTGCTGCATCGCCGGCATTGTGCTCTACCATTACTTGATGGCCATTACTGATTAAAACGCTTACTGCGTCAGGCGTCAACGCAACCCTGTTTTCTTGAAAGGCAATTTCACGAGGAATGCCAATCATCATTCCTTCCGACTTGGGTTTTATATCCAGCGTTTCTTCCAAAGTTTCGTAGCTGAATGAAGTACTGATAATAGGTTTTTGCTGACTCATTTCCTGTATTATAGAAGGGTTATTTTCAAAGATACTCAATTAACTTTTGTCTGCAATCGCCTTGTTTCCTCATTGATTAATTCTATTGTCACCCGAACAGTGTCGTCAGGGAATAAATCTTCAGCTCTTTCCGGCCATTCAACAAGGCATATATTCCCACTGTATAAAGCATCTTCTACACCTGCCTGGCGAGCTTCTTCCTCATCTCTTAGTCTATATAAATCTAAATGATAAAGTTTTTTTCTTATTCCGTCAAGCTCATATTCATATTCGTTTATAATTGAAAAAGTGGGACTGCTGACTATACTTTTCACATTCTTTTCATCGCATAATGAATGAATAAATGTAGTTTTTCCAATGCCCATCGGCCCGTAAAAAGCAAAAACTGTTCCTTCACCAACATACTTCCAGAATTCTTTTGCTACTTTTTTAATATCTTTTAATTCAAATACCCATTCCATAAAGCAAAGTAAAGGTTTGTTTTGACTTTAATAAGTATTATCGAACCGAAATCGCTACATTTTCTTTTGTAAAACAACAAGCAATACATCTTTTAATAACTTTGCAAAATGGAATCAGTACAATGGAAAGTGGAAGGGATGGACTGCAACACTTGCGCCATCAATATCAATAAATATTTAAAGAAACAAGGGGCACAAAATATCAAAGTAAATTACGCCACCGGCGATGTGCTTTTTGATGCCGACCCTCATATTTCATTAGATAAACTTTCTTCCGGCATAAACGGACTTGGCTACACCGTAATCTCCAGTGAAAAATCTACTCTTGCAAAAAATAAAACATCTTTTCTTTCCACACATTTACAACGTTTTTGGTTTTGCTTTCCGTTTACAGCGATACTTATGCTGCACATGATTCCCGGAATTCATATTCACTGGCTGATGAATCATTGGGTACAATTGGCACTTACTATACCTGTATATCTGGTAGGTATGTATTTTTTCGGACGTAGTGCATGGAAAAGTCTTCGAAATGGAATGCCCAATATGAATGTGCTGATTGCATTAGGCGCAACAGCTGCATTTATTTACAGCCTTTATGGCTCGCTCACCGGACAGGCAGATGAATATATGTTTTACGAAACGGCAGCCACTATTATTACCATTGTATTCCTTGGTAATTATTTAGAAGATGCATCTATTTCATCTACACAAAGAGAATTAAACAAGTTGGCCAAGTCTCAAAAAGTAATGGCCAACATGATTGCATTTGATGATCAATATCAAGAACAAATTTTCCCTGTTGAAAATACAGATTTGCGAGTGGGCGATTTGATTTTAATAAAAAGCGGAGAGCAAGTGCCGATTGATTGTAAAATTCTTTGGGGCGATGTTCATGCCAATGAAGCCATCATTACCGGCGAAAGTCTTCCTATTCAAAAAGGAAAAAAAGATATGCTGATTGGCGGAAGCGTCATTACTGATGGAACAGCTAAAGCACAAGTAACTGCAATTGGCGACAATACTGTATTATCCGGCATTATCAACTTAGTGAAAAAAGCACAGGGAGAAAAACCACCCGTTCAACTATTGGCTGATAAAATAAGTGGCGTATTTATTCCGGTAGTAATCGGTATTGCCATTATTACATTAATAGCCAATTGGATCATATTAAGTTCGTTCACACCGGCACTAATGCGTAGCATTGCGGTATTGGTCATTGCTTGTCCCTGTGCGATGGGCTTGGCTACACCTGCTGCCATTGCTGTTGGCTTAGGCAGAGCGGCACGCAATGGTGTGCTATTTCGCAATGCAACAAGCCTTGAATTATTCAAAGACATTCGAAAAGCTGTTTTTGATAAGACCGGCACATTGACAACCGGAAAATTTATTCTCTCAACTTATGAAGTTAAATCAGGCGATGAAGAAGTATTTAAAAAAATAGTGTATAGCCTCGAAAAATATTCTAATCACCCAATTGCAAAATGTATCACAGAAGCATTTGCAAAGGATACACAAACTGAAAAGAAAAGGGAAGAGTTTCGCTGGAAAAAAGTGGAAGAAATAAAAGGTCTGGGCATGAAAGCAGAAGACAACGAAGGCAACCTATACATTGCCGGCTCTTTCAAAACTGCCGAAGCATTAACGGCTGATGAAACACACAATGTATATATTTTAAAAAACAATGAATTGATTGGGTGGGTAGATGTGAAAGACGAAGTAAGGCCTGAAGCAAAAGATGTTATCAATTATTTACACAGCAAAAATATTGAAACCATTTTGCTCAGTGGTGATAGGTATGCTAAATGTAAACAGTTAGCAGATCAATTGGGTATCGATACCATTATAGCAGAACAAACTCCGGAGCAAAAACTTAATATAATTGAAGAGCTGACCAAACAACAACCTACTGCCATGATTGGTGATGGCATCAATGATGCACCTGCTTTGGCAAAAGCGACAATCGGAATTTCTATGAACGATGCTTCGCATATAGCTGTTCAATCGGCACAAGTTATTTTGATGAATCACGGTTTGAAAAATCTACCATTAGCTTTAGGATTAGGAAAACACACCTATCTTACGATTAAGCAAAATCTTTTTTGGGCATTTTCATACAATATTATTGCCATTCCGGTAGCGGCATTCGGTTTGCTCACTCCTACTTTTGGTGCTTTGGTAATGGGTTTGAGCGATGTGGTACTTGCCATCAATTCCGTTAGACTATTTGTAAAGAAAGTAGTGTAATTTGCAAGGATGAAATGGTTATTGTGTTGTGCTGTTGCAATTATTTATTTTCAACAAAAAATTTATGCTCAACAAAATCTGCTTTTGAATGGTGGTTTTGAAGATGTGAATGTATGCACTGAATATAATGCCGAATGTGGCGTGGAAGCATGGTTCTATTTGAAAGATGTAAAAGCACAAATGCTGAGTAATGACAATGCTCATACACTTTTAGGCAGCAATTCATTGGGCATTTCGTTCAACTGGAGATATTACACAGGATTTTCTCCTTTAATCGGAACAATACTTCCTTGTTCACTTCAAAAAGGAAAAGAATATATTTTCAAAGGATTGATATCCGCAAAATTAAATCCCAAACTTTTATTGACACCTGGCGTTTGTATGGATCAAAAATTTTATGTTCCCTTTCGTCCATTTTCAAAAGAAATGAAACCGGATTCAATCAGGATATTAACGCCCGTTTCCAATACAAGGTTTTATGCATTTGAATATCACTTCAAAGCTACAGGCAGTGAAAAATATTTAACCTTTGGAACATATCTAAAAGAAGATACAGTTAGCGGTAAAAAACAACTGACCGGAACGCAAACAGTACAAGTAACATTAGACAACTTTCAATTAATCTCTACTGATTCAAAAGAAATTGTTTGTAGTGGTTTGGATAAGATTAAAAAAACAATTTACGACTACAACTATCGTCATCGCGACATGGACAATTCATTATTTGGAAACGGCGAATTAAAAATAAATTTGAATATCCCTGATGAGCAAAAGCAAACACAAATAAAGGAGCCTGCGTTGATTAAGATTCCGCAGACAGATACTATCAAATTGGGCGAGGTACTTTTCGATTTCAACAAATCAAGTTTGAAACCAGCCGCCAATAAAATGCTTTCCGAATATTTTAACAAGTATTTTAATAACACAACTGTTGATAGCATTTTTATCGAAGGACATACTGATGCCGTAGGTACAGATAAAAGAAATTTGCAATTGAGTAGTGAAAGAAGTCAAACAGTTAAGAATTGGTTGATTCAAAATAAAATAATTTCAGGTGATGCAGTAAAGATTTTTGGATTTGGGAAAAACCGTCCTATCGCTACCAATAAAACATCTGAAGGCAGAGCGCTAAATCGTAGAGTTGAAATGATTATCTTCAGGCGACAAGAATAATATGGCACAACATTTATCCATATCACCACTTGATGTACTCAAACAATATTGGGGCTATGAATCTTTTCGCCAGATGCAGGAAGATGTGATTCTATCTGTATTAAAAGGGAATGATACGCTTGCATTGATGCCCACCGGCGGAGGGAAATCTTTGTGTTACCAAGTACCTGCCATGATGATGGAAGGCTTATGCTTAGTTATCTCTCCACTCATTGCCTTAATGAAAGATCAAGTAGAACATTTACGAAGAAAAAATATTACCGCTTATGCTATCTACTCAGGAATGAGTCGTAAAGAAGTAATCAATGTTTTTCAAATTGCATCAGAAAGTAATTGCAAGTTTTTATATCTATCACCCGAAAGATTAGAAACGCCCTTATTTCAGGAGTATCTGCCCGGCCTAAACGTTACATTGATAGCGGTGGATGAAGCACACTGTGTTTCTCAATGGGGTTATGATTTTCGGCCGCCTTATTTACGCATTGCTGCATTGCGCAATGAATTGCCACATGTACCTATGTTGGCACTCACCGCATCTGCTACACCTGATGTGCAACAAGATATTTGCGATAAACTCGAATTTAAAAACGCTAAAATATTTCGTCAGTCTTTTGAACGTCCCAATCTTTCTTACAGTGTTTTTAATGTAGATTCTAAAATCAATAAGGTTTTTGAGATTTTAAAAAAAGTTCCGGGCACATCTATTGTTTATTGCAGAAGCAGAAAACGCACAAGAGAAATAAGTGATTTATTACGCCTTCAAAATATTTCGTCCGATTTTTATCATGCAGGCCTTACGCATGACGAACGTAACCAAAAGCAAGATGATTGGATAAAAAATAAAATTCGGGTAATCGTTTGCACCAATGCATTCGGTATGGGTATCGATAAGCCTGATGTACGCACCGTTATTCACGCAGATGTTCCGGAAAGTTTAGAATATTATTATCAAGAAGCAGGGCGTGCCGGCCGCGATGGCAAAACTGCTTATGCAGCATTACTCTATGACAATAAGAATTTGTCTGAATTGGAACTGGTATTGGAGCAACGCTTTCCTTCATTAGATGAAATAAAAAATGTTTATCAGGCTGTTGCTAACTATTTACAGCTTCCTTCGGGTATGGGGCAAGGGCAATATTATAGTTTTGATATTGCCGATTTTTTGAAAAAATTCAAACTATCCGGTCACACAACGCTATATTCACTAAAAGCATTAGAACAGGATGGATGGCTTTCTTTTAATGAACAGGTATTCGTCCCTTCGTCCGTTGTGTTCACCACAGATAAAGACTATCTCTATGAATTTGAAAAACGAAATCCGCAGATGGATTCCCTTATTAAAACATTATTACGCAATTACGATGGCATTTTTAATCACACTTCATTTATTTCAGAAAAACTAATTGCCGGTATTTTAAAAACAGATGTAACAATAATTATTCAACAATTAAAACAGTTACATATTGCAGGTATCATAGAATATCAGCCGCAAAAAGATAGCTCTCAACTATATTTTCTTAGACCTCGTATCAGAATAGAAGAACTGGTTATTGATATGCAACAATATCAAAAAAGGAAAGAGGTTTATCAAAATAGAATAAAACAGATGCAGGCATATATACGAGAAGATGTAAAATGCAGAAGTCAAATTATCGGAGCTTACTTCGGTGATGATGACTTAAAAAAATGCGGTATATGTGATAACTGTCTGAAACAAAAAAACGCTACACTCACAAAAGAAGAGTTTGAAGCATTGCATCACCGTATTATCAATATCGTAAAGTACGAACCTATACCGGCTAAAGAGTTAGTACACAAATTGGGTAATGTAAAAAAAGAAAAAGCATGGAAGGTAATAGACTTACTCCATGCTGAACATAAAATCGAAATGGATAAAACGGGGAAGGTGCGGTTAAAATAATGTCTTCCTACTCCTTCCTCTGCCACCCAAACCTAATACACCCAACAATCCACGCACAATTTGATTACCGGCAGTTCTTGTCATACTCTTCACTGTAGGGTTGTCAAAAAATCCTTTTTCTTTGGATGTAGTTTTCTTATCCTCTTTATCTTGCTGCGCTTGCTCTTGTTGGGCTGCATCCCTTTTAGCTGCATCACTTAGTTTATCGGTCAAAATTTCGTAAGCGCTTCTGTTATCAATTACAGTATTATACTTTCCTACTATTTTAGATTTAGCTACAATTGTATCAATCTCTGCATCAGTCAAAATATCCATTCGGCTTTGTGGCGGCCGCATCATACAATGAACTAAAGGAGTAGGAATACCTTTTTCATTGAGCATCGTTACCATTGCCTCACCAATTCCCATCTGGGTGATTAAATCTTCTGTTTTGTAAAATGTTGTTTCAGGATAGTTCTCTGCTGTTTGTTTAATAACTTTTCTATCGGCAGCAGTAAATGCCCGCAATGCGTGTTGTACTTTCAATCCCAATTGTGCCAATATAGATGCCGGAACATCCATGGGGTTTTGCGTACAGAAGTAAATACCAATTCCTTTTGAGCGAATCAGCTTTACAATCGTTTCAATTTGCTGCAGCAATACCTGACTTGCTTCTTGAAAAATCAAATGCGCTTCATCGATAAACATAATCAGTTTGGGCTTATCCAAATCGCCTTCTTCGGGGCAGGTAGCATACAACTCGGCCAACAGTTGCAACATAAATGTGGAGAATAATTTTGGCTTGTCTTGAATATCAGTAACACGAACGATTGAAATCATTCCACGTCCGTCATCGCTCACTCTCATCAAATCATCTACTTCAAAACTTTTTTCGCCAAAGAAAACTTCTGCGCCTTGTTGTTGCAGCTCTACCACTTTTCTTAATATAGTGCCAATAGATGCTGTGGAAATATTTCCATAATCTTTTTGCAACTCATTCTTGCCTTCATTGCTGATGTATTGCATCACTTTTACAAAATCTTTCAGATCAAGAAGCGGCAACTGTGCATCATCACAGTATTTAAAAATCATTGAAACGATACTTCCTTGCGTATCATTCAATCCAAGAATTTTTGATAACAAAACAGGGCCAAATTCACTTACTGTTGCTCTTAGCCTCGCCCCTTTTTGATTGCTCAACGAAAGGAAATCAACAGGATAGGCTGTTGGCTTATATTCTATATTCAATTTTTGACAACGATCAGTAATCTTGTCATTCACTGTACCGGCCGCACCAATACCGCTCAGGTCGCCTTTGATGTCCATCAACATTACAGGAATACTTGCATCACTCAATCCTTCAGAAAGCATTTGCAATGTTTTTGTTTTGCCCGTTCCGGTTGCTCCGGCTATCAGTCCGTGACGATTCATCGTGCGCAATGGAATGAATACATCAGCACCCTGCACAACCTGGCCATCGAGCATAGCACAACCTACTTTAAAAGAATCTCCCTTAAACGTATATCCGGTTTGAACCGTTTCTAAAAATTTTTGCGTATCTGCCATGATTAAAATTTGAATAAAATTAGTGAATGAGTCAATTCGTAAAACAAATAGTTTTTATCAAAGCTCTTCTTCTCTTTCCAACATCAAAATTGCACTTTGAGGTACTATAAAATATTTTTCGTTTTCATACATCACTTCTGTGGCACTACTGAGTAAGAAAATGGCTAAATCACCTTCTTTGGCTTGCAAAGGAATATATTTTACTTTTTCTTCTTCTCCTTTCCATGACTCTTCTTCAGTGGCAACAGGAATGGCATATCCCGGGCCTGTTTTGATAACATAGCCTTGCTGTACCTTTTCTTTTTCCTGCACACCCGGAGGCAGGTATAAGCCGCTTTCTGTTTTTTCGTTGGGCCGAAGCGGTTTTATCAATAGTCGGTCGCCAATAACAATTAATTTTTTTAAACGGTTGTCAGAAGTGATATGCATGGCACAGTTTTTTCTAATAGTACAAAGGCAAATTGCAAAGCGAGGTTAAAGAATTTCTTTTAACAAAAAATTGAAGCCGAATACTTGAAGCCTCCAAAAGCATTACCTTTATTTGTAACAATTTAAAACCACCGGAAAATGGAATCAAAAAAACACAGGATTTTACTCTGCGAAGATGATCCGAACCTTGGAAGTGTATTAAAAAATTATTTAGAACTGAATGATTATGATATTACATTAGAAAGAGATGGCCGCTTAGGATTGGCCGCTTTTCAACGTGAGAAGTTTGAACTCTGCCTGCTCGATGTAATGATGCCGAATATGGACGGATTTACATTGGCCGAAGAGATCAGAGATATCGACCCCGATGTGCCTTTATTTTTCCTCAGCGCAAAAACAATGAAGGAAGATGTAATTCAAGGATACAAATTGGGTGCGGATGATTACATCACTAAGCCATTTGATAGTGAAGTATTGCTGATGAAAATAAAAGCAATTCTAAAACGCAATGAAGAGCAAAACAAAGAGATTGAAAATAAAGAATATGATTTGGCAAGTTATCATTTCAATCCAAAGTTGCGCCAGTTGACACACGATGGTATTACACAAACACTTTCTCCAAAAGAAAATGATTTGTTGAAAATGCTGGCCGATCATTTGAATGATTTATTACCTCGTGAGCAAGCATTGAAGAAAATTTGGGGCAGCGATACTTATTTTAATGGCCGCAGTATGGATGTATATATTGCGAAGCTGCGTAAGTATTTGAAAGACGATTCAAAAATCGAGATTGTAAATATACACGGCAATGGTTTCCGATTAGTCGTGCAATAAAGAAATGAATCGAGTGATGTTTTTTTTGAAAGGCTGTCTTTATGGGCAGCCTTTTTATCCTTAAGAAACCATATTAGTAAAAAAGATGAAATCGATTAAATTTTTGAATAGGATAATTTGAAATTGTTGGATAGCTTGCTCTTGCTAATTTATTTTTAAAAAACAAAAATTTATGAAAAAAATCTTATTCATCTTATATCTATCTATCGGAGCATCATCAATGGCATTTGCTAAGAATGAAGTAAAGAGTCCGGTCATAGAAAATAAAAATAAAATAGAAGAATGGATTTGTGTTGATAATATACATTTAACTTGTACTTGCATTTTTATTTGCGGCGAATTTGAGGATTTTATAGATTTTATTAAATATGTATTGCAAAAAGAACGAGAAATATGTGGTGATGAATCGGAAATCCCACCCATGCCATAAGATTCTGCATAATATTCAAATTTTATTTTCATTTTTAACCGTCGGACATGAGAAGATACTTATTGTTGATAACACTTATCATTTTTTTTAAAAACATCAACGCCCAATATATTGATACTGCCTTTTTCAAGGCAGATTACACTTTTGAATTTCGGCCCGATAGCATCACTAATAAAAAATGGTTTCGTGACAGCATGCAGCTTTCTGTCGGAAAAAATTTGATCGCATTTACCAGCCTGTACTATGAAATTACTTTTAATGAACTGAAGAGCTCTGTAAATAAAGTCGGCACAACTTTCAGTGGTGTTGATCTAAGAGGTAAAAAATTAGGCGGAAGTGTGCAATCCATATATGGCCTGCCTGCCAAGAAAATATATTTCCTGACGGATGAACTTGGAAGAGATAAGTTGTGCTATCGAGATACTATGCCAATAGGCTCTTATACAATTTTAAATGACACTTGCACTATCTTAGAATATCATTGTCAAAAAGCCACAACTACATACCGTGGCCGAAATTATATCCTTTGGTTTGCAAAAGAGATTCCGATTCCCTATGGCCCATATAAGTTTTACGGCCTTCCCGGCTTGATATTGTCTGTTCAAGACGATCAAAATCAAATAAAATGGACATGTGTATCCATCAAAAAAACGGCGGAGGCTGAAAAAATTAAGTTTGATAAAAACAGATATGTTGATATACCCAGAAAGAAATTTTATTCATTAAAAAAAGTATATGTAGAACATCCTGAAGAGTATGCAAAAAACAATAATATCAAAATTGGGAATATGGATGGCACTCCATTAAATTATAAATCAAGAAAATATTATCCAATCGAATTGGAATAGGCTATTTATTGATTTAGCATAAAGTAGCTTAATCCGTAGAAGTAAGTACATAGATTTATATAAAGCAATTAACCCACTGATAAAGGTAATACATCAACCTAAAGGTCGAATAGTAAAAATGGCATATAACTCCATTGGCATACAGATTCTTTATTATGTACATAGAAAAACTCCGTTTGGCAGATTCAACTAACAAGTGTAGCTTGCCAATGATAATTTATTTTTAAAAATCAAAAGCAAAAATTTATGAAAAAAATCTTACTCATCTTATTTCTTTCTATCGGAGCATCATCAATGGCATTTGCTAAGAATGAAATACGAACCGTGAAGTACTTATTTACAATGAAAAACGTTTTAGACAAAAAAGTGACACACTGCGGAGAAATGACAGTTTATACAACTTGCGGAGCTCAATGGTCTGGTACTTTTTGTTTAGAACAGGAGACCTATGCACCATTCACAGACACAGAATATATGCGGATAATTCGTTTTAAAGATCTTGAATTATGCGGACATACAGATATCCCAGAATAAATAATCATTTAAAAAATGAAGTCACTTATCATTATTATTACACTTTCTTTTTTAACTGTTCATGTCTATTCACAGCAACCGACAGATTCAACGCTCGTTAAGATCGTTTATACGTTGGGCGGAAAGCCGGACAGTAATCATAAAAGAGCATCCACTAAATATACGCTTGATATTGGTCGCAGCATTTCCAAATTTTATAGTTATGAAAAATCTGTTGCTGATTCTCTTTTAATAAGCCAATTAGAAATACAAAGGAACTTAGGCGGGCAAATTTCAATTAACAACAGTTCAAAGCTGGCCGCCTCCGACAAAGTAATTTACAGGAGTTTTGCATCCGGCATTTCTATGGTTTTTGACATTATAGGCATGGTGGATTACAGATATATAGACAGCGTGAAGGATTTAATATGGAAATTGCTGCCGGACACGGCAAATATTTTAGGCTATAAATGCACAAAAGCTAATGCTCATTTCAGAGGAAGAAACTACGAGGCATGGTTTGCGCCCGATATACCTATACAAGGCGGGCCCTACATATACTGCGGATTGCCGGGATTAATTTTAAACATAAAGGACGACCAAAATACATTTGAATTTCAGGCTTTATCCATTGAGCAATTAGTGAATAAGTATCCATTAGCGATAAGCCAAAGCAAATCCACACTTATCTCAAGGGCAGCCTACAGAAAGCTGAAAGAAATGTATTACAACAATCCCGAAGCAATTGCAAACAGTCAGGGTTTGTATTTTGGACAAGGAACTATAAATGGCGCTCCTTATAATCCGGAAGAATTAAAGAAAAAGAGAAAACTATATAACCCGATAGAACTTGAATAGCCTTGTTACACTTGCTGCCGTAACTTAGTTAAAAATAATTAGGAATTCATAAAATATCTTAATACCTTTGTTTTGGTAGTCATTTTTTTTACCCAAAAACCAAACAATGATGAAAAAGATCTTACTCATCTTATTTCTTTCTATCGGAGCATCAACAATGGCATTTGCGAAGAATGAGGTAAAGCATCCTCCCAAGAAAACAAAAATGTTTAAACTTACATCTGTTACGTTTAGTTGCTGTGTAACACGGATGTATGATATTCCCGAAACATGGACACAATGTGATTTTAATGCTTGGAAAGCTTATATGGATGCTCTTGTTTGCTGCCCTCCATTACCTGACGCATAATTCAATTTGCTCATAGCCTGAATATCCCTTTATTTCTAAATTCAAATTTTTCAACTAATTAAATGAGAGAGAATGAAAAAATAAGTTGAACAATAATTAAAAAGCAACCTTTGATCAACTTATTTCTTCATACTTATTATTTTAAGACTAAACAATTTATAATGTATTTCAAAAAGAAAATATTTAAATTGTCCGTTTTTACAAAACAATTCAGAAAAAAAGTGTTGGTACTTTTATTAATAATTTTACCTTTTACTTTTTTTGCACAAAAAGGAGACACTTCTTTTTTATGTATTCAATATAAAATCAACCATGCTAACAATGACCCTGCCTATTTTCCAGGTGCTGACGACTTATTTAATCTGGAAATCGGAAAAAACACTTCCAAATATTACAGCGCACTAAGGGCGCATGGGGATTCTCTTCAAGAGGCAGATATTAAATCAGGCGAGCTGACAATTGAAACAGCTGAAATCATGAACAAAAAGAAGAATTATTATAGAAATAAATCCAGTGTTGTAATCTACAATTCATACCCAAAAAATTACTGTACAGTAAGAGGGATGATTGTTATTAATGCTTACCAATATAAAGACACGATCAATATAAAATGGAAACTCACATCGGATACGATGCATATTCTTGGCTATAACTGCAATAAAGCCAGCGCTGTTTTTCGCGGGCGCAATTATACAGCATGGTTTACGCCTGAAATACCCATTCCGTTGGGGCCTTATAAATTTTTTGGCCTACCCGGTCTTGTATTAAAGGTAAATGACAGTGAGGGGATTTACAACTGGGAATGTGTAGGGCTGACAAAATTAAATGGCCTTAACAAACCGATTACAATAGAAAAGAATGATAAACTTATAGAAACCTCTCGGTTAAAATATTTTCAAACCGCAAAATCTACTTATGAAATGGACTATGCCACACTCAATGCGTCATTAGGCGTAAAGGAAGTGGGTGATGCAGAACCTGTACGAAGACCAAAACTAAAGTATCGTCTTATTGAATTGGAGTAAGTGGGTTTGATACAATAAAAGGAGTATTGGACAAAGAAATAGAAGGAACATCCTCCACCTATTTCCTTTTTTTTATAAACATCAACAGCTCATTAATCTGTTTATCCTTTTCTTCTAACTGTTTTTTTAGCGTAAGCAACAACTCTTTATTATCCTGATTGAGTGTTTGTATGTGATGAATATACCCGTTATCAACTTTGTCATTAAATATCATGTTCAGGCTGTTGTCATTGGTTAGTTCTGATAAATCTACATTATAAAATTGGACTAATTTAGTAAGCAGGCCAAAATCCATTTTTTTGCTTTTGCCACTTTCCAAATTGCTGATTGTATTTTGGCTTTCATTAATGGCATGAGCAACATCCTATTGAGACAAGCCTTTTAGCTGACGTAGCGCCTTTAATTTATCATGTAGCATTTTATCTAAATTTTTACTAAATTATAAAATTTTAATAAAATATTGAAAAATAGAATAATATATTGAAATTTTGAATAGAATACTTTGAAAGTAATAACCAATTTACTTTTGATAATTTATTTTTTAAAAATCAAAACAAAAGTTTATGAAAAAGTTATTGTTATTAGGTTTATTCGCATGTTTTAGTTTATTCTCATTCGCTTCTAAAGAGCGTGTTCACTTGTTGTAAATTAAAAAAGCGCTACAGCAAATTGATAATGTTCAAATTGTAACAATTGGATTTATTGATGCCTGTGGAAAGTGTATAGAATATACTTTTAATTGCGAAACAGAAGAGGAATGGACAATGCTATGGGAAAATTGTGCTACTATTGAAATTGCTTTTTAAACTTGGCGTTTGTGGCGATGAAATTGAAATCCCTCATTAAAGCATATTTTCGTGGAATTATCATAATTTAGTAATCACAAAATGAAACGCATAGTTATTGGTTTATTATTAATATGTGCCAACAAGGTAATTGCACAAAAAATGATTGCAGATACAGAAACATTAAGAATATCATATAATGTTTCTGTATCTAATGATACAACACGTCCCTACAAAAAAGCGCAAAATCTGTTTTTATTATTAAAAAACAATCAACATTCTATTTTTTTTAATTATACAAAATTCAAAGAAGATTCATTATTTCAAGAAGCTCTTTCTAAAGGAATGGCAGAGGAATTTATTAAAAATAGTCTAAAAGGAAACAATACCGGCCTATCAAGTCTTTATTTAGGATATACCTTATTTTATGACATACAACAACACTTGTACACAGTTTATGATCAACTTTTTTCTCAAAAATATTTCTATACAGAAAAAGAAGAACCATTAATTTGGCAAATCTCATCGGACACCGCAAACTTCCTTGGATACTTATGTCAAAAAGCTACAACTCGCTTTCATGGACGAAATTTTATTGCATATTTTTCCACCGAAATCCCAATCAACGAAGGTCCATATAAATTCAAAGGATTGCCGGGTCTTATTTTAAAATTATCTGATGAAAAAAACTATTTCGAATTTGCGTGTAGCTCTATTGAAATATTGCACACAGCCACAAAAATTGAAAGGCCATCACAGTTAAATAGAATAAAAACCACAAAGCAAGAATTTAGTCAAGTTCAGAAAATTATGTTTGAAAATCCTTTTAATTATTTAAATGCAACATCTACTTTAAAGTTTGCCCCAACAGGCCCAAACGCAGAATTAGCACAAAAAAGACTATCTACCCCTATCCCCTATAATCCACTCGAGCTGGAATAAAGTTTAAAATTATATTTCTATTGAATGAAAAAATTGTTGTTTGTCATTATATTATTTTACTACGGAGTGCATTATAGCTTCTCACAAACAATTATTTCCGGCACTATAAAAGATGAGCAGGGCAAACCTGTAAGTAGTGCCAGCGTAACTATATCTAAAAAAAACACTTCGCTTATTCTCGCTTTCAATATCACTGATAATGCAGGCAACTATAAAATAAACTTATCGGATAATGAAGATAGCCTTACACTTGCCGTAAGCGCACTCAACTATGCCCGCATTGAAAAAAATATTGCTGCGGTTAACGGCAATTATCATTTCACCCTCACACCCAAACCAACCGAACTGAAAGAAGTACAGGTAAAATCGCCACCGGTGTGGCAGCGCAAAGACACCATCAACTACAATGCCGCCGATTTTAAACAAGTGCAGGATCGGGTAGTTGGCGATATTATTGCCCGATTGCCCGGAGTGGAAGTAAGTCCCGGCGGGCAAATAAAATATCAAGGCAAGCCTATCAACAAGTACTATATAGAAGGCCTCGATCTGCTCGGCGATAAATACGGCATTGCCAATAGCAATCTGCCGGCCGGTGCTGTGGATAAAATACAGATTTTAGAAAATCATCAACCCATCAGAATTTTAGACAGCATTGCCTTCAGCGACAGGGCAGCATTAAATATCAAATTAAAAAATAATGCTAAGGCAAAAATCATCGGCAGAGCTAAGTTGGGCATTGGCGCTGCACCCCTGCTGACTGATGACGCACTGACGAATATGCTGTTCAAAAAAAATCTGCAATTCATCAACAGTTATAAATACAATAACATAGGCACAGATAACAGCATTGAATTTTCAAGTCAAAACTTCAGCGATTTCATCAATGCCATGCAAAACGGAGCTGTTAAAAATGATGTAGTCAATTTAGTGCAGGCTTCACCACCTCCGTTTAGTCCGAGGTTGTATTCTTTCAATAATCAGCACACGATTACCTTCAATGAATTGATTCCATTGAAAAAAGATTTTCAACTGCGCATCAACGCCTCTTACATTCAAGATTTGCAAAAACAACAAACATCTTCGGTTACAAAATTTTATTTGCCCACTGATACAGTTATCATTGATGAAGCAATAAACAGTCGTGAATACGATCGCAAATTGCAAACAGATATAACAATCACTACCAATACACCCAAAATATACTTGAATAATCTTCTTCGTTTTCAAGGCTCGTGGGATCATGCCAATAGCATAGTGAACAATAATACAGTTGTAAATCAGCAACTGAAAAATCCATATTTCAATTTATCTAATGAATTTTTTCTATTGAAAACAAAGAAAAAATATATTCAACAATTCAAATCATACATAGGTTTTGTAAACCTTCCTCAGCAATTGTATCTGCAGCCCGGTCTTTATAGTACACTATTGAACAATGGCAACCCTTTTGACGCATTGTTGCAAAAAGCAACCAAGCAAAATGTTTATACCAATAATTTTTTTACGTTTATCAAACGAAAAGCAAGAATTGGCAGTTCGTATAAAATCGGATTTAATGTGCAGGAGCAAGTATTCAACACCGGTTTGTTTTTAGAAACCAATCAATTAAAAACTGCCGCTGCCGATAGTTTTCAAAATAATCTGCGTTGGCACAAGTGGAGTGTGTATGAGGAAAACAACTGGACGTATGAAGGCAATCGTTGGCGTATCAGCTTTATATTGCCCATCAATTTTACAAACATTCATTATACAGATGCTCCATTGAATGTAAATGAAACAAAATCAGGCATACTGACAAACCCGAATCTAAATTTTAATTTTCAAGCTACGCCTAAATTAAACCTCACCACCTCTTTTTCTTACAATAAAGACTTTGGTGATATGCTGAGTGTGGTAAAAGGATATAGGTTAAAAAACTACCGCAGCATCAGCAATACTGATGCTCCACTTTCTATCAATAACTTTTGGAGTAGTGGATTTTCTATTCAATTTCGCAACCCAATCAAAATCTTCTTCACCAATTTAGGTATTAATTATTCTCGCTCTCTATCAAATATTACTTTTCGGCAAGTGTTTACAGGCGATTTAGAAACATTAACGGCTTATCTTCAAAACAATAATTCAGAAAATACACAATTCAATTGGCGTATCAACAAATATTTTTACAAATTAAAAATGAATGTTGGTTTCAATGCTGCATATAGTTTTGGCAGTAGCCGACAACTTCAGCAAAACACATTGGTCAACTTCAGCAATAAAAATTATTTGGTGAGCGGAAACGCTACGCTTAAAGTAGGTCAAAAATTATCCATAGATTATACCGGTAATTATGTTACTTATTTCTCCTCTGTCAAGTCGGGAAAAACCGGCAAGCCGATAAAATCATCTAATCAAAAATTATCTTTGAATATCTATCCTGCCACTCAGTGGATAATCACTACATCATTAGACTATTATTATATTTCTAATAACATTACACAAACCACACACAACTTCTTTAACGATGCCGGCCTTCGCTATAAGCCCAAAAAGTCTAAGATAGACTATGAGTTAAAATGTATCAACCTCTTGAATCAAAAATCATTCACCAACAATATGCTGATGAATAATGTATTGTCAGTTGCTACTTTCCCTTTGAGGCCAAGGCAGGTTTTATTCAGTGTGAATTTTAGCTTGCAATAGGTTTTAAAACAGCATCAACCATTGAGTTATGCTGAGTGTTTTTCAGAGAAACATTAGATTTTTAGATTTTTAATTCTTCACTCATTGTAACTTCGTCTTTCCTTCTAAACATTTTAGAAAATGCAATCCATCATTTTTGAAATACAACAAAGTATTGCGTTCATTACTTTTAATCGTCCTGAAAAATTTAATTCGTTCAATAGAGAAATGGCTTTATCGCTACAAGAAAAATTGGATGAATGTAAAAGTGAGGCGGTGCGCTGTGTACATATCACCGGAGCCGGAAAAGCATTCAGTGCCGGACAAGACATCAGCGAACTGGTGGGTGAAAATAAATTGGAACTGAAACAAATTCTTTCAGAGCATTACAATCCGATTGTAAGCCGTATTAGAAATTTAGAAAAGCCGGTAGTAGCAGCGGTGAATGGTGTTGCAGCAGGTGCAGGAGCAAACATTGCACTGTGTTGTGATATAGTTGTAGCAACCGAATCTGCTTCATTCATACAAGCATTTTCCAAAATCGGATTGGTACCTGATAGCGGCGGCACTTATTTTTTACCCCGACTAATTGGTTGGCAAAAAGCAACTGCACTTGCAATGCTGGGCGAAAAAGTATCTGCCATTGATGCAGAAAAAATGGGTATGCTATACAAAACGTTTTCTGATGAAACTTTTTTGGAAGAAAGTAAAAAGATTGCATTGACGCTGGCAAACATGCCAACGCAAGGGCTTGCATATACCAAACAATTATTAACCCAATCATTTACCACTTCATTTGATGCACAATTAACTCAAGAAGATATCTTTCAACAAAGAGCAGCACTTACAGAAGATTACAATGAAGGCATTAATTCATTTTTAGAAAAAAGAAAACCTGTATTCAAAGGAAAATAAAAATATATGAGTAACGAAAAAGATTTATTCGCCAATAAAGTAGTCGCTCAGATGATGGAGCAAGACCGTTTCAGTCAGTGGTTGGGTATCGAAGTATTGGAAATAAAAGAAGGTTACAGTAAAATAAAAATGACCATTCGCGAAGAAATGGTCAATGGCTTTGGCATCATTCATGGTGGCATTGCTTTTTCTCTTGCCGATTCTGCTTTTGCATTTGCATGCAACAATAGAAATATACTGTCCGTTGCATTAGATACTTCCATCAACTTCATCAAGCCCATTCATATTGGCGATGTCATTACTGCTGAGGCTAAAGAACTGCACAACGGAAAGTCAACCGGTTTATACCAAATAGAAATCCGAAATCAAAACGATCATTTAGTGGCACAGTTCAAAGGGCTTTGCTATCGTACAGATAAAAGTCTTATTTAAAAAACTGAAAACCCAAAAGCAACCAAAGCATTCCTTTAATTAAAAAGAAAAGAAAACCCCACACACCTATTCTTCGGAACCATTTTATGATTCCGATTTTTCTACTCATTGTTTCCATTTAGTTGGCTATTATTTGATAGGTTTTAAAATCACTTTTCATGGGTGCTTCTTTGCCTTCGGCCTTAGCTTTGGCAATATCTTCAAAGCCTCTTTTATGTCCTTGTAAAAAAGCTTCAGATTTTGTCCATTGTTTAAAAGAAGCTTCATTTTCCCAATAAGAAACGATTAAGTAATCATCGCCGTCTTTTACAGGCTTCAATACATTCATATCTATAAACCCCGGCAATGTATCAATCGCCTTGGCTCTTGAGCCAAATAAAAACTCAAAACGCTCTCTGTATTCCGGTGAGCAAGTGATATAATTCACTGCTACAAATTTTTTTTCCATACTATTCATTTCCGGCAAAACTATCCGTCAACAATTTGTTTCATTTTCTAAAAAAGAAAAACGATTTTTGAAATCAGGAAAACTTAAAATATGGTTTATTCATTCAAGCAATTCATTCCGGTCATTGACGTTTCATCGTTTGTGCATCCGCAAGCGGTGGTAATAGGCAATGTAATCATTGGGAAAAATTGCTATATCGGTCCGGGTGCAGCATTGCGTGGCGATTGGGGACAAATTATCATAGAAGATGGATGCAACGTGCAAGAAAATTGTACCATTCACATGTTTCCGGGTACAACAGTTGTATTAAATGAAGGCGCCCATATCGGTCATGGAGCAATCATACATGGCGCCACAATCGGAAAAAATTGTTTAGTAGGTATGAATGCAGTGATCATGGACAATGTGCAACTTGGTGATGAATGTATTGTGGGTGCATTAACTTTTATAAAACAAAACGAACAAATTCCAAAACGAAGTATTGTGGCGGGCAATCCGGGAAAAATAATTAAAGAAGTAAGCGATGAATTGATTGCTTGGAAAACCGAAGGAACAAAACTGTATCAACAATTACCTGCAGATTGCTTTGAAGGCCTTGTACCCTGCGAGCCATTAAGGGAAATACCTTCAGGCCGAGAAGCACAAACAGGCGATTACAAGCCATTTTCTAAAGGGAAATAGCCGTTTCTCAAATTTTTTTTTGTTGCATTTAGAAAAGTTGTACCTTAAAATTTCCAATTTTAGTTTTAAACTTTAAACCTAAACTATATGCGCAAAATTTTACTTGCTTCATCGTTATTCTCCGGTATTTTATTAAGCACTGCATCATTAAACGCTCAACAGGCCGATCGTTATGCTTATGCTATTACTGATGCTACCGGACAAAATTCAAACTGGAGTTTTTTAAGAAAATTAGATTTGAATACCGGCGAATACAGTCAGGTATTATTAGATGGCAATAATGCACAGGCACTCGCTTGGGATGCTGCCACCAAAAAACAAATGGCTACACCATTGCAAGATGCCCGTTATGGTCAATGGGTGAATGCGGCTTTTGGAACATCGGTTGCAGCAATCGCTTATGATAAAGTACACGACAGAATTTATTACACACCTATGTTTGTAGATCAGCTGCGCTACATTGATATGAAAACGATGAAAGTGTTTTTCGTAAACAATGAAACATTTACCGGTAAAGCCGAAAGAGCAGCCGATCAAAGTAATATTGTTACTCGCATGGTAATTGCTGATGATGGTTATGGCTATGCTATTACTAACGATGGTATGCAAATGATTCGTTTCAGTACTGGCAAAAAATTTCAAATTGAAAATCTAGGTCAATTGGTAGATGATGCAAATAACAAAGGCTTATCTATTCACAACTCTTGCACCAGCTATGGCGGTGATGTGGTGGCAGATGATGATGGAAATATTTACATTCTCACCGCACGCAATCATATTTTTAAAATCAATCTTCAGAGCAAAGTAGCGACTCATCTTGGAGCAGTAACAGGTTTGCCCGAAGGCTTCACTATTAATGGTGCTGCAGTAAATGAAAACAATAAAGTAGTAGTCAGTAGTGCTGTAGTAGCTACGAATCTTTATCAGGTTGACCTCAATAGTTTGAAAGCAACCCCTTTAACCGGTCAGGCAGTATGGCATAGTTCTGACCTGGCAAACAGTAATATTATTTTGTCCGGGAAAAATCCTAAACAGAATAATGCAGACCTGTTTGCAAAAAATGCGCCTGTTGATCAAATAGGAAACAACAAAATTGCTGTGTATCCCAATCCGGTTACCAATAATCAATTCAGGATTCAATTTAACGCTTTAGATGCAGGCAACTACACTGTTCAGATTACAGATGCGATGGGACGTCAGATAAATCATCAAGCTGTAGTGATAACAAGTGAAAGTCAATCTCAGTTGATCAAACTG
Organism: Bacteroidota bacterium; assembly: GCA_018268055.1. Taxonomy (GTDB): domain Bacteria; phylum Bacteroidota; class Bacteroidia; order Chitinophagales; family Chitinophagaceae; genus JJ008. The sequence goes on from JAFDXF010000052.1 coordinate 35,909, forward strand.
CCCTCTACATCAAGAGGAATCTATATGGTAACCGTAACAGATGCAGCTGGCAAATCATTATCGGGTATTAAATTAGTAGTACAATAAACAAATAATAATCTTTTCAATAAAAATGTATCGGCTCAATGGTCGGTGCATTTTTTATTTATATGCCTTCGTAAACAAGTACCTTTGCGCTTCATCTAATAAATATTTTGTGGAGAAAAGTAATTTTGTAGATCAGATAAGAATTTTTTGTAGAAGCGGGCATGGTGGTGCCGGCAACAAACATTTTTTGCGCAATAAGTTTACTGCACTCGGCGGCCCCGATGGTGGCGATGGCGGCAGAGGTGCACACATCATTTTGAAAGGCAACAGTAATCTATGGACACTATTGCATCTCCGTTATTTTAAAAATATTTTGGCAGAAGATGGAGAAAAAGGCGGCGCAACAAATTCTACCGGAAAAGATGGTAAAGATATTATTATAGAAGTGCCGTTGGGTACTATTGCCCGTGATGAAGAAACCGGAGAACAGGAAGTTGAAATTTTGGAAGATGGACAACAGGTTGTTTGGATGCCCGGAGGTAAAGGCGGATTAGGCAATGCCCATTTTGCAACACCTACCAATCAGGCTCCCGAATATGCGCAACCGGGATTACCCGGAGTAGAAGGTTGGAAAGTTTTAGAATTAAAAGTTTTGGCTGATGTAGGTTTAGTTGGATTTCCCAATGCCGGAAAGTCCACATTACTTTCAGTAATCACTGCGGCAAAGCCAAAGATTGCCAACTATGCATTCACCACGCTTACACCCAATTTGGGAATGGTAGCCTATAGAGATGGGAAAAGTTTTTGTATTGCCGACCTTCCGGGAATTATAGAAGGAGCTGCAGAAGGTAAAGGCTTGGGGCACCGTTTTTTAAGACATATAGAACGTAATTCTCTACTTTTATTTTTAATTCCGGCAGATAGCAATGACCATAGAAAGGAATATGATATTTTAGTCAATGAATTAGAAAAGTTTAACCCCGAATTATTGCACAAGCAATTTATTATAGCTATCAGCAAAAGCGATATGCTAGATGATGAATTAAAAACTGAAATAAAAAAGCAACTTCCGGCCGATATTCCCAGTCTTTTTATCTCTTCGGTTACCAATCAGGGCTTGACTGAGTTAAAAGACTTAATTTGGAAATCCTTAAACGAAAAACAATTACACTAAACCTAAAAATGCAACTATGTTAAAAAAGCACCTCTTCGTCATTTCATTATTAATGTTTACTGCGCACATTCTTTCTGCACAAAAAGCAGTGGAAGCCAAACCTAAAGAACTTAAAAAAGTAATGGAGCTTAAAATGCCTGACTCCACCGGAACGAATGGAGCACAAGTGGCATGGCACCCAATTCAAAAAAAATATTATGCGGCTTTTGCCGGAAATAAAACTTATCCCATTGCTGTATTTGATATAAAGGGAAAATTAATATCACCCAAAGGGCTAAAAACACAATTTGATGTTAGAGGATTGTGGTATAATCCTATTGAAAAAAATATACAAACAAATGGGTATGATACACTTGGTTGGGCGAGCTATACTTTAGATGCAAAAGGAATACCTACCGGAGTAAAGACAATTTTTACTGGATCGCATCAATCCACATCTCAATCAGCAGGCGCTTTAAATGCTAAAGAAAAAAGTATTTATTTTTTCAATGAGGATGGCAATATTGACATCTATGATTTACGTACCGGTAAATTTGTCAACGCGATAACACTCTATTTACATTACACTGAAGAAGATTCGGATAATGCCTATTTGGAAGATAATTACGATGAGATAGATAACTATAATTCAACAACACTTGTTTATACCGGAATTCCTAAAGCGGAAATAGCTTTATTGAATTATAACAATAAAGCTATAGAATTGTACAATATTAAAACCGGTTTTCTCACATCAGAAATGAATTTGCCTGAAGATGCAATGACTAGTGCGGTTTTAAATTTTGCTTACGCCAATAATATCTATTGGTTGTTTGATAAAGAAAATCGCAAATGGGTGGGGTATCGGTAAAAACCAAATAGTTTAAGAAATAAAACAATAGTGTCCTAAACGTTTTTAATTTGTTTGTAAAATTATTATTTCTCATTGTATTACATGGTTATTATAGTTAAGTTTTAAAATAGAACCCCCTGTATATTTATTGGTGGGTCATCAATATGC
>JAFDXF010000053.1 GCA_018268055.1 Bacteroidota bacterium
TGGACGAGCAGTTTAAATATTACGCCGGAGGTTTTGAGCAAGTGGGCAGCGATGAAGAATTAAAAATACACACTATCTCCCGCAACAGTGCAACCAAAAGCGGTTATCTTTATGTATACGCCTGCCCGTCCGTAACGCAGTGGAGGCGGGTGAGTAATGAAACAACTAACATACCTGTGTATTTTGATAATTTACAAGTAACACATTATCGCGGGCCGGTGTTGGAAGAAACGCATTATTATCCGTTTGGTTTAGTTATGAGCGGGATAAGTTCAAAAGCTCTAAATGGAGCACCTGAAAATAAACGGAAATGGAATAAAGGTTCTGAATTAGAAAGTAAAGAGTTTAGCGATGGTAGTGGGTTGGAATTATATTCAACACAGTATCGAAGTCTTGACCCACAATTAGGAAGGTTTTGGCAGATAGACCCGATGGCAGATGCCGCTTATGATTATTCTCCTTTTGTATATGGAAATAATAACCCGCTAACTTTTAATGACCCGTTGGGTTTAATGTCAGATAGTTTACACCCAGTTGTCTTAGAGAATGTTACAGTTACTTCCACACCTAAGGTCTCGAATCAGTTTCTGCCGTATATAAAATTTCCAAATGGAAGACCCGGTACAATAGCTTCTTATAAAGATTGGCCTTTATCCTTTAGCAGAAACAGAAGTAATGACTTACTTGATAGTTATGCTATGGGATTAGGAGCAGAAAACAGAATTTATCTGCCTAATCACCCAATGACAAAAAGAATGATTAACGCTTATCAAGTAAAAATGGCAAAGGCGTTCTTTTACAAAAAGTATATGATGGACTATAAAAAAGGCCAGCCTTTAAAAGGAGCATCCGTTACAGATTACATAGGTGGCTTTGGCTTTACAGAATTAGTTTTAGCAGGTACTGATTTAGTTGAGCAATTTGTTGGGAGTTTTAAGTTGGACATTCAAATGGACGAGGCGGGAGAAAATGTTCTATTCATAATGAGCAATACAACTGGTAACAAATCGGCGTTTTACCATCTTCCTTTTGTGCATGATACTCAAAGAAGCCCAAATCAAACAACACCAGGTGGGAACTTAAATCAGGTATATATCTGGCAAGAACCTCTTGATAATGTTATGAAAACTGGATTAATAAAATCAATAGGAGAAAACACCCATGTTGTCAAATAGCCTAAAAAACATACTTGCAGTTGTTTTTGTTTTTTATTTTATGAACTGTTTATCTTCGTGTGGAGACATGTTTGGATACAAGAAGAATATATATGGAAATTATTACTTACTTGAGGGCGATGCTGAGAATGATATATCCTTAAATTATAAAGTTACACAAGGAGGTTTTGTGCAAAGAGTGCCAGCTAGAATTATTGAATACTCCATATTAGCTGATAGTTTAATTATAGCAAAAAGTAAACAAGGTGCAGAAATATTATACTATGTCATTGATGTTAAAAAGGATTCTACATATGCTGATGAAAAATCATATCTGACAGGGCCTTTTAAAGAAGATGGCTTTTATAATTGGTGGAAAGGAACAAAAGAAAATTTTGATTTTATAAAAGTAAAGTAAGTAGTCAACTGCCAACTTTATGCGTAAGCTTTTTTAGTTTTATGATACCCCATCTACGCCCCGGTTCGTGTCCTCATGAACCGAAATAACCAAATAAAATAAGAATTCTTTGAGATAACATTAAGTTGTTATCATTGAGGAGGATGTCAGAAGATATATTTGCATATAAGCGTAAGTCGTATATTGAGATAGGCGAAGTATTTTTTTTGGGACAGCAACAATTAGCCGATGGCAAACACTATTGTAAGAAGATGTGTATAAAGATGTTGTTATAAACTCACTTGAATATTTGAGTAATGTAGATAAAATAGATGTGTATGCAATTGTAATGATGCCTAACCACCTACATTTGATATGGAAAGTAAATGAATTGAATTGAATGGTAAAGAAACGACACAAGCGTCTTTTTAAAAATACACGGCGCATGAGTTTAAGAAGATGTTGCGTAAATAAGGAAAGCTATCAACAAATGGAAAAGAAACAATAAAAGTTTCTGATGCTACCGGGCAAAGACCTGTTCCCGCAGTGTTTATGATAATGAAAAAATAATATTTAACATTATAGCACTAATGCGCTTGCTCCTAAAATAGCAGCATCGGCTTCCGGCAGTTGGCTGAATTTAATCGCTACCTTATTTTTAAATACCTGAATCAAATTAGCTTCCATCGCTTGTTTTGTTGGATTTAAAATCAAATCGCCGGCATTGGCCAATCCTCCAAATAATATAATTGCTTCGGGCGAAGAAAACATTACAAAATTGGCTAACGATTGTCCAAGAATTTCACCTGTATATGTAAAAACATCATTGGCAATTTTATCATTCTTCATTGCACAATCGTAAACTATTTCGCTGGTGATTGTATCGTTTGCTGCAAAATCTCTTAATAAGCTTGGCGTATCAGGTTGTTGTGTCAGCATTTCCAAAGCGGTTTCTCTTACACCGGTAGCAGAAGCATAGGATTCTAAAACGCCTCGGATACCCGTACCCGGATGCAATCTACCGCCGGGGCGTATAATGGTATGTCCTAATTCGCCTGCAAAACCATCATTGCCTAATACTATTTTTCCATCTATTACTATTCCACTACCCACACCCGTTCCGAGTGTTATCAGTATAAAATGTTTCATTCCTTTTGCAGTGCCATACATCATTTCACCGACAGCAGCTGCATTGGCGTCATTGGTAAGTTTGGCCGGAAGATTAAATTTTTCAGAAACTAATTTTGCTAAAGGCACAATGCCTTTCCATTTCAAATTGGCAGCGTATTCAATATTACCGGTATAAAAATTTCCATTGGGCGCACCGATTCCAATACCTACAAATTGATCATTTCCACCCGATTCCTGAATCATCGGATTGATATGCTCATATAATTCTCTGATGAAATCTTCTACTTGCTCATGAGAGTCTGTAGCGATATGATCCTGCTTTAAGATATTCCCGTTTTTATCTACAACTCCAAATTTTGTGTTCGTTCCTCCTAAGTCAATTCCGATGGCATATTGTGGCATAACATTCATTATTTAAAAAAATTGAAATTACTACTTTCAATTTTTAGGTGGCTAAAATCTTTTGATAAAAATAGTTTCCTCAATTTGCTAATTCTTCTTTAAGTTCGGGAAACTTTTCATCAAAATGAGCAATAAAAATACAACTTCAACACCGCAAAACAAGTTTCTATTTCCACTGATTATTATTGGAATTTTCTTTTTCATTTTTGGATTTACAACTTGGGCTAATAGTCAGTTGATTCCTTATTTCAAAATCGCCTGTGAATTAAATACAGCGCAATCATTATTGGTAGCTACTGCGTTCTTTGCTGCATATTTTGTAATGGCACTTCCTTCCTCTTATATTTTGGATAAGCTGGGATATAAAAAAGGAATGATTATCGGTTTGTTGGTAATGGCAGCCGGTGCTTTGATATTTATTCCTGCAGCAGAAGCAAGAAGCTATCCCTTATTTCTAACGGCTTTGTTTGTTATTGGTACCGGACTTGCGTTATTGCAAACCGCTTCCAATCCTTATGTAACCATTCTTGGCCCTATAAAAAGTGCCGCACAACGAATTAGTATTATGGGCATTTGCAATAAGTTGGCAGGTATTATTGCCGTTATTGTTATGGGCGGTATTGTTTTGAAAGATGTAGATGCACTGAAAGCAAAATTAGCATCTTTGGGTGATGCAGAAAGAACATTAGAGCTGAATGAATTGATAAAGCGGGTAGTGGATCCATACATTATTATAGCTGTAATTTTAGTTGCCTTTGCTATTCTTCTTGTTTTTTTACCCTTACCCGAAGTAAAGCCGGAAGAAGAAACTGAAAGTTCTTATGATAGTGGTAAAAAAAGCATTTTTCAATTTCCGTTCTTATTGTTAGGAGCAGTTACTATATTCTTATATGTTGGCGCAGAAGTAATCAGCTATGATACTTTTGCAGGCTTTGGTGAGTCTTTAGGTTATCCATTACAAAAAGCATCAGGCTTTGCTAAGTTTACTGGTTACGGATTATTGTTAGGCTATGTTTTAGGTATTTTATTGATACCAAAATATCTTTCTCAGCGAATGGCTTTAGTCATCAGTGCAATTCTTAGTTTGGTATTTGTAGCATTAGCGATGACAACAAGAGGAGATGTGGCGGTAGCTTGTTTTGCAGGTCTTGGTTTATCCAATGCTTTGATGTGGCCTGCTATCTGGCCTTTGGCGTTAGATGGGTTAGGAAAATTTACAAAGACAGGCGCTGCATTATTAATTATGGGTATTGCAGGTGGTGCAGTAATTCCACCACTATATGGACAAATAGCAGACTCAATCGGATCTAAACAAATGGCATATTGGATTTTGATCCCTTGTTATTTGTTCATTCTCTTTTATGCAGTCAAAGGACATAACTTAGGTAAACAATAATTATGGAAATAGTACATGTAGCAGCAGAATGTTATCCGGTTGCCAAAGTAGGCGGATTGGGTGATGTAGTGGGTGCATTACCAAAATATCAAGAGCAATTAGGGCATTATGCAAAAGTGGTAATGCCCATGTATCGAACTAAGTTTCTGATGAATAATCAGTGGGAGTTAGTACACGAAGGACAACAACGTATTGGCCCTACTTATTTCAAATATGCTGTTATTAAAGAGAAAACAAATAAGTTGGGATTTGATCTATACTTAGTAGATATCAATGGACTTTTGGATAGAGAAAAAGTTTATGGTTATGATGATGATACCGAGCGGTTTCTCGCTTTTCAAGTCGCCGTACTGGATTGGATCAATAAATGGAATCATAAGCCTGATGTTATTCATTGTCATGACCACCATACAGGGCTTATTCCTTTTATGATGAAATATGCATTAGAGTTTAGACAAAATCTTGCAGAAATACCAACTGTATTTACGGTGCATAATGCTCAATATCAAGGTTGGATGGGTTGGGATAAATATTATCTGCTTCCTGCTTTTGACTCTTGGAAGTGGGGCATGTTGGACTGGAATAATACCATCAACCCAATGGCCTCTGCTGTGAAGTCTGCATGGAAGGTAACAACCGTAAGCAACAGTTATCTGGAAGAAATGCGTGAAGCGGCTAACGGTTTAGAAAATTTATTTCAATATGAGCAAGGAAAAAGTTTTGGTATTTTGAATGGAATAGATACGCAAGTTTGGGACCCATTAAATGATACGATGATTGCCAAAAATTATGGTACAGAATTAGTTGAAAAAGGCAAATGGAAAAATAAAAAAGAATTAGCCGGCCAATTTGATTTAGACCCGGATAAACCTTTAGTTTCATTTGTAGGAAGATTGGTAGGAGAAAAAGCTGCCGATTTATTACCCGATGCAATCAGCCAATCAATCTATCAACATCATGGCAATGTAAATTTCTTAGTCTTAGGCTCCGGCGATCCTGCATTGGAAGAGAAGTTGGATCAAATGAAACATCATTTCAAAGGTTATTTTAATTCTTATATTGGCTACAGTGAACCGCTCAGTCACCAAATTTATGCAGGCTCAGATTTCTTATTGATGCCCAGCAGAGTAGAGCCTTGTGGATTAAATCAAATGTATGCCTTGCGATATGGCACAGTGCCGATGGTACGGAATGTCGGTGGTCTGCGTGATACCGTAACAGATATGGGCGATTGGCAAGGGACAGGTATTCGTTTTGACCAGGCATCGGTTGGAGATATTACTTATTCGGTGGGCAGAGCGATTGATTTATATAATAATAAACCTGATTTATACACTTGGATGCGTGGCCACATGATGACGATTGACCATAGTTGGGATAATTCTGCACAACAGTATATTGACCTTTATCAAAGTATGCTAAATAAGGAATGATAATTAAATGACAACTTGAAATAGGAATATTCATTTTATTATTCTAATTTACCACTTGGAAATTGAATACATTCATTGAATAGATATTCCTTTTCAGAAAAAATTATTGGGGATTTCTTGATAAAAAGATTTATATGAGTAAAAAAGTGATTGCGAATCCGAAAGAAATTTTATCGGTGATATTGGGTGGTGGTGCCGGCTCCAGACTTTCACCTCTTACGGCAAGTCGTTCTAAACCTGCTGTGCCGATAGCAGGTAAATATCGCTTAGTAGATATTCCAATCTCCAATTGTTTGAACAATGGTATTGGAAGAATGTTTGTACTCACACAGTTTAACTCTGCATCATTGAACAGACATATCAAAAACACTTATCACTTCAGTGCTTTCAGTAGTGCGTTTGTAGATATACTTGCTGCAGAACTTACGCCCGACAATCCTGCTTGGTTTCAAGGCACTGCCGATGCAGTAAGACAAGGGCTAAGGCATATTGGCCCTTTTGAAAGTGATTATATTCTGATTCTCTCGGGTGATCAATTATACCAAATGAATTTTGCAGAGATGCTTGAGAATCATAAAAAGCTTGGAGCAGATATTTCAATAGCCACGATACCGGTAGGAGAGCGAGAAGCGCCGGAATTTGGAATTTTAAAATCTTCTGGAGGTCTGATTACTTCTTTCATTGAAAAACCCAAAAAAGAATTATTGCCGGAGTGGGTAAGTGATACTGGAGATGGAATGCGTAGCAGAGGAAGAATTTATTTAGCTTCAATGGGCATTTATATTTTCAATCGCAAATTATTATTTGATATTTTACAAAATGAATTTGCAGATGCTACTGACTTTGGCAAAGAAATCATTCCGGCATCTATTAATAAATATAAAGTAGCCAGTTATCAATATGAAGGCTATTGGACAGACATCGGAAATATTTATTCTTTCTTTGAAGCAAATTTAGGTCTTACACAAGAATTGCCTGACTTCAATCTATTTGATAATGATAATGCGATTTACACTCGTCCGCGTATGCTACCACCTGCCAAAATAAGTGGTACAACGATGGAGAAAACATTGGTAGCAGAGGGCTCTATTATTAATGCTTCTCGAGTAGAAAATTCAGTTATTGGTATTCGCTCCAGAATAGGTCACGAAACTACTTTGGCCAGTACATACATTATGGGCAATGATTATTATGAAACCTTATCCGAAATCGCCGAAGCTCATAATAATAAAACGCCATTATTAGGTGTAGGTGATCGTTGCCATATCAAAAATGCCATCATCGATAAAAATGTAAGAATCGGAAATGATGTTCGAATTATGGGCGGGCATCACTTAGACAATATTGATCATCCTTTTTACACGGCCAAAGACGGAATAGTGGTAGTGAAAAAAGGTGTTACTATTCCTGATGGTTTCGTAATTGGATAATAGTAGTTTATAAATAAAGACTCCAGATACTTCGTTGACCCCAATTACCCCAATCACTGGTAGCTTTTTTTACAGTTTGAAGAAGCTCTGATGTTTTTTTCTTTTTGCCTTTTGATGGTGCTGTTACAATATTTGTATTTACGCCATTCACTTGAAGTTTTGTAGCAATCCAGCTTGTGTACATTCTGGGAATTGTTATGCCCATAATCATTCCTGGTAATCCGTGCAGACTCATCGGCCCGCCACTTACAGTAATTTCATCTGTATAAAAAGCAAATACGTAAACACTGTCAAACAAAACAGCTGTTGCTTTTCGGCAATTGAAGCCTGCAATTTCTCTTGTTTCATTGGGCGATAATTTCCATTGAATGTTCATCAATGAATCATTGAGCAGATAGGTATCACCAAAAACAGTTTTCTGTTGTATGGTAATATTTTCAGAATAATTGTTGTACCAGATATTACCTGTAGCATCATCTTCGTTCCACATCATATTGTTTTTTTCATCCTGTCTTTCAAATTTATATAAAGACTTATTGTTGTCAAACGTCAATGAATAATATTGCGTAGCGAACTGTGGTATTTTATCTTTAAACATTTCAGCCCAAGTATCATCACCCATTGCTCTATGGGTGTTTGTTTTTACTTCATATTCTATTTTGCCCGAGTTGATAAAAATTTGTGCATTTAATTGTGCTGTAATAATAATAGCTGCCAAGATGAATATTGTACGCATGTTTTTTATTTTATAAATCTGTTTTCATTTTAATTTTATTAGAAGCCACCACCAGCCGGTTTGCCGTTTTTAGAAATATTCCAAGTTATCGTGAGCAACCAGAATCTGCGTAATGTAGTATAATAACTTTCGGTCAAACTATAACTATCATAATTTCTATTGTATCCCTTATTTTGATTCAGAATATCATAGACGCCAAATTTAGCTTCCAATGCATTGTCCTTAAAGAAGCGTTTTGTTATTGTTGCATTCCATTTTGTATAATTATTTTTCTTATTGAAACGCGGGTCTTTTTGTTGAATTTGTGTGAAAGCATCTGTACTTAATTCGTATTTTTTGAATAGTGTAACCCTTGCGTTTGCCCATCCGCTCAATGCCCAATATTTTGAATTAGCAGTCGTATTTAAACTGTTTTTTGAATTGTTTATAGTAAATGTTGGACCAAAATCAAAGTTGTATTTATTTTCTACATACTTGCCAATGCTCCAATTGATTCCATAGTTGTAAGTATTGGTAATGCTTTTTAGTCCATTTACAAATTGAATATATCTGCTCACATTTCCGGTAGGGCCGAAACTCATTCTTAGTTTTGCTTTCGTAATTTTAAAACCATAGTCAGAATATAGGTTTAGATTATATACGCCATTGGTATTTACGGTTTGATAAGTCCTTTTACCTACACTATCAATTACACTGGATTGAACAAAGGAGTTTTGTGTCATGCTGTACCTAAGGCTTGTCCAGATATTTTTTTCTTTCAACACATTATAGGAATTATAGCCGGTTGAAAAACTATGTTGAAATGATTGTTTTAAATTCGGATTACCGATGTATATATTTAATGGATCCGTGTTGACTCTTATTGGTTGTAATTGTTCTAAAGTAGGTGCTGAAGTAGAGCCATCATAATTGAACCGCAGTGATTGATTTTGCTTAAACTTATATTGGTAGCTTATTTTGGGGAAGAAGTTGGTATAGTTGTAGCTATTACGAGTATTTGCTGTTAAGTCCTTCTGTATAAAATTGCTAAAACCTACATAAGCGCCAAATGAGTAAGTGTATTTCTTTTTATTCATCCTGAAATTTATGCCTGGAGTATTAACCAGTCGGTTAAATTCAAAAGAGTTACTGAGGCTGTCGATTTTGTCTTCGTATTTTCCATTCAACGCTTTCTTATTGGTAGTTCTATCATTTGTGTTCCGATTGAATGCTATGGAATAACTAAGTTCCATATAAAAATCTTTGGCTAAAGGTTCAGTATATGCCAGTTTAGTACTTAAAGCAGTATTGTTGCTGTGTCTTAGATTTTGTTGATCAATAGTGTCTGAGCGATTTAATAGTCCTTTGTCATAATATTTATTGATTGAATAAAGTAAACCATCACTTTGAATCTTACCTAAAGTAAAATCAGTATTTACAGAAAGTGTACGAGATTGTTTTTTAAACTTATGTCGCCATAGCAAATTTGAAGTTAAATTATTGGCATCATTATCTGTATTACTATTCCGCTTACTGTTGTTGATGCTGTCTGCGTTATTGGTCAAGGATTCGGTGTAGTCGTATGATTTATTATGAGTGGTTTTATTATTCAGTTTGGTAGTCCATTTTAAAGAATTGGCAGAGTCAAGATTTAGGTCAAGCGTTAAGTTGTAATTGTGTTTTACATTGGAGGTAAAGTTTTTTGAATCGCTATTCGTTTGCCAACTTGTATCCGGTAAAAAAGTGTGTGAGAATGTTTTGCCTTCCATTGGTGCATTTACTTTACTGAATTTGTAAGAAGAGTTGAATGATTGCTTATCATCTTTACCGAATTTATTACTGTAATGCAAACCCGCATTCCAATTCTTTGGAATGCCATTGCTTCCGCCATAATAACTGTCATCATCTGATGACATCATCATAAACATTCCACCATCATCAGAAAAACCAGTCGTCATATTATCCGAACCTCCGCCATAATTCTGTGCATCACTCCAATCCAAATTTGTTTGTCCGGTATTACTCATTATTCCGTACGTAGCAAATTTTCGTTTGTTCTTAAAGGAATTAAGCATTGCAGAGTTATTGTATTTATCTTTTAAACCACCGGCTAATTCTATCTTTCCGAAGTAGCCTTTCTTTTGCTTCATTTTCAGGTTTATCGTTTTATCTTTTACGCCATCATCTATTCCGGTGAATTCTGCTTGGTCACTCTTTTTATCAAATACCTGTACTTCTTTTACCGCATCTGCACGAAGATTCTTTGTTGCAATACCGGGGTCAGTGCCAAAAAACTCTTCACCATCCACCAATACTTTAGTTACTTTTTCGCCCATTGCAGTTATTTTACCATCCTTATCAACTTGAATGCCGGGTAACCTACGTAACAATTCCTCAACATTGGCGCCCGGTCTTACTGCAAAACTATCAGCAGTATAAACAGTAGTGTCACCCTTTACTCTGATTGGTGAGCCTGTTTTTATGATTACTTCAGCAAGCAGCTTGCTTTTGGGTGTGACGTATATATTACCGATATCAAAGTTGCCGGACTTTACTTCAATTTTGTCAAAATAATCGCCCATGTATGGATGCGTTACCATTAAAATATATTGTCCTTCTTTTAAATTTGATAAAGTAAAATGACCTTGTTTATCTGATCGGGTAAAACGAATCAGCATTGAATCTTTTTGGTTCAACAATGAAATGACAGCATTTTCAGGATTCTTTTTTTCTACTGAATCGGTAACTGTACCTTTAATAAGGGATTGAGAAAATATAGGTAGGGTGGAGCAGAGTACAAACAGGAAAGTCAAAGCTTTCTTCATAACCTTGGGTTTAGATTTTTGGTTTTGTGTATTAGTAATAATATTACTTTACTAAGGGCGAAAATATTTTGATAGCAGTTAAATTAAAAACCGTTTGGATATTTTAACATTAAATTGGATATGGCTTCAAAAAAGAAAAATGAAATATTGAAAATCAAAAATGCTGAAGCGAAACAAATCAGCAAAAAATATGAAGAAACAAACTTCATTGATACTTCACTGCTGGTATGGAATTATTCATTATTGACGAGTACTGATGTTAAGAATTATAAGGCCGGCACGCATTATCAATTATATAAAAAATTTGGAGCACATTCGGTGCAGGTGAATGGAGTTTGGGGTATTTGTTTTTGTGTATGGGCGCCTAATGCAACTTCTGTTTCAGTTAAAGGAAATTTTAATCATTGGAAGGATGATGAATATATGTTACATCCGCGATGGGATAAAAGCGGGATATGGGAAGGATTTATCCCCGGCTTTAAAATGGGAGAGACCTATAAATATCATATAGTAGGATATGCAAAAAGAAAAATAGATAAAGGCGATCCCTTTGCACATTTTTGGGAAAAACGTCCGGGTACTGCAAGCATTACATGGGATATGTATTACGAGTGGAAAGATGATGCATGGATGTTGGAAAGAAAAAAACATAATTCTTTGAATGCACCATGGAGTGTCTATGAGGTACATTTGGCAAGCTGGAAAAGACCGGATAGAAATGATGAGGGTAGCTATTATAGTTATGATGAGTTAGCTGCACAACTAATTCCTTATGTTATCGAAATGGGCTTTACACATATAGAGTTAATGCCTGTAATGGAGTACCCTTATGATGGCAGTTGGGGATATCAGTGCACCGGTTTTTTTGCACCTACTTCCAGATTTGGTGATCCACAAGGATTAATGCGATTGATTGATGCTTTTCATCAATCAGGTATCGGAGTTATTTTGGATTGGGTGCCTTCGCACTTTCCCTATGATATGCACGGACTGTTTATGTTTGATGGCGCACATACTTATGAGTATGCAGATATGAAGAAAGGCTTTCATCCCGATTGGAACAGTTATATTTTTAATTATAAAAGAGGTGAAGTAAAATCTTTTTTAATCAGTAGTGCTCGTTTTTGGTTTGATGTTTTTCATATTGATGGAATCAGAGTAGATGCAGTGAGTTCAATGCTCAAACTGAATTATTCAAGAAAAGAAGGGGAGTGGGAGCCGAATGAAAAAGGTGGCGATGGAAACCTGGAAGCTATTGCTTTTGTAAAGGATTTGAATGAAACGATATTCAGAGATTTTCCTGATGTGCAGACAATTGCAGAAGAAGCTACTGATTGGCCGGGTGTATCTAAGCCTACGTGGAAAGATGGACTTGGTTTTGGAATGAAATGGATGATGGGTTGGATGCATGATACGCTGGATTATTTTAAGATGGACCCAATAATGAGGCAATTCCAACAGGATAAGTTTTCATTCAGTATGATGTATTACTACGATGAAAATTTTATGCTACCCATCAGTCATGATGAAGTAGTGCATGGCAAAAGCCCAATGATATATAAAATGCCGGGAGATGAATGGCAGCAGTTTGCGAATTTAAGGTTGCTTTATACTTATATGTGGACACACCCGGGCGCCAAATTGCTTTTTATGGGAAATGAATTTGGGCAAACAAGTGAATGGAATTATAAATCTGACTTACAATGGGATTTACTTCGGTTTGATAGTCATCAAGGATTAAGAAGATGTGTTGCTGCATTGAATGAATTACTAAAAAGCGAACCGGCAATGCACGAAAAACAATTTAGTAAAAAAGGATTTGAATGGGTGGATTTGAATCATCGGCAAGAATCTGTTGTAGCTTTTAAAAGAATGGGTAAAAAAAGAATAGATGATCTATTAATCATTCTGAATCTCACACCGGTAGTAAGAATGGATTGGACTATACAGGTAAAAGGAAAGGTTTACAAGCAAGAAATTTTTAATAGTGATGAAAAAAAATATTGGGGCAGCGCAAACGTTTTCAATCCCGAAATAAGGTCAAAATTGATAGATAAGGCATTGAAAATTTATGAACTAAAAGTAAATTTACCTCCGCTTGGCGGAATCATTCTGAAATAATACTATTTTGGAATGATTTTGGCTAATTAAATTATCTGAAATTATACATGTTCATTAATTGAATTTATTTTGTTCTTGTATTTAGTTTATCCAATCCTAAAAATGACCTTATGATTCGTTTAACATTTTGTGCTACATTAATATCTATTGTAAGTTACTCAATCGGCCAGACTTCATTTAATCAAATTACTATCGGACAGGACAGCGCAGAATATTTTCTACAAAAAGGTCTTTTGGAAAAACAAAATGGCCGTAAAATGGAATCGCTTAAAAATTTCGAAAAAGCTCTTGGCTTTGATGCGAAGAACAAACAAATATTATCAGAGTTGGCTACCGCTTATTTTGATTTAAGAAAATATGATCAGTCACGATTGACCTATAAAAAGATAGAAGACTTAGGAGATGTAACACCTGCATTAATCAAACAAATACTTACTTTGTCGTTTCAGATTAGAAATTTTGATGAAGCACTTATCTATGCCGATAAGTTGAAAAAGGCTGACCCTTCTGAAAAAGTGGCTTATTATTTTGGCAAAATAAACTACGATCAAGAGAACTATGGCGAAGCGATAAAAAACTTAAATCAAGCAGCAAAAGAAGACCCTGCCAATGCTGAAGTTCCTTATATGATTGCTCGTAGTTATGCCGATATGATGAATTATAAATTAGCTGTTCCTTTTTTTCAAAAAGCAATAGAATTAAAACCAACTGAGGCTAACTGGATATATGAATTAGGCCTTATCTGCTATGCAATGCATGATGATAAAAATTCTTTGAAATATATTTTGGATGCAGGTGAAAAGGGGTATAAAAAAGATAATGACTATCTGGAGAATCTGGGAATTGCTTATTTGAATGTGGGCGATTTGGATGCCGGTGTGAAAATATTAGGTCAGATATTAGCCAAAAGACCTAGTGATATGAACCTCTTGAACATGATTGCAGAGGCATATTATTACAAAAGCAAATATGATTTAGCAATAGATTATTGGGATAAGATTTTGGAATATGATAAAACAAATGCTTCTGCGCTTTATATGATCGGCATGGCTTATCAAAAGAAAGGCGGTGATGAAAACATGAAAAAAGGAACTCGTCTATGCGATACAGCAATTAATATGGATCCAAGTCTTTCAAATTTGCGACAAAAGAAAATGATGGCTGGCCTGTAAGCATTAATCTCTGTCATTACTTTTTCTACATTCTTTCCGGTACTTTGATACCCAAAAGACCCATTCCTGAAGCAATGACATTGGCTGTCATCTCACACAGTTGCAATCTTAGTTGTTTCTTCTCGTCAGATTCCGCATTCATTACAGAATGTTCGGTATAGAAAGTATTAAATGATTTTGCAAGATTGAAAACATAAATCGCAATAACCGATGGATTATGCTCTGTTATAGTTTGTTCAATGATGGAAGGATATTGCTCTAAAGAAATGATTAAATCACGTTCGAGTTTCAAAAGCGTGCCGGAATTAATAGCCGCTCTTTTTATATCCATTACTTTTCTCAATACAGATTTTATTCTTGCATAAGTGTATTGAACAAAAGGCCCGGTGAAACCATGAAAATCAATTGACTCTTCAGGATTGAATACCATTTTCTTTTTGGGATCTACACGCAATAAAAAGAATTTTAAAGCACCTAAAGCAATCGTTTCATACAATTCTTTTAATTCGGCTTCTGTAAAATCTTTTACTTTACCCAATTCTTCAGTCTTTGCTTTAGCTACATTCACCATTTCTTCTACTATATCATCTGCGTCCACCACCGTTCCTTCTCTACTTTTCATTCTACCGGTTGGCAGTTCTACCATGCCATAACTTAAATGATAAATGCCATCAGCATAAGGCTTACCTAATTTTTGTAAAATCAGCTTTAGCACTTTCATGTGATAATTTTGCTCGTCTGCTATCACATATATACTTTGGTCATAATGAAACTCATCATATTTCTGCTGTGCTAATCCAAGATCTTGAGTGATATAAACGGATGTTCCGTCTTTGCGCAAAACTAACTTTTCATCTAATCCATCTGCAGTGAGATCAATCCACACACTGCCGTCCTCTTTTTTGAAAAAGACGCCTTGTTTCAAACCATCTTCTACAAATTGTTTTCCTAATAAATAAGTATTACTTTCATAATACATCTTCTGAAAATCGGCACCGATTCTTTTATAAGTAACGTCAAAGCCTGCATAAACCCAACTATTCATTTTTGTCCACAATTCCATTACTTCCGGATTGCCTGCTTCCCAATCCAGCAACATTTTTTGTGTAGCAGCCATGATCGGAGCTTGCTTTTCTGCATCCTCTTTTTTTATACCGCTATTTACGAGTTCTTCAACTTGCCTTTTATATTCATCATTAAACTTTACATAGTATTCACCTACAAAATGATCACCTTTTGTATTGGTGGACTGTGGTGTAGCACTATTGGCGAATAGTTGCCAAGCTATCATGCTTTTACAAATATGAATACCGCGATCATTTACAATACAGCTTTTTATAACTTCATAACCACACCGGTACAATATTTCTGCGATGCTCCATCCTAAAAAAATGTTTCTAAGATGTCCTAAGTGCAAGGGTTTGTTGGTGTTTGGAGAAGAGTACTCCACCATTACCTTCTTATTATTGGCTTTTTGTGTTCCGAAGTCTTTAGAAGAATAATTAGTTTGTAAAACATTGTGCCAATAACTGTCTGCAATAGTCAGATTTAAAAATCCTTTGATAACATTGAAGGCAGTGAACATATCCGGGCTATTCCTGATCAATGCTTCGCCAATTTCTTGACCGAGTATTTCAGGAGATTTTTTTAACTGTTTAACAAAAGAAAACAATACAAGGGTATAATCGCCTTCAAACTCCGGTTTGGTTGTATTGATGGTTAGTTCACTTGTTGTAGCAGTATAGGAATATAATTCAGATAATACTTTTTGTACGTTTGGTTTTATTTCGGTTACAATGCTCATTTTAATCGCTTAATGATTTACAATCTTTCTTGGTTGAGTAATTAAACACATATGTTAAATTGAATTATTAGTTATTTCTTTTTAATAATTTTTTTCTTTATAGAATATTTATTACTTTTTTATATAACTCTGGTAAACAATTTTGTCGCATACGAAATTTTGTTCCATGATTATGTCCAGTTCTTGCATCAAAGTCAACCAAAATATTTCCCTTTTCAAGTTGCGTAAGAAAACCGTCAAAGTTAAATTTTTGCAACATCTGAACTTTGCTATAATGGTAAAATTCTTTTCCTTTTTCTTTTTTCACTTCTGCCTGCACATAAAAACAATTTAAGAGTTTTGTTCCGGCTTTATTTGAAAGGTCGTCAAAACCCCAATAAGGCTGAGGATTTAATTCACCTAAACCTATTCTTTTTCTTACTGTTTTTAACCAAGTACTATGCTTGTCGGCTGTTTTGCTACTGTCAAAGGATATTAAAACTTTCTCATTAGTTCGGTCAATCTTAACCATAAAACCTCTATCACTCGGTGCGTTTCCGTGAATAGTTAAACGAAAACTCATTTCATTTTCAGGATATGATTTACCTGCTTGTTTGTGTCGCCAGCCGTATTTAAGCAGTCCAACTTGCGGAACAAACTTTACAGCTCTTGGTGATGGCTCAATGTGAAACAAAGTTGTCAACGAACTTGTGTTTAATCGTTGTGATTTTAACTCCCACTCAGCTGCATTTGGAATTGGTAAGTTGTTTTCACTGATACCTAATAAATCTTCAAGCGTGTTACCAATGCCTCCATGATTTCCGTGTCGTGCGTTTGGTATCCATCCTTTTTCTGCAATTTTTTTTAGTTCTTCGATTAGTCCGTCTTTGGTATAAATTTTCATTCTGTTTCTTGAAAAAGGGTTGCGGCTTTGAATTTCAAAAGTTCACTCTGCTTTTTGTTGCGTTCAATTCTTGCTTCGGAATTTTTGCAGTAGTCCGGTGAAAGTTCAATACCAATATATTTGCGTTTAAGTCCTAATGCTGTAATAGCAGTCGTGCCGCTACCCGAAAAAGGGTCGAGAATAATTTGAGCTGTCGTTGAGCAAATAATTCTGTCAATTAGCGCAACCGGAAAAGGAGCAGGATGCTCATTGTTCATCTCTTGCGTAAACTCCCAAACATCACCAAATGCATTAGCTTTTGGTGCAAGTTTAAATTTCGGTTTTGGAATGAGATAAATTACTTCATAAGTAGGCAAGAAATAACCAGGGTTAAAATTTATTCCACCTTTTCTACGCCAAATGATAATTTGTCTAACCGGCAAATTACGAATAATGTCTTTTCTGTCTTGAATAACTCCGTCTTGAACACGCCATTTATGATTGTAAAAAATTGCTCCATCGTCCTTAATTAAACGATACATTTCTTTTAAGCAGTTATGTTGCCAGTCTGCATATTCGTCAGCGGGTATATTGTCGCTGTAATGGCTGTAACCGTTTTGTAAAGGATTACCTGCCCACTTGCCGGACTTTGTATTTGCACTCATCCCATTTCCAGTTGAGTTTTTTAAATTATATGGTGGCGAAGTGACAGCAAGGTCAATGCAGTTGTCTGGCATCTGTTTCATTATGGTCAAGCTGTCGCCACAAATGATTTTGTTTATAAAATCATTTGGAAATTTCATTTTATGTTTGTCATTATTCATTTTTCCAAAGATAAAATATTTTTCAAAGTCAGAGTAATCGATTTATGAAGAAACTTTCAATATCTTACAATAACACAATGATTGATTAGTAGCATAAAAGATTTTACGAAACGTTAAAGCACTATCCATCAATTCTCTTTCCAATATCTTTGCCCACTTATGCGCAGGCACCTACATAGCACCAGAGATTTTATTCTGCCAATTATAGATTTCTTTTATCCGCCTTTTCGTAGATTTATGAACTTGCAAACTTTTCGGTATGCAGCATCGGGTGGGGGAAATGTGTTAGTGGGATTCATTGTTTATTATCTAAGCTTCAAATTTATTTTCAAAGAAGAAGAATTTCATTTCTGGTTTTATGCGTTCAAAGGACATTCGGCGGCTTTGTTTGTATCGTTTTTGGTCACTTTCCCCGTAGGTTTTTTTATGTCTAAATATGTTGTATTCAATGATTCAAACATGAAAGGCCATGTACAACTGTTTCGATATTTTATGATTAGTATGTTCAATCTTGTTTTGAATTATCTTTTACTTAAAGTATTGGTGGAGCGATTGCATATCTATCCGGTTTTTGCACAAATTATTACAATATGTATTGTAGTTGTATTCAGTTATTTGGCACAACGCAATTTTTCGTTTAAAGTTACTCCGCCCGGAGAAGAAGATGTTACAGACTAAAGTTTATAGAATCAATTTTTACTGATAATTCACCGCTGCAATTACTCCTAATAATCAAGTATTGCTCCATCGGATATATACCGGCAAGTTTTATTTCTTTAATATCACCATAACTTTTGATACCCTGCATCCATTCCTGATTGAGTTGTTGATTAATGTTTGTTTTCGCAGAGTCGATATATGCTGTCAGATTAAATTTTGCGTTTTTACTGATTTGTTTTGTAATTTTTTTATCAAATAACCAATCGGCAGATTTTAATAAGATGTTTTTGGATTTAATATCAAATTCAACGTCTTCTACTTCAATTGTTTTAGTTGTATTATTGTACACAGGTTTTCCCAAGAGGTAAACGATTCCTTTATTGGTGCCCGAGAAATTTACTTTGATAATCAGTTTGTCGTTCCCCGCTCCGGATAATTTACAACTGTCAATTACAAAACGTTTTTTAATCAATAATTTTTTAAAGGTAAATTCCATGCCGGCCACTTCTTTATTCAGAATTTGTGTGAGTGAATCATAATTCAATACGGCATCCAAAAAAATATTAAATCCGGGTGTATTGTTAAAAGAACCAAGATTGGGAATCCAGCCGGGTTGTGCAATAGGTTTTTCAAAACTAATAACAGGCTTTGCGGAAAGGCCCAAAGAAATATTGAGTGAATCGTTTTTGGCGTTGATACTGTTGATGCGCAATTTTTCGGGATTGATTTTAAGCCAGCCAAGGTTATTGATGTTATATACTTTCGTCAATTGATCCCACACTTGTTGAAAACGGGGTTTCAGGTTTACGTTGCTATAATTTTTATCTAAATCTTTTTTGGAATCGTCTAATTCTTTTTTCAAACCGTTCAATACTTGTTTGGTTATATCCTGCCCCCAAAAACAAACCTCACATTTATTCAATGCCTGAGGTTCATTACGCACTATATTTAGTTTTATATTGTAATCAGGTGTTATAGAAAAGCTATTGGTAAATGAAACGTTTACTTTTCGTTCGCCTTCATCGCTGCCGCCACAGGTACAGGAAGGTGTCCATGGCGAAATGCCGTAACCTGCGGCGCAAAGCCTGGTAGAGCCTGTAATTTTATAATATCCGGTGAAACCAAGCACAAGCGAAGTGCCGTTAGCTTTCATATATAATGGGCTACGGCGGAAAATATATTTATAGCGGGTGTCGCATCCATCATAAACCCAGTCATTAGGGTATTTGGGCGAAGTGAAAACGGTGTCCACACTCTTCTCCGCCAT
The DNA here is from genome assembly GCA_018268055.1 of Bacteroidota bacterium. GTDB lineage: Bacteria > Bacteroidota > Bacteroidia > Chitinophagales > Chitinophagaceae > JJ008. Next base: position 19,594 of record JAFDXF010000053.1, read on the forward strand.
TTGATAAAATGGTTTTAGATTGATGGCAATCGGAATATTTATCTCCGAAGAGGGGAGCGAGTCAAATTTGAACTTAGTGGGTATCAGATCAGGCTTGTCGGGGTTGATGTTTTGGGCAATTAAAATGCTACCGGAAAAGAGTATTAGATGTACAAGAAAAATTTTTTTCAACATTTAGTTATTATGATTGGTAAAAGTAATTAATGACTTCAAAAAGTAATCTTAATTTATTGCAATTATGATTGTTGTCACAGTAAAATAGTTGCCATATAATTAGTGTTAAATGAGAAGTAATAGACTGACAGATGCTCTATTATTAAGTTTAAATTCAATACATTTTAGCAGTAAAGCCGGATAATCTGACATTTTTTCATATTCATGTCAAGCGGCATAATCATTGACAAATAAGGAAGGCCGACCGGGCCCAAAGGACGGCGGTTAATAAAAAGGAAAATTAAAAATATGGGAAAGATAATCGGAATTGACCTCGGAACTACAAACAGCTGTGTTGCTGTAATGGAAGGCAACGAACCTGTTGTAATTGCTAATGATGAAGGACGCAGAACGACTCCTTCGGTTGTTGGTTTTTTGAAAAATGGCGAACGTAAAGTTGGCGATCCTGCTAAGCGTCAAGCCATCACAAACCCTCAAAACACTATATCTTCTGTGAAGCGTTTTATGGGTCGTCGTTTTGATGAAGTAACAGAAGAAATCAGTCACTGGAGCTACAAAGTAGTGAAAGGTGACAATAATACAGTTCGTATAGATATTGATGGCAGACTTTATACGCCACAAGAAATTTCTGCAATGGTGTTGCAAAAAATGAAAAAGACTGCCGAAGATTATCTCGGACAAGAAGTAACAGAAGCTGTGATCACAGTGCCGGCTTATTTTAATGACTCTCAGCGTCAGGCTACAAAAGAAGCCGGTGAAATTGCAGGTTTGACAGTGCGCCGTATCGTAAACGAGCCTACTGCTGCTGCATTGGCTTATGGCTTAGATAAAGCAAAGAAGGATCAAAAAATTGCAGTATTTGACTTAGGTGGTGGTACGTTTGATATTTCTGTGTTGGAATTGGGTGATGGCGTGTTTGAAGTGAAATCAACCAATGGTGATACTCACCTTGGTGGTGACGACTTTGATAAAGTAATTATGGATTGGCTTGCAGATGAATTTAAAAATGAAGAAGCAATTGACTTGCGCAAAGATCCGATGGCTTTACAGCGTTTGAAAGAAGCAGCGGAAAAAGCTAAGGTTGAATTATCTTCTTCTTCTGAAACAGAAATAAATCTACCATACGTTACCGCAGTGGATGGTGTACCTAAGCACTTAGTAAAAAAATTGAGCCGTGCTAAATTTGAACAATTGGCGGACAGTCTTTTTGCACGTTGTTTGAAACCTTGCGAAGCTGCATTGAAAGATGCAGGAATGAGCGCATCACAAATAGATGAAGTAATTTTAGTAGGTGGTTCTACACGTATTCCAAAGGTTCAAGATATAGTAGAAAAATTCTTTGGCAAGAAACCACATAAAGGTGTGAATCCTGATGAAGTAGTTGCTTTGGGCGCAGCCATTCAAGGCGCTGTACTAACCGGAGAAGTAAAAGATGTATTGTTGCTTGATGTAACTCCATTGACACTTGGTATTGAAACAATGGGCGGTGTACTAACTCCATTAATACCTTCTAATACTACGATTCCTACTAAGAAAAGTGAAGTATTTAGTACGGCAAGTGATAATCAGCCGGGTGTACAGATTCATGTATTGCAAGGAGAGCGTAGCATGGCAAAAGACAATAAGAGTCTTGGCATATTCAACTTGGATGGAATTCCACCTGCGCCACGCGGTGTGCCTCAGATTGAAGTAATCTTTGATATTGATGCAAACGGAATTTTACATGTAACTGCAAAAGACAAAGGAACAGGCAAAGAACAAAAAATTCATATCGAAGCAGGAAGCGGATTGAATAAAGAAGAAGTAGAAAAAATGAAAGCTGAAGCAAAGGCTAACGAAGCCAATGATAAAGCTGAAAAAGAAAAGGTAGAAAAACTCAATCAAGCAGACAGTCTTGTGTTCCAAACTGAAAAGCAGTTGAAAGAATACGGTGATAAAATTCCTGCTGAAAAGAAAAAAGTAATAGAGCAAGCTGCTGAAAAACTGAAAGAAGCACACAAGGTGCAAGACATTTCAGGTATTGATACTGCAATGGCTGCTTTGAATGCTGCATGGACTGCTGCAAGCGAGGATATGTACAAAACTACACAGGATGGACAACCTCACAGTGATGCACACGCAGCGAACGAACAACAAGCTTCAGGAGCCGCAGCCGGAGATAATGTAACCGATGTACCTTTTGAAGAAGTGAAGTAAGAATTTTTGTAAAAATTATAAACAAAGGCTGTATCTTTTTGATACAGCCTTTGTTGTTTTTAAATATAGACATAGTTTTTGGTGTGAGTGTATTAAAGAAAAATGTCTATAAAAAGTTAGTACAACAATGGCGAAAAGATGATATTAACTGTTCGCCTTTTTATTTCCCCAATTTATTTTTTTCAATTCAAACCAATCTGTTGAATCTCCATTATAGTCAAATGTTTCTTGAAAAGTAAAGCCCAACTTAATCAATACTTTTTTTGAATTCAGGTTTTTAGGAGCAACCATTGCAAAAACAGATTCTGTATTCAGGTTATTGAACCCGTAATCTAAAATTGCTTTAGACGATTCAGTTGCATATCCTTTTCCCCAATGTTTTTTCTTAAATCTATATCCTAGTTCGTAAAATTTATTGTGATTGTTTATCGGGCCATTAAAAAATTTTAGTCCAGCCCAACCAATACATTCGTTGGTTGACTTGTCAACCACTGCCCAGCGGGCAATACCATATTCCTCGTATTGCTTTTTAAGCATTTTAATCGCTTTTTGTACTTCGTCAATTGTTTTTACAGGATTGTTTTCTAAATACAAATGAACTTCAGGGTCTGCATCCATTTCAAATAAATCATCTTCATCGGTGAATTCTAACTCTCTTAAAAAGAGTCTTTCTGTTTCTATTAAAGTACTCATTTATCTGTCGTTTTATTATTCGTATTGTTGGGTATGTTGAACATCAACATCATTCGGTCTAAAAATTTAACTCACTCAAAAGAAATTTATTAAAGACTTGCAAGATAGCTCAACAGAATCTAAAGTAGGTATAATGAGTTTTTTTGTTAGCGGGTCATTGTTAAATTATTATCAATATAGTATCCTCCCACTTTCCTGTAATTCATTACGGTGTAATTCAAGAAATTCTTTAAGTTCAACTTTAATTTCTGATGCCGTAGAAGTTTCTTTAGGTTTCAATTCATCTAAAATGGAAAACTCAAAATTGTCGGAACCTAATGTATTCCAGTCGCCTTGCAATTCCTTGTTTGAGTGAAGTCCCATTTTTAACTGAAAGTTGTCCGAATTAAAGGCTCGTTCCAAATCCTCGCTTGTTTGCAGAAAAAGTTTATCATTCTTTCGATTTTTTATTTGAAAGATGCCTACTCTGAATTTCATTTGTTTGTAGGCATTTCTATTTTCTTTTTTTATATTCATAGAATTGTATTTATTAATGATTGGCATTTGCTATAATATCCTCTGATAGTTGGGAAATTGGCGATGAAGCCGATTTTAGCATCCAGGACATTCAGGGTTGAATAGAATTACCAGCACTTCATAGGCTCTATTGTCATTTTTTTTGTTATTGGCAGGTTTTTTTATTTCTCTTTTGTTTTTTTATTTTCAATTTGTTTTGTTTCGTTGCCTTTTAGTGCAGTCTTTGCATTGTCATATTATCCCGAAGATTTTCCTTTTTCAAACCTTTGAGAACTTTATATTCTTTGGTTGTCTTACCACTCCACGCTTTTGTAATGATGTCTGTCAAAGTAGCAAACTGCAAACCTTCTTTTAATCCTCGTTTTTTCCACTCGTCTGTTAGTTCTTTTCGGATTTCAATACTTTTCAAGCGTTGGTTAATCCAATTTTCAGAATAACCCAATTTCAGATATTGTTCCAAAGCTCTGTCAATAGTAATCTCGGGGTCTTGCATTTCGTCTAAACGTTCTAATGCCAACTGTGCCAACCACAACTTAAACGGTTCTGCTTTTGGTGACGGAATTGACTGAATAAGCCTAAAAATTTGTTCGGTATCTGCAACGTCTGTAATTCGCATTTTACCGTCTTTAGCTGGCATTTTCAAACCGTGAAGATTTGTCACGGTTTCATTTCCCTCTTCTCTTAGCCGTTGTTTTAGTTTTCGCCAATAGGCTTGAGGGTCAATACTGTCGGTCAATATTTCAATTACATCAATAACTGAAATATACCAAACTTCTTTTTCCTCGTCCCAATGAGTGCGAACTTGCTTTTGTTCAAATATTTTTATGGCGTTTTCTTTTCTCATCAACTATCAAATTATAAACAATGAAGTTAGCAAAAAGAAATGAAGGCATCCTAAGTACTATCAAATGCTACCAAGCTTTTTGCTTTTACAATTCTTTTTCATTATTAAAAGTAGCGGTGGCTTAGTCAGCGCTACTAAGTTATTCATTTATTATTACTGTTTTGCTATTGAAATCGTATAAGCGATTAGAACATAAATCAACGCTAAAGTATCGGTTACAATTGTGTGTAATACTGAAATAGATAACGCAGTTCTTGCAGATAAAGTTTGCGGGTAAGATTGCTGTAATGGCCAAGGGCCATCATATCAGCGGTTCGTTGCAGGGCATTCACTGCAAAGGGTGTTAGCGTTTTTTTTCCATAACTAAAAATTTTGTAACCCCA
>JAFDXF010000054.1 GCA_018268055.1 Bacteroidota bacterium
CAAGTACCTGATACTTTGGTTTACTTACAAAATATAATAGCCAACAAAACACAATTTATTGGGCATCCATTTTCCAAACTGTTTGACAGTTTGAATTTGAATATTCAAATAAAATATTTTCATCCACGAAGGGGTGCAATATCTAATAGTAACAAGGAAATGTACACGGCATTTGCGTTTTATTATCCGGCAATAGCCGAGGATGTTTATTTAACGTATCCTTGCTTGGAAATTCATTGGCAGACTCCATTAAATGCTAACCAATCGTTTTTATTGTTTAACTCAAATGGAGGGGGGCAATGGAATGTATCAGTTTACAATTATTACAAGAGTGTTATAATAAAAGATATCGAGATATTTGAATAAATAGAATAAATTATGACAATGCACTACACACAAAGTCAAGGCATTTATTAAATTTCTTATTGCATTAATTAATAACTTTATAGAGAAAAAAATCACTTCCCCACCGAAGCAATGATGCAACCGAAAAGGCTTTAGTTTAAAAACTCAACTAAGTATATTCATTTGTAATAGTACTTATTATTTGAAGCTAGTTAATAAAAGCACTTATGAAATAACAAAATAAGGTAGCAAGATAGCTTCAAACAGGAAAAAAACATTCTCACATAACTTGCAACGATTAATTATCTTTGCGAAAATTTTTCAGTATGAATCTCCACGAATATCAAGCTAAAGAGCTTTTAAAGAAATACAATGTTCCCGTGCAGGACGGATATGCCTGCACCACCGTTCAGGAAGCAGAAGAAGCATATCGTCAGATTAAAACACAATCGGGTAGCAAGTTTGCTGTAGTGAAAGCACAAATCCACGCCGGCGGACGAGGCAAAGGCACCATCAAAGAAAATGGATTGAACGGCGTAAAAGTGGCTAAGTCATTAGAAGATGTTCAGGAGTTTGCAACGAAACTTTTGGGTGGCACACTCGTAACTGTGCAAACCGGCCCTGCAGGTAAAGTGGTGAATAAAATTTATGTAGCCACTGATATGTATTATGACGGTGCAAGCGAACGCAAAGAATTTTATCTCTCTATTTTATTAGACCGTGCCAAAGGCGAAAACGTGATCATGTACAGCACCGAGGGCGGTATGAATATTGAAGATGTAGCACACGATACACCTGAAAAAATATTTAAAGAGTGGGTACATCCTTCCGGTGGGCTGCAAGGTTTTCAAGCAAGGAAGATTGCTTTCAATCTTGGCCTAAGTGGTGAAGCATTTAAGAACTGTGTAAAATTTGTTACCAATCTTTATAATGCGTATGTAGGGCTTGATTGTTCTATGTTAGAAATAAATCCTCTTTTCAAAGCGGCAGACGATAAAATAGTAGCGGTGGATTGCAAAATGAATCTGGACGAAAACGCACTGATGCGTCATCCTGATTTAGCATCTATGAGAGATGTAACTGAAGAAGACCCAACTGAAGTAGAAGCCGGAAAACATAACCTCAACTTTGTAAAATTAGATGGCAACGTGGGTTGTATGGTAAACGGTGCCGGCCTTGCTATGGCTACTATGGATATGATAAAATTAAGTGGCGGCGAGCCTGCCAACTTCTTGGATGTAGGTGGCACAGCAAATGCACAAACCGTGGAAGCCGGTTTCAAAATCATTTTGAAAGACCCTGCGGTAAAAGCAATTCTCATCAATATATTCGGAGGTATTGTGCGTTGCGATCGTGTAGCACAAGGCGTCATTGATGCATATAAGAATTTAGGTAATATTAATATTCCCATTATTGTTCGCCTGCAAGGAACAAATGCTGTAGAAGCTAAAAAACTAATTGACGAAAGCGGATTGAAAGTGCAATCAGCTATACTACTTAGCGAAGCAGCAGCATTGGTAAAGAAAGCAGTTGCATAAATTTTTCTACTACTTAGGATTTAAAAACAGAGGCTGCAAAAAAAACAGCCTCTGTTTTCGTTTGGTACAGGTATATAACACTATTGAAGTGCATTGAGTGCATTAATCAGTTCAGTGCTATTTCACTGCTTTCGGTGCTTCATTTCTAAACACAACATTGTTATCAAACACATCTACTAAAACAGGTTTTGTTTTATCAATATCGCCAGCCAATATTCTTTTAGATAATTGATTCACAATTTCTTTTTGAATTAAACGCTTTAAAGGCCTTGCGCCAAATTGAGGATCAAATCCCTGATCGGCCAAATACTCCAAAGCATAATCACTAAAACGTAAATCAATACCGCTGCCGGCCACTAATTTCTTCAAATTATCCAATTGTATTTTTACAATACCGGAGATTTCTTTTTTCAACAAAGGCTGGAACATAATAATTTCATCCACTCTATTCAAAAACTCCGGTCGGATGGTTTGGCGTAACAAATTCATCACATCTATTTTTGCTTTCTCTGTTACTTCTTCAATATTTTTTTCATTTACATTTTCATAAGCATCCATAATCAGGTTACTACCAATGTTGCTTGTCATAATGATAATGGTGTTTTTAAAATTCACTACTCTGCCTTTGTTATCCGTCAGGCGGCCATCATCCAACACCTGCAGTAAAACATTCCAAACATCAGGATGCGCTTTTTCAATTTCATCTAATAAAACAACACTATATGGTTTTCTTCTTACCGCTTCAGTCAATTGTCCGCCTTCATCATAACCAACATAGCCCGGAGGTGCACCTACCAATCTGCTCACGGTATGTTTTTCCTGATACTCACTCATATCAATCCTCGTCATCATACTTTCATCATCAAAGAGATATTCCGCCAATGCTTTTGCCAATTCTGTTTTACCTACACCCGTTGTTCCTAAAAAAATAAATGAGCCGATTGGTTTTTTGGGATCTTGCAAGCCGGCCCTACTTCTGCGAATGGCATCGGCAACCGCCGTAATCGCTTCCTCCTGCCCTATTACTCTTTCATGCAGATGATCTTCTAACTTGAGTAACTTTTCTTTATCACTTTGCAGCATTTTTGTAACAGGAATACCGGTCATCTTAGCTACACTCTCTGCAATGTCTTCTGCATCTACTTCTTCTTTCAATAATCTTTTTTCGTTAGAAGATGTAAGTTGATTGGCCAAATCTTCAATTAGTTTCTCCTGTTCTTTCATTTTACCGTAACGAATCTCCGCCACCTTGCCATAATCACCTTCACGCTCTAATCGCTCAGCTTGTAGTTTTAAATTTTCAATTTCAGATTTTGCACTTTGTACTTTCTCTACCAATTCTTTCTCTTCATTCCACTTTGCTTTATAGGTATCTCTTTCTACTGAGCGATTGGCTATTTCGGTATTCAGCTCTTTCAGTTTCTCTTCATCATTTTCACGCTTGATTGCTTCACGTTCAATTTCCAATTGACGTATTTGTCTTTCTAAAGTATCCAACTCTTCGGGCATACTATTCATTTCCAAACGAAGTTTTGCAGCACTTTCATCAATCAGGTCAATCGCTTTATCCGGTAAGAAACGATCGGTTATGTATCGTTGTGATAATTCAACCGCAGCAATAATTGCTTCATCTTTAATCCGAACGTGGTGGTGTGTTTCATATCGATCTTTCAAACCACGAAGAATGGAAATCGCATCTTCCACTGTCGGTTCATCAATCATCACTTTTTGAAAACGGCGTTCTAATGCCTTATCTTTTTCAAAAAATTTCTGATATTCATTTAATGTAGTAGCACCCACTGCTCTCAACTCACCTCTTGCCAATGCAGGCTTCAGAATATTTGCTGCATCCATTGCGCCTTCGCCGCCACCGGCACCTATGAGTGTGTGAATTTCATCTATGAACAAAATAATTTCTCCATCGCTGGAAGAAACTTCTTTTACTACTGCTTTTAATCGCTCTTCAAATTCACCTTTGTATTTTGCTCCGGCTATAAGCAAGCCCATATCCAATGCATAAATAACTTTTGATTTTAAATTTTCAGGCACATCACCATTTACAATTCGGTGTGCAATGCCTTCGGCAATAGCAGTCTTTCCTACGCCCGGCTCGCCTACCAATATCGGATTATTTTTAGTTCTTCGGGAAAGTATATGTAGTGTGCGTCTTATTTCTTCATCACGCCCAATCACCGGATCCAATTTTCCCTGGCGTGCTAATTCGTTTAAGTTCTTTGCATATTTATTCAATGCATTAAACTCTTGTGATTGCGTTTGCGAAGTAACGGTTTCACCTTTGCGCAATTCTTTGATTGCTGTAATTAATCCCTTCTCTGTAAGACCTGCATCTTTCAGCAATTTTGCAACGGCATCATTTCCTTGCACTATCGCTAAAAGCAAGTGTTCGGGTGTTACGAATTCATCTTTGAACTGTGTGAGTACTCCTGTCGCACGTAATACTAAATTTTTGACTTCACGACCTATTTGTTGTTCTGCACCTCCCGATATTTTTGGAAGTTTATTGATTAATTCATCCAATTTGGACTCAACCAAATTAATGGTCACATTGTTTTTTTTCAACAAATACTCTATTGGTGAATCTTCCTGTTCCAGCAATGCTTTTAAGATATGCTCATTCTCAATATTGGGATTCTTAGCATTAAAAGCTAATTGCTGCGCCTGTTGAAAAACTTCTGCTGCTTTTACTGTAAAATTTCCTAAGTTCATATAATAAATTTAAACTGTTAATGCCTTATAAATAAACCTTACACACTTTTTAACGTCTGATTTATTTCTTGCTTAAGTTAAAACACAAATATTTTTCCATTACCTCAAATTCAGTAATTATGGCATATAAAACTATTAAAATCTGCACGAAAGTCATAACAGGATTGATTTTCCTGCTAAACATTCAGTCGCTCAATGCTCAGAAAAATTGGTCAAAATTAGACGAGCAATTAGTTAAGTTTCAAAAACCATTAGGAACAAATGTCGTTTGCCTTATATCTGACGGCAATTCAATTTTATATCAAAAAGAAATGGGCAACTTTACTGCCGAAACAGTGCAACCAATTGCCAGTTGCAGTAAATGGCTGACGGCTACTTTAGTAATGCAATTTGTGGACGATGGTAAACTCAATCTAAACGATAAAGTTTCTAAATATATTCCTTCATTTAATATAGAAGATAAAAAAGACATCACGATACAGCAAACGCTCAGCCACCTGACCGGTATCTCATCCAATCAAAAGAATCTTGTTGAGAACATGATTGAATTAAGAAAGTACAAAAACTTGGAAGAAGAAGTAGATGCTTTTGCCAAAAGAAAAATGGAGGCAAAGCCGGGTGCTTCATTCAGCTATAGCTCTGTCGGACTGAATACCGCAGCAAGAGTGCTGGAAGTAATTAGTGGTAAAGATTTTGAAACATTGATCCAAGAAAAACTATTCAACCCGCTTGGAATGAATCATACTTCTTTTTCTGAAAGAAAAATGATGGCTGTTAACCCTTCAGGTGGGGCACAATCTACTGCTTTAGACTATATGAAGTTTTTGCAAATGCTCTTAAATAATGGCCAATATAAAGGCAAACAAATCTTGAGTGCAAAAGCAGTTGCACAAATGAGAATAGTGCAAAACAATCCCGATCAGATTGACTATGCGCCCGAAAATGCAGAGGGGGCATTGTATGCATCGGGTAGTTGGGTAATGGAAAGGCAGAATTCCGAGGCTCCGGCAGGTAAAATATCGGCGTATTCCTTAGCTTCACCCGGTTTATTTGGCACTTGGCCGACAGTAGATTTCTGCAATGGCTATGCTTCCATTATTTTCGTGAAGAACTTACAAGCAAAGCAACGTTCAGCGATAAATAAAAGTCTTAAACGAGTTATTGATGAACAATTTGCAAATAAGTGTAAGTAAACACTAATTTTGCCAACAATTAATAAAAAATAAAAAAATGAAACTTCTAAAAATTAATGTTTTTGCGATTGGAATGATTGCCTCAACAGCTATTATGGCACAAAGCAAAATAACTGTTACAAAAGGTCAAAAGTTTGATGTCATATCAACCAATCAAAGCACTACAAGTGCTGAAGTAATGGGTCAGTCAATGGAAACAAATATAAATAGTAATACTACTGCAGCATACGCTGTAACTGATGTAAACGATAAAGAAATATCACTTACAAGTACTGTTACTAAAATGGTAATGTCTGTAAAAGGAATGGGGGGAGAACAAAGTTATAATAGTGAGGATAAGAAAAGTTCAGGACAATTGGCTGATGTATTAAATAAAACCCTCAATAAACCAAAAAATATCACCATTGATCAAAAAGGAAATATCACCAAACAAGACAAAGAAGACGAAGAAATGGCAAGTATGGGAGCAATGAGTGCTTCATCTAGTACAAACTATACAGACTTATTTCTTCCGGGACTTATCGGCGCTACATTTACTGCCGGAACTGAAGTTCCATACAATGCAAGCTCGAAATCTGAAAATGGAAGTGCATTGGACTCAGGCGTGTATAAAATTACTTCTATTGAAAATGGCATTGCCAGCATTTCATATAAAGGCACTCAGACTACAACAAAAACTATTGAGCAAATGGGTATGGAAATGCAAGTAACAGGTACCAATGCTGTTAAATCTGAATTACAGGTGGATGTAGCTACCGGATTAGTTCTTTTAAAAGCTACCGTAGTTGACATTAACATGTCCGTAGATGCAGGTGGCATGATGATTCCTGTAACAGGGAAAAGCGTTACAACCACTACTGTGAAGCCTGTCCAATAAATTATTATTACAGAAAAAATAAGCCGCTTCAAATATTTGAGGCGGCTTTTCTATTTAAAATCTCTCTTTACATTTTACTTTAAAAAACATAAAGTCATTGATTAACTTTGATTCATAAACAACTGGTCAATCCTTAATTTTTTGTAAATGAAGAATACTTTTTTTTATCTTCTTAGCTTTTTCTACTTTGTAAACACAAATGCACAAGTAGCAGTAGATTCCGTTTTATATGCTAAAGACAGCGTCATAGAAGTTCCCGAAGATTCGACAACCATATTTTTTCAATCGGGGCAAAAAGTTACTAACCCTTCTAAGATTACATTAGTTACTAAATCAAAAAGAACTATTTCATTTAATAATTTTATTAAAAAGGAACTTTCTGAACTTCAAGAAAACGTACTTGCCGATTTAGACAATGATAAAAAGAAAGAACTCTTATTTTACAACTATACAGGAGGCATGCATTGCTGCGACGAGATTTATATTTTTAAAAATATTGGTGCAAATAAATATCAATTTGCTGCAAAATTGTTTGCAGGAAATGTAATCATAAATTCAAAAAATATTTTTAGCTATAATTTTTATGAGTTATTCGGATATTTCTATTCTTGCTATGCCTGCTCTTTAGAAGAAGATGACACTATTCCTTCTTCATACCACTATGAAGTGCGATTAAAGTATGCAAATGGAAAGTTGAATATCATCAAAGGAGATAAAGAATTACTGAATAGCATCACAGACAGATTGGCGCTATTAAGCGAGCAACCCTATCAGCCATTAGAAGAAGATAATTCATTTGACAATGGCTTCAGAAAAGAAGTTGCCCTTAATCTGGCAACCTATTATTTTTCTTTTGGTAAAAATTTTACAGCAACAAAAATTTTATTCAATAAATATTACAAATACCCGGATGCTAATGCCTTTTGGAAAAGATTTGTAGAAACAATTCAAACGATACAACAAGAAAATAGCTTTTAATAATTTTTTAGAAATTTCAGGTTGCGTTGTATCCCTTTGAATTTTGACCTTTTTATAGGTGAGTCTTTAAATATTTTTCTAAACCCGTCTTCAGTCATTTCTTCCCATTGATTGGTTGTTAGATTTAGCACTTCGGAGATTGGTGTAAATTCAATCTCCTTGTTTGGTTTACTAAACCTATTCCAAGGGCAAACATTCTGACATATATCGCAACCGAAAGCCCAATTATCAAACTTTCCTTTCATTTCATCAGGAATCAACATTTCTTTTAATTCAATGGTGAAATAAGAAATGCATTTACTAGCATTGATTACTTTGTCAGGCAAAATAGCACCAGTAGGACAAGCATCCATACATTTGGTGCACGAACCGCAATAATCTTTTGCAAAAGGGTCGTCAAACAATAATGGCAATTCAGTAATTAGCGTTGCTATGAAAAAGAAAGAACCATTTTGTTTTGTAATAAAAATTCCATTCTTTCCTACCCAACCTAAGCCGCTCCTGCTTGCCCATGATTTTTCCAACACCGGAGCAGAGTCCACAAAACCCCTGCCCTGAATTTCACCTATTTCCTGCCGAAGGATAGAAAGAAATTCATTCAGTTTTGCTCTGATGATTTCATGATAATCTTTACCATAAGCATACTTCGATATTTTCGGTGCATCCGGTCGTTGCATTTTTTCCGGATAATAATTTTTCAATAAAGTAATTACTGATTTTGCACCGGGCACCAATTGTGTTGGATCTGTTCTTAAATCAAAATAATTTTCCATGTACTTCATCTGCCCGTGCATTCCTTGCGATAACCACTTTTCTAACCTTCGTGCATCTTCATCTAATTTTACTGCCTGTGCAATACCACAATAATCAAAACCGAGCGATGCCGCTGTATTCTTAACCAAGGCAGTATGTTGGGCCAATATATTTTGCACAAAAGATAAATTTGTATAGGGAAATCTGTTTGCTTTAAAATACGCTTTTTTTCTCCTATCTTCCAGCTACAAAAATACCACATGAACTGCAAAATGAGCCGTATTCTTATTCTTGTACTACTTCTCTACAAAACAAGTATTGCACAGAATAAAAACAATTTCAAGTTTGGAAATATTAGTACAAAAGATTTTGCTACTGCAGTTTACCCGATCGATAGTAATGCCAGTGCAGTAGTAATCGCCGATATTGGAAGCTGTACCGTTGAAGGAAATACCAAAGGTTGGTTTTCTATTATCAATAAACATTTTAAGAGAGCGCATATTTTGAACAAAAACGGGTTTGATATAGCCAACGTCTCCATCTATTTATACACCGATGGTGAAGCTGGAGAACAGTTGGATAAATTAAAAGCAGTAACTTATAATCTGGAGAATGGAAAAATTGTAGAAACAAAATTAGAGACGAAAAGTGCAGTATTTGAAGACAAAATTGATAAGAGACGAAAATTAAAAAAATTTACTTTCCCCAATATAAAAGAAGGCAGTATTATTGAGTTTGAATACACGACCGTTTCTGATTTCATCAACAGTCCTGACCCTTGGGAATTTCAAGGAGAATATCCGGTTCTTTGGAGTGAATACAACTTTACAGTGCCGGCATTTTTTACATATACATTTTTAAATCAAGGCTATTTATCTTTCACTTCAAAATCTCAAAATGAAGGAACAGAAGTTTACAGGGTAGTAGTGCCGGGTGGTGCTTCTGCTAATGAACGCTATGAATTCAGTTCAAAATACACCGATTACAAATGGATAATAAAAGACGTACCCGCTTTAAAAGAAGAAAACTTTACCACAACCATCAATAATCATATTCAAAAAATTACAGCAGAGTTGGTAGAACGTAGAGCACCACTTAGCTATTATCGCTATGTAGGCAACTGGCAAAATGTTTCAACCCAGCTACTCGATTATGAATATTTTGGGAAATCAATCAGAAAAGATAACGGTTGGTTAAAGGAAGTAGTTTCTTCTATCATTTCAAAAACAGATACACAAGAAGAAAAAGCAAGAAATATTTTTTACTGGGTACGTGATAATTTTACATGCACCAACTATCGGCGTTTGTATTTAGATCAAAGCCTAAAAGCTATACTAAAAGCAAAAACAGGATCGGTAGCAGAAATAAATTTATTATTAGCTGCGATGCTCAATGTTGCAGACATCAATACAGATCCGGTAATACTCAGCACACGTACTAATGGCTATACATTCACTTTATTTCCTATGCTGAGTCAGTTCAACTATGTTATTTGTCGTGCCAAAGCAGGCAATCAATACTTTAATCTTGATGCCAGTGAAAAACAACTTGGCTTTGGAAAGTTGCCTCTTCGGTGCTACAATGGCGAAGCAAGAATAATCAACGAAAATGGTAAAGAATTGGGTTTAGAGTCTGATAATTTAACCGAAGTTAAAAACACATTTGTAATGTCGTTTATTGACACTGCCGGTGCTATTTCTATTGCCTTGCAAAAAACCGCCGGTTATGCTGAGTCATTTGATCTGCGTAATGATATCAGTGCCCACGGTATAGAATCTGTAGAAAATGGTATTAAAAAAGCAATGGGCAACGATGTTAAAATCCAAAACTTTGGTATTGATTCTTTGAAGCAATACGAGCTTCCTGTATTTGTACATTACGATGCTGACCTTGGTATAGACAAGTCTTCGCATTTCTACATCAATCCTTATTTCGGTGAAAACTATAAAACAAATCCTTTTAAATCGGCAGAGAGAAAATATCCGGTAGAAATGCCTTATCTGATTGATGAGACATTTACTTTTCAAATGATATTATCGGATGGTTATATAGTCGAGGAAATTCCTAAGGCATTAATGTTGAGTTTAAATGAAAATAATGATTGCCTCTTTGAATACAAAATTTCCAATACATCTGATAATGTATCATTAAGAAGTAGATTGATTTTTAAACGTACAGTATTCGCTCCGGAAGAGTATGAATTGTTGCGTGAATTCTTTAGCACTGTTGTAAAAAAACAGGCAGAGCAAATAGTTATTAAAAAGAAATAAGAAATTGAAGAAGAACGTTATCATCATCCTTTTATCTTGTTTTGCTATCCAATGTGTAGCATCAGATGGTGTGTATGCAGTTGCTAATATACCTGCTGCACTTTTGGTAAAAACCAATGTAGTAAAACGATTGGAAGAACGAAATTTTGAAATCACTCCGAATAATAAAACAATTTATAAAAGAAAAGTCGTTTATACCATATTGAATGAACAAGGGAGCAGATGGGCATACTTATATGCCGGATATGATAAACTAAGTAATGTTGAATCTATCGAAGGTCAACTATATGATGCCACAGGGAAAAAAATTAAATCTTTAAAAAAAAGCGACATTAAAGATGAAAGTGGCTCAAGCGGTTCAAACCTGGCAGATGACGATAGAGTAAAATGGTATAATTTTTTTTATACAACATACCCTTACACGGTAGAATATGAAGTAAGCATTAGCTATAAAGGAACTATGTTTCTTCCCGCGTGGACTCCGCAAGAAGATAATGAAATGAGTGTGCAACAAAGCCAATTAAAAGTTTCTTGTGATTCGAATAATTCATTGCATTATAAAATGTATCAATATTCAGAAGATCCTGAAATTGTTAATGAAAAAGACATAAAAACTTACATCTGGCACGTACAAAATTTAAGCGCCGTTGAGGACGAATATGCTGCGCCCGATTGGCGCCGGCTTACTACAAGTGTGTATCTGGCAACAGAATATTTTTCTTTGGAAGGCTATTCGGGTAGCAATGCAAGCTGGAAAGATTTTGGAAAATTTGTTTATAGTCTTACAAAGGGACGAGATGTTCTTCCGGAGAACATTAAACAAAAAGTACATTCAATAACGAATGGACTTGTCAGTGATAGAGAAAAAGTAACTAAGCTTTACGAATATTTACAACAAAATACAAGATATATCAGCATACAACTTGGCGTAGGTGGCTGGCAGCCCTTTGATGCAAAGTTTGTTGCAGAAAAGAAATATGGTGATTGCAAAGCACTGACCAATTTTATGTATTCACTCCTCAAAGAAGCAAATATTCGTTCCGTTTATACACTCATTCGTGCAGGTGATGAAAATGATTATCTGATACCGGAATTACCCTCATCTCAATTTAATCATGTAATACTTTTTGTACCGAATAATAATGACACAATTTGGCTTGAATGTACCAGTCAGACAATTGCTGCCGGTTATCTTGGAAAATTCACATCAAACAGGAGTGCACTCGCTATAGATGAATCGGGCGGCACTTTAGTCCGAACTCCCGTTTATACAATGAAAGACAACCTTCAAATCAGACATGCAAAAGCAAAAATTGATGAATCAGGTAATTTGAACGTATTGACTCATACAAGCTATCAGGCAGAGCAACAAGACAGAATTCATCAAATAATCAACAGACTATCCAAAGAAGAACAAATAAAATTTCTGAGAGAAAATATTGATTTAAGCACTTATGAAATTAATCGTTTTAATTATGAAGAAATAAAAAGTGCATTGCCATTGGCGTATGAGCGATTGGATATAACTGCTAATAACTATGCAACGATTACAGGTAAAAGATTATTTATTGTTCCAAATATTTTTTCAAAATCAAGCCAAAGATTAACCATTAACAACAAGAGAAAAAGTGATATTGTACTTGATTGGGCTTTTAGTGATATTGACAGTACGGAAATTATCATACCGGATGACTACACCCCTGAATCTATCCCACAAAATACTGTGCTCAAGTCTCCATTCGGAATTTATACAACACAATTCAACATTGAAAAAAATAAGATTACTTATATCCGACGCTACGATCATTTTGGAGGCAGCTATCCTGCAAAAGATTATACTGAGTTAGTAAATTTCTACGATGCTATTTATAAAGCCGATCGTGCTCGTATTGTTTTATTAAAACAATAAATAATTTTATTTATCATCTACATGCAGCCGATGAATGAGCCGATGCGCCAACGGCGCTAACAGCAATCCAATGTTCGTGATAAAAATAACACCGCTGAATAATGCATAAAAAGAAGAGAATAATTTAGCGCTGGTAGTGGTCACTTTATCCACATCCACCAATCCCATTCCTCCCAAAATCATGGCTGCATTGTGCAACGCATCAATCCAAGACATATTCGTTGTGTAATAATATCCAAGAACTCCAATTATGAGGCAAACGAAGATGAGCAAACTTACCCAAAATAGATGTTTTATAACTCTACGATAAAATACAGGCTTAGGAGCTAAAGGCTCGTGAATGCGTTCGTACATAATTTAATTTTCTAAAAGTAAAATATTTTATTGTCAGGATTAATTTTTTTTATACTTTTTCATCTCAATTAACAATCATGCAACTTGCCACTTCCGACATTATTGTATTTCTTTTATATTTTATAATCGTTGCCTCTTACGGTTATTGGATTTATTTAAAAAGAAAAACAAAAGAGCACGACTCTAAAGCATTTTTCCTTGCAGAAGGTTCACTTACGTGGTGGGCAATAGGTGCATCATTAATAGCTTCTAATATTTCTGCCGAACAATTTATTGGCATGAGCGGTAATGGCTATTTTGTAGGTATTGCTGTAGCTGCTTATGAATGGGTAGCCGCAGTAGCATTAATCATTATAGCCATTTGGTTTATGCCGGTGTATCTGAAAAACAAGATTTACACGATGCCACAGTTTTTAAAAACAAGGTATAACGAGTCGGTATCTGTAATAATGGCTGTATTTTGGTTATTCCTTTATGTGTTTGTAAATCTTACTTCTATATTATTTCTCGGATCGGCAGCAATCAGTGGCTTGGTTGGCACGGAATACCTTCATTTAATCATGCTTGTTTTAGCTGCATTTGCCATCGTTATTACATTAGGTGGTATGAAAGTAATCGGCTATACAGATGTGATACAGGTACTTGTTTTAATTATCGGAGGCTTGGTTACAGTTTTTATCGCATTGGATAAAGTAAGTGGTGGCAAAGGGGCCTTAAGTGGTTTCTCCGAAGTATTAAAAGCAGCACCGGATCATTTTCATCTAATTCTTGCAAAGCCGGACACCACTTCTTCACAAGAATACATCACAAAATATTTAATGCTTCCGGGTATTTTAATGTACGCAGCAGGACAATGGATAGCTAATCTTAATTATTGGGGATGTAATCAATACATTACTCAAAGAGCCTTAGGAGCAGATTTACCTACTGCAAGAAAAGGATTAGTATTCGCCGCATTCTTAAAAATATTAATGCCGATAATTGTTATGCTACCGGGCATTGCTGCTTATGTATTGGTACAGCAAGGACATTTGCAACCATTGGCAAAACAGGATGATGCATATTCATCAGTGCTTGGCTTTTTGCCAACAGGGCTAAAAGGCTTATCGGTTGCCGCATTGACGGCTGCTATTGTGGCTTCACTTGCTGGCAAAGCAAATAGCATTTCTACCATTTTCACTTTAGATATTTATAAAAAATATATCAATAGAAATGCAGAAGAAAAAAAAATGGTTTGGACAGGAAGAATGACAGTAATAGTTGCAATGATTATTGCAATATTTTTTACGTGGAATGATTTACTAGGTATAGGTGGGGAAGGCGGTTTTACATTTATTCAAAAATATACTGGCTTTATCAGCCCCGGAGTATTTGCAATGTTTTTACTGGGCTTATTTTGGAAACGTACTACCGGCACAGCAGCTATTGCAGGATTACTCACCGGCTTTGGATTGAGTATTTTCTTCAATGAGTTTGCGCCAAAAATGCTTGGTGCAAATACTTGGCTTTATACAGCCTATCCAAATGGCAAAGGCGGATTTGAAATTCCATTTCTTATTGCTATGGGACTAGCCTTTTTCTTCGCTGTTCTTCTAATGGTAGTTATTAGTTTAGCCGGGCCAAAAGTAAATCGTGGCGCATTTGCGTTGGACAAGAAAATGTTTCAAGTGCAGCCATCTTTGTTAGCTATTATAACAGTGGTGTTGATGTTGATTGCTGCTTTGTATGTGAAATTTTGGTAAATACTTTAAAAGCGATAAAATAAAAGCGGTTGATAAAATTTTATCAACCGCTTTTTTATGAATCAAGTTTCTATGAAAAATTAGAACGGAGGATCAGGAGGCGTATTAGGATTATTATCACGCTCTCTCAATGGATAAGGCATCAGATTACGTCTGCGCTCACTATTCGGACGATTGAAACGACGCATATCTTCCAATTTAAGTCCTGACATAAATAATTCTATACTACGATGTTTGTAAATAGAATCCAATACCTGGCCTTGAGTATATACTCCTATTGCAGGAGGTAATTGAGCACCAACTCCAAAAGGATCTGTCGCCGGAACTTTTGTAATTACTTTATTTAATTCGATCATTGCATTTAGCAAGTCGGGTGTTGATGCTCTCGCATAACATTCTGACTTTATCAAAGTAATTTCTCCGGGAAGATAAACAGGTATTGATGTCATAGTTCCATCAAAGAATCCTTTGATACGAAATCTTGGAGCTATAGTAGGATTAATGCTTGTGTAAAAAGAAATTCTCTTATCGGCAAAATCAGGCTGCAATCCGGGCACTAATCCAAGTGTAGAATCTTTCACCTGTACCACATTATTGGTAGAAGTAGCTACAGAGAAAACCGGATTTGGATTTGTTGCATCAAAATTAAATGTTGATTTTTTGCTTAGATCCACCTGATTGGCTGCTGCCAATGCTTGTGGATATAATCCCGCATAAAGTGAATAACGAGCTTTTAAAGCGTATAATGTATTTGTAATATCAATACCTGAAGGAACATTGGCCAAAAATGAAGCACTCACAGGATTTGTATTGATTGCTGTTATCGCATCATCCAAAACGGTAACTGCTTTTTTGAAACCATCTACTCTATCAATAAATGTTACATTGGTGCCGGTACCTGCAGGTACTTTCTCCCAAAACTGAGCCATATCACCAATAGATAATGCCTTGAAGATGCTGGCATAAGCAATCAATCCGCTACCATAATTTTTATCACCAAGATTTTTTGCATTATTGATTACCAAGTCTGCATCATATACAACTTTATTGCAAGTAGTCCAATATGTAGTAAGCATTACGTTGTTACCATCTACTGTGGTGCCCCCGGCAGCCAATTGTACCTCATCGGTATTACCGGTGTTTACTACAAAAAGTTCATTGGTGGTTAATCCATTTATTGAAATTAGATTATACAAGGTACTTCCTCTTCCAAGTGTATATACACGTTGCAAACCTACTGCTACACCTGCAAGTCCGGTTGGCGAACTGAACACTTGCTCTTGAGTAGCACGATTTGGATCTTTGAAATCCTTTTTACAGCCGATCGGCATCATAGCTACACTAAGCAGCCCGACTATTGTGAATGTTTTTATGATTAAATGTTTCATATCTTTTCTTTTTAAAGTTTAGAATTTAGCTGACAAACCAAAGCTGAAAGTTTTTGGAATAGGAATTGCACCGAAGTCAATACCTCTGAGTATATTACTTTGTCCTCCTGCATTTACTTCCGGATCATAACCTTTGTATTTATCCCAGCTAATCAAGTTGCGGCCACTTACACTGAGTGTTATATTTTTCATTTTTTTGAAATCGCCGAAATTATAGCTGAGTGATACTTCTCTCAACTTTACAAAAGAGCCATTGTCAATACGCCATTCTTCTATTGAGGCATAAAAACTGTTGATATAACCTCTTGGATAAATACCCATTTGCTCTTTTTCAGCTTCTTTTCCATTTCCTACACCTTGCCTTGTTCTCCAGTCTGCATTAAACACTTCCAACCCTTGAACTGCATCCAACTGTACACGAAGGCTTGCTTTCTTATAGCTAAATTCATTTACCAATGAACCTGTCCAATCAGGATTTGGATCACCAATTACTTTTCTGATTAATGGATAAGATGTAATAGGTAAACCGGTTACAGGGTCTCTCATTACATTATAAGTCAAAGGGCCTGTTTGTACACCTCTTTCACCTTGTGGAAATCCGGAACCATTTACAATTAAATTGCCATTATTATCACGAGCGAAAATTGCACCATAGAATACACCAATAGGTTGACCTTCTATAATTGCAACAGGTGCGCCTTGATTGGTGCTTAACAATGTAAGTGCTTGTCCAATTTTTACTGCTTTATTTCTATTGTGATTGTAGATAGCAGTTATATCCCATTTAAAATTTTCACTTTGAATGGGCTTAGCATTCAACACAAATTCGTAGCCTTTATTTTCTAAGCTACCAAAATTATCTAATAAACTACTAAAGCCTGTTGTTGGAGCAATGAATCTGTTGATCAATAAATCACTTACTTTCTTGGAGTAAATATTTGTTTGCAGGTTCAAACGATTATTAAAAAATCCAAGATCAATACCAAATTCCAATTCATTTTGTCTTTCAGGTTTTACATTACTATTGGCTAATGTAGCACTTGATGTCAATGAAGTTCTGGATACAAATGCATTGCTGCTATAAGAATTGAATCTTGAATAAGCGCCAATGCCGGTCATATTCCCACTCTGACCATAAGCAAGACGAAGTTTTGCAAAATTCCAAACTTTGCTCATGTTCATACTCTTCCAAAATTCGTGCTCACTGATGACATAACTACCGCTTGCTTTGTAGTAAGTTTGATTACGCTGGTCTTTTCCAAAAACTGAAGAACCATCCACACGTACAGCACCTGTTACATAAAAAAGGTTTTTATAACCGAAATTTTGTTGAGCGTAATAGCCGGATACAGAAATTTCGCTTCTATCATCAGCGCCGGGCAATATTGTACTGGCGCCTGTTACTGTTTGCACTACCGGTGCAAGGCCTCTACCCTGTGCCATTAGATAAGATGATTTTTCGTATTGTGACGAATAGCCAACTTGTGTTGTAGAATTAATATCCTGTGACAACTTAGTTTGATAAGTCGCATTTAATTCATTATTGATTTGGAAGAAATTATAACTCGCTGCACTTGCATAGCCATTCAAAGTAGGATCTAATGTTGGACCTCCGCCAAAGAAACCGGTACTTACATTATATGCAAAAGGAGGAATAAATGTTGAACCTTTTTGTCCATATTGATCAATACCCATTGTGTAATCTATAGTCAATCCTTTAATGGGCCTAAACTTAACACCGGCATTTGCGATGATACGATTTGTTTCTTCTTTTTGTTTTATATCTTCTATTACAGAAACCGGATTCACTCTTCCTCTTTCACCAATCGCCTGTATATTTCCTAATGCATCTCTTTTCCAGATATCATGAAAATTACCAATGATATTTATAGAGTTTAATGGCGAGAAGAATGAATTACCATCAGGTTTTTCATTACTCAAACTATTGATATAGTTCAAGCCAATATTGAAATTAATTTTATCGCCAAGTCCTTGATCCAAGTTTACACGAAAACTATATCTACGAAAATCTGTATTCTTAACAATGCCTTGATTATTAAAATAAGAAGCAGAAGTATAATATTTTGTTTTGTCTTTTCCTCCTGCTACAGACACATTATTGTCCGTACCGATTCCTGTATGAAAAATGTAATCATTATAATTGTAGCGAGTTACATTCGTAGTATTAGTCCATGCCGGTACAAGAATATCTTGAGTTTGTGCACCAGGTCCATCTGTAGGGCCGCCAAATTTTGTGGGTGATTGATTCACCGGTACACTTTTTCTTAATGAACTAGTCATTACGCTTGTTGAAAAACTTACAACAGGTGCACCTGTACTTCCTCTCTTTGTAAAAATCTGTACCACTCCCGAATTTGCTCTAGAACCATATATTGCTGCTGCTGCAGCACCATTCAATACTTCTATTCTTTCAATATCTGCCGGATTGATGTCTGCTAACCTATTTTGTCCAATCGTTCCAACAAAACTTCCGCCATCATAATTATTACTTGTGTTGGTTACTCTTGTAGTAGCATTATTCACGATTACACCATCTACAATATATAGTGGTTCTGAAGAACTGTTTACAGAACTAATACCGCGCAAACGAACAGACATACCACCGCCGGGGTCTCCACTGTTTTGTACTATCTGTGCACCTGCTGTTTTCCCTTGCAAAGCTGCCAACACATTTCCTGTTGCACCTTTTGTAAGTTCATTTGCCTTTACAGTGCTCACATAACTTCCTAATTGTTTACGTGTAGTACCGGCAGAAACACCCGTTACCACCACTTCATCCATTTTTAAAACGTCATCATGCATCACTGCATCTACAGTATATGCGCTACCGCCGGATACTTTCAATGCCTGAGCAGTTGTTTTAAACCCGATTCCGGAAAACTCTAATGTGTAACTTCCGTTTTTCAAATCAACAGAAAACGAATAGTTACCGGATACATCTGATGTAGTGCCAAAACTAGTGCCGCGAACTTGTACCGAAACCGATGGAACTCCATTGCCATCTGCTCCTGTAACCTTTCCGCTGATACGCACCTGTGCATTTAATGCTGCGCTAAACAGCAAAATAACAGCGAAAGAAAACATTATCCTCCACTGTTGCTTTGGTGATTTTTTCATACAGTTTTTTTGATTTTACTTTTAAAAATTAAAGACAATTTGTGCCGAAGTTAGCTCATTGGAATATTCAAAGAGCAATCAAACAAGAAATTTGCTGCTTAATACAGCAACAAAAAGCAATTATTTTTTTTGAGTCCGCAAAATCCCGCACTTGTATTTAAAAATGAAAATTACTTTTTCTCCAAAATACCTTTTAGGTTTGTAAGCCCTCTTTCCAATGTAGGGGCATATCTTTTTTCTAACAAAATGCTGGAAAATTTTTCCCAAGGATACCATTTCAAATGGAAGTCCATATACCATTGAAGTGTAATTGTATTGGGGCTTGAAGAAGGATAAATATTCCACCCGCTGACTGCATTTTTTTTACGAGTATCTATTTGATATAAAACGATGCTACTATCCGTTTCACTACCGATAACTAAAGCTTGATTTTGTGCTGTTGCGATTCCTTTCACTACTCCATTTTCGTAAAACAATGCTGCACTATCCGCACCGGGATACCATTTTTTCCAATTCTCAGGATTTTTCAACATTGCCCAAACAGAATCTTTAGGTGCATTGATATCAAGCGCTTTTGAAACACGTATATGCGAAGGAAAGAAGAATGAAACAATAGTTAGTATCAATCCAAATACCAAGACGTTTAAAAAAGCGAATCGTAGTAGTCTCATTTTTTAATGTTAGATTTTTATTCCCACTTCAACACTTTGCCCAATATAATATAAGTAATGATTATCCAGATGCCCAGAATGCCCAACTCTTTAAAACAATCAGTTAAGTGTAATCCTTCGAAAGAAATTTTGCGTGCTGCGTCATTAAACTGTGTGAGTGGTAATAATTTACAAATTGTCTGAAGCCAGTTTGGAAAAACCTCAATCGGAAAAAAAGTTCCGGACAACATCATTTGTGGAAATCCAAAAAGATTAATCAACAACGGGATAGAGCTGTCTGTTTTTACTATACTACTGAATATAAGGCCAACGCCCATCAGAAGCAAGAGCATGATAATCGTAAGTATAATCAATTCTACAAACGTAATTATACCGTGATGTAACGTAAAGTTGAGTACATAATGGCCAAACAGTAATAAAACAATTACACTCAATAATTGATAAAAAATTCGACTGAAGCCAACACCTAATAAAATATTTGTACGATTTACCGGCGAAGCATAAAATCTTTTTAACACCAATGTTTCTCTTAAACTAAAAAAAGTAAAGGCTACGCCAAATAGTGTAGAAAACAAAATAGAGAAGCCTAACTGTCCGGGTAAAACAAAATCAATTGATCGATATTTTCTTACTTCAGTTACTTCAGGCGGAGCAAGTGTAATCAAATCTTCTTTAAATCCTGAAGCGGCTAATTGATACCTAAGTTTTAAATCATCTAAAATGCGCTCCAATGCCGGCATGGTATTATTGCTTGCAGAAGTAGTAGCAACTTTAATCAGATAGCGATGATTATTTGTAGTGTCTGCTTGTTTTAAAATAGATATAATTCCTGTAAGTTGACCACTGGACATATCTTTTTTAAGACTTCCCGAATCAACGTAATTTACAATTTTCAATTGAGGATGATTTTTTAAAGCTTGGTAAAAACCATTTGAAACAGTTGTATCTGATCCAGTCCCAATGGCAATTCGATAAACTGGTGCACTACCACTCCCAAATGCTCCAAAAATCAAAACAAAAACAATCGGAAATAAAAGACTGAAAAATATTGCTGACGGGCTAGACAAAATTGCTCTAAAACTTGCTTTGGTCACCGCCCACAATGCCTGAGATTGGCTGTATCGTTGCATTTAAAAAATTTAATAAGCAAATGTATAAATAACATTCTCAATCCATAAAAAATAAAAGATATTTGACCTTATGAACAAGGCTTATCTGCTCACCGGCAGCAATATGGGAGATAGAGAAAATCAATTGGCTACAGCCCAAATATTGATTCAGCAAGAGTGCGGAAAAATTATGAAGTCATCTTCCATATACGAAACGGCTGCTTGGGGCAAAACAGATCAGCCATCCTTTCTGAACCAAGCTTTGTTCTTGGAAACAACGCTTTCCGCCAATCAACTTATGAATAGTTTATTGAAAATTGAAGAAATAATGGGAAGAACCAGAAAAGAAAAATATGGCCCGCGCTTTATAGATATTGATATTTTATTATTTAACCATGAGATACATTCCGAGCCATTTTTAAAACTGCCACATCCGGAATTACAAAACCGCAGGTTTGCCTTGCTGCCACTTGCCGAACTTGCACCCAAGCTTATTCACCCTGTTTTACATAAAAACATCAAAGAATTGTTGAAAATATGTATAGATACACTTGATGTAAAAAAGTATTCCTGATTTTTTCCACAGTTTATCTTTTATAATTTTCTGCTTTTATCATTTAACCTATTTTGCACCGGTTCGAGTATTTTTCTATTTTTTTATGAACTATCATTTTATAACCATAGAGGGGAATATTGGTGTGGGCAAAACTACTCTTGCGCACATGATGAGCAAGCATTACAATGCCAGGTTGGTTTTGGAAGAATTTGCCGACAATCCATTTCTGACTAAATTTTATGAGAATCCTCAGCAGTATGCTTTTCCGGTTGAGTTGTTTTTTATGGCAGAGCGCTACAAACAATTAAAAGAATTGATTCAGCAAAAAGACCTGTTCCAATCTGTAACCATTTCTGATTATTTATTTACAAAATGCTTATTGTTTTCTAAAGTAACACTCCCTGAAGATGAGTTCAGGCTTTATCAACGACTATTTGATATTATACATCAACAATTGGTAAAACCCGATATTCTAATTTATCTACACGCACCTGTTTCTAAACTTCAAGCCAATATAAAAAAAAGAAATAGGTCTTATGAGCAAAATATTTCGGATGATTATTTGTTCAACCTTCAGGAAACTTATACGCATTATATAAAACAGCACAACATCAAAACCCTATTCGTAGATGCGAGCAATGCAGATTTTTTGCATAATGAAAAGCATTTGCAGGTTATCTACGATGCATTGGACAAGGAATATGAAGACGGCCAATATTATCTTACACTTCCTTAATCCAATGTTTGTACTTTTGTACGGATGCCCGGATTAATTCAGAAACAAAGTCTGCAACCTCTTCAACATAAAGAGTTTCGATTATTCATTATTGCCCGATTTTTTCTCATCATGGCATTACGCATGTTGGGTACCGTAGCTGCCTATAAATTATTCCAACTTACCCAAGATTCTTTTTCCATTGGTCTGGCAGGTATGTCAGAATTTATTCCGGTATTTCTACTTGCCTTATATGCCGGCCATGTGATTGACCGTTCTGATAAAAGAACATTACTGCTCAGAAGTGTTTTATTGTATTCTGTCTGTGTGGTGGCAATGGTCTTCATCACTTCTCATTGGTTCGAAAACATCGGGCACAAGCAATCTCCGGCTATCTACTATTACATAGTGATTTTTTTTACCGGCGCCATTCGTGCATTTGCAGGACCCACCACCAATGCAATCATTGCACAATTAGTGCCGAGAAATATTTTGCATTATGCAAGTAACATCAGTTCATCTACTTTTTTGGCTGCTTCAATATGTGGACATGCCTCAGCCGGATTTTTTATTGCAGGCTTTGGTGTACATATCACTTATTATATTATTTTAGGTTATGTATTAATAGCCGCAACGTTTATTTCGTTCATTGGTAAAAAACCGATACAACATTTACAGAAAGACATCAGTGCATGGAAAAGTGTGAAAGAAGGACTCCATTTTGTATTTAATAACAAAATAATGCTTGGCGCTATTTCACTTGATTTATTTGCTGTTCTGTTTGGTGGTGCTGTTGCACTGATTCCTGAATTTGCAGAAAAAATTTTAAGCGTAGGCCCTATTGGATTCGGTTGGTTAAATGCCGCAATGGATATAGGTTCTGTATTAACGATTACCGCACTTACGTTTTGGCCTATGAAAAAGAAACAAGGATATCGACTGATGTATGCTGTTGCAGCATTCGGCTTATGCATCATACTGTTTGGCATATCACGCATATTCTGGATTTCATTTGTAGTTTTATTAGTTGGTGGAATGATGGATGGTATCAGTGTAATTGTACGCAGCAATGTATTACAACTTACCACACCCGATGATAAAAGAGGTAGAGTATCGAGTGTAAACTCTATTTTTATCAATAGCAGTAACGAATTAGGTCAGTTTGAAAGCGGCTTTATGGCCAGAGCAATGGGCACAGTACCTTCTGTAATATTTGGTGGCTCTATGACTTTATTGGTTGTAATCATTACATGGTTTAAAGCACCATCGCTTCGAAAATTTGAGTATTAAATTTGCGGTTTTATATTTTTTGTACCTTGTCTTAATTAATTTATGATATGAAACGCAGAACATTTATCCAACACAGCTCTGTTCTATTGGCAGCCTTGAGTCTTTCTCAAAAAAATCTTTTTGCAAACTTCTTTGAAGGCCCTTGGAAAATAACCATGCTAACCAAAGATATTGGCATCTTTGAAGAACGGGGCGGCACCATCGGCTTTTTGTTATCCAAAAAAGGATGGATTGTAGTAGATGCACAATTTCCCGAGCAGAGCAAACATCTGATTGATGAGTTAAAGAAAAAAAATGATCGCCCATTTCACTTACTCATCAATACGCATCATCATGGAGATCACACTTCAGGCAATATTTCTTTCAAGGGTTTAGTGGCTTATGTTCGTGCGCATGAAAACTCAAAAACAAATCAAGAAAATGTGGCCAAACAAAATAAAAATGAAGACAAGCAACTATATCCGGATCAAACCTATAAAGACACTTGGCGTGGAAAATTTGGCAAAGAGTCTATTAGAATGTATTATTTCGGAGCAGGACATACCAATGGCGACAGCCTCGTACATTTTGAACACGCCAATATTTTACATTGCGGCGATTTAGTGTTTAATCGTCGTCATCCATTTGTTGATAGAAATGCCGGAGCAAGCATGAGCAGTTGGATAGAAGTATTGAATAAAACATTAAATACTTTTGACACCAATACACAATTTGTTTTTGGTCATAGCGGCAATGGATATAAAGTGACGGGCAATACTGATGATGTTGCATCATTCAGAGATTATCTGGGCAATGTATTGCACTTTGTAGAGCGTGAAATAAAAAGCGGTAAAAGCAAAGAAGAAATTTTAAAAACTACAGAAATACCCGGTTCGCCACAATGGATAGGCGAAGGAATCAATAGACCACTTACGGCTGCATGGGAAGAATTGAATGTGCAATAATTTCAAACTTAATAATGAAACAAGCTTTAAAAATGAATGAATCTAAATAAAGATATATTTGATTAATGCCAATCTTTTCACTTTTCATCTTTACCAATGTGGAAAAAACATTCTTCTTAAAAAAACATAAAAACTTTAAATGCCTACATTTGTTGAATGAATGGTTCAGAAAGAAGACAGGTTAAGGTTGCAATACTCGATTTATACGATGGACATGCTAATCAAGGAATGCGCTGTATCCGCGAAATTTTACAAGAGTGGGGTGAGTTTTACAATATAGATGTGCAGAGCAAAGAATTTAATGTTCGCCAACATAATGAAACCCCTGACTTATCTTTTGATATATATATTTCTACGGGCGGTCCCGGCGATCCGCTTCTCAGTCGATTCGAAGATTGGGATAGAAGTTGGTGTCGCTGGATTGATACAATAAAAAGATGGAACGAAAATCCTAATCGTACCGATAAGAAGCATGTACTTTTTATTTGTCATTCATTTCAATTGGCAAGCCGATATTTTAATATTGGAATTGTCAATAAAAGAAAGTCCACTTCATTCGGGGTATTCCCTATTCACATGTTAGAATCAGGCAAACAAGAACCGGTTTTTGAAGGCTTGCGTGATCCTTTTTATGCTGTGGACAGCCGCGATCATCAGGTGATACAGCCCAATCATAAAATACTGGCACAAATGGGTGCTCAAATTCTATGTATTGAAAAAAGCCGGCCACACGTTCCTTATGAAAGAGCCATCATGGGTATTCGCTTCAATGATTACATGATTGGCACTCAATTTCATCCTGAAGCAGATGCTGCCGGTATGAGCATTCACTTACAAACAGAAGAAAAAAGGAATACAGTAATCAATAACTATGGCGAGGCTAAATTGAACAGTATGCTGACTCAATTAGAAGACCCTGATAAAATTGTTTGGACGCATGCGCATATCATACCCAACTTTTTAACACAAGCGGTTGAACAACTTTTTCCGGAATTAGTATCATAGACTTTGGCAACAGTCTTATCATTTCCTATCTTCGGATAAAAGAGTGATATGATACCTTCAATAAGAAAAGAATACAACAATACTTTTACGAAAGAAAAGTATGAAGCATTTTTAAAAGAATTGCAAGCTGCACATCCCAATACTTTAGAATTTCGTGTAGCAGAAACGCCCATTTTTGTTCCAAAAGATTTTACGGAAAAACTTTTAGATGTTTGCGATCATATTATTGATGTGATTACATTGCCCGAATTTAAAGAATTAACTAAAAATGCGATTCCCAAAAACCTGCAAGTACCTAACGAAAATGAACACAGCCATTTCATTGCATTTGATTTTGGAATATGTATAAATGAAGCCGACGAATACGAACCACAATTGATAGAAATGCAAGGCTTCCCTTCACTGTTTGCTTATGAAGTTTTGTTAGATGATGTTTTTAGAAAGCATTTTAAAGTGCCCGATAATTTTGAATGTTATCTCGGCGGATTCAATCGTGAAACTTATTTACAAGAGTTAAAAGAAATTATTATTGGCAATCACCATCCCGAAAATGTAATACTACTCGAAGTATTTCCACGCCAACAAAAAACAAGAGTTGATTTCTATTGTACCGAAGAGTACCTCGGCATCAAAATGGTTTGCCTTACTGAGTTAATTAAAGAGGGCAAAAAACTTTACTACTTAAACAATGGCAAAAAAACGGAAGTAAAAAGAATTTATAATCGTGTTATATTTGATGACTTGCAACAACAGAGTGCCGAAGTGCAAGAAAAAGGAAAAATTCTTTTTGAAGCTTTAGATGTAGAATGGTGTCCGCATCCCAACTGGTTTTATAGAATCAGTAAATACACATTGCCGTTTTTAAGACACCCCTATATCCCGAAAACATTTTTTTTGAATGAAGTAAAAGAGATTCCTACCGATTTGCATAATTATGTTTTGAAACCATTATTCTCTTTTGCAGGACAAGGTGTTGTTATTGATGTTACACAACAAGATATAGACAATGTAAAAGATCCGGAGAATTGGATTTTGCAAAGCAAAGTAAAATATGCCGATGTAATTCAAACACCTGACATACCTGCAAAAGCAGAAATACGATTATTTTATTTTTGGAAAGACGGAACAGCACGACCTGTACCAACAAACAATCTAAGCAGGCTCAGCAAGGGAAAAATGATTGGCGTTCGTTACAACAAGGACAAAGAATGGGTGGGTGGTAATTTTGCATATTTTGAGCATTAATAATTAAGAATTTTGTAATACATCAAGTAGTAAAATATCTTTTGCCTTTGCAAAATATTTTCTACCTTGGCTCTACCAAAATAAATAACACCACCAACCAAACTTGCATATAATGAAGGTAAATACTAAAATACTACTTACTGCAACTATTGCTGCGGGCATTGTTTATACCGCTTGCCGCAAAGTTGATAGAGTAGTTACCCCCCCCCACGAATAATTCCGTAGAGGAAAAATTTTTCAATGCACACCGAAGCAATGATGCAACCGAAAAGGCTTTAGTTTCGTATTTACAAAGAGTAAACAATCAAAAACATTTTGTGGAGCAAACTGTAAAACAAATAGGCTACCCGAGGTGGGATAAAATGCTGGCTTCAAAAAAGAAGGACAATACAAAAGCTTGGCGAAATAGCTCGGCTGATTCTACCTACATTTATAATATTCCTTTTGTAAGAGAGAATGAAAATTATGTAAATGCTTCATTGAATTTAAAAATCTCCGGTGCTGATACAACTTTTGGATATAGCTGCGATTGGCAGTATCAGCAATTTCAAAACACTCCGAACTCTGTTACAGATAGCGCAGAAAACTTTGTAGTATTCTTAATGGTTTTGGACTACACCGTCTTTGGCCATAAAAAATTTATAATCAAAGACACCTCTATTTTCAAAGAGAAGGGTAGAAATCCTTTTTATGTTACAATAGAACCTCAAAACCTTGGAGGGAAAAACAATGTAGTTTACTCTGAATTTTGTTTTGCGATTGATATTCCCTATAAAAACTGCCAAACTCCACGTGCTGCTACTTGTA
>JAFDXF010000055.1 GCA_018268055.1 Bacteroidota bacterium
CCTGCAACTGCTGCTGCAGATTCTGATGCAATGTTACCTTTATGGGTAAGCCCGGGTTCTCGAAAATGAACCTGATCGTCAATGACACCGGGCATTAAAATTAAACCATCACCCTTTATTTCATCAACCTTGTGTTTTACATTTATTGAAGGGTCAATTCTTTCAATGATGCCATTGCGCAGAAAAATGTCTGAGACAAATTGTCGGCCTTCGTTAACAAGGGTTGCATTATGGATGATAGTTTGCATTAGTGTTATTATAACACAAAATTAAGAAACCTGAGACTAATGAAAGCATAAAGGGAAATAATATAGCAACTCCATAGTGAAGTTCACCCATTTATGCGCAGTGCATTGGGATCGTCAAAATAAACGCATTGTGCAAAAAGCAATTCTCCGTACTTTCAAAGTCTCCCGCATTTCAGGGGACTTTGAAATAATAAAAAGCATTCCGTACTTTTAAAGTCTTTTTATGAATATAGTACTCATGGTTTCAAATGTGCATTTTTTAATGACAGGACGGCACAAGTCAGAAAGACTTGCGCCAGTGGGAAATAAATTAGCACATTATAATGGAGGTGGGTTATTGGAGCTATATGATTTTGACCGATGCACCGGATTGTTAAGCAATCTCAACACGATATATCCTCAGCTCATGCAGGCTCCATTGCCTTGGTACTGGAGCGCATGTTTTTCTCCCAACGATAATTTATTATATATATCCGGCATACCTATACAATCCACCGACACATCGCGGCTGTATCAGTTTGATTTAACGGCAACCAATATAGCTGCCAGTGCTGATACAATATGGCAAACAACCTTCACCAGCCAAATGGGAGCATTAAAACTTGCCCCTGACGGTAAAATATATTTAACCACAAATTATTTAGGCGGGTATCCATATAAAGATACTACTTACAATACCATAAACACCAACCTGAGTGTAATCAATTCACCAAACAATATTGGTGTAGCCTGCAATCTGCAACCTTATAGTTTTAACTTAGGCGGCAAGCGTTCTTATTTCGGTTTGCCCAATAATCCTGATTATACACTGCCTGCAATATCAGGCAGCCCATGCGATACATTAACGGGCATAGCACCTCTTGCAACATCAGCAAAGGGAGCGGAGTTGTTTGTTACCTACATAGCTTCATGGCAAAAGCTGTTTGTAAATGCGCAGCATTTAAAAGGAAAAAGTATAACACTAACCATATACGATATTACAGGTAAGTTAATTTACAACACTGCGCGAGTGCTCACCCCTTTAGGGGTTGGGGGTAGCGCAGGAGGTTATTTTACACAGGATGTTAATTGCAGCGCACTTGCAAAAGGCATGTACATTGTTTCTTTGCAAACGGAAAAAGAAAAACTGGTAAATAAATTTGTTGTTGAATAATCCTTGCCATAAAATGAAATTACTCGGATTCATAAGCGCAGCATTTCTTATATGCTGCGCTTATTTTACAAATGCGCAAAATCAAGGCAGCGTGTGGTGCTTTGGCGACAGTGCGCTGGTTGATTTTAGTGATACTGCCAATATCATAACAGGCAGCAGCATGGTAAAATCGCGCGGCAGTTGTGCAAGCATTGCCGATAGCAGCGGGAATCTTTTATTTTATGTTTCCTATGACCCTACTGTTATTATTGCAGGTACAGACCCCGTTAAAGCATATAATAGCAACCACCAGGTAATGGCTAATGGAGACTCTATGAAGGGGGGGGGGTGGTATAATGAAATAACCATTGTTCCATTTCCGGATTCAGATAGCCTTTATTATATTTTTAATATTGGTGTAACGTTAGATTATGGCTTATATTATTCAATAGTTGACATGAGCGCCAATGGCGGATTAGGCGAAGTGATTCAAAAAAATGTGCAGTTGCATAATTACAAAAGCGCTGACGGACTAACAGCCATAAAGCATGGCAACGGCAGAGACTGGTGGGTTATTAACCGAAGATGGAATAACATTAACAACACTTTTTATAAATATCTTATTACCTCCTCAGGGGTTTCCGATTCCATTCCACAAAATATTGGGTTTGCTACTTATCATGGATTCAGCAGAATTCAATTTTCTAATAAAGGAAATAAAATGATAGCTTATACTTTGGCAGGAACATTGGAATTGTATGATTTTGACAGGTGCACAGGGCAATTAAGTAATTTGCAAACCATATACACAGAAAACCCGCAATTATTTTTGAGAAACTTCTGGGGAGCATGTTTTTCTCCCAATGACAGTTTATTGTATATTACCAGTATTCCTCAGCTATCAACTGATACATCGCGTCTGTATCAGTTTGATTTAACGGCAACCAATATAGCTGCCAGCGGTGATACATTATGGCAAACTCAATTTAATGAAACTATGGGATTTCTTAAATTAGCTCCTGACGGTAAAATTTATTTAGCTACAAATTATTATCAGTACTATCCATATCAGGATACCATGTATAATAATACCAATATGTATTTAAGCACCATTAACTCTCCTAACAGCTTAGGCTCAGCATGTGATTTACAAACCTACTCATTTTATCTTGGCGGCAAAAGAACTTACGTAGGTTTACCCAATAATCCAGATTATACACTGTCTGCAATGTCAGGCAGCCCCTGTGATACACTTACAAACCTCACCCCCAACCCCTTTCCATTAGAGAGGGGAGCGGAGTTGTTTGTTACCTACATAGCATCATGGCAAAAGCTGTTTGTAAATGCGCAGCACCTAAAAGGAAAAAATATAACACTAACCCTATATGATGTTACAGGCAAGCTAATTTATAACACTGCGCGAGTGCTCTCCCCTTCAGGGGTTGGGGGTAGCGCAGGCGGTTATTTTACACAGGATATTAATTGCAGCGCACTTGCAAAAGGCATGTATATTGTTTCTTTGCAAACAGAAAAAGAAAGATTGGTAAATAAATTTGTTGTTGAATAACTTTTGTTTTAAATGAAATCACTCCGATACCCCCGTACCCTCTGGCGCAAGTCTTCAGACTTGTGCCTCCCTGTCATTAAAAATTGCACATTTGCAACCATGAGTAGAGATAAAGAATTTATTTTGATTTAATGCTGCTTGAATTATAGTATGGCACAAGTCTGAAGACTTGCGCCAGTAGGACATTTCCATGAAAGAAGTTATGCCGCCTGCAACTGCTGCTGCAGATTCTGATGCAATGTTACCTTTATGGGTAAGCCCGGGTTCTCGAAAATGAACCTGATCGTCAATGACACCGGGCATTAAAA
>JAFDXF010000056.1 GCA_018268055.1 Bacteroidota bacterium
CTTTAGCTGGTCTATAAGGTCAGGGCGATGCGTAAGAAAGAGAATTTCGTTTTGTGGAATGGTTTCGTTTTTCATTAAGTCTTGCAATAACTCAATGAGTTTGATTAACACAATACTTTTTCCGCTACCTGTTGCCATCCAAAAACTCATTCGGTTTATGAAATGAAAGGCAGGCAGTTGATTTGATTCTTCTTCAAAATATTCTGAAAGAATTTCATACGGCTTGCTTTCTTGGTTGGTGTAGGCAAAGTATTTTTCTTGTTGTTCTTTTACTAATCCATTGTGTTCGGCAAGTTTTAGAAAATCTTTTTTTAAAGCTTCATTATCTTTTTTGCTGTTGTTTTGATAAAACTTGTAAAGAATTTTTAAAGCATTTTCTAATGCTTCTCTTTGATATGGATAGAGTTTCTTACCTTCTGAAAAAGTATTGAAATCAATGTTTTTCCAAACAGTAGGTATTTGCTCTACATCAAAGCTGTCGGTTATGCTATATAATACACTGCTTTCCATATTACCACCAGATTAAAGGTTTCACAATTTTGTAATCAATGTTGGTAAGGTCTATACTTGTGCCATCGGTAAACACAACTTCGTCTTTTTTGATTTGCTTGATAAATTTTCCTGTTAGATGGCTCAATGTTTCGGGTATATCTATTGCAGGATGCAGTTTGGTTAAATCTACTTTTATGCTCTTACTTTTTTCATCTAACTTAACTACATCATCAGCCAACTTTAAATCTTTTAAGAATAAATATTGATGATAAATATCTTGCGTAGGCAATGCTCCTTTGTCTTCGTATTTGATTTTTGATAAGGTTTCTTCGTATTGCTCTAAAGAATAGTATTTGAAGAATCCGCCACCTTTATAAAGTTTAATTTCTTTTGAAACACCTTCTTTAATTCCAGCAATAACTTTTTTCATCCTTGGAATAACGTGTTCTTGAAACTGTGTTCCTTGTTCAATACCAATATATTTTTTACCAAGCTTATGAGAAGTAGCTGTTGTTGTACCTGATCCAAGGAAATAATCTAAAATATAACCTTCCGAAATACTGCCAACTTGTATTGCTCTAGATACAAGTTCTTCAGAATTTTCCGTAGTAAAACCAGTTGTATTTGCGTAACCAGAAATGTCAAGCCAAAGACTATTTACATACTTGTCTTCACTTCCTAAATATTGAACAATAAATTCATCCATTTCACCGCAAAAGCCACATTTTTTCAATTCGTTGATACCTGTAAAATCTGATTCATTAGTAATATCATAAAATTTAAATCTATTTTCCTTTTTCTTCATATAATTGGCTAAATCTGCATCATCTTTCGCTTGATAGTGCAAGCCACCGCATTTTTTACATTTTAATCTTAAGTATTTTTCATTTAAAAGTTTATCAACCTTTGGCTGAATTAAAGTAAAGTGCTGTCCTTTTGCGGGATAGATAATCTTACCAATAAAATTTCTTTCAGGAGGATTTCGGTCACCACCTAATGTAAAACCTGTCCATTTAATATCTGCTATTGAACGTTTTACTTGAATTTTATTTAATGGTTTTTCAGACAAGGAATAAAGAAATAACGTGTCAGATATGGTTTCTAATTTATTTGGTGAACCAACTTGGTTTCTTCCTCTTTGAACAATTAAATCATTTCTGAACTTATCACTACCGAATATATTGTCTAATAGCAACCTTACTAACATATTTCCATTTGAATCACATCTCAGAAAATGAACACATTCATTTTTTAATAGAGTTTTAGAAACGCTTACACGATTCTCAAGTATTGAAAGCCAAGATGAGTCCTTGTAATTAACTAAGTATTCATAATCTGGATTTGTCCCTAAATTGAAAGGAGGGTCAACATAAACAGTTTGAACACAGTTTCTAAATTTATTTTTAATTGTATTTATTCCTTGATAATTTTCAGAGTTAATTAAAATTCCATTTAATTCGTTATCTAAATCATCAAATAAACTCAAAAAAGCGAATTCAATATCTTTGAAAAACTTTGTGTCCAAAGGTAAAAAATTGTATTCCAATTTGATTTTCTTACCGTGTAATTCTGATTCAATAATTTTAACTACATTGAAGTCATCTTTAACAATTCCTAATTCTTTCCATTCCTTCACTTGTTCAGCCATTCCATTGTGTTTCAGAATTTTTTCAAGTAAAGCAAAATCTTTTTCAGCAATTCTATCAATCGTTATTACATAATTAGAGGAATGTGCAAATTTTGGTTTGTTCCAAACTTTTACCAATTCATCTTCAAATTGTCCTACCAAATCAATAATGTTAAAAGCAATTTTCTGTAGTGCTTTCAATTGGTTAAGTCTTGCAGGTTCAAATAAGGTTTCATCATCTAATAAATATCCTTTAATCCACAAGCTAAATTGCTCCTTTAAGAATCCTTTCGCATCTTTATTAATGAAGTAATCAACTTCACTTTGTCTTTTAAAAATTCCAAAAACTTTTTCAACTTGCCTTAAAGACATTGAGCCAAAAGCCTTTTCCTTCTTTATATTTTTAAGTATTTCTTCTGTTTTTGTTTTGCTTCCGTTTGCAGAATACTTAACAGAAAAGTGAATTCTTCTTTTGTCGGTATGTTCTGCTTTTACTAAATCAAAAACTAAATCCTTTTTTTCATTGCTTTTTTTGTGTTGCAATTCAGCAACATCAAATAGATATATAATGTCTTCGTCTTCTACCTCCATATTTTTAAAAAGGCGTTCCGTCTTTACATAATAAAGCATATGCGTTTTCCAAAACAGCATCACATCTTTATCGTCTCTGTATATACGTTCATAAACTTTTTCTTGCAGAGGAGTATAGGAGAAATAAATAGAACCACTTTCAGAAAAGTATTTTTTAAAAAAAGTAAAAAGCTTGTTGTAAAGTTCTTCTTCAAAGTTTTGTCCAACTTCTTTCAGTTTTGCATCAATGTCTGTTTGCAACTGCTCTTTAAACTCATTGTAGTATTTGCTTTTTATCTTCATCAGGTTTACATAACCTGAATTGCCTTCAATTTTCGCACCCACAAAAATGTTGCGAAGCACTTCAAAAAATTTATCCTTTTTAGTCACTGTTGCCATATCTTATTTCTTCTTTTTGTTGTATTTAATTTTTTCCTCTGCTACTTGCATTGCTTGCAATGCAAGGTCTTCGTCTTGCACTTCGTAATATAATTTGTCAGAAAGCCAGGCAATGATCACTTCATTTTTTTGGTCTTTGTAGAAGTCTGCTAGAGCTTTTACTTGTTCACGTGTCGGCATTCTTTCGTCACGTTCTATTTTGCTCAAAATAGTCGGGTCAAGCGAAAGTTTTGCACCAACTTCTCGCAGAAGAAGTCCTTTCGTTTCTCTTAACTCTCTTAATGTCGTTCCTATCGTTTTCAATTTGCTTTGTTTTGACTTGACAATTATTGGCGAATGTAAAAAGAATTTTCCAAAGTCGTTATAAAAAAGTCGCCAAACTTCTCAACAATTTGTCAGGGTGGTGGGTGGGCTTGGGTGCGGTTGGGCAAAATTAAATGTGGTGTTTTTGTGTCGGCAAGTGCGTTGGCAAAACACCTCTTTTAATTTTGCGAAGCGTTGGCATTTTCGTCCTCCGTTTCTGTCTGTTTGTTGTTGGTCGTGTCGGTCTTTTAGGGTGAGTGCTAACGTCAGTCTGTGAAAAAAATAATTCAAAAGCATTTACAAATATAAATTAATTTCAATAGTTTTAATGAGCAAAACAGCAATTAAAAATGCCACAAATACA
>JAFDXF010000057.1 GCA_018268055.1 Bacteroidota bacterium
CAATAATCTGGGCAAACAATGTTAAGTTTGTCATGAGAGAAAGTTTGGTTTGTTCTGCAACCTCAAAGCTAACCTTTGAGTTACATTCAAAACTTTCTCTTTTTTATTCGTTTAGGACGCTATTGATTAATAAGCTATAATGTAAATGGTTTATGAAAAAGAATTTACAAGTTCTGTTTATTTTTTCATTTATTCTTTTTTTTGGACAATTATTTGCTCAAAAAAAATATGCCTTGATTGTAGGGATTAATCAATATTACGACCAGCCGGGCGTTTTACATGGCTCACGTTTGCGAGGTTGTGTAAATGATGCCAACTCAATGAAAGGCTTACTCACTTCTCGCTTTGCTTTTGAGGATAATAATATTATAGAATTAACTGATGAGCAGGCAAGTAGAAATAATGTTGAAACGGCTATTCAGCAAATATTGAAAAAGGTTAAGGCGGGCGATGCCTTTGTTTTTTTCTTTTCCGGTCATGGTGTATGGATGGATAATAATATGCAGAATGAATATGATCGGAAACTAAAGCTGGGCATGAACCAGGCGATCGTGTTAAGCAATTTATATGCCGATAGTTTAAAATGCCTTTTTAGAGACGCTGATGTAAAAAAAATGTTTAATAAATTCATTGATAAAAAAGTAATTGCAACAGCCATTCTGGATTGTTGTTTTTCCGGAAATTTATCAATGGGCTTCACCTTGAATGCACACAATCCATATAGTTTCTTCACACAAAATTTATCTGAAAGATCTATGAGCTTTGAAGAGGTTGTATTAAATTATAAAAGAACACATTCATCTATTGCCGATCCCAAAGATGCAAAATGGTACTCTGTCCTTTCTGCGTTTGTTGATGATGATGATGAAGGAACGAAAGGGTTTAATTTAAAAGACAATTTGAATATTTCAGATTCTATATTTATTGCTCGCCCATCTGAGCGGCCACATTCAGGATTTTTATCCGTTGCCGGTACCAATGAATATCAGAAGGGTGAAGAGATGAAGGATGCAAGTGGAGCATATCATGGCGTATTTACAGAAGCGCTATTGCAAGTAATGGAAAATAGTCCTACAGATATTCCTGTGTCTGATTTATTTAAGCAGATTAGTAGCACAATAGCGAAAAATGGATTTAATCAAACACCGGTACGCCATCAAGACCCGATAAGAGATAATCAAAACTTAATTGGTGTTCAATCTGTTGGATTTAAAAATAATATTGAATTACGATTGAAAGCTATAGATAAAAATGGTTATAGTTTTGATAAGGGCAGTACAATTGGTATTAAACAAGGTAATATCTTCTCTTTAAACGGCGATAAAAATAAAGCACAAGTACAAATTATTAAAGTGGAGGATCATACAGCATTGGCCCGTTTAATAAAGGGGAGTAATGCTTCAATTAAACTCAATGACTTATTTGTACGTACAGACAATTATTCCAAAACAAATCCTTTGATTAAGTTGTATATTTCATTGCTACCGATAACGGTTATTGATTTTGAAAAAAATATGCAACAAAAAGTAATTCCATTATCACAATTACCAACTTATCGTCATTATTCCGATTGGAATATCTATGATTTGAATCGTTACTTGTTTTACAATCAAACCGGTTTTTCACATGATACCCTAAGTGCTCGTTTTTTAAACGGCTTTTATAAATTGCCGTTTTTTGTATTTCTGCCTTTGCCCAATGAAGTTTTTGCCGATTTTCAAAAAGCATTACAATTAAATCAAAATATTGAATTGGTTAATAAACCGGAAAAAGCAGATCTTGTTTTGTATTTGAATTATATAAAAAATGGATTTGCGCTTACTTGGGCGCCATATATTTCTGCTGCTAAAAAAAGTCCGGTATTATATAATAATCATTTGGAGATAGCTCAATTACCGCATACTAAAAGTGAAATCGAAATACTTACAAAAAATTTGATGAATTTTACAACAACAATGATACAAAACGCAACAGGAGTGTGGCTCAATGATCAACAATTGAAGCGGAGGTAGTGACTTTTAGTTTATGGTAAAAAAAGAAAATATATTACTTGCTCTGTAACTGTAATTTTTGAGCAAGCCAACTTTTATTTACGGGTATAATCCATTTATCTTCTAACTCGGCCTTGGTCATTGCTAAATTATTAAAGTACAGTGTTTCATTATTTATAAACCCATTGCTTACGGCATAATTCAATTGACTCAATGGCAATAATTCCACTTTGTCTTTAACCATAAACGCCAACATATTTCGGTCGAGCAGACTTACGCCAAATTGTTTTTCTATTTCTTTAATAAGTCTTAATGAACTATCCATTGTACTGCCACAAAGCGCTTCATCAGTATTGTCTGCTATTAATACAATAAACTGCCCGAAGAAAAGATGAGCTGCGCCTTTTACAGCGGCACCATGGCTTTTCCATTTATTTACAAAATCATTGAGTATGTCTTCTATTGCTAAGGCTTCGTTCATGCTGAATAGCCGATTGCTTTGATAAATCCACACTCTGGATTGTGGATGAAATTCTGCTGACAACAAATGTTTATATGCTAAGTTCATATTTTATTATTTTAAACTTTCTGCTATGAGTTCTGCTACATCCATTACCTTAACGGATTCTTCTTTTTCTGCAAGTTTTACACCGTCTGTCATCATGGTATTGCAATAGGGACAAGCAGATGCAATAATTTGTGCACCTGTGTCAATCGCTTCATTACTTCTTTCGGCATTCACTCTTGTTGTGCCTTTTTCTTCTTCTTTAAACATTTGAGCACCGCCTGCACCACAGCAAAAACCATTGCTTTTGCAGCGTTTCATCTCTACTAATTCAGCATCCAATGCTTCTAACACTTTGCGTGGAGCTTCATAAATATTATTAGCACGTCCCAAATAACAACTGTCGTGGTAGGTTATTTTCTTTCCTTTAAATGTGCCTTCTTCTTTCATTTTTATTTTTCCCTCATCAATCAGCTGTTGTAAGAAGACCGTGTGATGTATTACTTCATAATGTCCGCCAAGCTCTGGATATTCGTTTTTGAAAATATTAAAGCAGTGCGGACAGATGGTTACTATTTTTTTTATACCATAATTATTCAGTGTGTGAATATTTTGATAAGCCATCATCTGAAATAAAAATTCATTACCGGATCTTCGAGCAGGATCACCGGTGCACATTTCTTCTTTTCCCAATATTGCATAGTTGATGCTGAGCTTATCCAATATAGTGGCAAATGCTTTGGTTATTTTTTGCGCTCGCTGATCAAAACTTCCGGCACAACCAACCCAAAATAAAATATCAGGCGATTTTCCTTCGGCAAAGAGTGCAGCAACGGTGGGTACATTCATCATTTATAAATTTGCATCAAAACTAAAACATTTAATCAAAAAATTGTTTTCCTTCTTGAAAGACAAAAAAACATATTTTTGTTACAATTGATGAAGATTAAAAAAGCTTTTCAACGCATCTTTAAGTGGGAATTATGGAACTTCTATGTATTGTATGCACCAATTTTTCCGGTATGGATATGGTATATAATACGTAGCAGAGCCGTATGGTATTTTACACCCTCCAATCCTACGATCACTTTTGGCGGTTTTCATGGCGAAGGAAAGAAAGAAATGTACGATCAATTACCGACCCATTTAGTTCCCAAAACAATTTTCATCATGCATGATTTACCTTTTGATGAGGTAAAGAAAAAAATACTTGAAGCCGGCTTTACTTATCCTTTCATCGTAAAACCTGATGTGGGTATGAAAGGTATTTTATTCAGAAAAATTGATAATGAAGATCAATTTCATAAATACCATGAGAAAGTTCCGGTTGAATATATCGTTCAGGAGTTGATAGAATTGCCTTATGAAGTGAGTGTATTTTATTATCGGTATCCGAATGAACAGAAAGGCGTTGTCAGCGGGTTTATTCATAAAGAATTATTGCAGGTAAAAGGCGATGGCGTATCTACATTAAAAGAATTGATAACCCAACATTCAAGAGCTAAATTTCGGATGGAAGAAATGGAACACCGGCATGGGCATCGGTTTGATAGAGTGATTCCCCAAGATGAAATATTTTATTTGTCTTATGCCGGCAATCATAATCGCGGAGCACATTTTACCAACTTATATAAAGAAATAGATGAAAACTTGCTGAAAGTTTTTGATGAATTGAGCCATTTTAATGGAAAGTTTTTCTATGGTCGTTATGATATTAAGACGACTTCAATAGAAAATTTAAAGCAAGGTAAAAATTTTTATATATTGGAGTATAATGGCTGTGGTGCCGAGCCCAATCATATTTACGATTGCGGTATGAGTCTTTGGAAAGCTTATGGTGTGATATTGCAACACTGGAAAGCCTTGTACAAAATAAGCCGATATAACAATAACAATGGAACGCCTTATTGGTCTTTTAATAAAGGCAGAAAGTTTTTGCGAGATGCTGAGAAGCATTTTCGCCTTTTAGAAAAATATGATTAGTTTTTTCGGAGCAAATTACTGATGTTTGAAAATTGATTAAATGCCACCTCTGTTACGAATATTTTTTACCGGTTTACTCATTAGTTTTCTTGGCTCATTGCCATTGGCAACAATGAATGTGGCAGCAATGCAAATTGCTGTATCGGATACTATCATAGCAGCTATGTTATTTTCTTTAGGTTCGCTATTGGTCGAAATGTTTTACGTACGTCTTTCATTGGTTGCATTGAGTTGGATAAGTCATCAACGAAAACTATT
The DNA here is from genome assembly GCA_018268055.1 of Bacteroidota bacterium. GTDB lineage: Bacteria > Bacteroidota > Bacteroidia > Chitinophagales > Chitinophagaceae > JJ008. The sequence goes on from JAFDXF010000057.1 coordinate 4,738, forward strand.
TCGTGTTTTAGAATATGTTACATTGATTATTGTATTGGCATTGGCCGTTGCTGAGTTTTATGCAGCTTCTCAACCATCCGAAGCAAAAAATATTGTACTAAGCAGTACGCTGCCCAAATTTATTTTAGGTGCATTGATGTGTGCATTAAGTCCGGGGCAAATTCCTTTTTGGCTGGGATGGAGCACCGTTTTATTTTCAAAAAAAATTTTGCAGCCCAAGAGCAGCTTTTATAATTTCTATATTTTAGGCATTGGCATTGGCACATTTTTGGGGAATTGTATCTTTATTTTTGGAGGAATGTTGATTGCCAATACAATTAATACCAATCAAAAAATATTGCATTGGATAATCGGCGCAATATTTTTGGGCACAGCTTTATATCAAGCAGTGAAAATGATTATGAGAAAAGGACCGGCAACTTTAATAGCACCTGCGGGAGAAAGACTGATGCAAATGGAAACCTTACTGAAACGCATTAAAAAAGACTACTGAGGATAGCATGAAATTTAATTTTAAAAATATATTTAATTGGGAACGGTGGTCTTATGACGTTATTTATCTTCCTATTGATATTTTCTGGCTTTGGTATGCAATCAAAGCAAGACATTTCTGGTATTTCACTCCCGTAAACCCCACTTTAATTTTTGCAGGCTTCGAAGGTGGAAGTAAAAAAGAAATGTATGAGCAATTGCCCAAATGGAGTTATCCTACAAGTATTTTTATTGAGCCTTCTGAAAGTATTGAGCAGGTAAAAAATAAAATGAATGAAGCCGGACTTATTTTTCCTGTAGTGGTTAAACCTGATTCGGGAATGGCCGGAGTTTTGTTTCGTATTATTAAAGATGAGGCACATTTAAAAATATATCATGAAGCGGTAGGAGAGTTATATGTGTTGCAAAAATGTATTGACACCGGATTGGAATACAGTGTATTTTACATTCGATTCCCTGGTGAAAAAAAGGGGTTTATTACTGGACTTATTGTAAAAGATTATTTGCATGTGATTGGGAATGGCAGACATTCTTTATCTGAATTGGTGAATGAGCATCCGGTTGCAAAATTCAAAGTACAACAGTTGAAAAAGATGCATGCTTCAAAATGGAATGAAATTATTCCTACAGGAACAAACTATTTATTGAATCCTGCGGGGAATCATAATACCGGCGCAAAGTTTGTAAACCTGAATCATGAAATAGACCAACAACTTTGCGATGTCTTTGATAAAATTTCAGATGAAGCAGGGCAATACTATTTCGGACGCTATGATTTAAAATGCACTTCGTTGGGTGATTTAAAGAGTGGGAAAAATATCGACATCCTTGAGTTCAATGGCGCAGGTGCAGCAATTACACATGTGTTCGACCGCAATATGAGTTATTTTTCAGCGCTGAAAGAAATTGTTCGCCATTGGCGATATTTATATAAAATCGGAAAAATAAATAATAAGAAAGGGGTAGCTTATTGGGGTTTTTGGAAAGGGTATCAATTTATGCAAAAAGCAAAAAAGAATTTTAAAAGAATGTCTGCCATAGATAAAAGAATACCATGATTGAAGTTTTTTTCACTGCAATGATGATTAGCTTTTTAGGTCAGCTGCCTTTTGGCAATATGAACCTTACTGCTACTCAACTTGCCGTGCAGGAAGGCCTTGGCAATGCTTGGAAATATAGTATTGGTATTGTCATTGTAGAAGTAGTGTATCTACGTTTGGCACTTACAGCAATGGATTGGGTCGTTCAAAATCAAATGCTGTTTAAAATAATGAGTTGGCTTACTGTAATTGTTTTTTTAGCATTGGGCGTATTGAGTATTTTTATTGCACGAAAACAAACTCAAGAAAAGAAAGGATTGTTGCTGAATAATAAGATGGATAGGTTTCTGTTAGGTGTAAGTGTTTCAGCAATCAATCCGGTGCAAATACCTTTTTGGTTTATCTGGAGTACACAGCTTTTAAACAGTCATATTTTAAAAACTACGAATGCATATTTTAATATGTTCACCGGAGGCGCGGCAATAGGTTCGTTAGCAGGGTTAGCGGTTTATGTATATGGCGGTCGTTGGGTAATTCAAAAAATGAAAGCCAGTAATAAGCAGCTAAATATCTTTATGGGCATTGTATTTATCATTGCTGCTTTATGGCAGCTTTACAATATTTTATTTAAACCCGGATTAATTAAAGCTTAATTTTACATTTTAATACAGAAACAATTAATATTATGGCAATCAAAGAAGCACTGATATCAGAATTAAAACGTGAGTCGGAATCGACTAAGAAAATGCTAGAGCGAGTTCCAATGGATAATAGCGATTGGAAGCCGCACGAAAAATCCATGTCTATTGGGAAATTAGCCACACATATTGCCGCCATCCCGCTTTGGATTTCTTCGATAATTAATATGGATGATTATGATATTGCAAAACATTACAAAAATGTCCATGCATCTACACAGGAAGAATTGATGAAATTGTTTCAGGATAGCTTAAATGACGCAATTGAAAATTTAGAAAAAATTGAGGATGCCGATTTGTTTAAAACATGGATCTTTAGAAATGGAGATCATATAATTGCCAATGCGCCTAAAATAGGAGTGATGCGTTCATTATCGATGAGCCATTTAATACATCATAGAGGTCAGTTGTCTGTTTACTTGCGTCTATTAGATGTGCCTGTGCCGGGTATGTATGGTCCAAGCGCCGATGATCAACATTAGTGAAGCACTTGCTGTAAAAAAATATTCAACCTTTTAATATGGAATCTGAAATATTGTTTTCCGAAAGACAAAGGTTTAAACAATGGTGGATCTGGTTGCTTATTTTATGTATCAATGGGCTTTTTCTCTTTGGTGTGTTCAAGCAAATAATCAATGGTCAGCCGTTTGGTGATAAACCCATGAGCAATTCAGGACTTTTATTTGCAACAAGTATTACTTTACTCTGTTCGCTTTTATTTTTAAGCATACGCTTAGATTCACAGATAAGATCAGATGGCGTATATGTTCGCTATTTCCCTTTTCGTTTAAAGTTAAAAAAATACACTTGGTCGGAAATAAGTCAATGCTATGTGCGGCAATATTCGCCTATTGCTGAATATGGTGGTTGGGGCTATAGAATCGGATTATTTGGAAAGGGTAGAGCATTGAATGTATCGGGAAATAAAGGATTGCAACTTGAATTTACTAATGGTAAGAAATTGTTGATAGGCACAAATAAACCCGAAGAAATTACTGAAGTCTTGAGGAAGATAAAGCAAGTTTAATAGCCCTATTTTATTCCAAATTATCAACCTTTTTTCCGTTCATCCCAAATATAGATTGTAGAGCAGTCTTTATATTATGCATTACGTATCTTTCAGCGATAATTTTTAAAATTTATTAAAATGTATTCCATTTCATTACGCACTTTATTTTTAAGTGGATTTATTGCGGCAGCAACTGTTTCTTATACACAACAAATGCCGACTAATATGCCACAAAGACCAACCGTTGACACTACTAAAAAGCCCGGTGGCCCATCAAATGGTATGAAGCCTTATAAGGAACTGATTACTGCAAAAGCTGTTTCTCAAAAAGGTATGTTTTCTGTTCATAAAGCAGAGGATAAATTTTATTTCGAAATTCCGGATTCACTTTTTGGTAGAGATATTCTGATTGTGAATCGTATTTCCAAGGCTTCGGCCGGTATGCGAGCGCCGGGTAGTTTCTTTGGTTATGGAGGCGATCAAATTGGTCAGAATGTTATACGATTTGAAAAAGGACCAAACAATAAAGTCTTTTTAAGAACAATCTCTTTTGCAGAATATGCTAAGGATTCTACTTCGCCAATGTTTACAGCGGTTACAAATTCTAATGTGCAACCGATCATGCAGGCATTTGATATTAAATCATTGGGAAAAGACTCAAGTGGTGCAGTAGTAGATGTTACAGATTTTATCAACAGCGATAATGATGTTTTAAATTTCAATAGTTTCTTTAAATCTAATTTGAGATTGGGAATGGTGCAGCCTGATAAGTCTTACATCGTGAGTGTAAAATCATATCCCATAAATATTGAAATCAAAACGGTGAAAACCTATGGGAGAACACCGGCACCTGCGTCTGCAGCAGGAGGTTTTGGCGGAGCTTCTTCAGGCGGCGGCAATATGACAATGGAGTTGAACAGTTCAATGGTATTATTGCCAAAAGTTCCAATGCAGGCAAGATATTTTGATCCTCGTGTTGGTTATTTCGCTGTGGGTTATACAGATTATGATGCAAATCCACAAGGCGTAAAAAATATTTCATTGGTAAAACGTTGGAGGTTAGAACCCAAAGATGGGGAGATGGATAAGTATTTAAGAGGAGAACTGGTAGAACCAAAGAATCCAATTGTTTATTACATAGATCCGGCAACTCCTAAAAAGTGGGTACCTTATTTAATTCAAGGCGTGAACGATTGGCAAATTGCATTTGAAAAAGCAGGATTTAAAAATGCAGTGATTGCTAAATTAGCTCCTACAAAAGAGCAAGATAGCACTTGGAGTTTGGATGATGCACGTCATTCAGCAATTGTATATAAACCATCCAATATTGCAAATGCAAGTGGCCCGAGTATTTCTGACCCGCGCAGCGGTGAGATAATAGAAAGCCATATCAACTGGTATCACAATGTTATGCAGTTGATTCATGATTGGTATTTTATTCAAACTGCTGCCGTAGATCCCAAAGCAAGGAAGATGGAATATGATGATGAGTTGATGGGGCAACTGATTCGTTTTGTGTCTTCTCATGAAGTAGGGCACACTTTAGGCCTTCGTCACAATTTTGGTTCAAGCTCTACCGTACCTGTTGAAAAATTAAGAGACAAAGCATGGGTAGAAGCGAACGGTCATACCCCTTCTATCATGGATTATGCACGTTTCAATTATGTAGCACAGCCGGAAGATAATATCAATGAATCAGGACTTTTCCCTCGTATTGGCGATTATGATAAATGGGCGATAGAATGGGGTTATAAATTATTACCTCAATACAAAGATGCAGAAGCCGAAAAAACGTTTGTCAATAAATGGATAATGGAAAAACTAAAAGATAATCGTCTTTGGTTTGGAACAGAATCTAACCCTGATGATCCACGCAGCCAAAGCGAGCAAGTGGGTGATGATGCAATGAAAGCAAGTTTTTATGGTATTAAAAACCTGCAACGCATTCTACCAAAGTTGATGGAATGGACAAAAGAACCTAACGAAGATTATAGCAATTTGACCAATATGTATAACCAACTTACCGGACAATTTGGAAGATATATGGGACATGTGTCTAAGTATATTGGCGGCATAATGGAAACACCGAAAAGTGTTGAGGAGACAGGCCCCGTTTATGAAATTGTTGCGAAAGCAAAACAAAAAGAAGCAGTTGATTTTTTAAATAAAAATTTATTTGCAACACCTACATGGTTGATCAATCAGGATATTTACAGTCGTACCGGTTTGGATGGACTTACAGTTATTGGTGGATTACAAGACAGAACTTTTGGTAGAATATTAAGTGCAAACACATTAGGTAAATTAGTAAATGCAGAAGCATCTCTTGCCAATAATACTTATTTAGTTACTGATTATCTGAATGATTTAAAGAAAGGAGTGTGGAGTGAATTAGCATCACGCAAGCCGATAGATATTTATCGCAGAAATCTTCAAAAGTCTTATGTAAACAGTTTGATAAGTTTAATACAGCCTGCAGCTTCATCATCATCATCATCCGGTGGTGGTGTTACAGTTTCTATATCAGGCGGAAATGACAAGAATGATGTGACCAGTGTTGTAAAAGCTCATTTGGCTTCTTTGCGCAATGAAATAAATGCAGCAGCAGCCGGCACAGCCGATTTAATGACTAAATATCACCTTCAAGATTTAAGTAAAAGAATTGATAATGCTTTGAATCCCAAAGGATAATAAAAAGGTTTCATTTTCAGATTTGGTTTAAAATGGGAGGTTGAAAAATCTCCCATTTTTCTTTTGTAACACTTTGTCATTGAAAAAATCAGCCTTATCTTTGCACTCCGTTAAAAAAACGGCAGTTCTTAATCAGAACACAGAAATTCCCGAAGAGGTACAATAAGGATTCGGCCTGTGCCGGAACACCTCAAGGATAAACGTTAAAACAGGTATTATGCCTAAAGTAAAAACAAACTCTAGTGCCAAAAAAAGGTTTAAAGTAACCGGCACCGGAAAGATCATGCACCAAAAAGCATTTAAGCGCCACATTCTTACAAAAAAATCTAAAAAGCGTAAACGCAACATGCGTAAAGACGGTCAGGTAGCTAATGCAAATTTACATTTTGTAAAACGTCTATTACGTCTGAAATAATCAGATGTAATATTGCTTCAATCAATTTATAAAAATTTAAACTTATTTAGATATGCCTCGTTCAAAAAATGCCGTTGCTTCCAAAGCACGCCGCAAAAAAATATTAAAGCAAGCCAAAGGTTTTTATGGCAAGCGTAAAAATGTACTCACCGTTGCTAAAAACGTTGTAGAAAAAGGTATGACCTATATGTTTGTAGGTCGTAAATTAAAGAAAAGAGAATACCGTTCTTTGTGGATTGCTCGTATCAATGCAGCCGTTCGTGAAGAAGGAATGACCTATTCTCAGTTCATCAACAAATTGAATGCAAAAGGTATTGAATTAGACAGAAAAGTTTTGGCTGATTTGGCTATGAATAATCCTGAAACGTTCAAAAACTTAGTAGCTTCTGTAAAATAATTCCCTTGCAGATAGAGAAAGAATTTCCCATCCATTTGGATGGGATTTTTTTTAATTTTATCTAACCAAAAACTTGCAGTAATGCACACACCCGAACAAGAAAATTACCTGGTTAACTTTTGTGAAGAACACTTTGTACGCAGCTATGATGTGCGCTTAGCAATTGCATCGGATATGGCTAAAGAAGTAACGGATAAAATGAATACAGATGTTTCATTGTCTTTTGAAACAGCAGTACAAAGAGTGTATGAAAGCTATGGCGTTACAGGGTTTTCAAAAGCTATTGAAGCAAAAGAAAATAAGATACAATTACTACAAAAGAAAATGAAATGGGAGTTGTTTAAAAAAATGTTCACACCAAAAAATATTGCCATCCTATTAATCGCAATAATTGTTTTTATTATTACTCTATTAAATTTCAAAACAGAATATGTGTTATTTGGCCTTGTGATTTTAAGTTTTGTTTTAATCACAATCAGTTTTATAAGCGTATCTAAACGGAAGAAACTATTTAGCAAGCAACAAAAAGAACTTTCCATTACTTTGGATGCTAAAACAAGCAGTAATTTTTCTCTGTATGCTATCCCGATACCGATACTTGTTATTGTGCAAATTGTTTCTGAGACCAATAAGGAGGTCAGCATAATGGCGCTTGCATTTCTTTTTATTATAATTATTTATGGAATTATAGATGTTGTTGTTACAAGCAAGTATGTCAATCATATTTATCAAATGGCGAAGGATCAATATCCGGAAGCGTTTATAGGAAGTGATAATCTTAAAAATGAATAGTATGCAGTTTTACTCCATACCGAGAAAATTCAATAGAAGGTAATGGAAATTTAAAGGCACTCAATACGGTAAATAAAAATTTAACTCCTTTGTGTTTTGTTTTGATACGAGTGAAATCTATATCCGGTGCAATATACCATTGACGATAACGCCTGATATCACTACGATCAAAAATAATGTTACCATTTTTATCTCTTCCTATATTATCCATAGCGCCAAACATTCCTTCGGCTCCATAACCAACGGAAAACGCTAACCACTTTGGAAGATTTACTGTTGGAAAAAAATCTTTTATAACTGCACTTGCCCAATAAGTTTGCCCATTATAATCTTTTAAAAAACGTTCGGGCGAACTTTTTCCAAAGATGTCATCACTTCTCTGATTGAGTGATGCATCACTATATGATTTACGATGAAAAGACCATTTTAATTTAATGCGTTGATCATTCCAAGCTAACTCTTGTGATATGAAAGCAGCACTTCCAATAATATTTGCGGCAAAATCACTCCAACTCCAGCCCCATTCGGCACTGAACCCGTCTAATGTTTCAATCACTGTTTGATAGACTGCGCCGCTCATACCACCCAACCAAATTCTGGTTTTATTCTTGATGCCGGTCCATTTCCATAGTTCGCTACTTGCACGACTTTCTATATATGCGCCATACATGTGGCCGGTTTTATCTACTTGCAACCATTCTTTGTGATCGTCAAAGAAATGAAAACTGCTTTTGGGATAGTTTTTATACCATGCTGCAGAAAGTGCTACCATTACTCCACTATAACCAATTACGTTTGCAGAAGCAACCAGCCAGATTCTTCTTTTCTTTTGCAGTGCAGTAAGACTATCAACTGTGTTTGACTGTAAGAAATTATTTTTAAAAATAATTGGGTCTTTTTTAGGCAGATGTATTGAAAAAGCTTGATTGGTTAATTCATGATTAGTGAAAGTGCTTTTCTGTAAATCATCTGACTCCCTGCTGGAGAAGGATGCTGATTGATTATATTCCGTACTATCTACTGAAATGTTTTGTGCCAGACTAGATGTATTGAAAGAACATAAAAGCAAAAAAGAACTATACAAAAAACGGAGGTTGTAAGAATATTCTTTTAACCATTGGATTATTCGAATAAGAGTAGTCTTCATCGGGTGTAAAATTAAGGGACAAATTTTATAACAATTGAAAACTGAAAATTTTATAACTTCATCCCCGTCATTTAACAATCAATTAAATACTATGAACGAGACAATACAAAAAAAAGTAGAAATGTGGCTTACCGGAAATTATGATACAACTACAAAAGAGGCCATTAAAAAATTGCAGCATGAAAATCCTGATGAGCTTACAGAAGCATTTTATCAGAACTTAGAATTTGGAACGGGTGGCTTGCGAGGAATTATGGGAGTAGGTACAAATCGTATGAATAAATATACAGTGGGCATGGCAACGCAGGGATATGTCAATTATTTAAAAAGTGTATTTGGCGAAGTGAAAGTTGCTATTGCACATGATTGCAGAAATAATAGTCGCTTCTTCGCTGAAACCGCTGCAAATGTTTTTGCTGCCAATGGAGCCAAAGTTTATTTGTTTGAGGACTTACGTCCTACACCAGAACTTTCGTTTGCTATTCGTACACTCGGATGCCAAGGTGGTGTAGTGTGTACTGCATCACACAATCCAAAGGAATATAACGGGTATAAAGCATATTGGAATGATGGCTCACAATTGGTACCACCACATGATAAAAATGTAATAGCCGAAGTTGATAAAATCGCTTCAGTAGATGATGTGAAATGGAGTGGGGGAGAGCAGAATATTACCATTATCGGAAAAGAAATGGATGAACAATATATTCAAATGGTGAAAGGCCTGAGTGTGTATCCTGAAGTAATTGGTAAACATAAAGATTTGAAAATTGTTTACACCTCTATTCACGGAACAGGCATAAAATTAGTGCCTACTGTTTTAGAGCGATTCGGATTTACTAATGTGCATATTGTAAAAGAGCAAATGATCCCTGATGGAAATTTTCCGACAGTAATCTATCCAAACCCTGAAGAAAGTGAAGCAATGAGTTTAGGTTTGAAACTTGCAGCAGAAATTGACGCAGATATTTTATGCGGTACCGATCCTGATGCTGATAGAATTGCTATTGGTATTAAAGATGATAAAGGCAATTGGGTTTTAATGAACGGGAATCAAACGGCTGCTTTGGCCTTTAATTACTTGACAGAAGCAAGAAAAGCAAAAGGGATAGCTCAGCCCAACGATATGGTGATTACGACAATCGTTACTACACCCATGATTGATGAAATTGCTAAAGGAAACAATGTTTCATGTTACAGAGTGCTTACCGGTTTTAAATGGATAGCTGAATTGATTAGAGAAAAAGAAGGAAAAGAAAATTATATCATTGGTGGCGAAGAAAGTTTTGGATTGATGATTGGAGATAAAATCAGAGATAAGGATGGAATAAGTGCTGTAGCATTACTTTGTGAAATGGCCGCTTATGAAAAAGAAAAGGGCAGAAGCCTTTATGAAAAAATGATTGATTTGTATGTGCAATATGGATTTTACAAAGAACATTTAATCTCCATTACCAAAAAAGGGATGGATGGGCAGCAACAAATAGCTGCAATGATGGAAGGCTATCGCAAAAATCCGCCCACTCACATTAACGGGCAAGAGGTGGTAACACTTTCTGATTTTCAATTGCAAGTAAGTACTCATTTAAAAACAGGAGAACAAACAAAATTGACTTTGCCTAAGTCTAATGTATTGCAATTTGTTTTGGCTGACAAAACAGTGATTGCTGCAAGACCTAGTGGCACAGAACCAAAAATTAAATTCTATTTTTCTGTAAATGATAAACTAGAAAAAGCCGCTGACTTTGATAAAGTAAATGCCTCATTGGATGAAAAAATTAAAGCAGTAATAAAGGATATGAACTCCAACGGAATATAGCAGTGGCAACAGTATAAAAGGCAACAATAGAATTTACAAAAAAGGAGGCAAAGCATTACGAGATGTATTGTATATGTGTGCGATGAATGCCAAACAAACCAATCCTGCCTGCAAGGCACTTTTTGATCGCTTAAAAGCAAATGGAAAAACAGGAAAACAAGCATTAATAACTGTAATGAATAAGCAACTCAAACAGGTTTTTGCGGTAGTAAAAAACGGAACCATTTATCAACCCAATTACTGTTCACAAAAACCATAAAATTTATTTGGTTTTATGCACAGTTCATGTTATAGGCTGTGGCTTCTATGTCTGTCGTTTGTTTTTCATTTTTTGTAGTGCCGTTTTTGCCGTCTTTTTGCTCTGTCTGTGCGTTGGCTTATTTTTCAATTACTTTCCAATGTCCTGTTTTGTCGCTTCCGATGCGTTCTATTTTTCGGTTGTCTCTAAGTTCTTTAATCTTTCGTCTTACGGTACTTAAACTCATTTTCAAACATTCTCCAATTTCAGTTGCTGTTATTTTGTTATCCTGTTTAATCAATGAAAATACAGTGTCATTTACAGTGTCATTGTGAGGTTTTACAGTGTCAGTAAGAATGTGCATTTCTCGGTTTTTGAGCGAATAATTTTCTTTGAGCAATAAGTTTGAAAGAAAACGTATCAAAAACTTTTCTGTCTTATAAATGCTCTTTGATAAATCTTCGTAGTTCGCTCTTACAAGTGCGTTACGGAAATACCAAGAGTTGTTGGCAAATAATTCGTTATTTACGTTTTTGAAACCAAGTTTTCGTAGATACTTGATTAAGAAAAGGGCTGTTGTTCGTGTGTTGCCCTCGCCAAAAATGTGGATTTGCCATAAGTAAGAAATGAAATGTGCAATGTGTTCAATGATTTCCTGTTCGCTTAATCCTTTGTAGCTAAATTTTTTCTCTTGCTCAAAATCATATTCCAACGTTGCTTTCAAACTGTCGGCACTTGCATAGAGAACCGTTTCGCCATTTAACACCCATTCTTTTTTAGTGATGTTGTAATCACGGATTTTTCCTGCGAATTTGTAAATACCTTGAAACAATCGGCGATGAATTGATAAGTATTCGGCAGGCGAAAATGTAAAAGTTTGTTCGCTCAACATTTCGGCAATTCGTGCCGAAACTTTGTCGGCCTCTTCGGTGCGATCTTCGTCTGTTTTTGTTGGATGCTGTTGATAGTAACTGTCAATACGTTTTTTTACTTCGTTAATAGTAATGTCGCCTTCAATGTTTTGTTTGGCAGTTTCAATCAAATATTCAGATGGTTTTAAACCGTCCACTTGTTGCAAGCCGATTGCCGTTTTCCAAACTTTTGCTTTTTCTGCTTTGTTCGGTTCGCCTTGTCTTAAATATTCATCAAAGTTTTCCATTTTACCAACTCTTCCTGTATTCTATGTTTTGTGATTCTGACACTTTTACAAAGGTAGCACTTTTCAAAAGTAAGCTACTGTGTTTGTGTTTAGTTCTTCTCTTTTCACAAAACTGCTCACGGTCAAACGATGCACACCCAAAATCCTACCAATAGCGGAATACGAAACTTTTTTGTCTAAGAGTTCCCGGATTTTCTTTTCCTGCCTCGTCCTAAAAATAGTTGACAATTTTTGTTGTTAAATCCTACGATAGGTTTACGATTGGTTTTTAGTCCTGCAGTAGGTTCACTTTTCAAAGATAGTGATGTAGATGAAAAAAAATATTTTGTAGCCCTTTGCATTTATCTTTTTATTTTTTGCCATATTTTATTCTTTCAAACTGCAAAGCTACAAAAAAGCAAAGCTTACGTTTATTCTAGTTTGTAGCTGTAAATGAGTTTGTCTTTAAAAGCAATTTTGATTTTCTCATTGTTGCAAATGCATCTTTAAATATATTGCAGCGGTATGAGCAGACCAACAGAAGACACATATAGACATCAAGGACTTCGTAGAAAATTAGTTCAAGCGTTGCATAAAAAAGGAATCAGTGATGATAGAGTACTTGATGCATTGCTCGAAGTACCTCGTCACTTTTTTTTAGATTCTGCATTTGATGAAGTAGCTTATGAGGATAGAGCTTTTCCAATTGGCGAGGGGCAAACTATTTCGCAACCTTATACTGTTGCCTATCAAAGCCAATTGTTAGAAGCATCGCCGGAAATGCGCATTTTGGAAGTAGGTACAGGCAGCGCATACCAAGCCGTTGTACTTGCTGAAATGGGCTTAGAGGTTTTTACAATTGAACGACAAAAAAAATTATACGATGCTAATCAGGAATTTAATTTTTTAAAAAGGTACAATACAATTCATTTTAATTATGGTGATGGATATGAAGGCTTACCGGAACTTGCACCATTCGACCGAGTGTTGATTACTGCTGCTGCACCATTTATACCACCAAGTTTGGTAGCGCAATTGAAAACAGGAGGGATGATGGTGCTCCCTGTTGGTGAAGGTGATGTGCAAGAGATGATGCGTCTTACAAAAATGGAAGACGGCTCTATAAAAGAAGAAGTGTTTGATCGCTTTTCTTTTGTACCTATGGTGAAAGGTAAGAATGAGTAAATATCTTACCAACGACCACCACCGCCACCACCAAAACCACCACCGGAAAAACCACCGCCACCGCCCCAGCTGCCACCACTACTACCACCACTACTGCTCGGTGGTGTACTATAAAAACTTTCAGACATTTTGTTCATTGAATTATCTAAACTATTCATGAACATGTAAGTATTAAATCCTGCATAGTTACCGGCATACCAAGTGGGTGGTGGAATATCGAGATCTTTTAATTTGTCTTTCCATTTATCTGCTACATCAAATACTATTGCAAAGGGTAGTACTGTGTCAAAATAGTTTGGGTCTTGTTTTAAAAATAATTCCAGTCTTGATTTCTCCACTTTGGTGATAAATTCCTTGAAGCCGGCAAGTTTTACATAAAGCTCGTTGCCCTCGCTTGTTTTTTTAGCCATCTTAGATCCGAAGATCATAGTGATAATGCCACTTGCCATCATAGCAATAGGAAACCAATAGGGCTCATCTCCCCAATATGCGATCAAGCGATAACCTCCATAGACTAATAATACAAGTCCCAATAAAACAAAGAAAGCCGCTAAACCTCTGGAGCCTTTTTCGTAATAATGTCTTTTATCTACCTCAGCTTCTAATTGAGACTTTGCACTGTTCATTGTAGTATAAAAAGAATTCTTAAGAGCACTGAGTAATACAGGATTGCCAAAACCGAATATCCCATCAAACATGGTTTTTTCAAAACTCATTGCTGTGTCAGGTAAGTCTTTTACTTTGGTAAATTCAAAATCTTTTCCCTTTTCAGATACTTTAATATATCCATTAGCACCCCAATAGGGGACTAATGCAGTAAGATCTCTTTTGTCTAAGCTGTCATCTATTACATAGCCGCAAATGCTTGGACTCACATCTTTGGGGGGATAAAATTCAGTAGTAATGGTGACCGGATCATCTTTGCCCCATCTCTTCCATATATAAAACATACAGAAAAATACAATCGGTATCATCCACAGCCATTTGATACCTCTTATTGTGTAATCCTGTTTTGTTAAATAATCTTTTGGGAAGCTGATTCCAAGCGTTACACCTTGAAAATTTGTTAATGGCTCTGTTGTATTGCCTGTCAATGTTTGGTTATTACTCCAAGTTGAAGTGGTGTGATTTTCTTGCGAGCCGATAACTCCCGTTGCAATAAAATAAGCGGGTGCTTGTGATAATGGAGTGTATAGCTGAACTTTGAAATTCACTTTATTAATAGGTACATTCCATTGATCACCGATTAAGTTGAAATAAAATTCAGACCGGTCTTTGAAAAAATTGATCGCATTGAGCACACGATAGCTGATAGTATATTCCTGATCGCCATCCACCATTTTGTCGCTGCTACCGATTTTTATTTCTTGATAGCCATTGGTTTTTCGTGTGGTGAAATCCCAGCCTTGTACATTTATATTTTCAATAATCAATCTTGTATAACCGCCTGCTTCCAATTGACGATCGGCCTTCTCTTGTCCTGCAGGTAGTTTATTCAATTTATATTTATACGGAATCATTCTATAAATTCCGTGGCTGGAAATATCAAAATGCACAGATATATTTTCAGTAATATCTAATGATGCGTCTTTATTCACCAGAATATTCACATCATAGTTGCTGATGCTGTATCCATCCTGTGCCTGTGCTACAATGAAAGTACAGGCAAGGATCAGACTTGCTATAAATTTTTTCACCTGAATTTGAGTTTAGAATTTTACTTCTACGTTTTTTGCTTCGTTTTTATCTTCCAGTTCAAAGAATTCACGAGCTTTGAAACCACCAAAATTTGCAATGATAGAGCCCGGAAACTGTTGAATAGCTGTATTGAAATCTCTTACAGTAGCATTGTAAAAACGACGGCTGTTACCTAATTCCCCTTCAATATTCTGAAGTGCATTTTGCAACTCAAGGAATTGTGAATCGGCTTTCAGATTAGGATAATTTTCAGCGATAGCAAGTAAACCTCTTAATGCAGAAGTAACGCCTTGATTGGCTGCTGCAACAGCCGCTACATCTCCCGATGGTGCGGCTACAGCGGCACTTCGAGCTTTTACTATATTCTCTAAAGTTTGACTCTCGTGTGCAGCATAACCCTTTACTGTGTTTACAAGATTTGGAATAAGGTCAAATCTCTTTTTTAAGAAAACACTGATATCGCTCCATGCATTATCAATTTGTATTTTCTTTCTAACCATGCCATTGTACATCCCAATGACAGTAATAACCAATAAAGCGATAACGCCAAGAACAATCCAAAGTGTCATAATAATTAAGTTTTAGTGTTTTAAAATAGTCGTTTTAATTTTTAAAAATGGAAGAATAAAAGTAAAGAAATATTATCAGGTAAAAATATAAAACCTTCTTATCTTTCGCTGATATTTAACAATTATGCGAATAATTCCATTTGTAGTTTCTACAGTTGTTACAGCCGGTCTTGTTTTTGCCATGAATAAGCAGTGGGGAAAAATACCTCCGATGGGTAAGTTTCTAAGTCCGCAACACGGCATCTGGCAAAATGCTGAGCCCGTTAATCAAAGCTATAGTTCCGAACTTAAATTTGATGGGCTGAAAGGAAAGTCATCTGTCTATTTTGATGATAGATTGGTGCCACATGTCTTTGCTGAGAATGACGAAGATTTATATTTTATTCAAGGCTATTTGCATGCTAAGTTCCGATTGTTTCAGATGGACTTGCAAACCAAAGCAGCTGCAGGCCGTGCAAGTGAAATTGCAGGAAGTAAAGCAATAGAATACGATCGTAAACAAAGAAGAGCGGGAATGGTGTATGCTGCTGAAAATGCAATGAAAGAGATGGAAAAAGATCCTGCTACGCTATCTTTATTTTCCGCTTATACCAATGGGATCAATGCCTATATCTCCTCAATGAAGGAAAGTGAGTTACCGATAGAATATAAATTGCTCAACCTAAAGCCTGAAAAGTGGAGTAATCTTAGAACAGCATTGCTCTTGAAAATGATGGCAAATATGTTGGCCGGTGATACTGAAAAAGATTTATTCAATACAAATGCCAAGCATTTGCTGATACCTGATGAACTAAAACAACTTTACCCTCAAGTGTTTGATTCATTAGTTCCGATTGTACCCAAAGGGACATCTTTTGAAAAACCCGGAATTGTACCGGTTCAACCTAAGTCTGCCGATTCTGTTTATTTTACAAACCAAGATTTAATCGTTACCAAAGATTTTAAAGAACAAGATGCAGTGAATGGAAGTAACAATTGGGTAGTAGCCGGCAGCAAAACAAAGAGCGGTGCACCGATTCTTTGCAATGATCCACACTTGGAGCTTTCTCTACCTTCTATATGGTATGAAATGCAATTAAGTTCTCCGAAAAGTAATGTATATGGTGCTACACTTCCGGGTAGCCCATTTGTAATAATCGGTTTTAATGATAGCATCGCATGGGGCGTTACCAATTCTCAGCGTGATGTAAAAGATTATTATGAAATAAAATTTAAAGACAACACAAAACATGAATACTGGTTCAATGGCAAATGGGAAAAAGCAACACAAAAGATTGAAACCATAAACGTAAAAGATGGAGCTACGGTTTATGATACAGTTGCCTACACTATTTTTGGTCCGGTGATGTATGATGATAGTTTTAGAGATACTTCATCTTCATTACATAGAAATCTCGCTGTTCGCTGGACAGCACATGATCCGAGTAATGAAGGCATAGCTATTTACCATTTGAACAGAGCAAAAAATTATGATGAATATGTTAATGCCATAAAAACTTTTGATTGCCCCGGACAAAATTTTGTATTCGCTTCAAAATCCGGCGATATAGCTATTTGGCAGCAAGGAAAATTTCCTGCAAGATGGAAAGGCCAAGGGCTTTATGTAATGCCCGGAACAGATAGCAGTTATATGTGGCAAGGGTTTATTCCGCAAGGAGAAAATCCACATGCCAAAAATCCGGCACGAGGGTTTTTAGAAAGCGCCAATCAACGACCTGCTGATTCTACATATCCATATTTTATTCCCGGTGGATATATTACTGCAAGAGGAATAACGATTGAACACTATCTTTCACAGATGAATGGTATCACACCGGAGGATATGATGAAATTGCAAAACAATTATTTTAATACGACGGCTGAAGATGTGCGTCCTATATTATTAAAGTATGTTGATAAATCCGGATTGACTGCAAAAGAAAATGAGTATCTCGATATTTTTAAAAATTGGGATTTGATGGCAACTGCAGATTCTAAAGGACAAACTGTTTATACTTATTGGTGGCAAGCCTTGCGCAACGAAGTTTGGAACAATCTTACAAAAAATGCCGGTGACTTGAAGTCAAAGATGCCGGTGATAGAAGGACAAACACTATTAGAGTTATTGAAGAGAGATACTTTATTTTTTGAAAAAGGAATACCTGCTTGGAATTTGCCTCCCGATCAAAATGCAGTAACCAATTCATTGAAAAATGCAGTAGCAAAATTAGAAGATCTACAGTCTAAAAATAAAGAAACAGGTCTGGAATGGAGAAAATTCAACAAGCCGGGTATTTATCATCTCTTGGATAAATCCAAGAAAGACTTGCTTCCGTTTGATCGCCCAAATTTAAACACTGGCGGAGCTGGAGATATTGTTAATGCAATTTCTGGAAGTCATGGTCCAAGTTGGAGAATGATCGTTCAGATGACTGAAACGACTGAGGCTTATGGCTTATATCCGGGTGGACAAAGCGGCAACCCCGGTAGTAAATTTTATGATAATATGGTTGATTATTGGGTAGAAGGGAAATATTATAAACTTTGGTTTATGCATGATGCCGACAGAACTGATAAGAATATTAAATGGACAATGAACTTCAGCAGCAAGTAAATGATTAACTAACTGAATAATTTTTTTGATATGAAATTTTTTACAGCAATAATATTGACAGCCTTACTTTCTTTTATTAGCGGGTTATATTTTCCTTGGTGGATTATTGCAGTCATTGCTTTTTTAGTAGCTATATTAGTTCATCAAAAAGCATGGAAGGCATTTTGGTCGGGATTTTTTGGACTATTCATACTTTGGGGAATTCTGGCTTTTTGGATTGATATACAAAATGATCATTTACTCTCTAAAAAAATTGCAGGAATTTTGCCGTTCGGTGGCAATTCCTATTTACTAATATTGGCAACTGGTGTCATTGGAGGTTTAGTAGCAGGTTTTGGAGCACTAAGCGGACACTACTTACGCACTTCACACAAGTAATAGTATCTTTGTGCTGCTTTGGAATTTTGCCCAACATGCAATTGGGATTCTTTGGCAAGAATTAAAATTCTTACATTATGGCAGCTTTACACAATCGTGTTTCCAGAAAGGAACTGAAAGAGCGTATTTTAAATGATAATACCCCTCGCACTACCATCTCGTTTTATTGCTATTTTAAAATTGACGAACCTGTTTCGTTTAGGAATAAACTTTATCAGGACTTAAATGAATTAAATGTTTTAGGCCGTATTTACCTGGCCAAAGAAGGAATCAATGCACAAATCAGTATTCCGACCGCACAGTTAGAAAACTTTAAGTTTTATCTTAATGCTTATCCTGCTTTAAAAAACCTCCGATTGAATATTGCAGTAGATGAAGAAACTAAATTGAATGACACTGTAACAAAAGGAAAAAGCTTTTATGTATTGGATGTAAAAGTGCGAAATAAAATAGTGGCCGATGGTATTGACGATCCTTTATTTGATATGGCAAATAAAGGAAAATATGTTAATGCAGAAGAATTTAATAAATTGACCAATGAGCCTGATACAGTAGTAATTGACATGCGTAATCATTATGAATACGAAGTAGGCCATTTTGAAAATGCCATTGAAATACCAAGCGATACATTCAGAGAACAATTGCCGATGGCGGCAGAAATGATGAATGCGGATAAAGAAAAAAATATCATTATGTATTGCACCGGCGGCATACGCTGCGAAAAAGCATCAGCTTATATGTTGCACAAAGGGTTTAAAAACGTATTTCATCTGGAAGGGGGTATAATCAATTATGTTAATCAAGCGAAAGAAAAACAATTGCCCAATAAATTTCATGGTAAGAATTTTGTTTTTGACCAACGCCTTGGCGAACGAATTACTGAAGAAATAATATCAACTTGTCATCAATGCGGCAAACCGGCTGATACGCATACCAATTGTGTTAATGATGCTTGTCATCTTTTATTCATTCAATGTGATGAATGTAAAACAAAAATGGAAGGCACTTGCAGCAATGAATGTTTAGCAATCATACAGTTACCTTTAGAAGAACAAAAAAAAATACGAAGCGGGATCGACAAAGGCAGAAATGTTTTTAATAAAGCTAAAGAAAGATTGAAACAGTTTAAGCCTTAGCGGCAACCGAACTTTTACTTTACATTTCTCCAAAATTTTAACATAGCAATTTCAGTTTTTCTAAAAACTGGCACACTCTTTACATTAAATGAAGAAAATAATTCACTTATGAAAAGAGTAATCGCTTTATCGGTAATACTTTCTGTTGTAGGTTTAGTGATTGCAGGTTGTACCAAATATGGCAGTGGAACTTATGATGAACAAAACTATTGGTTGTCTAAAGAAAGAGGCAGGGTAGTGTATAGCAGCAATTCCTGCAATTATTTTGTAGTAGAAACCAATTATGGATACACCATCATTCGTTCTTATGGATATTATAAACCTTATGAGCGAAGTATTGTTTATGGAGATTTTAGCCGCAATGGCAATCGAGATTTTTATAATTATTCAACAGGTATTGTATTTAGCGGTACTGTTACAGATTATTGGCTGAACTATGTGCAGGCTCAAACGATATTGGATTATTATTGCCCATTCGGTAAAGGAGCAAGAGCATTTGCAATTGATAATAGTGAATCAAACTAATTTATTTATTCCCGCATTTTTTTAATAATTCCAGTTGTTGAAAACCCTTCTAATGTTTGATTGATGATTACTTTTCCGCCATTGGCGATTATTTCTTTTGCACCGGCTATTTGGTCTATGGTATAGTCGCCTCCTTTGATTAATACATCTGGCATGATAGTTTTTATCAAATCAAGTGGTGTATCTTCTTCGAAAACGATTACTGCATCTACCATAATTAGTGATGCTAAAACTATTGCTCTTGATTGCTGTGCATTTACCGGACGTTCAGATCCTTTCAGTCTTTTTGTAGAAGCATCGCTATTCAATCCGACAATCAGATAATCTGCTTCTTTTGCAGCTTGTGATAATGAATAAATATGGCCTTCATGCAAAATATCAAATATGCCATTGGTAAAAGCAATCGTTTTTCCATTGATACGCCATTGCGCAGCCGAATGTTTTGCCTGCTCGATATTTATAATCTTTTGAATGATTAAATCAGCTCTTTTCATAAGTGTTTGTTTCTTCCGGTTTTTGTTTTGTAGTTTTTTTGTTGAGCAAAGGCATTAATATAAAGCTAAGTATGCCGCCGAATGTGGTAGTGACAACTTGTGCCAACCACAACGCCCATCCATAAGCGAGGGCGAATCCTTTTTCAAGGCCATACAACATCATGCCTTGTTGTAGCATAATCGGATATGCGCCTATGCCTCCCGGTGTGGCTATCATACCAATGCTGCCAGCTGAAAGTACAGTAAATGCTTCCGGTATTCCATAATGCCTTGTTTCTTTGAAAGCGAGAAATCCTATGTATCCGCCCAGTAGATAGATGGACCAGATGGCAATCGTAAGTAATATGAACTCCCATCTTCTTTTCAAATGACGAATAGCACCAACGCCTTGTAAAACATTTTGCCATGCTTTTTTTAAAATCTGACGGATATCGGTGAAGTTTTTTTTCTTCACAATCATCCAGCCAAATAAACTGATTAATGCAATACCAATGATGATAAAAAAAATAATCTGTCCTGTATGGTTTGCTACTTCCTTGCCATGTGATTTATTGTAAAAAAGTGTATTAACGATTTCAGTATATAAATCGGGTTGTATGGCAAGCGTGATGATAAAAACCAATATCAAACATAAAGCATCAATCACTCTTTCTAAAATAATCGTACCAATCAGCTTTTCAACAGGTATTTTTTCATAACGAGATAGAATAGTGCATTTCAATATTTCTCCAAAACGTGGCAATGCTTCATTGGTAAAATAGCCAATCAGCACACCGAAAAAAGTATTTTTCTTTTGCACTTTATAACCTAATGAATCAATCAACAATTTCCATCGCAGACCTCTGGCAAAATGGCTAAGGCCCAGTAGTATAATCACCGGCGGTACTAAACGATAGTCAAGTGATTTTAGGGCCTGTCTGATTTCAGATTCTTGTTCCGCACTCAAATCTCTAATAGACCACCATGCCAAAAATATTCCTAAGCCAAAGAAAAATGTATATTGAAATATGGTGCGAAGTTTTTTGTTCATTTCTACGAAATTACTTACGAAATGTACAAAAAGTATTTCGAAACTAATTTAAAATCATATTATCTATGAGTCTTACTTCATTTAAATATACTGCAATAAGTGCTACTGATTTTTGTTTGCCATCCCATTCAGTTAAAGGTGTAAGGGTATTTGCATCTGCAATTTCTACATAATCTATGCGAAAATCTTTATGTTCAAGCATTATAATAGCTTTACGTTTTAACTCGTTCATATCTCCTTTAGCAAGTTTGTTTTTTATCAATTCCAGGCTTTGAAAAATTGTTAGGGCAATATTTTTTTCTTTTTCGCTAAGGCGCATATTTCGGCTGCTCATTGCCAGTCCGCTTGCTTCACGAAGGGTGGGGCAGATGTTTATTTGTATATTGCTTTGTTGGTCCATCAGTTTCACCAAATGAGCAATGACCATACACTGCTGATAATCTTTCTGGCCGAGATAAAGATTATTCGGTACTACAATTTCTAATAATCTTTCTACTACCCGGCATACACCCTGAAAGTGTCCGGGCCTGTATTTGCCTTCCAAAACAGTTTCTAAAAAACCCAAGTCATATTGTTTGGCTTCTGAAAACCCCTCAGGATAAATTTCTGAAACGGATGGCAAAAATAAAACATCGCAGTCTGCCATTTCAAGCATTTCAATATCCCTTTCAATTGTAATCGGGTATTTTTCAAAATCTTTTGGATCATTGAATTGAGCAGGGTTTACGAATATGCTGCAAACAGTAATGCTATTATGGTGTTTTGATTCTTGAATTAAAGAAATATGTCCTTGATGAAGTGCACCCATTGTGGGAACAAAACCAACAGAAAAAGAGATTTTATTCAAACTATTTAACCAATCCTTCAGGACAGCTGTTTTTTTAAAAATGCGCATTCGGAGCAGTGTTTTTGTAGAAATAATATAATTACGGTCAAAAAGAGCTAACTTTGCACACCTTTTACAGTTTGCCTTGTAGCAAATTTGTATGGTACAAAATAGTGTTGCTTATGTCAGCAAAGAAAAGGATTTTATTTATTGCTAATGAAATGTCACCCTACCTGGAGTTGACAGAGTTTTCGGAGATTGTAAATAAATTAGCCATTAAGTCTAATGATAGCGGAATGGAAGTTCGCTGCATTATGCCCCGTTTTGGTGTAATCAATGAGCGTCGTCACCGATTACATGAAGTGGTCCGACTTTCGGGTATCAATGTAACAGTGGACAATGACGATATGCCTTTGCAGATAAAAGTAGCTTCATTGCCCAGTGCCCGTTTGCAAGTTTATTTTTTAGATAATGAAGAGCTGTTCAAAAGAAAATTCGTTTTTCATGATGAAAATGAAAAATGGTTTGAGGATAATGCTTTAAGAACAATATTTTATTGTAAAGGCGCATTGGAAACTGTGAAAAAGTTTGGTTGGGCACCGGATATCATTCATTGCAGTGGCTGGATGACCGGTTTGATACCTGCATATTTAAAAACAGTGTACAAAAAAGAGCCTGTTTTCTTACACAGCAAAACGGTTTTCACCATTGGTCAAAATACCTTCAAGGAGAAACTGGGTGCTGAGTTTATGAAAATGGCATTGATTCATCCTTCGATCAAAGAAAAAGATTTAGAACTGTACAAAGACAGAACAAATACCGCAATGTACCGCGGTGGCGCAAGCTATGCTGATGCAATCACTTTTGGAGCAGCTAAGCCCGATAAAAAATTGCTGGAGGAGTTTTCTAAAGTGAAGGGCAAAAAGACATTGTCTTTTCAAGAAGAAGGAGATTTAACAGACTATTTACAACTCTATAACGACCTTGCAGGCAAATAAATTAAAACCTCATTTTTAAAACTGATTTGTGAAGAAAAATTATATTTCTCTTTCTCTGTTCACCTTCGTTTTAGCTACTATTTTAATTACTATTGGTTGTCGAAAAATCAATGAGGCAACAGACGTGGGTGGTGATTTGATTCCGGCTGTTGATAATATTACCACCTTTGATACAACTATTTCCGTAGAAGCATACAATGACTCTTTCACTTTTGCCAACGATTCGCAATATCTTGCTCGTGGCGAAGAAGTATTTTTAGGCAGAATAAACAATGATCCATTCTTCGGGAAAACAGATGCTCAAATGTTTTTTGAGTTGAAGCCAACAGCTTATGGCATTTATCCTTTTGTACGAAAAGACAGTGTAAAAATTGATTCTATTGTAATGGTGTTGGACTATCTCGAAACTTATGGCGATACCAACATGGCTCAAACTTTCAAAGTATATGAATTAGACCAAAGCAATAACTTCACCAGCGATTCTGCTTATTTAATCAGGAAGCAAAACTTTACTTTCAATACAGCTTTTCCATTAAGTTTACCCGGTCAGTCATTTATACCCAGAAAATTAAAAGATTCGGTAAAAGCATTCAGGGATACAACCGCAAGTCAGTTACGTATCCAATTGGATACAAACTTTGCCAGAAGACTTTTTAATTATGATACTACCAATGCGTATAAATCTGATTCCATTTTCCGTTCAATGTTCAAAGGCTTTGCAGTAAGATCTGAAGGAGCGGGAAATGCTATAATGGGATTCAATCTTGGGGGATATAATACAAAACTTGCTATTTATTACAATTATCCAAAAGTTGGCGGAGGAGGTAGAGATACTACAGTAAATTATTTTGCTTTCACCACTTATTCTGCAATGGCCAATTATGTCGGACGTGACTATACCGGAACTCCTTTTGCAGCAGTTGCCGGAGGTACAAGTCCCTCGCCACTAGTTTATCTTCAAAACTCTCCCGGCACCTATGCTACTATTAAAATACCTGCATTGCCGGGCTTGAGTAATCGGTTAGTGCATCGTGCAGAGTTGATAGCAGAGCAGATTTATGATGTTAGCGACAGCATGTTCCTTTCACCTCAGTTACTTTATCTGGATGCAAATGACCCTGCAATCACAAGCAATAAAAAATTCCGTTCCATTCCTTTTGACGTACTATTTAATTTACCCAATTTAGGCTCGCCTTCCAATCTCAATGCTTTTGGTGTAAATCCGGTTTATGCTTTAGATCCTAATGGTCAAAGAATACGTACTTGGCATTTCAATATATCCAGATATGTTCAAAATATATTAACCGGTAAAAGACCGCTTTATAATCTACGTTTATCTGCACCTTTCTTTGTTACTAATATGTATGAAAATGGTACAAGTGAAGCAACTTCATTATCTGTAATAGGCTTAAACCCCACTATTGCCAAAGGAAGAATTAGACTAGGTGGAGGAAATCATCCTACGCAGAAGATGCGTTTAAGAATCATATATTCAAAACTATAATCAATAACTTTTTAAGATATGTGTATAAGCCCCTTATTTTATTGTAATGGGCTTTTTTCGTTTTAATATCACACTTATCTTTGCACCCTAAAATTTTTACTAATGCCTTACTTATTTACTTCAGAATCTGTTAGTGAAGGTCATCCGGATAAAGTGGCTGACCAAATATCAGATGCGCTTATTGATAACTTTCTTGCTTACGATCCTAATAGTAAAGTAGCCTGCGAAACTTTAGTAACTACCGGTCAGGTAGTATTAGCCGGCGAAGTGAAATCAAAGACTTATTTGGATGTGCAAGACATCGCTAGAGATGTAATACGCAATATCGGCTATACAAAGGCTGAATACATGTTTGAAGCAAACAGTTGTGGCATTCTTTCTGCAATTCACGAGCAGAGTGCCGACATCAATCGTGGTGTGGATAGAAGTGTAAAGAAACTTAGTTTTGAAGCGAAGGCAAATGCACAAGGTGCCGGCGATCAGGGTATGATGTTCGGTTATGCTACAAAAGAAACTGACAACTATATGCCTTTGGCATTAGATCTGGCGCATAAGATTTTGCAAGAACTTTCTAAAACTCGTCGTGCGGGTAAAGAATTAAAATACTTGAGACCGGATGCAAAAAGTCAAGTCACCATCGAATACGATGATAATAACAAACCGGTTCGCATAGATACAATTGTAGTATCTACACAGCATGATGATTTTGATACAGATAAAAAAATGCTTGAGAAAATTAGAAAAGATATAATTGGAATCATCATTCCAAGAGTGAAGAAGCAATTGAAGCCATCTATTCAAAAATTATTTGATAATAAAATAACTTATCATATCAATCCTACCGGAAAGTTTGTAATCGGCGGGCCACATGGAGATACAGGACTCACAGGACGTAAAATCATTGTGGACACTTACGGCGGAAAAGGTGCACATGGAGGTGGAGCATTTAGTGGTAAAGATCCTTCTAAAGTAGATCGTTCAGCAGCTTATGCTACAAGACATATTGCTAAAAACTTGGTAGCTGCAGGTGTGTGTGATGAGGTATTGGTGCAGGTATCTTATGCGATTGGAGTAGCAAAACCTTGTGGTCTGTTTATAGATACAAATGGTACTTCAAAAGTATTTATGACCGATGGAGAAATTGCAAAAATTGTTGCTGAAGTATTTGATATGCGTCCTTACGCTATTGAGCAACGTTTGAAATTGCGCAATCCCATTTATGCAGAAACAGCAGCTTATGGACACATGGGACGCAAGCCTCGCTTCGTTACTAAAGTGTTCAACAAAGGAAAGGAAAACGAAAAGAAAATTGAAGTAGAATTATTTACATGGGAGAAATTGGATTATGTAAATAAAGTGAAGAAAGCGTTTGACATTTAATTTTCAGAAGCATTATATTTTAAAACCCCTGAATGAGATCAAAGACATTCGGGGGTTTCTTTTCTCCCGAATACGAACAGATACATTTTAATCTACTATTTTTGAACTGTGAAAGATTTCAGACACCAACATAGACCAAAGAAGAGCACCTTGATCATTGGCAAGGAAGCAGTACTGGCAGCATTAGCAAGTGGAAAACAATTAGATAGGATTTATTTAGACACCCGATTGCAAAACACCTCTATAAATGAGGTAAAATCTTTAGCCGGTAAAATAGGCGTGCCAATCAATTATGTACCCAAAGCAAAATTGGATGGGTTTAATATTGCAAATCACGAAGGCATTGTAGCACAAATTGCCAAAGTGCAGTATCAAAATTTGCAGGACATCATTTCATTCGTAATCGATAAAGGAGAATCGCCATTGTTTTTAATTCTTGATGGCATCACAGATATTAGAAATATTGGCGGAATAGCTCGCACTGCCTATTGCACCGGTGTAAATGCATTGATTATACCTGATAAGGGAGTAGGCGCATTGAATGAAGATGCAATATTAACTTCCGCTGGAGCTTTGGAAAAGATAGCTGTTTGTAGAGTTAACAGTTTAATGAAAGCTGTGGATGAACTTCATCTGAATGGAATAAAAGTCTTTGCAAGTGAAATGACTGCTGAGAAAAATATTGATACAGTAAATTTTACGGAGCCTTGTGCTATTATAATGGGTAGCGAGGAAAAAGGAATTTATCCGGCACTCATGAAGGTATGTGATGAAAAAATAAAAATCCCCATGAAAGGGGATTTTGAAAGTCTTAATGTATCTGTCGCTACAGGAATGATACTTTACGAAGTTATGCGTCAAAGAATCAATAGCTGAGCGTAAAAAATTATAAACCTATTTTGAAACTCAAAGCAGGATAAGATTGGTAAACCAAGCTTCCTTTTTGAACCTGCTGTGTATTTTCCATTTTAAAACTAAAAGCTTGAGCTTTGTTTTTATTTCTTCTGGCAGCAGCAAATAAAATAGTACCTACTGTAACAGAAGAAAGGCCGGCAACAACTGCAGCAACTCTTGGCGTGTTTTCAGAATTGTTTTCAGAATGTGATGCTCTGTTTGTTGCAAAGCCAAGAGTAGTAAGGCCTACACCGGCACCCATAAAGCACCAAGCAGCCGTTTCCTGACTTTTACTTTTTTTCAGATAGTCTTGTTTTGTAAGCGGAGCAGAAGTAGGTGTTTGCTGGCTATAAGAAGTGCCTGCAATCAATAATAGTGCTACACAAGCAATAATTTGTTTCATTTTTTTTGTTTTGGTTTTAAGAAATCGTGTTGTCGTATTTATGACTTCAAGAATAAAGATAATTAGTTTTTAGAGATTTACTAAAAAATATTAGCCCAAAATGTACCTTGTTTTTAAGGCACAGAAAAAATAATTAGCACACTATGCTTATTTGAGCTAATTCTAATACTATTTTAATAACCAATTTTTGCATCATACAAAATAGGTGGCGGGGTTGTGAAGTGTAGAATCACCCATAACTTTGTAAAATGCAGTATGGAAATATAAAGTTCATAGAATGTCCTAGAGATGCAATGCAAGGCTGGAAACATCCCATTGCTACTGAAAAGAAAATAGCGTATATCAATTCGCTACTTGCCGTTGGTTTTGACACCATTGATTTTGGAAGTTTTGTGTCGCCAAAGACGATACCTCAAATGGCTGACACGGCAGCCGTATTGAAAGGTTTGCAACTTGCAACATCAAAAAGTAAACTATTGGCAATTATTGCAAACCAACGTGGGGCAGAAGCTGCTTGCGCATTTGACGAAATTAATTATTTAGGCTACCCTTTTTCTGTTTCTGAAACTTTTCAATATCGAAATACTAATACATCTATTACCGAATCAATCAATAGGGTAGAAGAAATACAAAACCTTTGTATAAAGACGGGAAAGCAAATGGTCGTTTATATTTCAATGGCTTTTGGCAACCCCTACGGTGATGTTTATGATGAAGACATCGTTTTCGAATGGGTGAATAAATTAGTTGGTATGGATATTCGTATTGTTTCACTTGCCGATACTGTTGGATTGGCAACACCCCAACAAGTTTATGAAATGACCAGCTATCTAATTGATTCACTTCCCGAAACTGAAATTGGGGTACATCTTCATTCTACTCCGGCTAATTGGCAGGAAAAACTAAAAGCTGCTGTAAGAGCAGGATGCAAACGATTTGATGGTGCAATAAAAGGAATTGGTGGTTGCCCTATGGCTGAAGATGAACTGGTAGGAAATATGAACACCGAATGGATGATTGATTACTTTGAGAAAAATAATATAATAACTAACCTCAATAAAGAAGCTTTAGCAAAAAGCATTTTATTGGCAGATGAAATATTTATATAATGCAGTTTCAAATACCCATAGATATAAAACTTTTAGCAGAGCCAATCAGTTATGGGCAAAAAATTTTGTTGATGGGTTCTTGCTTTACAGAGCATATTGGAAATGCCTTAGCTGATTTAAAATTTCAAGTATTACAAAACCCAAACGGAATTCTTTTTGCTCCTGAAGCTGTTTGTAATAGCCTTTTGTCCTATAAAAATAATAAGCAGTATTACGAAAGTGATCTTTTTCAACTAAACGAAGTGTGGCATAGTTGGGATCATCATTCCAGATTATCAGGAGTGGACAAAGCAGATACTTTAAAAACAATTAATCAAGCACAGTATCAGGCACATCAATATTTAAAAGAGGCAGAATGGCTCATTATAACGTTAGGCTCTTCATTCAGCTACCATCTTACAAAAGAAGCAGACACTGCATCTTTAGAATTAGGAAGTGGTGTAGCAAATTGTCATCGAGCACCAGCATCTTGGTTTACAAAGCAAATGTTGGAG
This sequence comes from Bacteroidota bacterium, assembly GCA_018268055.1. Lineage (GTDB taxonomy): Bacteria > Bacteroidota > Bacteroidia > Chitinophagales > Chitinophagaceae > JJ008. The sequence goes on from JAFDXF010000057.1 coordinate 33,830, forward strand.
ATAGAGGATATCAAACTTATGCTTGAAACAACTTTGAAAGAGCTTAAAGCATTTAATCCTAATTTGAAGTTCATATTCACTATTAGCCCCGTTAGGCACATAAGAGATGGGGTAATTGATAATAACAGAAGCAAAGCCAGACTGATTGAAGCAGTACATTTTATATGTCAAAAGTTTGAAGCAGCATCTTATTTCCCGGCTTATGAGCTTGTGATTGACGTGCTGCGTGATTATCGTTTTTATGATGTTGACTTAGTGCATCCCAATTATCCGGCAACAGAATTTGTATTAGAAAAATTTACTGAATCTTGCATTGATACTTCATCAAGAGAGTTAATGAAAGAAGTACGCCAATTGGTTATTGCAAGAAAACACAGAGCGTTTCAACCGGAAACTAAAGCACATCAAAAATTTTTGCAAACCAATTTTGAAAAAGCGAAAGAATTAAAATTGAAATACCCATTTTTGGATTTAGAAAACGAAATTGAGTATTTCTCAAGAACATAATACCTCGTACAATGGAGTTGACATTACTAATTGAAGAATTTAAAAAAACTTACCATAAACTGCCTGAAAAAATTTTCTTTTGCCCGGGACGTGTAAACTTGATTGGCGAACATATTGATTATAATGGCGGAAATGTATTGCCTTGTGCTATTACAATGGGAACATGGCTGGCTGTTGCCAAAAATACGGAGAAGGTAATTCGTTTTCAGAGTTTTAATTTTCAGGAACAAGATTCGCTGCATCTGCAGGAATCTTATTCAAAAACCGGAGCGCAATGGTTTAACTACCCGCTGGGCGTCTTAAATGAATTTTTAAAAGATAATATCAACTTGTCAGGGTTAGATTTATTTTTTTATGGCAATTTACCTGTTGGTGCAGGGCTTTCATCTTCTGCATCTATAGAAGTGCTGATGGCTTATGCCATTTCAAATTTATTCGGAGTAAACAAAGACGGAAAAGAAATTGCACTGCTTGCCAAAAAAGTGGAGAATGAATTTATAGGTGTGAATTGTGGCATAATGGATCAGTTTGCGGTAGCAATGGGTAAAAAAGAAAACGCTATTCTATTAAATTGTGACACGTTGGATTATGAATATTTTCCATTTCATTCTGAAAAATATTCATTGACAATTATCAATACAAACAAACAACGAAAATTAGTCGATTCCAAATATAATGAACGCTTTGCTGAATGTAGGAATGCACTTGCTTTGTTGCAAAAAAAACTTAGCGTTTCAAACTTATGTGAAATTAGCCCCGCATCCTTTGAATTAACTAAGTTATTGATTGAAAACGAAGTTGTCAGAAGAAGAGCACAGCATGTAATCAGCGAAAATCAAAGAGTAAAAGATGCAGTACTTGCACTTCAAATGAATGATTGGGAAATCTTTGGGAAATTAATGTATGCTTCGCATCAATCACTGCAAGTCGATTATGAAGTAAGCGGCATTGAGTTAGACACTATTATTGATTTCTGCAAATCTTTTGCAGGATGTATAGGAGCAAGAATGACCGGTGCAGGGTTTGGCGGTTGTGCCGTTGCTTTAGTTGCTGAAAATAGATTAGATGATTTCAAAACAAAGCTCATAAAGCATTACCAAACCATAATAGGTTATACTCCCGATGTTTTTCTTACATCGGCAGAAGATGGTGTTAAAGAGATTGCATTTTGAAATTAAATTCTTCTTCCAGAAATGTTTCTAATTTTTTCAGTAGCGTAAATTGGTTGAAGGCTCTATCAAAATTTTGCTCTGTATAAGAAATTTTATAATAGATATCTCCATTTAGATAATCCGTTAAAAAACGAAGTGCTTGCATATAAATCATCATTAACCCTGCGCAATGAATATGTTTTTTTTCAGCATCAGTTAGTAAATGATTCATTGCTTCGGTATAGCCGTCAATAATGGCTTTGTAATAATCCTTGATAATTTGCATTTTATCGAATGCCGTACTTGCTTCATCATGACTGCAAGTCATAGAGCGTATCATGTCACCCAAATCAGAAAAAAAATATCCGGGCATTGTCGTGTCAAAATCTACCGGACAAATAACTTCGCCGTTATGAACTGCGGAAAGCACATTGGCAATCTTAGCATCGTGGTGCATTACCCTTTTTGGAAAATCGTTGGAGCCGGTAATAAAAATATAAAAAGATTTGTAGGCAATTCTTTGTTGTAATTCTTTAATCAATTCTGATGCTTTTTCTTTTCTTGTACCACTTGCATTTTTTAAAGCTTGTTCAAATTCTGTGTATCGATAAGCGAGGTTGTGAAAATTAGGTATTGTCTCTTTCAGAAGCGCAGCATCAAACTGATGAAAGGATGCAGTAAACCGGGCAAATGTTTTAGCTGCCATATAAACCTGGCTACTATTAGACGCAATTGATAAAGAACAAGTGTCCGGAATAAACTCAAAGGCTCGCCAGCATTTTCCTGTTTGATCTACATATAGTAAGGCTTTATTCTTTGGATAAACAGGTAAAGGCATTAAAAAGTGAATGCTCTTATTTTGTAAATGTTGCCAAAGATGAAAATAGTTTTCTTGAATATAGTTTGGCGTTTTAAAAACATTTGTATTGATCTGTTGCACAAAAATGCTTTTCCCTTCCGGATAAGTTACTTTGAATGACTGATTGATTAATCCATTACCAAAAGCAGTTACATCGAAAGAAATTGTAGGATGTGCATTAGGGTATGCCGGTTCAAATGCAGATAATACTTCTTGTGGGATTTCTAAATACATCAGGTGTTGAAAGTAGCAAACTTTTTCAGCTTTCCTTACTTCAATCGTTTGCGGAATTTTATTTAATGAATTCTGTCTCCTCGTACTTCTATATTGGTGATAACCTTTGCTTCATAATCCAACCATTCACTCCATCGGGATCGTACTTTTTCTTTTGCGATGTATGTTTCTGCAAGCTCAATGAATAATGTATAATGTCCTGCTTCGCTTTCCATAAAACGGCGGTAAAAATTTCTAAGGTATTCGTCATTTAATCCTTCACTAAGCCGTTTAAATCGTTCACAACTTCTTGCTTCTATCAAGGCCATCGTTAGTAATTGATCCAAAAGTCTGCCTTCTTCATTGCCACCCTTTTGTTGAAATTCTATTAAAGCATTTACGTATTCATCTTTTCTTTGAAGACCTAATTTTAAATTTCGCTTTTTCAACTCAGCAAGTACCAATCTGAAATGTCCCCACTCCTCAGTAACTATTGGCGAAAGCTCGGTTACTAATTTTTCTTTTTGATTATACCGTTGAATCAATGTGATGCAAGTTGTAGCTGCTTTTTGTTCGCAATAGGCGTGATCCGTAAGAATTTCACTTAATGACAAACTTGCTAAATCTACCCAACGTGGATCGGTGGGGAGCTGCAAACCAAGGATATTTTTAGTATCTTGTGATAAATCCATTTTGCAAAACTAAGAAAGTACTGAAAATCAAGCTAAAACACATTTGGCAGGTCTAAAAAATGGAGTCTTTATTTCTTTGCGATTCAGGAAAGTAGCCTTAACTTTGCCGCCTAAAATATTTGATGAAAAAATCGGATGAAATTTAAAAATTAAACAAGATGCCCTTAACAAAAGAAAAAAAAGCAGAAGTTATTAAAAATTTTGGTGGTGCTACCACTAACACAGGTTCTATCGAAGGCCAGATTGCATTGCTTACTGAAAGAATCAGTCAGATCAGCAGCCATCTCCAGCAGAACAAAAAAGATTTTTCTACGCATCGTGGATTGATGCAATTAGTTGGTAAGCGTAAGCGGTTATTGACTTATTTGCAAAAGCATAACCTAACCGGTTATCGCCAATTGATCGAGAAGCTTGGACTAAGAAAATAAAATCCTGAACCCAAAAAAGGTTGGGGAAGTTGAATTAGTTCTTGACGATTACTCAGAAAAGTAAATTAAGATATATACATTCCCAATGTTCTCCGGATATTGGGAATATTTTTTTACGGACTTGAGTATATCTTGACTCTAAGCTGTTTCAGTATTTCTTTTTTAACAATGCTGAATCAGAGCAATAAAAATCTTTCTAAAAAATTCTTCATTGGGCTATGCCCTAAAAAATTAGTTAATATTATGTTACAACAACCTATTCGTAAAACATTTGATATAGGCGGTGGTCGTATGGTTTCAATAGAAACCGGACGTCTTGCTCGCCAGGCCGATGGCGCTGTTACAGTAAGCCAAGGCAATTGTATGATTTTGGCAACTGTTTGTGCCAATAAAGAGCCACGTGAAGGCCAGAGTTTTTTCCCTTTATCTGTAGATTATCAAGAAAAATTTGCTGCAGCTGGTCGTATTCCAGGCTCATTCTTCAAAAGAGAAGCAAAGTTGAATGACTATGAAGTATTGACGAGTCGCTTAATAGATCGTGCACTTCGCCCATTATTTCCGGAAGATTACTTCTGCGACGTTCAAGTATTAGTATCGCTTATATCAAGCGATCCAGAGGTAATGCCTGATGCCTTAGCTTGCTTAGCAGCATCTGCAGCATTGGCTGTTTCTGATATTCCTATTAAAGAAATTATATCTGAAGTAAGAGTATCCAGAGTGAATGGCGAATTTGTAGTAAATCCAACGCGTTCTGAAATGGAAAAATCCGATATGGATTTCATAATAGCTGCCACCGATAAAAACCTGATGATGGTAGAAGGTGAGGCACAAGAATGTAGCGAAGCAGACTTAGTAAAAGCTTTAGAAATTGCACACGATGCTATCCGTATTCAAGTAAAAGCGCAAGAAGAGTTGAGAGACCTTGCAGGCGTAAAAAGCAAACGTGAATACACTAAACCTGCTACCGATGAAGTGCTGAAGGAAAAAGTGTATTCTTTTGCAAAACAAAAAGCTTATGAGGTAGCTAAAGGCAAGTTGAGTAAACACGAAAGAAGCGATCGTTTTGAAGCGATTAAAAAAGAACTGGACGAATATCTGAAGAAAGAATACAACGTAGCAGAAGGCGAAAGTTTGCCGGATGTAACCAAAAAATTAGCTTCCACATATTATGGTGATTTACAATACGATGTGGTGAGAGATATGATTTTGGATGAAAGAGTAAGGCTTGACGGACGTGATTTAGTAACCGTTCGTCCATTGGATATGGAAGTGGATGTATTGCCTTCTCCGCATGGAGCGTCTTTGTTTACAAGAGGTGAAACTCAATCAATTAGCACTGTTACCTTAGGAACTCCTTTAGATGAATTATTGGTAGAAAGTGCTGCAAAATCTGTTGATTCTAAATTCTATTTGCATTATAATTTTCCACCGTTTTCAACAGGTGAGGTAAAAATGATGCGTGGTCAAAGTCGCCGCGAAATCGGGCATGGTAACCTGGCTCAGCGTTCATTAAAGATGATGATGCCGAACAGCGATTATCCTTATACCGTTAGGGTGGTAAGTGATATTCTGGAATCAAATGGTTCTTCTTCTATGGCGACTGTGTGTGCAGGCTCATTAGCATTGATGGATGCAGGAGTACCTATTCCAAAACACGTTAGCGGTGTAGCGATGGGATTGATTACAAAAGGCGAAAAATTTGCGATACTTACTGATATATTGGGAGATGAGGATCATTTGGGAGATATGGACTTCAAAGTGACCGGTACAAGAGATGGCATCTGCGGTGTTCAAATGGACATTAAAGTAGATGGTCTCAAAATGGAAGTAATGAGTCAAGCATTGAATCAGGCAAGAGAGGGAAGATTGCAGATTTTGGATAAAATGTATGAATGTATTGATGCTGCACGGTCTGAAGTGAAAGCGCATGCACCAAGGATGGTTAAGTTGTTTATCGAAAAAGAGTTTATCGGTGCTGTTATCGGGCCAGGAGGTAAAGTGATTCAAGAAATACAAAGAGAAACAGGTACTACCATAAATCTTGAAGAAGTAAATAATAGAGGGGAGGTAAGTATTTTTAGCGCCAATAAAGATGGTGTAGAAAATGCCGTTGCTTGGATAAAAGGAATTGTTGCTGTGCCTACAGTTGGTGATGTTTATGATGCAGTGGTGAAGTCAATAATGCCATTTGGTGCATTCGTTGAATTCTTACCTGGCAAACAAGGGCTGGTTCATATCAGCGAGATTAGCTGGAAGAGATTAGAAACCCTTGAAGGTATTGTGAAAGAAGGTGATTTAATGAAAGTAAAACTGATTGGAACAGATCCTAAATCAGGAAAATTTAAGCTTTCAAGAAAAGCCTTAATTCCAAAACCGGATCAAAATCAATAAAATAAAAAATAAATATATTATTGATTATCAATATATATTGAATTTATATTAAAATTCAACTTTAATGATAGCTCTGTAAAAAGAGCTATCATTTTAATTTTAAGTATATGTCAAATTACATTCAAATTTCGTTTGAAAACATTCTGCCCGAAGTAAGAGAAATGCTCATTGCTATTTTAGCTGAAATAGGTTTTGAAGGATTTGAAGAAACAGAAAATTCATTAAAGGCTTTTATCCCCGAAGACAAATTTGATAAGGGTTCCTTGGATGATTTCTTAGGTCAGCTTTCAATACCTTATGTCGAAACAATCATACCTGCTCAAAATTGGAATCAATCTTGGGAGTCAAATTTTCAACCGGTGGTGGTGGATTACTTTGCTGCTATCCGGGCATCATTTCATAAGCCGATTTCGAATGTGCAATATGAGATTTTGATAACGCCAAAAATGAGTTTTGGTACCGGGCATCACGCTACTACTTATATGATGGTGCAGCAGATGCGCACAATAAATCACTTTGGAAAAACAGTTTTTGATTTTGGTACCGGAACTGGAATTTTGGCAATTCTTGCTGAAAAATTAGGAGCTGCTTCTGTCATTGCAATAGATAATGATGATTGGAGCATTGAAAATGCAACTGAAAATATTGAAGCAAATCATTGTTCAAAAATTAAAATAGGTAAGTCCGATACCCTGAATGAAAATACTCGCTATGACATAATTTTGGCAAACATCAATAAAAATGTGCTTTTACAGAATATGAAATCGTTGCGAGATCATTTGCAACATGATGGTGTATTATTAATGAGTGGACTTCTTACAACAGATGAAACAGATATTCTAAAATCAGCTTCAGAAAATGGATTGATTATGGTTAATAAAACAGTACGTGATAATTGGATTAGTTTAAGATTTATAAATAAGTCCTGATTATCAAGGAATTAAATATAAGTTTTGGATACTTTTTTTGTCTAAATTTGCAATTCGGTTTTGGTTAAATGCTATGAACGAACTACTTCTAATTATACTGGCATATCTGATTGGTAGTATTCCTACTTCAGTATGGGTGAGTAAAAAATTTTTCAAAATAGACATAAGGAATTATGGTAGCGGCAATGCAGGTGCTACAAACACTTATCGTGTCTTAGGTCCTAAATGGGGCACGATTGTGATGGTTGTTGATATGCTAAAGGGAATGGCAGCGGTTAAACTTGCCTACCTATTACCCGGATATGTAGATGGCGAATTAAATATGCTAAATCTTCAAACCTGTTTAGGTTTAGCAGCAGTAGTTGGGCATATATTCCCAATTTGGGCTGAGTTTCGGGGAGGTAAAGGCGTTGCAACGCTTTTCGGTTTGGTATTAGGAATTTCTCCTTGGACAGCGCTTAGTTGCATTGGTATTTTTGTTTTGGTACTCTACCTTACACGATTTGTTTCGCTTAGCTCTATATTGGCCAGCATTGCTTTTCCCATTTTCATATTGGTTATCTTCAACGTAGATAATACTGTTTATAGAATATTTGCAATAGCTGTTGCATTGATGGTATTACTTACCCATCAAAAAAATATTGGGCGTATTTTTAAGGGCAATGAAAGTAAGGTGCCTATATTAAAACATAGAGATCGCCGAAGACTACGTAGGAAGAGTGAGTTATTGGAACAAGGCGAATAGCGATAAGTTATATTTTTGTGTACATACATTTATTTTCTTTAATGCCAACTCGGCATAACAATTGAACGTCATAAATAAAATTCTCTACAATGAAAGTAAAATCAATTTATTTTTTGTCTTTGACATTGCTTTTCGTTTCGTGTACTAAAAATCCAATAACAAGTAGAAGTCAGTTTAAATTATTGCCGGAATCAATGCTTCAATCTATGGCTGCCGGACAGTATCAACAGTTTTTGTCGGAGAATAAAGTAGTCAGTAATAACAATAACCGTGATGCTGAAATGGTGCGTAGGGTAGGGCAGCGTATTACAAAAGCAGTAACCGAATATTATACAAGCATTGGCAGAGCCAAAGACCTAGAAGGTTATAAATGGGAATACAATCTTGTGGATAGTAAAGATGTGAATGCTTGGTGTATGCCTGGAGGTAAAATTGTAGTTTATACCGGATTACTACCAATTACACAAAATGAAGCAGCACTCTCAGTCGTAATGGGACATGAAGTATCTCACGCCTTATTTTCACATGGTAATGAGCGTATGAGTCAGGGATTAGTAGCTGCAGGATTGCAGGAAGGACTTGCATTTGCATTGCAAAATAAGCCACAAGAAACTCGTAACTTGTTTTTAACAGCCTTTGGTTTGGGAGCACAATTAGGCGTTTTATTACCTTTCTCCAGAAAAGATGAATATGAAGCCGACCATTTCGGACTTTGGTGGGCGGCAATGGCCGGTTACAATCCTGAAGAAGCAATACCTCTGTGGGAGAGAATGGAAAAGGCAAGTCAAGGAAACAAGCCACCTGAGTTTTTAAGCACACACCCAAGCGAGGGAAACAGAATAGAGCGGCTGAAAAAATATATGCCTGAAGCATTGAACTATTATAAACCAATGAAGTAAGGTATAAACACTTGAAAATGATTGCATTAACCCATTTAGACTTTGTCTGGTGGGTTTTTTATTTTAACGGGGATAAGTAACTTATTTTTTTTAACTTTGCATTCTCTATAAAATGTCTCAATGGAGGCTCTGTAGTCAACTTTTTGCCACTTTAATTAAATTTATTGCAAGCTATGTTACCAACAATGACTGAAAAATTACAACTGGCTGACGAAAAAAATTTGCTTATTCAAGGGTTGCCTTCTTCTATCGAAAAGCAGTTTAGTAAGTTGTCTTTTTGTAAAAATATGACACCCCTTTTAAAAAGCCGTAAGATTGATTTTGCATTAGTTTTTGCAGTAAATCAGAATCAATTAAATGGCATTCTTCAAGATGTAATGCCTTCATTGAAGGAAGAAGCAAAATTTTGGGTTGCTTATCCAAAAACGGCTTCTAAAATTGTAACGGATTTATACCGTGACTGTAGCTGGGATCGATTGACTGATGGTGGATATGAAAGTACCATTAAAGTAGATTTAGACCATGTTTGGATAGCAATGCGGTTTGAAAAATGTACCATTAGCAGCAATCGCAGTAAGCAAACTTCTAAAGAGCAAGCAAGTACGCTGGCCGAATAAAATAATCTTTAATAATATTTATCGAATAGGCTGAGTTAAAGTGATGAGTGAACGCTTTATCAGCCTTTTTTTATATCATATATGGAATACCTGAATGTTGAAATAAAAGCAAAATGTCTTTATCCCGAAAAGATTCAAGCATATTTAATAAGGAATAATGCTGAGTTTAAAGGGTTGGATATTCAAACCGATACTTACTTCAATGTATTAACAGGACGGCTGAAATTGCGGGAAGGAAATATAGAGAACAATCTTATTTATTATGAACGTAATAATCAGGCAGGGCCCAAAGATTCAAAATTTCAATTGATAAAAGTAGCTGATGCCAAAGGGCTAAAGGAAATACTTACTAAAACGAATGGAATTAAAGTAGTAGTAAAGAAGAATCGTAAAATATTTTATATCCGTAATGTAAAATTTCATCTTGATGAAGTTCCAGGGCTGGGCAACTTTGTTGAAATTGAAGCAGGTAATATTTTAGAAAATTTGACCAAAGAACAATTGAAAAATCAATGTGATTTTTATCTAAAAGAGTTTGAGATTGCTCCTGCCGATTTAATGGAAAGTTCATATAGTGATATGCTTATGAAAGATAGCTAATGCACTATATTTAGCGTTCAATATTTTATTTTATTTGTTTTCGCTTTATTCTGATTGTCGCATTTTTTTCTAAAGTACTTGAAAGCCCAATCTCATATTTTTTCTTTCCATCTTCAATAATCATAAGTGCCGTGTTAGGCGGTATCAATCCAAGGTTTTCTGCGAACATGGAAATTTCATTGATGTCTGTCGTCTTATCCAGCGGGAGTTTTATTCTGATGGATTTGTGTGTTAATTTCTGATTGGATAGAATTAATTTGTTATTAAAGAAGATAGAAATAATATCACCGTCTATTTCACCGTTGTCATAAATGCTTGCTGTTAATGTATCGGACTCTACTTCTATTTCTTGAGCAACAACATTCTCTCTTTTGGTATATTCATTTTCTGTTGGAATATTTTTAATCTTATTGGGTGGTGGAGTAACATTTAGGGCAACAAGTGTGTCATCCGGAGTAGGCTTCCATACCTGATAGTTCTCCTTATATTCACTGATGGCTTTGAATACAGAATCTAATTGACTGACTTCGGCATTTTTTTTAAAATTAAATCCTACTTCGAGGCAAGTGTTTTTATATTCCGGCAAACTAAAAAATGAACCGATAAGATTTGATTCGGCTTGTGACACTCTGAGTGTTGCCAATAAATTCATAATGCAATCAATCTGAAAATATGAATCTGATGCAAAATAAGTAAGTGGAATATTGTATAAGCTCAACCTTCTGTTTCCGGCATCATAATCTCCTTTTACTTCAAAGCTGCGATAGGTATTTTTAAAAAAATAATTGATGACTCCTTTTACATAGTTTTTCTCAGGTTGCAGGATTAGTTCAACCAGATAATTATTTGTTGAAGAGGATGTTTTTACATTCGCCGTTCCATACCAATAGCCAAATACTGATTGAGCCGATGTATTGATGCAAAAAAATAATGAAATTACAATAGTCAGTTTTTTCATAGATAACGGAAGGTCACGAAAATTATACCAAAGATAACGACAAGTTATACACAGTATGTTATTTTAGATAGCGCTTCATTTCTCGTTCTACATCTTTTTTGCGAATACTTTCTCTTTTGTCGTGTGCTTTCTTCCCTTTAGCCAAACCAAGTTCAATTTTTGCCAATCCTTTTTCATTAAAAAAAATACGAAGAGGAATAAGTGTATAACCTTTTTCTTTTAGCTTGGCTTCAATTTTCTTAATTTCTCTTTTTTGCAATAAAAGCTTTCGGTCTCTTAGTGGCTCATGATTGTTAACTGTTCCGTGCGAATACTCTGCAATATGAAATGATTTTAACCAAACTTCGTTTTTATGTATCAGGCAATAGCTGTCGTTGAAACTGGCTTTTCCCTCTCTCAACGATTTTACTTCAGTTCCGAGCAACACCATACCTGCTTCATAGCGTGCATCTATGAAATACTCAAAACTTGCTTGTCTGTTTTTAAGTTCAGCCATAAGAAATAAAAATATAGATGCTGCCGTTGCTGCAGCAATGCAAATTTACTTGATACTTTTTTGGGATTGATTGAAATTAGTTGCTAAATAGTTTTAGCACAGTCGCAATTTTTTCTTTCAATTCTTTTCTAGGTACGATGAAGTCCAAAAAACCATGTTCCAAAATAAATTCACTGCGTTGAAAACCGGGTGGTAAGTCTTTTTTAATTGTTTCTTTTATAACACGAGGTCCTGCAAAGCCGATGAGTGCCCCGGGTTCTGCAATATTCAAGTCGCCCAGCATACCAAAGGAGGCGGAGATACCGCCAAATGTCGGGTCGGTGAGTAAAGAAATGTAAGGGAGTTTTGCATCGCTGAGTTGGGACAGTTTGCCGCTCGTTTTGGCCAATTGCATTAATGAAAATGCACTTTCCATCATACGAGCACCACCGCTTTTGCTGATGACCATATAAGGCATTTTATGCTCCAAACAATAATCTACTGCTCTTGAAAATTTTTCGCCCATTACACTACCTAATGATCCTCCGATAAATTCAAAATCCATACAAGCAATCACAATATTGTTTCCACCTACTTTGCCTACTGCTACTCGCATTGAATCGTGTAAATCGGTTTTGCTCCAAATCTCCTCTAATCTTTTTTTGTAAGGTTTTAAATCTGTAAAGCCGAGAAAATCTTTACTGCGTATATTGGCAAATAGTTCGGTGTATTCACCATTGTCAAACAAAATATCGTAATAGTCAGAACTACCAATTCTATGGTGATAACCACACTTGGGACATACAAAAAGATTTTCAGCCAATTCATTTACCGTACAAATATGATTACACTCAGGGCATTTTACCCATAAGCCTTCAGGTGTTTCTTTTTTCTCAGAAGTCTTTGTGTTTATATTTTTTTTGATACGTCTGAACCAACTTGTTCTGGTCTCTTCGCTTTTACCTTCATCTCCGGTCAGATTGATATCAAAGTCTTCAATTTGCTTTGCCATATAGGTCTGTTGTATTACAAATATATGAATTGAGTAGAAAGTGAGAATATTTAAACAAAAAAGGGTTTGTTTTTATTGTAACACTGCTTGATTGGCATCTATTTCATTGCTTTGATAGTTTTTAATTTCATTGTATAGTGTATCACGTTCAATAGGTGTTCTCCTGGCCTGTTTAATTAGCGTTACTAACTCTTCAGTGGTCATGGTGGGGCTTTGTTCTTCGGCGCCGGCCATACTGTAGATTTTTGTACTATCGTCAATAGTGCCATCCATATCATCCACACCAAATGCAAGTGATAATTGTGCATTTTCTCTCCCCAACATTGGCCAGTAAGCTTTCAGATGCGGGAAATTGTCTAAATAAATTCTGGCAATGGCATACATTCTCATGTCTTCAATATGTGTACTCTCGGGTACATTGCTCATATCATTATTACCATTTCTAAACTTGAGTGGAATAAAAGTATTAAAGCCTTTGGTACGATCTTGTAGCTCTCTTAATCTGCGCATGTGGTCTATACGATGCTCATATTTTTCAATGTGGCCAAAGAGCATTGTTGCGTTTGAATGAATGCCGAGTTGATGAGCCGTTTCATGTATTAAGAGCCATCCATCAGCATTTACTTTATCTGCACAAATTTTTTCTCTTATCTCTGGATGAAATATTTCTGCGCCACCACCCGGAATAGAACCAAGGCCGGCAGCAATAAGAAATTTTAATCCTTCTTCTACACTCACTTTTGCTTTGCGAAACATATAGTCGTATTCAACAGCGGTAAATGCTTTGATGTGTAAGTCAGGGCGATGCTCTTTTATTGCTTTCAGTAAATCAGCAAAGAATTGTAAATCCATTTTAGGATGCACACCACCTACAATATGCACTTCGGTAATTGGTTTTCCATCGTAATGTTTTACCAGATGCATCATTTGGTCTATGCTGAGCTCCCAGCCTTCATCACGGTGAGCATAAAGACGACTGTATGAGCAAAAATTACAACTGAATACACACACATTGGTTGGCTCAATATGAAAATTGCGGTTGAAATAAACCTTATCGCCTTGCAATTTCTCTTTTATATAATTGGCTAAACTACCCACAAAACCCAAACTGCCCTTTTCAAATAAAAGCAAACAATCATCGTCAGAGATGCGTTGACCTGTTTGGACTTTATCTGCAATGTTTTTCAATTCCGGTGCAAGTCCTGAAACGTTAATCATAAATGGCTTATTAAGATATTCCGCAAAATTACGATGTATAAAATTTAATCTTATCTAAAAGTGGAATAACTAAAAATCTTATCTTTCAATCTTAAAAAACCGATATATGAATATTAAGACTCGGCTTACAGTACTTAGTTTCTTCCAATTCTTTGTTTGGGGAGCATGGTTGATAACAATTGCCACTTACTTTTTCACTAACAACATGGGAACAGGTGCACAGTTTGGTGCTATATTCTCTACAATGGCTATCTCTTCATTGATTATGCCGGCACTTACAGGTATCATAGCCGACAAATGGATGAATGCAGAACGTCTTTATGGCTTATTACATATTTTATATGGTGCTGTTTTGCTATACGTTCCAAGTGTGAAAGATGCAGATACACTTTATTATGTGATACTTGTTGCCATGATTTTTTATATGCCTACCATCTCGCTTTCTAATTCAATCTCCTATACTATTTTAAAAAGAGAAAACTATGACGTAGTAAAGGACTTTCCACCTATAAGAGTTTGGGGTACTATTGGCTTTATAGTAGCTATGTGGGTTACTAATCTTTCAGAAAGTAAAGCTAATACCAATCAGTTTTTAATAGGAGGAATAGCGGCCATTCTGCTTGGCTTGTATTCTTTTTCACTTCCTAAATGTCCTCCGCAACGTTCTATTTCTAAGGATGCTTCAATTATTGAGCAATTGGGTTTGAATGCATTTAAATTATTTGCAAAATATAAAATGGCCTTGTTCTTCATATTTTCTATGTTCTTGGGTGCTGCATTACAATTGACCAATATGTATGGTGATACTTTTTTGAATGATTTTAAAGACATCCCTGCTTATGGCCCGGATTCTTTTGTAGTAAAATATTCTACGATTATTATGTCCATTTCTCAGATTTCAGAAACAGTATTCATTCTTACAATACCCTTCTTTTTAAAACGGTTTGGGATTAAAAATGTAATGCTGTTTTCAATGATTGCATGGGTACTTCGTTTTGGTTTATTTGCTTATGGCAACCCTTCAGATGGACTTTGGATGATTATTCTTTCTTGCATCGTATATGGAATGGCATTTGATTTCTTCAATATCTCCGGATCATTATTTGTAGAAACTTCTACCAGTCCTACGATACGCTCCAGTGCACAAGGCTTGTTTATGATGATGACAAATGGAGTAGGTGCATTTATGGGTAGTTTGGGTAGCGGTTATCTTATTGATAAATTCTTTACGCTTGAAGGCGGTGCAAAAGACTGGCATCATATATGGCTTGCCTTTGCAGGATATGCATTGGTTATAGCGGTTTTATTTGCTGTTCTATTCAAACATAAGCATGACCCGAATGCGAAGTTGGAAGTAGTGCATTAATTTTGTTTTTTGTGATTTCAATATAATATAAAACCCAGCTATTTAGCAGGGTTTTATTTTTTGTACACAAAAAAATTATTTATGTGTTTCAATCTTTTTTACAAAATTTCCTTTTGGTTGCGCACCAATTAATTTGTCAACTACTTTGCCCTCTTTGATAAAAAGAATAGCAGGTATAGATGTGATACCGTAATTCATAGAAACTTCAGGGTTATTGTCCACGTTCAGTTTTCCTACGTTTACTTTTCCATCATATTCCTTACTCAGTTCTTCAATAACGGGGCCGATTGCACGACAAGGGCCACACCATTCTGCCCAAAAGTCAACGATTGTTAACTTATCTGATTCCAAAACATCTTTTTGGAAGTTTGCGTCTGTAAATTCTTTTGCCATTTTATTTTCTCCTTTGTTTTTTTAATTGGACTGCAAATTTACTTCCGCTTTATTAATAATGCAGTCTTGTCGTATAATTGTGTAAAACTTGTCATTTTATAGAGATGTCGCTCAATTAAATCTGAAAAAAAGTCTGTTTTATGCAGTGTTTACCTGAATTTCAAAATCAGGACTGTTTTCTAAAAATTGGATCATCTCTTCATTCAGTTCAAAACCCCAATTCAGTGTTATCAGACTTATTTTAACTTTATTTCTTGGATCATTCAATATAAACTTCAAGCTGGTTTTTCCCGGATATTTTTTAATATTCTGTTCAATAAATACAATCATTTTACTGCTGATATCTTTCGGATGTACTTGAATAATAATTTGTTTTGTCAGTGCCCGTTTCATTGTTTCTGCTAATACTACCGAGGTAATTTTAAACTCAAATTCATCTTTATTAAATCGCTGTTTAAAGTATCCATAAATCAAAACAGAAGCACCTTGTACAAGCATTGGGGCAAGACGCATATAGTCTTCACTGAAAAGCATAAAACTGGTTTTCCCGGAATAGTCTTCGACAAAAAAGTTGCCATATTTATTACCATTCTTTGCGATTCTGTGTTGTGCTTCCGTAACTAAACCTACAATACGAAATTGTCTTCCGGTATTTGATTGTGTTTTTATCGTGTTTTTGAAGTCATTTAATTCAGCAATTGAAGTAATGCCATAATGTTTCATTTCAAAACTATAATGATCGAGTGGATGGCCACTCAAAAACATACCGGTTACTTCTTTTTCATAATCCAATTGAATCACTAATGGCCAAGGTGTGACATCCGGAATTCGTGGTGGTTGAATCTCCATTACAGAAGGCAAATCACCAAATAAGGTATTAGTAGTGGTGGCAGCTTGTGATGATATTGTTTGTCCGTATTTAATAATTTTCTCTAAGCCATTGGTATTGTCGCCTTCCGGAGTATGAAAGTATTGTGCTCTATGAAAATCAGTAAAGCAATCAAAGGCGCCAGCATAAGCAAGGCTTTCTAAAGTTTTTTTATTAACAGCACGCTGATTATTTCTTTTGATGAAATCAAATACATCTTTATAAGCACCATACTTTTGCTTTTCGGCAATGATACATTCAACTGCTGCTTCACCTACACCTTTTAAGCCGCCAAGTCCAAAGCGAATCTCGCCTTTATTATTTACAGCAAACCCTTTTAATGATTCATTAATGTCAGGGCCTAAAACTTTTATTCCCATTCGCTTACATTCCTCCATAAAGAAAGTAATCTTTTCAATATTGCCGGCATTATTCAAAACTGCTGCCATATATTCTGCGGGAAAATGTGCTTTCAAATAAGCAGTTTGATAAGCAACGTAGGCATAACAAGTAGAGTGTGATTTGTTAAATGCATATTGCGCAAATGCTTCCCAATCTGTCCATACTTTTTCCAATTTATCAACAGGGTGGCTGTTTGCTTTTGCGCCGGTCATGAATTTTTCTTTCATTTTGTCCAGCACTTCTTTTTGCTTTTTCCCCATTGCTTTACGAAGTACATCTGCGTCTCCTTTGCTAAAGCCTGCAAGTTTTTGGGCAAGCAACATCACCTGCTCTTGATATACTGTAATGCCATAAGTCTCTTCTAAGTATTCCTGCATTTCAATTAAATCGTATTCAATTTCTTCACGCCCATGTTTTCTTTCTATGAAGTTTGGAATGTAGGCAATAGGGCCGGGACGATACAAGGCATTCATCGCAATCAAGTCTCCAAATTTATCCGGCTTTAAATCTCGTAAATATTTTTGCATACCCGGACTTTCAAACTGAAATGTACCGATAGTAGCACCATGTTGGTATAAGTCAAATGTTTTTGCATCATCTAACGGAATGTTGTCTAAATCTATTTCAACATGATGATTCAGTTTGATAAGTACTAATGCATTTTTAAGAATGGTAAGCGTTTTTAAACCTAAGAAGTCCATTTTAATCACACCGGCATTTTCAATGCTGTTTCCTTCTATCTGTGTTACCCACAATGGAGAATCTTTTGCAACAGCTACAGGTATTAACTCTGTTAAGTCTTTGGGTGCGATGATGATTCCTGCAGCATGAATACCGGTGTTTCTTACAGAACCTTCTAATCGTTCTGCCTCATGCAATACTTTTCCGGCTAAAGTTTCGGTTTGGTTATAAATCTCTCTTATTTTTTTTACATTCTCTAAGTCATCGTTTACTAAGCCATCTTTTTCTTCCAATGAATTTTCGCCATCTTTTGTTTTCAAGGGTGCGTGTAGTACTCGCTTCAATTCAATTCCGGGTTTTTCAGGAATCAGTTTAGCTAATGCATTAGAATCGGGGAGTGGTAAGTCCATAACCCTTGCTACATCTTTGATACTCATCTTAGCAGCCATTGTGCCATAAGTAATGATTTGTGCTACTTGATTCTTGCCATATTTTTCAACTACGTAGTCAATCACTTTTTGTCTTCCCTCATCATCAAAATCCGTATCTATATCGGGCATTGATTTTCTATCCGGATTTAAGAAACGTTCAAAAAGTAAGTTGTATTTTATGGGGTCAATATTGGTAATGCCAATGCAATAGGCAACTACTGATCCGGCAGCCGAACCTCTACCAGGACCAATGAAAACTCCTTTTTCTCTTCCGGCTTTGATGAAATCACTAACGATTAAGAAATAACCGGCAAAACCCATTGTTTTGATAGTAAACAGTTCAAAGTTTATTCTTTCTTCAATCTCTTTGGTTACCTCCGAATAACGTTGATATGCGCCGGCATAAGTAATATGTTTCAGGTATTCCCATTGATTGAGCGATTCAGGAGTGATAATGTTTTTGCCAATCGTTTCTTCTTTACTGTGTATCTGATATTTTTTTTCAATCGGGAAGTTGGGTAATAAAATATCTCTGGTCAAGTTTAGTAAATCAACTTTATCTACTATTTCATTGGTATTGTCAATAGCTTCCGGTAAATCATGAAATACTTTGGACATTTCATCAGTTGTTTTAAAATAAAACTGATCATTGGGAAATGCAAAGCGTTTGTCTTTTACATGCACGTCGTCATCCGTAAACTCACGTAGGGCAGGAGTGTTCACTTTCTCTCCGGTATTGATACAAAGTAAAATGTCATGTGCATTAAAATCGTCTTGCTCTACATAATGTGAATCATTGCTGGCAATAATTTTTACGTTGTATTTTTTTGCAAACTTTATCAATATCTCATTTACCTGATCCTGCTCCTTCATTCCATGGCGCTGCAGTTCTACATAATAATCATCTTGAAAAATATTCAACCACCATTTGAATTCATTTTCTCCTTCTTCTTCCCCTTTTTTCAAAATTGTTTGAGGTACCATTGCACCCAAACAACAAGTAGTCGCAATCAAACCTTTATGATATCGCTGAATCAATTCTTTATCTATACGCGGATATTTGCTGTACATACCTTCTATAAATCCCAGCGAAGTCAGCTTGATAAGATTGCGATACCCTTCTTCATTTTTTGCCAATAAAATTTGATGATGACGAGGATCTTTTTGCTCTTTGGTAAAAGTTTTTCTATGACGGTCGGTAGTGATATAAAACTCACAACCAACAATTGGTTTTACTTTTACTTTACCCTGCTCATCTTTGTTTTTGTACGCTTCTGCTACAAATTCAAAAACGCCAAACATATTACCATGGTCGCTGATGGCCAATGCCGGCATTCCATCTTTCATGGCTTTCTTGTATAACCCCTTAATGGATGCAGCACCATCCAATAACGAATATTGTGTATGTACGTGTAGATGCGAAAATTTGTTGCTCACAAGTCCTTAATTCTTTTTAAAATTATAAATATTGATTGCTCCGTTAGAGTAACTGCAAACCCAAGCCTCAAGATTGTTGTCGTCTTCAAAAATATCAACGCCTACAGGATGGCCGGGGCAAGGCAAAGATGCTATTTTTTCAAAGTTGTCTGAATTGATTTTATACACATCTACAAAATCACTGCTGTAACAAGTGACAAAAATAAATTGGTGATTTTTAGATAATGCGATGGTGCGTGGTTGTGCATGTGTTTTGGCTGTAAATAATGTTTTCCCCGTTCCGGCTTCAAGGCAAGCGATAGTTCCTAAACTGTTGTATGAAACAAACAAATGTCCAGATGTATCCATCACTACATGTCGTGGACTGCTCCATACATTCAAAATGCTGTCTGATTTCCAAGTATTATTATCTACTCGCACTAATGTAGAGCCGCCCATAATAGCGATATATGATTTATTGTGCACATCATCCACAGCGATTCCTCGCGGAATAGCTGAAACCGGTATTTCACTGATCACTTTTCCATAAGGATATTCAGCAGCATTCATCGCTAAAATGCTTGTTGTGCGGCTGTGCCAATTACTTACCAATAAAAATTTACTATCATTAGTACGGGCAATCACCTTTGGCGTTTTTCCTGTTTCTATTAGGGGCACACGAAAACTATCTTTTTTATTGGTTTCAGGATAAATAACCGTTACAGGTTTAGTCTTTTGACTAATTGTAGTTGCTGCATTATTTTTTGAAAAATCGTTTACCCAAATTGGAACTATTCCTTCAGCGTTGTGCAGTGATATCCAGAGTATAGAGTCGCCATGGCTGAAGCAAGCTTCTACAGGCTTCTCCTGAAAGGAGGGAATAGGCCGGCTTTTATTGTAATCCCAACCCATACCTTTTGTTGGAGTGAATTTGAACTCACGTAAAATTTTCCTTCCAGCCTGATCAAATTCATACACACTCATTCCTTCAAGATTCATTGCATACAATTTGGATTGTGAAGCATTAAAAATTACTGATTTTGTACCCGGTGCAGATATAATCACTTCTTTTTTTTCAAACTCAATTTTATGGTAAGGCTTAGCTGCTTTTGGCAAAGCGATAGTATCAACAACGGTAACTTTATTGATTAAGGCAGTATCCTTAATAGCATTTGATGTTCCGCCGGAATTTTGGCAACTGTTTGTCAGTAAAAAAATAAATAAAATGGAGATAAGATTTGTCATAGTAAATTAAAATGGTTGAATGATAAAATTAAGTAAGATGTTGTATCTTAATTTTATTATTTTGTAAAATCCAATAGTAATTTTAATGCTCTATAAATCAGATATTTACGTGATATACAATTAATCTTTGAAAAATGCGTTTATCATAAGGTTTTTTGAAGCGAAAACCTTATTTTTGTTCGCCTCCCAAAAGGAAGGCCCGTCTGCTGGCAGACGAATTTTTAACCACTCTCAAAAAGAGCCTAATGAATAAACCAATGGTTAAGCAAATAGTACCAGCTATAGCAGTTGTTTTCCTTTTAAGCAGTTGCTCAGCTATAAAAACATTGAATTTCTCCGGAAGTAAGCAAGCGTTTTCTGCAACTGCTGCTGTTACCGAAACACAGCCTGCAAAATTTATTAATGACATTTCTGTAACGCCTGAAACGACACATGAAAAAACCGTTGTTCGTACGGAGCCGGCTGTTAAAGAATCAAATCGTACTCAGGTTGCTAAAATTTTACAAAAACCGATTAGCGGCCCAAATGTAGGTGAAGGAGCACTTCGTGAAGAGCCTGCAAAATCAATTGAATTGGTTAAAGCGACTACTAAAGCAGAAAAATCTGTTATTGAATCGGCTTCTAATGTTCAATTAAAATATGCTATTCTTTTAAAAACGGAGGTAGAATATCTGCCTAGTAAATCTTTATTAGATGTAGTGGATGAATGGTATGGGGTACGCTATCGCAGTGGTGGTAATACCAAAAGTGGCGTGGATTGCTCCGGATTTACTTTAGCAGTTTTTGCAGCAGCTTATGGGCTTTCTATTCCAAGAGTATCACGTGAGCAATATAGAGTAAGCCGTAAAGTATCTACTACCGAACTTCAAGAAGGTGATTTAGTTTTCTTTAATACACAAGGTCGAGGGGTATCTCATGTAGGCGTTTATTTGGGGAATAATAAATTTATACATGCCTCTGTATCTAGGGGAGTAATGGTCAATGATTTATTTGAGCCTTATTATATGCAACGGTTTTTAGGCGCCGGAAGAATTGACGACAAACAATTAGTGTCGGCCGAGTAATTATTTTTTTGCTATCCCAAGTCTTTTTTTAATTACCTGAATTATTGGTAAAATATCGGGTGATAATTTCAAAACAATCGCACCTGTACCATACAGTAATATAAATGCAATACTTCTGCCGAACATACCCGGAAAGCCATGTATGCTTTTAAAAGCGAACCAACAAATGAAATAACAGGTGACTGCAAGTAAAACGGTTTGCAAACTTTGAATGGTAAATGGAAAGAGTTTGAAATTTTTCCATAGAAATATAATACGAATACTGTTGTAAATAGTGACTGAAATGAGTGTGGCGATAGCCGGGCCATTCAATCCTATTCTTTTTGTCAGCACATAAGTAAGCGGTAGCATAATAATTAGCAGGATAACACCGCTCATTAGTTCAAAACGCCAACGTGTAGAAGTAGAAATAATTTGCGCATTAACACCTGTGCCCATATCTACAATTCTGGTAAGACCTAAGAAAAAGAAAACCCATGCTCCATCTAAATAGGCCGGTTTAATTCCGAATGTATTGATCGCATCAGAATAGTTCATCCAGATAAGTAAAAAAACACCGCATGCAAAAAGTAGCTGATTGATGGATGAACGTTGATAAATTTTTTGCAGCAAAGGCATGTTTTTATCTTTCCATGCTTTAGATAAGTGTGTTATAGATGCAGCTACAATTCCTCTTTGCGGTGCCTGAATGATACTGGTAACAACCGTGGCAAACCCAAAAATTCCGGCCAGTTTGAGCCCGTTTTCCAAAACTGAAGCAATCACAAAAGTGTCAAATACCTGCGATAAAGTAAATATGAATGTGCCTCCATAAAAAAAAGCGCAAAGTGTGATTATATGTTTAAAATAACGCCGACTTACTTTGCTAATATTAAAGGTGAATTGAATTTTCTTTTTATAAATTAACCAGACCAATAAAGCAACAGCAATGAACGGATAACCAAAAGAATATAACTTAATGAATAAATCAAAATCCTTAATTACGTTGAGCATCATCAATACAATCAATACAGTGGTAAATATTCTCCACTGTACTTCTCTTAAAAAAGTAGTCAACACTGATGCATGTTTGCTCCACGCATAAGCTTCCAATACTGAATAGATAGTGAGGCCAAAACCCATGGGGAATATCCATTGGTAATAAGTAATCAATTCAGGAGAATTTGCACCGAACTTTCTAATGACAAGATGTTTGAATATATAACCTGCAACTATTACCAATACAAATCCAATCGTGCAAACCATCAATGCCCATGTTATCATATCGTTTTTCTTGGGCGGAAGAAGATCTTCGTAATAAGGATGAAACTTAAAAATAAATGAAGGCATTGCCAGAGAAGCAATCGCCATCATCATTGTGGAAATAGCAATGAAAATTGTAGTAAGACCATATTCTGCTTCAGTAAAAAGCCCTTGCTTCGTAAAGAAGTAAGTATTTAATAGCCCCACAGCAAAACCTACATAGATAATCAGTGAAGATATAATGCTTTGGCGGCGAATGTTCGACATAGTACTTTATTAGTATAGAATTGTGTGAAACTAATCTACCTTTTTTGAATCCACATAAAAATTTTTATTAATACTGAATGTTGCCGGAGTAATCCCTTTTCCTAATTTAATAGTTTGCCAATTTTCTGTTGGTGTAACCCATCGCTCAGTACCTTTTACAGAAATTTTTAAGGGCATATTGAACCCATTAATACAATTTGTCCAGCGATATTCAAGAGTTTTGCCTTTCAATTTATATTCAAAAACAGGAATTTTAGTTGTTCTAAGGAATTGATCAAAAATTTTGCTCAAATCTTTTCGAGATTGAGTGCTTATATAGTTTTCAATTTCTTGAGTGGTAACTGTTTGATGATAGAAAGTACTGTTGAGGCCACGCAAAATATTTCTGAATAAATTATCGTCATTGATAATTTGACGTATAGTGTGTATCATGTTAGCTCCTTTATTATACATATCGCCGCTGCCTTCTTTGTTTACACCATAAGGCCCAATCAATGGAGTAGAATTGGAGATACTTTTTCTCAATCCAATAAGATATTCATCTGCTGCTTTTTTACCATAATAATATTCTGTGAATAATGCTTCGGAATACATGGTGAATCCTTCATGCACCCACATATCCGCAATGTCTTTTGTAGTAATATTATTGCCAAACCATTCGTGTCCGCTTTCGTGGATAATAATATAATCCCATTTCAAGCCCCATCCGGTTCCCGAAAGATCTCTGCCTAAATAGCCATTCAAATATTTATTGCCATAAGCTACTGCGCTTTGATGCTCCATACCCAAATGAGACGACTCAACTAATTTATAACTGTCTTCATAAAAAGGATAGGGGCCAAACCAATACTCAAAAGCACGGAGCATTGCTTTTACATCTCGCCCAAATTGTTTTTTTGCTTTTTCTAAATTGTAATCCATCACCCAATAGCTGATGTCTAACTTTCCTTTCTCACCCATTAACGTATCAGTGAAGTTTACATATTTGCCAATGTAGGGGATGATGTCATAATTATTGATAGGGTTTTTCACTTCCCAAAGCCAAGTAGTAGTTCCGTTTTGGTTGTTTCTTTTCTCTATTAATCTTCCATTTCCTACAGCAGTAAGTGAATCAATTGCTGTAATAGATAAGGATGCACCTAAATCAGGCTCGTCGCTTTGATGATCTTTGCAAGGATACCAAACGCTTGCACCCAAACCTTGACAAGCTACTGTCATCCATGGACGACCTTCAGCATCTTTTGTAAATATCCATCCGCCATCCCATGGAGGATAAGACGCTACTCGAGGCTTGCCATGATAATAAATCATAATGGAATATTGGAGTGCCTTATGATTCATTTCGTTGGTATTACTTGGAGTTTTTCCAAATGTGTAGTCACCAAAGTCCACAAAATAGGCATTACCATCTCTTTTAAGTGATGTGATATTTTTATTAAAGAAAATAATACTATCAATCATTAATGGTTCTTGCAAATCAATCTGCATTATTTTATTTGCTCCCGGCTTTGTTATGCCAAATACAATCTGAACAGAACCTTTAATAGACTTTGCTACATAATCCGGCTCTGTACTGATATTATACTGTAATACATCCCACCAATCTCTGCCGGGCCCGATGCTGCCTCTTAAAGTGTCCTGATGTGTGTAGTTTGTTTTTCCTTTTAATAATTGTGCATTTGAAGCAAAAGGCAAGTTGCTAAAAGCAACAAATAGTATAAAAAAAGATAAAATGTATTTATGCATAATAAATTGTGTTGCTGTAAATTTAAGGCCTGTAAATGAAGAATTACGTTAAAAATATTTCAGCTAAACTAATCATTATTTTAACGGCGGCAATAGCGCTTTTGGGGTGCTATAATCCAGGGAAGAATAAGGAAAGAATTTTTCATTACAATGAATATAATGGAATTGCATCCTTAGACCCTGCTTTTGCCAAAAGTCAGTCCACTATGTGGCCGGCACATCAGCTTTTTAATACGCTGGTAGAAGTGGATGATAATTTGCATATCATCCCTTCATTAGCTACCCGTTGGGAAATTTCAAGTGATAAAAAAACGATTTTGTTTTATCTTAGAAATGATGTTTTCTTTCATGATGATCGATGTTTTTCAAATGGCATAGGCCGAAGAGTTACAGCGCAAGATGTTGCATATAGTTTCTACAGAATTATTGATAAGAAAACTGCAAGCCCAGGCTCGTGGATATTTAATAGAAAAGTGGATACACTAAACCCTTTTACTGCGTTAAATGATTCAGTATTTCAATTAAAATTATTAAACCCTTATCAACCTATTTTAGGAATATTATCAATGCAATATTGTTCGATAGTCCCAAAGGAAGCAGTTGATTCTTATGGAGTTGATTTCAGGAGGCATCCCGTTGGTAGTGGCCCATTCAGTTTTGTGGCATGGGAAGAAGGTCAGGCATTAATTTTGAAAAAAAATGCTAACTATTTTGAAAAAGACAGCATCGGTAATCGCTTACCTTACTTAGATGGTATTTATATTTCATTTTACGATAGCAGAGCCACTGAGTTTTTATTATTTCGCCAAAAGAAACTTGACTTTATCAATGATATTGAAGCTTCATTTAAAGATGAAGTATTAACCAAGCGTGGCACTTTGAGAGAAGATTGGGCAGGGAAAATAAATTTACAAACAGGGCCTTATCTGAATATTGAATACTTAGGAATTTTGATGGATGTAAAAAACGACTTAATTAAAAATTCACCATTAAGATTAAAACAGATAAGACAAGCGATCAACTATGGTTTTGACCGAAGAAAAATGATTTTATACTTACGTAATTCTTTGGGTACTCCTGCCGAATCCGGTTTTGTTCCTTTTGGGCTGCCTTCCTATGATACGAATGTTGTAAAAGGTTATCATTATGACCCTGTGAAATGTAGGCAACTTCTTGCGGATGCAGGATTTCCGGATGGTAAAGGTTTGCCTTCAATAAAGCTGACTACTATATCTGTTTATGCAGAGATGGCAAACTTCATTGCTCGTCAATTGGAAGAGTCGGGTATAAAAGTGCAAGTAGATGTAGTGCAGAAATCTCTTTTGTTAGAACTGACATCAGGCTCAAAGGTTTCTTTTTTTCGCGGCAGTTGGATAGCAGATTATCCTGATGCAGAAAATTATCTTGCTGTTTTTTATTCGAAAAATCCTGCACCGCCCAATTATACTCGGTATAATAATCCTGCTTATGATGTGTTATTTGAAAAAGCGATTAGCGAAACGAATGACTCAATGCGGTATCAACTGTATCAACAAGCCGATCAAATGATTATTGATGATGCACCTATCGTGCCTTTGTGGTATGATAAGGTTGTCAGATTGGTACAAACGAATGTAATCGGATTTACAACAAATGCTCTAAACCTACTGGAACTTCGTAAAGTAAAATTGAAATGATCGTATTTTAGATTTATTTCTTATTGTCGGTTTTTTCTTTTAATTTATTTTGAAATACTTTTTTAAACTTATCTACTTTAGGTCTTACAACCATTTGACAATATGGATTACTCTGTTCATTATTTTCAAAATATTGATGATGGTAATCTTCGGCAGGGTAGAAGAGTTCAAAAGGTACAATTGCTGTCACGATGGGATTTTCAAAGGCGCCACTTTTATCTAATTCAGTTTTGATTTTTTCCGATAATTCTTTTTGTTCGATGTTATGATAAAAAATAGCGCTTCGATATTGGGTACCTACATCCCCGCCTTGTCTATTTAGTGTTGTTGGGTCATGTGTTTTCCAAAAAACTTCCAAAAGCTCTTCAAAGCTAATTTCGTTGGGATGATAAGTGATATGTAAACATTCAGCATGGCCTGTACTTCCGGAACAAACCTCTTTGTATGTTGGATTTTTCGTGTGCCCTCCTGAATAGCCGGGTTCCACTTTAGTTACTCCTTTTAGGTTGGAGAAAACCGCTTCGGTACACCAGAAGCAGCCGTTGGCTAATGTAGCAGTTTCAATACTCATAGTGAATTAAATTATTGTGCAATTTAATTGAAAGTTTGCCAATGTTTTTACGTCTAATTTCAGTTTATTTATTATATAAATCGTTGATGATAAAGGTTATATTCGACATTGATTTATAACGGTATAAATTTGGATATAATTATATTTTTTTGAAATCAGAACAAGTGAATATTAGTTTAACTATCTTACATATATAAAGCATGAATCAAAAGCCTGCTACCATAAAAGAAATTGCGAAGCGATTACACGTTTCGGTGTCCACTGTTTCCAGAGCGTTGCACGATCATCCCAGTATTGGCTTAGGTACTAAAATAAAAATTAGAAAACTCGCTGAAGAATTAAATTATGAGCCCAATCAGGCAGCTATTTCATTCAAGCAAGGCAAAACAAAAACAATCGGGGTAATATTACCTGGTCTTGTAGAAGATTTTTTTGTAGCAGCTATTAATGCTATAGAAGATGTGGCAATGAAAAAAGGATATACAGTGCTCATTGGCCAATCGCATGATGATGTGGAGCGAGAAATACAGATTGCCGATGCAATGCGTAGGCAAAGGGTAGATGGCATTATTGTTTCTTTGGCCAAATCAACCCGAAACTTTGATCATTTTTCGCAGCTGAAAAAATTTAATGTACCGGTTGTTTTTTTCGATCGTATTCCCGATATGGAAGATGCATATACTGTCTCTTGTAACTTGGAAAATAGCTCTGAGGAGTTGGTGAACTGGTTAGTAACGCAAGGGTATAAAAAAATTGCATTTATAAAAGGCCCGGACACATTGATTCATTCCAAACAAAGGTTAGATGGCTATTATGAAGGCCTGAAGAAAAATAATTTAAAAGCAGATGCTTCATTAATAGTGAGCACAGATCTTACTGCTCAAAAGACAACCGATGCAATGCATAAATTATTGGTACTAAAGAAAAGGCCTGATGCAGTTATTGCTTTTAATGATTATGTAGCATTGGATGCGATTAAATATGCACGTTCTGAAGGAATAAAAATTAATAAAGATATTTGTTTTGTGAGCTATGCCAATCTTCCAATCACTTCCTATTTAGATACACCTCCGGCTGCTTCGGTAGAGCAATTTCCACATCAACAGGCTGAAAAAGCAGCTGAGATATTATTCCAATTAATCGATACAAAACCAGATGAAGATATTCCGCACAAGGTAATTTTGGAGAGTGAGGTGGTGGTTAATAGATAAACAAAAAACCCTCTGCAAATGCAAAGGGCTTTTTAAAAAATAACTTATTTACTTATTGAAATGAAATTTGTGCTCTGATTTCTCCGGCAGGGTAAGCAGCAGTTCTCAATTGAATATAATAATTGCCATTGAGTATATCCTGCTCTTTTACTACAGAACCATCAGCTAATAATGTACCACTGTAAGTACCTGTAGAAGTTAAGCCAGTTGTGCTGATTGTTTGTACAGGTGCAGTAGGAGATACTGCATAACCTTCGGGCGCAAGGCCATAAACGCCAATGCCTACACTTGGATTACCACTAAGGCCTGACCATGTAAAGCTATAGCTGAGCATTCTTGTTTCTTTTGTGTAAAACACATTCAGATTACCCAATGCCGGTGATGCGCTTGTAGGCACAACTTTCGCACCTGTCATAGGGATATTATTTCTCTGATAATCGGTAGTCTTCTTTTTCTCTGCATTTTTTTCGCAGGAAGTAGCAGTTACTAATAGTGCAAAAGCTAATGAGGTTAAAGCAGTTAGTCTTAAAAGTTTCATCTGTTTGGTATTTGGGGTAAAAATAAGAAGTTTTTGCAAATGTGCATATTTTTAGTGCAAAAGAAAATTTGGTGTGTGGAAAACCCTAAAATTATAGCTCATAATGCTTATTTCAGTTTATTTTTTATCTCTTGAAGTTTCAACAATGCTTCCACCGGTGTCAACCGATTAATATCAACATCTTCCAGCAGTTTTCTTATTTCATCAAATGTTTCACTATGAGCATCAAAAATGGATAACTGCATCTTTGGAGTATTGAGTTTTGAGATACCTGTTAAATCTGTTTTATGCTTACTTTTTACCTTTTCATCGTTTTCGTGCAAGCTTTCAAGATGTTGTAATATTTCAGTAGCTCTTTGTATCAAAGCCGGAGGCATTCCGGCCATTCGGGCTACGTGAATACCAAAACTGTGTGTGCTTCCTCCACGAGCTAATTTGCGTAAGAAAATAATTTTATTGGCTACCTCACGATTCGTAACGTGATAATTTTTTGCTCTTGAAAATTTTTCTTCCAGTTCATTCAATTCGTGGTAGTGTGTGGCAAATAAAGTTTTAGGTTGCTGTGGCGATTCATGCAAATACTCGGCAATGCTCCATGCTATGGAAATACCATCGTAAGTGGAAGTGCCTCTTCCTATTTCATCCAATAAAATCAAACTTCTTTCTGTGATATTGTTGATGATACTCGCTGTTTCATTCATTTCTACCATAAAAGTAGATTCACCGCCGGATAAATTATCAGATGCACCTACACGAGTAAAGATTTTATCGGTCAATGATATTTTTGCTTCTGCTGCCGGCACAAAACTTCCAATGTGTGCCATCAATGTTATCAACGCTGTTTGACGCAGTAGTGCAGACTTACCACTCATATTCGGTCCGGTAAGTATGATCAGTTGCTGCTCTGTTTTGTTTAATTCTACATCATTGCTGATATAGTTTTCACCCATCGGCATATTTCTTTCTATCACCGGATGACGGCCATCTTTGATGATAAGTGCATCATCGGTATGTAAATAAGGTTTTTTATATTGATAATGGATTGCATTGTGTGCAAAGCAATAAAGACAATCCATAATGGCCAATAAGTTTCCATTGGTTTGAACGGGTGCTAAATAATCAAACAATTCATTCAGCAATGCTTCAAACAATTCTAATTCAATTTTTAAAATCTTTTCTTCAGCACCTGTTATTTTCTCTTCATACTCTTTTAATTCCGGTGTGATGTAGCGCTCTGCATTGGTCAATGTTTGCTTGCGCATCCAATCGGCGGGCACTTTGTCTTTATGTACATTCGTTACTTCCAAATAATAGCCAAATACGTTGTTGAAGCCGATTTTCAGTGAACTGATTCCGGTTCGTTCGGCTTCTTTCTTTTGTAATTCTGTCAGATAGTTTTTTCCACCAAGCGAGATATTTCTCAATTCATCCAATTCAGCATTTACACCACTGTTCATCATTCCGCCTTTGATGGCAAGGGCTGGAGGATTCTCTACTATTTCTTTAAAAATTTTATCAGCAATATAGGGACAAGGATTCAGCGCATCGCCCAACCGTTTTAAATATTCATTGGTAGAATTTAGACAAAGTTGTTTGATGATTTCTACCTGCTTCAATCCTTTGGATAGTTGTAATACTTCACGTGGATTGATTTTCTTCATCGGAATTTTTGAAACCAATCGTTCTATATCACCGCATTGTTTAATGTGTGTCGATAAATTATTACGCAAGTCAGTTTCCTTAACCAAAAATTCAACCGTTTCCAGACGTTCATTTATTTTCTGAATATCTTTTAAGGGAAAAACAATCCAACGACGGAGTAATCTCGCACCCATCGGTGAAACGGTGTTGTCCAATACTTTCAATAATGTATGATTGCCTTCTGAATTTCCGGAAATCAGTTCCAAATTGCGAATGGTAAAGCGATCCATCCACAAAAAATCATCTCGTTCTATCCGTTGCAGTGAAGTGATGTGTTGCAGATTGGGGTGCTCGGTATCTTTCAGATAATGAATGACTGCGCCTGCAGCAGTCAATCCGTTTTTCATTTCATCTACACCAAATCCTTTTAAGGAATGTGTTTGAAAATGTTTTAACAGTGTGTCTGTGGCATAAGCATTGTCAAAAATCCATTCGTCCAAAGCGTAGGTATAAATTTTACTGTTGAAATATTCTTTAAACTTTTTTTGTTGATGGCGTTGAAATACTACTTCACTTGGTTTGAAGCTTTGCAAAAGCTTATCTGCATATTCACGATCGCCTTCGGCAATAAAAAATTCTCCGGTAGAAATATCCAAAAAGGCAAGGCCGAATTGTTCATGCTCTGCAAAATGAACGGCTGCTAAAAAATTATTGCTGTGATGGTCTAAAAGTTTATCATTAATAGCAGTGCCGGGAGTCACCATATCGGTTACGCCTCTTTTTACTACACCTTTTGCTGTTTTAGGATCTTCCAATTGATCGCAAATAGCAACGCGATGCCCTGCTTTAACTAATTTATGCAAATAAGTATCCAATGCATGATGTGGAAATCCGGCTAACTCTGCCGATGCGGCAGCACCATTGTTTCTTTTGGTCAATGTGATACCCAAAATCTGTGAAGCAAGCACAGCATCTTGTCCAAATGTTTCATAAAAATCACCCACACGAAAAAGCAGAATGGCATCGGGATATTTTTGTTTTATTGCCCGATGCTGTTGCATCATTGGAGTTTCACTACCGGTTGCTTTTGCCATTGCCGCAAAAATAAGGAAGTGTTTATGTAACTTCTTTACATCCTGCATCAGTAGGGATAAATAAATAAATTATGAAAAGAATAACCCTTTTAGTAAGTATTATGCTTTTATTTGTTGCAATCAAAGCACAAAGCAGTGCAGATACCTCCAAAATTGACGGTATTATTAAAGAAGCAACCGTTTATTTTGGTTATGGTGCTGAGCTTACGCATGAAGCCAAAGTAAAAGTAAATGCAGGAACTAAAGTAATTGTGATTAACAACCTAAGCACGAATGTTGATTTGAATACATTGCAAATTAGTTTACCTGAAAACGTTGCATTGCTCTCACAACGCTATTCTGTATTTTATCCGGCTTCAATGCCTGTAATAAAACTCAAAGAAGTTGAAAAGTTGGAAGACAGTATTGCTAATTTACAGAAGAGTATAAGTCGTACACAAAACCTTATTGCAATTGAAAAAAAAATAATTGACAAAACAGGTGTGTTGATTGAAAGCAGTGTGAAATCTGCGGGTGACAAAACAATTTCAAGTACAGATTTGTTGAAGTTGGTAGAGTATTACAATGCTAAGATTGAAAAATCGGAAACCAATATTTTTAACTACAACCAAATAATTGCAGACCAGAATAAAAAAATTAATGGCATGCAGCAACAAATAGCACAATTGATGAAAGATAAATCAGCAAAAGAAAAACCTTATGGGCAGGTTTTTCTTCAAGTGTTGTGTAAGAGTGCAGATGAAATACCGGTGAATCTTTCTTATTACACCAACAATGCGGGATGGACTGCTGTCTATGATGTTCGGGTCAATTCAAAAACCAATAAAATTAAATTAGTGTATAAAGCAATGTTGAGTCAGACATCGGGAATTGATTGGAAGAAAACGAAACTAACGCTCAGCACCGGCACACCCACTTTTGGTGTGGCTGCTCCTATACTCTCGCCTTGGTATTTGCAACTTTATGTTCCGGGTATTTATTCCGATTTACAGAAAAGAGCAGTTCAGGGAAATGCAATGAGGAATAATATTCAGTCATCTATATCAGGAAAGGTTGCGGGCTTGGAAGTAGTAACTTCCGGATACGGTGCATATCGAATTAATGATGAGGCATTGGCCGAAGTAAAAACAGTTGACCCCAGCACTTTGGGACAATACACTACGTTGTCGCAAGGGCAACTGAACTCTAATTTTGAAATTGATTTGCCTTATGACGTGCCAAGTGATGGCCAATTGCAATATGTAACGATTAAGGATAAGGAAATAAGGGCCATATTTAAAAATTATGCTGTACCCAGAATAGATAAAGAAGCTTATCTACTGGCTGAAATTGCAGATTGGGAATCATTAGACTTATTGCCCGGAGATGCGAATATAATAATGGATGATACTTATATAGGTCGCTCCCTTATAGATCCAAATACCACTGCAGATACTTTGAATCTTGCATTGGGTAGAGATAAAAGAGTTGAGGTAAAGCGGTCTTTAGTGAAAGAACTAAGTAGCCTTAAATCGAGTGGAGGGAGCAATAAACAAATTTTTACTTATGAAATTGTAGTGAAAAACAATAAAGCCGCAGATGTTAATTTATTGTTGAAAGATCAAATTCCATTGTGCACAATTAAGGAAGTGGAAATTTCTTTGAATGAGGATAATAGTAATGCTGATGTAAATAAAGAAACAGGTGTGTTGTCTTGGATATTAGATTTAAAGCCCGGTGAAATCAAGAAATTGCGTTTCAGCTATACAGTGAAGTATCCAAAAGATAAAAAAATTGTGATTCTGAAATAAGTATTGGATAAAATTCATTTAAGTTAATTGATTGATAGGATAAATATAAATTCCTTTCAGTCAATTAACTTTTTTGTTTCTACCTATTTTTGCGTCATGCGAAAACTATCCATGACTGAGTTGGGCAGAAAATCGGTAAATGAGTTCAGAGCCTCAGCCAAGTTTCCTATTATTCTGGTATTAGAAAATATCCGCAGTGCCTATAATGTAGGTAGTGTATTCCGCACATCGGATGCTTTTTTAATAGAAGCGATTTATATAATCGGATACTCGGCCAAACCGCCGCATAAGGAAATCAAGAAAACGGCATTGGGTGCAGAAGAATCAGTTAACTGGAAATATTTCAAAACTTCAGCAGAAGCTATTGAAGAATTAAAAACTTTAGGTTATAATGTTTATGCCGCAGAGCAGGCAGCAGGTAGTTATCAACTGAGTGCAATTTCTTTTGAGCCGGAAGAAAAAATAGCCGTAGTGTTGGGCAATGAAGTAACGGGTGTAGAAGAATCCACTATTGCATTATGCGAAGGGTGTTTAGAAATACCGCAGGCAGGAATGAAACATTCGCTGAATATAGCTACTGCCGCAGGAGTTGTTTTGTGGGAATTGGTAAGAAATCGAATTAGCAATAATAAGCAATGATTATAACTTGGCATGTCTGCTATGAATAAAATAAAAAACTATTTAAGCCTCATAAAATTCTCGCACACCATTTTTGCAATGCCTTTTGCAATTATTGGATTTTTTATCGGATTAAGAGAAGTTGGTTTTTTCAAATTTTTATTTTCAGATTTTGATTTAGATAAAAATCTACTACTGAAATTTATTTTAGTAATGCTCTGTATGATTTTTGCCAGAAGTGCAGCAATGGCATTTAATCGTTATTTAGATCGACATTTTGATGCAAAGAATCCGAGAACCGCAATCAGGGAAATACCTTCGGGTATGATCACTGCAAAGAACGCATTAGCATTTACAATTCTTTCTAGTTTGCTTTTCATTGTCAGTTGTTTTTTTATCAATCGTATTTGCTTTTATTTATCTCCGCTTGCTTTATTGATAGTGCTTGGATACAGTTATACAAAAAGATTTACTGCTCTTTGCCATTTAGTGCTTGGCTTAGGGCTATCACTCGCACCCATTGGTGCATTTTTAGCAGTTACAGGATTTTTTGATTTATTGCCCATTCTTTTTTCCATTGCAGTTATTTGTTGGGTAAGTGGTTTTGATATAATTTATGCTTTGCAAGATGAAGAATTTGACAGAGCAAATGATTTGTATTCCATGCCGGTATTTCTCGGTAAGGCAAAAGCGTTGCGATTATCTGAGTTCTTACATTTATTGAGTACTGTATCTGTTATCTATGCAGGATACATAGGCAACTTTGGAGTTTTATATTGGATAGGCGTTGCAGTTTTTATCGGGATGTTAATCTACCAACATTCAATCGTGAAACCAAATGACTTACGAAGAGTGAATATTGCCTTTATGACTGCCAATGGAATTGCATCGGTAGTTTTTGCGATTTTTGTGATAACAGATTTATTTGTTCATTAACCATTCCGAGTTAACATTCAACCATTAATAATTAATCATGTCTCGCATACTCTCTATTGATTACGGACTCAAACGCACCGGTCTTGCAGTAACCGATCCATTTCAAATTATTGCTACCGGACTGACTACAGTGGAGTCGAATCAGTTAATCCCTTTTTTGAAAGATTATTTTGCAAAAGAATTGGTAGAGTTGATCATTATTGGTGAACCAAAGAATTGGGATGATACAGATACCCACGCTACTCCATTAGTAGAAAACTGTATTAAACAGTTAAAGAAAAATTTTCCTGAAATGCCCATAAAGAAAGTGGATGAACGTTATACTTCCAAAATGGCGAAAGATGCTATGTTGGAAATGGGCTTGAAAAAAATGCAACGCCGCAATAAGGCATTAGTAGATGAAATAGCAGCAACAATAATGTTGCAAGAATATATGCGTTCCATTGGGTAATCAATGATTTATTTATCATTGATAAAAAGTAACTTTGCACAAAATTGCTAATATTTTAAAATTAATATTTTGATTCTTCCTATTGTCGCTTACGGCCATCCGGTACTTAGAAAGGTAGCAGAAGATATTTCTTCAGATTATCCCCATTTGCAAAAACTGATTGCTGATATGTGGGAAACAATGTATGCCAGCAATGGCGTTGGATTGGCTGCGCCTCAGATTAATCGTGCTATTCGCTTGTTTGTGGTAGATACGGTTCAAATGTTTGACGGAATGGAACAAGATGAAAAAGCTGAGTTTCCGGATGATGATGGAATCAAACAAACATTTATCAATGCACACATTCAAGCATTGGATGGCGAGGAGTGGGGCTTCAACGAAGGTTGTTTGAGTATTCCCAAAATAAGAGAAGATGTTTATCGACAAGAATCAGTAACACTTCATTATTGCGATGAACATTTTCAAGAATACACAAAAACATTTACCGGCCTTACCGCTCGTGTTATCTTACACGAGTACGATCACATAGAGGGAAAGTTATTCATAGACCATATTTCTGCACTGAAAAGAAAGCTGATGAAAGGCAAGTTGACGGATATTTCAAAAGGTAAAATAAAAGTAGATTACAAGATGTTGTTCCCTTTGTAAAATGATAATTACTAATTTATTTTTTGCTTTGAGTCTTAGTAGTCAAACACGCTGTTTTTATTTTTTTACTTCCATAATACATGTTTGGTAGCGCATAAATAATTGGAGATAGACCAAATTATTGTTCAAAAATAAATTTGGGCGTTAAATATTTTCCCTACCTTGCTCAAGATTTTAAACCATTTTTTAACCCTAAACCCCTGCATTCTATGAGAAAGTTTACCCTTTCCTGCATTGCGGTGTTTTTGGCAGTCAGTTACAGTAATGCTCAAGTTCCATCTCTTAATCCGATTAACGGCGTAGTACCCGCAGTATTCAATACTGCAGGAGGAACGTATGACAATGCGTCGTCCTATTATCGGTATGAATGGAGCTTTGGAGAAATGGTACTGATTCAAGCCTTTGCACCTCCGGATAGCTCGGTATTAGTAACACAAGGTGTGTTACAACCTTGCACCGACAAGTTGGGCTACTCAGCCTTTACCCTTCTTTTTGATGAGGGTGATTACAAATTATTTCCTAACCCCACCAGTGGCAAGTTCGAAGTGGACTTCTTCGTACACACCCCCGGGCAAATGAGCCTGCAATTGATCAACTCAATGGGGCAGATACTCAGTAAGAGAAGCTATCACTACGATGGCTGCTGTCGTGTGGAGATGTTTGACATTTCAAAATACCCCGATGGCATATACTATGTTGTGGCGGACTTAAAGCCAGACATTAATCGTCCCGGAGACAATTTGGAAGTCATTCGCCATAGCGGCTTGAAAGTAGTCAAGCTGGGTAGAAACTAAAACACAACATGATCAAAAAATTAAACCAAAAAAAATGAAAAAATTATTAAACATTCTGACAGGCGTATTTCTACTGTCGGTAACTGCTTTGGGTCAGTCACCTGCTCCGGGCATTTTTAACTATCAGGGAGTAGCCCGCAATAGTGTAGGCAATGTACTCATCAATAAAACAATCAGTTTGCGATTAACGGTTCACGATGCTACAGCATCCGGCCCTAATGTATATCAAGAATCCAGAACAGTCACTACCAACCCATTTGGCCTGTTCAATGTACAAGTGGGAAGTGCGGGTGCTTCCAACGTAACCGGTACTATTGCCGGAGTAAATTGGGGAGTGAATGCAAAATTTATTCAAGTAGAAATAGATCCAAATGGCGGCAGTTCTTTCATCAATATAGGAACGGCTCAATTGGCAAGTGTTCCTTATTCACTTTACTCATCGTTGAGCGGTGATTTGGTATTGCCGTTTAATAAAACTCAGGCCGATGCAGGATCATTATTCAAAATAACTAATAGCAACACTGCGTCTGCCGGAGCTACTGCTTTGGAAGGTGTAACTAATTCTACTGCAGGCAATGCAAATGCTGTTATCGGCACTGTAAGTTCTACTTCACCCGGCGGTTTTTCTGCAGGTGTGCGTGGTGTAAATAGCGGCACTGGCGGCCTTGGTATTGGTGTTTATGGTAGCCAAGCCGGAAGTGGCTGGGGCGTTTTTGGTACAGCTCCAAGTGGTATTGGTGTTAATGGTCAGTCCACATCAGGTGTGGGTGTCAATGGCGCTTCTACTTCCGGTAATGGTGTAGCAGGTACTTCAAATTCTGCAACAGGTGTGGCGGGTGTATCTACATCCGGTGGTGGTGTTACCGGTACTTCAACTTCTGCATCCGGTGTGGCGGGTGTATCTACATCTGGTGGTGGCGTAACCGGTACATCAACTTCTGCAACCGGTGTGGCAGGTGTGTCAACATCAGGTACCGGTGTAAGCGGTGCAAGTAACACTGGTACTGCCGGTTCATTTGTAAATACTAATGCAGCAAACACAGCTCCAACACTTTTTGCAAATAATAATAATAATACAAATACATTTTTCAACGCAACTGCTTGGGCACAAAAAGGCACAGTAGGTGCAACTAACTATTATTATCTAGCGCCATCTGCTGTAAAAGGTATCGCACCACTTAATGGTGCCGGTGTGCAAGGTTCTTCTGAGACAGGTATTGGAACCGCCGGTCTTACTTATGATGGGCAAGGTGTAGTTGGTGCTTCAATGAATAATGGTACAGGCCTTATGGGTATTGCTTATGCTGCTGGTGGTTATGCTTTAAGAACGCAAGGTAAATTAATGTTGACAGCTATAGGTGAATCTAATAATTACGTTCTTACAAGTGATGCAGTAGGTAATGCAACATGGAAATCAGTAGCATCAGTAGGTGGTGTAACCGGAAGCGGTACTTTGAACTATGTACCTAAATGGACGCCCAATGGTACAAATCTTGGCAATAGTCAATTATTTGATGATGGCACTAATGTGGGCATCGGTACTACATCTCCGTCAGCGAAATTGGATGTTTTACATGGCGGCGGTAGTGGAATCAGATCAAAGTCTTCTACTAGCTGGAGTTCAATTGATGTGGATGGAGCCAATGGCGATGGAGCTTTAAGATTCTTTAATAATGGTAGCGTCGACTGGCACATTGGTAATGGTATATTAGGCTCTACTCCCGGTGGTCTTGATTTTTGGGATATGAAAGCGAGTGTAAATAGAATGATGATTGAAAATGGTAGTGGTAATGTGGGTATCAGCACTACTACACCGGGCGCACGTTTGCATGTTTCCGGTTCAAGAGATCAGGCTGCCACTGTTGGAGGATTTTCATTTCCTCATCAAGCAGTAATTGCACAAACAGCAAGCACTACAACCTCTAATATTTCTCGTGGTTTAATTTCTTATGCTGCAAATTCTTCGGTAGAAAACCAGGCATCATTTGTTTTGGCAAATGCAGGCGGCTCGGCTTTTAATGTTGGTACTTTCAGTTTAGCATCCGGAGCAACTACCGGTATGAATTATGGATATTATACCAATGTGGGTGGTGCTACCGGTGGTAATGTTGGTATCCAGGCAAACGCTCCAAGTGGTGCTAATGACTATGCTGCAATTTTAAATGGTAAAGTAAGAATTGCCGATGGTACTCAAGGAGTAGGTAGAATCTTTACAGATGCCGGAACAGGTAATGGTAATGGCGCTTGGAAAACAGCTGCTGCTGCAGGTTTGGTAAGTGGTAGCGGTACTACCAACTTTATGACTAAGTGGACGCCAAACGGTACTACTTTAGGAAACTCTATTGTGTATGATAATGGAAATAGCCTCAATGTAAATACAACAACACCTGATAATTCTACTTTACTCTTAACCGGTGGTACCTATCCTGCCCTGAGAATTAAAAATGGAACTTCATTAGCTTCTAATGGCGGTATATATATAGGGCCTAACACCAATCAAGATATTTATTTTGGTACAAATGAAAATGCTGCTACAACATTCTATAATAATGGAAGTGAAAAGGCAAGAATTTCTGCAAATGGTAACTTGGGCGTAGGTGACATCTCGCCAACTGCAAGAGTTTCGATAGGAAATGTAACCGCTGCTGATAATAATACCACTATGCCTTGGGGGGGGCCTAACCCACTCGGCTTAAATATCAATGCTAATGCAGGTGGAGTTAATGAAACTACGGGATTATTAGCTTTTGCAGAGGGTGCTTCTATTGAGAATAATTCTATAGTAGCAATACCAGGTACAACAGGTTCTTACAATATAGGTCTTTTGGCAAGGGTTTCTAATGTACCTACGGGCACAAATAATTCTTATGGATTGGTTGCTTTTGATGCTGTTGGCAATAGTCAAACTTGGGCTGCATGGTTCTCAGGTAGAGTAATTTTACAAGATGGCACTCAAGGTGTAGGTAAAGTACTGACAAGCGATGCTACTGGTAATGCAAGTTGGCAGGATAATGTAGCGCAGTCTATTGGTATTAGTGCAAGAACCTTCACTGGGCCTGTAATTGTGAATAGTGGAATTGGAGTTCCTCTAACTTCTTGGGCAACTATTCTTAATGAAGATGGTGGAGCAAATTATAATGCAGGAACTGGTGAATATACTATAACTAAAACCGGCGTTTATCAAATTGATGCATCTGTAATTTGGGATGGAGTTTCTTCTGTTGCAGGCGGTGCATTTTCATTATTGCAAGTATATGTAAACGGAGGATTTATTTATGAATCTGCAAATTCAATAGTAGCCAATGCTACTTCAAGTAATGTTGTAAATTATAGTATTCGCCTTAATGCAGGAGATAAAGTGAATTTCCAAGTTTACCAAAATTCCGGTAGTGCCATGTCTTTAACTGGAGGTTATTATGGTCAGAACTTCTCTATTCATTACTTGCATAAATAATTGTTTTAATATTAAAAATTTTAAAAAATGAAAAAATTAATAATAGTCAGCATTGCGGCCTTTGTTTCCAGCTCATTATTTTCACAATCAGCCGTGCCTACAAATGCTAAAACGATGTCCATTGCGGAAGCAAAAGCGCTTCAAGGCAATGCAGAGCCTACCATCAACGGTATGCCCTACAGTCAATACAAAGCACAACAAGATGCTTTGAAAAATACAAATAAAACAACAGCGCCTATTGCTCGCCCCGGTGTAGGGATAGGCCCAAATGTTGCATCTGTTTCTAAACAAACAGAACCTACTCAAAAAGCAGCAGGAGTGAATCCAAATTCGTCTTCTGAAATACGCAAACAAGAAGATCAGCAGAATGCAGAAAGACAAGCTGCATTATTGAAAGAAGCAGAAGCTAAAGCCGCTTTGGAAGTTGCAAAACCTGTAGCTGAGGCTATCAACTTAAACGCTACTTCTGTTCGTCCGGGTGTAGAGAATAAAATTGCAGCGCCACAACAAACAGAGCCAAAGATTAAAACTGAAGGAACATCTTTGGATATGAATGTAAAACCTGCCTCCACTCAACCGGTAGATGCTGCTAAAGCAATAACACCAGCAACTGCAGAGAATAAGGTAGAAGCTGCAAAGCCGATTTCTTCAATGTTGCCTCCTGTAGGCAATAAAGATGAAAAGCCGGTAGAAGCAAAGAAGTCGAACTAATCGTAAAATAGTTTTAACACACTTAAACACAGAGAAGGTCGCAAGGCCTTCTTTTTTATTTTTTGGCAAAGTGGATTTGGGGTTTAGGGGTTTAGAATAGTTGAAGGTTGTTTAATGTGGTTTAGGAGTTTAGGGGTTTAGAATAGTTGAAGGTTGTTTAATGTGGTTTAGGAGTTTAGGGGTTTAGAATAGTTGAAGGTTGTTTAATGTGGTTTAGGAGTTTAG